>CAYPFJ010000011.1:0-72882 GCA_964409945.1 uncultured archaeon | reverse complement strand
CTTTTTATTTATAATTTTGCTCAATAACTTTCATGAAGTTGGAAAATATTAAATATATAAGAAGAATTAATGAATAATACTGTATAGACTTTAAGTCCTTACAGATGCGATTCCAAAATTATAAATAATAAAGTGGCTAAAAAATGCTTTTCTTATCGTATTGGGAATTAAATCCTGATTTTGATCCCTCAGAATTGGCTGAAATTGCGCAAACACTCATGAGTAAGAAACTTTATCCAGTTGCAGGAGTTAAACAAATAGGTTTTTACGTTAGCACATCAGATTATTGGGGAATTACTATAGAGGAAGCTGAGAATGAGGAACAGATGGCAAAAGGCTCAATGATGTGGAGACTTGCTAAACCTGGTTATATTAAGGTTATGAAAACAACCCCTGCTATGGATGCTACAAAAATAATTCCTTTAGTAATGAAATTGAAAAAGGAAATAAAAGGTTAATTTTAAATTAATTCTCTAATTTTAAATTTTTTTTTTTTGAATTTATTAAAATCTAATAGCCTTTTGTAAGGCTTTAAAGATTATTAATTAGCTTAATTAAACATTAAATTCAAATTTAAAATAAGCAACTAAAATTGAGTCTTAAATTTGAGATATAAAGAATGCTATATTTAAGATTATTAAAACCAAGTGTAAACCTAAATAAAACAACAGAAATTCGATGAAATCAAAAGATTGAGGTGGGAAGTTCTTCACCTTCAGACAACCCTAACATGATTTGAAACCTCGAAATATACATTTGAATTTAAATTTTACTCCAGAATAAAGAAAAAGGTGTGGAGAGGGGGAGACTTCCTGCTGCTATCGATGCGGTTAACCAACATTTGAACTCCCGAAGGCCTTTTGGCTATCCAGTTATACGCTGAATATTTGCCACTGGATCTTAAGTCCAGCACCTATAGTCTTGACCCATTTTGGTGTAAAATGGCGTTTGACCATGCTCGGTAACCTCTCCATTGCAAAAATAAGAAATTTTATTTTAAAAGCAGTAATTCTAAGCTTTTAAGGGTGACAATAAATCAAAGTTATAATTTTAATTTAAATTTTTTCTTAGCTTAATTTATATTAGGGATTTGATTTGTGTTAATGGTTAGATAAGATATGCATAAAAATAAAAAGAAATAAATAAAAGTAAGATATTAAAATAATAACATAAATAGTAATGATTCAAGTCTACAAATAAAACTACGTAATTATCTTATATAACTTAAATTAAAAGGTATAAAATCATGCCTGTAGGTATTCTAGTAATTCGCTGGGATAATGAGATTGGTCCTATTAATGAAGGTTTCTATCCCGAAACCTTGAAAATAACGAATAATCTGCTCACACAAGTGTATTCCAGTCACAGATATCAGAGTTTAAAGCCAGGTTTCGCATCTATTGCTTTAAAAAATAATAAAGTAGTATCGTTCTTCTCTGGAGTTGGACAAGATTTTATTTCCGTTGAAAATTATGTTGTGGCACTTCTACTTCGGCGAGATGAGAAACCTGGTAAATATCGTGAGATATTAAAAACAATTTCAGCCGAAATACTTGAAAAAATTCCAGATGATAAGTATAAAGAAGTACTACCAAGGCTATATGATCAGTTAGCAAAGATTTAAAGCGTTTTATTTTAAATCTTTACTATATTATTACTCCACTTTTTAATAGGTGTTTCAAAAAGCAGTAATTTTATTATTTAAATTTGAAATTGGACGGATATTAAACTAAATCTTGTCTCTTTACTATAATTTTCTCTCTATCATCCGTTTCGATGAGACCTATTCCTTCAAGTGTTTGAATATTCTTTTTTACAGTAACAATAGGAATACCAAGGGCATTTTTAAGATCTTCTAAAGTAATTCCTCCAACTTCTTCAACTATTAAGAAAGTTTTAAAAAGAGGTTCCTTTTCCATTAAGGGTTTTAACTTTTCATAATAATTGATGTTATCTATATTATCTTTTTGGAGAGCCTTTAATTCATTAAGGCTTTTAGTTAGCTTCTCTATTTCTTCATTTGCATCTCTATTTTTATCGCCTAATTCTCCTACTTTGGCAATTAGTTCATCATATTTTGATCTCATACTTTCAAAACGGGAAGCAAAATCTTTTACTTCAGAAATCTTTTCTGTGGATGTTAACTTGCTGTCCATTAAAAAGGAATCAAGTTTATTAATTTTAGATTTTAATTCTTGTATCTCTTTTCTATATTTTTGTTCCATTTCTTCCATCATTTTAACTTGTTCTTCTTTGAATTTATCGGTAAATGCTTCTAATTCTTTTATTTTTGTTTCTTGATTTTTCATTGCTCCCTTTTTTAAAATTAATTCCGAGTTTTTTTCAGCCAATTCGGTTCTTAAATTGCCCATAGTTTCATAAGCTTCTTCTAATTTTTTTTGAGTTGGAGTAATTTGCTTTTTTATTAATTCTAATTCTTTTAGAGATTGGGCAACTTCGGCTTTCGCGTATTCTAATTCAAGGTCTTTTTCATTAATAAGCTGTCGTTGTCCACCAATTAATTCTTTAAGTTCAAGTATATCTTCTGGGATATCCGTCATTTTCGAAATTTTAGCTTTTTGTTCTTCAATTGTTCCCTCTTGTTCACTTATAATACGTTTTTGTCTTTCTACTAATTCAGCTAATTTATCAGTTTTTGCTTTAATAGCAGCGATCTCTTTTTCATTAGATTCAATACTATCCAACTGTTTTCTTAAATCTTCAGACATTGTCTATTCTCTCTAAAATTTAATTTAAAATAGGTATTTTTATGATATTTATATGGATAAAATATTTATTAATTTTTTTAAACAAAACTTATCATAATTAAGAGAGATTAGTATTAAATAATTTTCGAAATAAAAAGCTTTATTTATTTATTGAAGGCTATTTTTAAAGTATAGAAATTTGGAAATTAATATATATCCTTGAAGCTTTTAATTAATATTATGGTACGGATAACACCCTTAAAGCCCTATATTCCTATTAATCCAGAAGAATTCTGTACTAATCCATATGATATTATTAGTAAAGAAGAAGAACAAGAATTAAAGAAAAAACCTAATTCATTAGTACACCTTATATTACCAGATGGAGATGGTGATGAAATTTACTGTAATGCTGCTAAAGCATATAATAATTTTAAAGAGAAAAAAATTATTAAGAAAGAAGATACACCAAGTATATTTGTATATCGCCAAGAATCCGCAAATTTTTGTCATCAAGGTTTAATATTAGGGGTTGCTCTTCAGGATTATGAAGATGGAAACATAGTTAAGCACGAAAATACTCGAGAAAAGCCACTTAAAGACCGTACAAATCATATTGTGTCATCAAATGTGGCTGCAGGTTTAGTTTGGACTGTTTTTAAAGCTAATAAAAAGATTAAGGCATTAATTGAAAAAATTAAGAAGAAAGAACTAATATTTGACTTCGAAAAGAATGGATATCGTCATCTCCTATGGCAAGAAACTGATCATAAAATAATTCAAAAATTACAAGACTTATTTAGAAATGAAAAGATATACATTGCAGATGGGCATCACAGAGCTGCTAGTGCAGCAGAATACCGTAAAATAAAATTTAAGCAATCTGGTGCAGATAAAAAAATAAAAGCTCCTTGGCAAAATCTACTTTCCTATGTAGCATCGGACGATCAAATCCGGATTTTACCATATAATCGTGTTATTAAAAAAATACCAATAAGCGAGAGGGATCTTTTAAAAAGATTAGAAAGTAATTTTGAAATCATTTCTATGAAGCAAGCATTCAATCCTGAGAAAAAAAATGAATTAGCAATTTGCCTGAAGGGACAGTGGTATAAAATGGTAGTTAAAAATAAAAATTTTAAAACTAAACGAGATAGCTTAGATGTTGCCATTCTTCAAGATAAAATTCTCGAACCTATTTTGGGTATTAAAGATCCTCGTTCTGATGATAATATATTTTTTGTAGGAGGTATACAAGATCCTAAAGAAATGGAAAAATATGTTGTAGATGAAGGAAATGATTTGTTTGTTAATTTATATCCAGTGGATATCAGAGATTTGGAAATAATCGGAGATAAAGGAGGAGTAATGCCGCCAAAATCCACTTGGTTTGATCCAAAAGTTCTTTCGGGATTAATTTTACATGATTTGGTAGAAAATTAAAAAAAAATAATTAGTTATTTACTTTTTAGGAAATTTGATATTTTTTCAGCAACCATAATAGCTGCAGCAGTTTGATTTTCAATACTTTGGGATGCTATGTGTGGTGTTAGCACGAGATTCTCATCATATTTAATTAATTCTTGATCCTTTAATGGTTCTTCACGAAACACATCAAGAGCAGCACCCGCGATATTTTTATTCTTTAATGCGGTCAATAAAGCTTTATTGTCAATTAAATTACCTCTTGCTGTATTAATGATTATAGCATCTTTCCTCATTAATTTAATCCGCTCTTCATTGATTATATTTTCAGTTTGAGGTGAAGAAGGAAGGTGTAATGAAACAATTTGTGCTTCTTTTAATAGATCTTCAACTGAAGGATAAATTGAACATCCAATTTCTTTAGCCTCATCAATGGCTACTTGACCTTTACTAAATCTAGAATAAACACCAACTTCCATTCCCATAACAATTGCAATTTTTGCTAAATGTTTTGCTATATTTCCAAACCCTACTAAGCCGAGTTTTTTACCATTTAAGGTATATCCTAAACATTCATTTTTCTTCCATTGTGCTTCGTGGGTTGTACGATCAGCATAGGAAATTTTTCTTGCTAATGTTAGCATTAAACCTAATGCAAATTCTGCCACAGAAACAGCGGGAGCTTCAGGAGTATTTAAAACCTTTATGTTCATCTCAGTTGCTTTATTTATATCAACATTATCTAAACCAACTCCTGCTCTACCAATCGCTTTTAAGTTCTTTGCATTTTCTAATACATCAGCAGTTAATTTTGTTCTTGAACGAATTACTATTCCATCATAATCTCCAATTTCATGCTTAAGTTCTTCCTTAGTAATTGTAAATTTCTTTACGACTTCAAATCCATTTGCTTCAAATATCTTAATCCCATCATCTTCAAGTTTATCGCTAATTAATATTTTCATTTACATCACACGGATTGAATTTAATTAGATTGAATATTTCTTTTAGTTTACAAATCTTTAAAGAGTTTTGGTTTAATTATACTGAACTCTGTATAAAAAAAGAAAGATAAAAAAAAATCAATAATATAATAAATTAAATTATGTTTATTTTAACTTGTTTATAATTTCTGTAAGAATTTTCAACATTTCTTCAAGATCTTTAAGTTGAATCTCTCCCATATGCCCAATACGAAATGTTTTATTTACTAAATTTCCATATCCATTAACAATTCGATAACCTTCGCCTAGAAGCATAGAGACCATTTTTGGAATATCAAGATTTAATGAATTTCTTATTGTAGAAACTGTATTTGATTCATATCCTTTTTCAGGAAACATCTCGAGATTGATATCGTTTGCCCACTTACGCGTTTGTTTTCCTAATTGTTCATGTCTTTCAAATCTCTTCTCCAAACCTTCTTCATTCAATATAAAATCTAATTGAGCTGTTAAGCCTCTTATTTGTGGTATAGGGGGTGTAGCTGGAGTTTGATGCTTTGCATTACTCTTTTTTAAGCTAATAAGATCGAAATAAAAACCCCTATTTATTACTTTTTCTGCTTTATCGAATGCTGCATCCGATACAGAACAAACAGCAAGTCCAGGCGGTAAAGCAAAACATTTTTGAACAGAAGCTAAGCAAACATCAATATTCAATTTATCAACTTCCACTTTAATACCTGCCATTGAAGAAGTTGCATCTACACATAATAACGCGCCTGAATCTTTGATTATTGGTGCTAATTTATCAATGGGATTATAAACACCAGTGGATGTTTCATTTGCCTGAATAAAAACGACTGGATATTTATCTTTACTTAAAGCTTCTTGAGCGACCTCGGGAGTTATCACTTTCCCCCATTCAACTTCTTCTTTAACAGATATTTTTCCATTTGATACTCCTATCTCATACCATCGATCTCCAAAAGCTCCAATTGAAAAAAATAATGCTTTCTCATCATCTTTAACTAAATTTCTAACACACGCTTCCATTATCCCTGTAGCACTTGATGTAAAAATCAAACATTCATTTTTAGTATACAATACCTTTTGAAGGCCTTCTGTTGTCATTTGATGCATTTCTGAGTAGGGTTTTGATCTATGAGTATCATTAGGTTTTGCCAATTCTTTTAAAACTCTCTTTGGAACATATACAGGTCCAGGAGTAAATAATTTCAATTGTGAACCTTTTTCTTTATTAAAATGAACATCGTTCATAATTAACACATTTTTCAGATTATGTAAATTTTTTAGTATGATACATTGAATTAAATAGTATGGTTTAGAATCATTTTTATTATTTCTTATTTATATTTTTTCAATATATAAATAGAATTATATCATACTCATTAAGTTATTTTATTTAAAGTAATTAATTGACTTAAACTCAGTATCCATGAGATTCTTCTAATCATTTATTTTATAAATTTTCAAATCTCCTACTTTATTTTGTCTAAAATAAGATTTCCATTACTATCAACTTGAAGTAAATAATCAGATATTATATAGAAAAAGATTTTAAAATTTCTAAAAGATACTAACGATAATCCAAATTCACTTAAATAAAGTGCAGCTCTTCCTAAAATATTAAGTATTAATATAATTAAAAAAACAATAATGTGAAATAGAAAGAAACTTTCAGGAAAAATGAGTGGAGAAGCAAAAGCCATCATACATATTGCTATAGTAATACCCCCTATTATTATATTTATAATTCGATATTTCAATGAATAAATCTTAATGATTATACTTTTAATAATACCAGCAATCCCAACAATGATCATCGGAAAAGCAATTAAATTGATGAGAGTTTGAAGAGTAATATTAGGGAATGAAATCAAATATCTTAAAAACCATGATGAGAAAATTATATAAATTATCCCTAGTAAAATTTGAGTAAAATTATTTCCTCTTTCCCTATTTCTCTTATTTAAACCACTAATAATCTTCAAAATCCCCTGAATCAAAAGTGCTACAAGAGGATAAGCGATAAAATTGAATATAGCTTCGATCTTAAAAACTAAAAGAAAAACCAAATAAAATACAACGAGAATACCTAATATGTAACTATCAGCACGAACTTTATCCTTATTTACGATTTCATAGTTAGCCATTCTTGATTATCCTAATTTGAATTAAAAAGTTTAATTGATTTCACTACTGAAAAATGTATCAATTTTTAAATAAGAAATTGTAATTTAAAAATCTTCATACAAAACAAATTCTTTTTAAAACTTTTTCTTATTCAATCTTACTTAATATTAGATTCCCATTTCTATCTATATTTATCAAATAATCGGAAATAATATATAGGAAAAGTCTTAAATTCTTAATATGCACAATAGATAATCCAAATTCACTCAAGTATAAAGCTGCTCGGCTTAAAATATTAATTAAAAGTGTGAGAGAAAGTACAATAATATTAAATAAGAAATTATTCATTACATTTAACAAAACTAGCATGCAAATTATAAATGTAATTATACCAATATATATATTCACTCTTCGATATTTTAATGAGTAGATATCAATTATACTTCCTTTTATGATACCTGCAAATGCTACAATCAACATCGGAAATGCAATTAATGCAACTATTCTCTGAGATGCAATATTAGGTTGTGTTAAAATAAACCATAAGATTAATACTGAAAAATTAATATAAATAATTCCTGATAAAATCTTATTAAGTTTTCCGTGGTTTTTATAATTCCTTTTTTCAAGAACGCTGACAATATTTAAAATACCCAGACATGTTAAAGATGCAAATGGATAGACTATAATAGATAAAAGTGCATCTAAAGGGAAAAATATGGCAAAAAGAAGAAAACAAACAACTAATAAAATAGTAATGTAGTTGTCAGCACGAATCTTATTTTTATCTATCAAATCCAAGTCTATAATTCAAGTATCACTCTCATGAATATTTCTTATATATTATAAAATAGTTATTCTTATTTTTAATTATCTCCATTAATTCTTCTGAAAATTCAAAATATTAAAACAGATTTACTTATTTTAAACATAAAATTAACTTCTCTTATTAGAAGAATATAATCATATAATTACCGATAATAATTAAAATCACAGCAACTATAAACCTTTTGCGAAACTTTTCTTTCAAAATTAAAATTGAAAAAATTTGTTGAACCATAGGTGTATTTGCCGTAAATGTGGATGTTAATATCAATCCATTAATCTCTGCTGCTTTAATATATATAGCATCTGCCAAACCTAAAGATAATATCCCAGCTATTCCGATATAAATAAAATATTTTAAATTATTCCTATTTTCATTTTTAAATCCAGCATAGTACTCGCGTTGAAATAGACCTAATATCGCTATCGCGATCATGCCAAAACCTACTCTAAAAAAATTAGAAATAAAAACATCTCCACTTAAAATTCTAGCTTGGTTAAATGAAACGTAAGCAAGCGCCCAGAAAAATGCTGTACCAATTGCTAACAAAACACCTATAATTAAATCTTCCGAAATTCTTTCTCTTATACTCTTCTTTATAACAGTTTTTTCAGACTTATCTTTTGTACTTAGAATAAAAACACTTGAGAGTATTAAGGCGCCACCAAGTATAATTGAAAATGTGATTTCTTCACCAAAAAGGGAAAAGGAGAAGAATATTACAAATACTAGTGAGATTTGCACGAGGGGATAAGTACGTGAAGCATCTATTTTTTTTAATGACATGTAATACATTAAATCTCCAATTGTCACACTAATTCCTGAAATCAAACATGCAATTAAATATGATATTAATTCTGAATTACTTAGAGTTCTTAGAATAAGATAATTGCCAAATATTAAAGAGAATATAAAGGTTCCAAGGGTAGTACAAAATAATCTAAAAAGTAAATTAGCTTTTGGTTGTGTTTTTTCCAAACCTTTTTTATAGACGAGTGAAGCTAATGCCCATGTAATTATCGCATCAAGAGTGAATATATATCCAATTAATTCAGCCATTTAAAAATTATTATTTAAAATAATTTTAAAATTATTGTTTTTATTTCATTGATTTCAATTTTGATAAAAAGTCTCTTGTTGGAGCTTGATTAAATAGGAACATATTAACTACCTCATCTCTGATATGATCGTCAGTTTCAGCTAAGTGGAACATATTGTTAAGATTTACACCATTGTTTTCATAAAAAAAATCTACTATTGAGACTTTCATTTTAAAATTTCTAATGATTTTTTTGACATTTGGATAAGACTTATAGCTCCTTAGAGTTTGATTAGAAATATTATCATTTTCTAAAGCTCTAATTGCGGTATCCCCTGCAGCCTTTCCAGAAACTATACAAGTATGTATTCCCTCACCACTAATAGGTGATACAAAACCAGCAGCATCACCGATGATCATAATATTGTCTTTGAATAAACTCTTTTCCTTAACTCCTAATGCTGGTATTGGATATGCTCCCCTCCAAATCTCTTTATAATTTTTATTTGGAAAGAATTTCTTTAAATTTGGATCATGAATAAACTCATTATAAGCTTGATTCAAATTGTTATTAATATTTGCCTCCAACCAAGTACCACATCCAATATTGAAATGAGTTTCATCTAATGGAAAAATCCAACCATATCCTTTATACCTCCTAAAAAATAATGAAATTGCAGATTTATCTAATAAATTATTTCCTTCCATTATAGCGCACTTACATAAACCTATTTCATCAATTTTCCACTTGTTTCTCAATCCAGACAAAGGTGCTAATTTTGAGCGCATTCCATCAGCAATTACTATAATCTTACCTAAGTATTCTTTAATTCCATTTGGAGTTTTAGTTTTTATTCCGATTTTATGATTATTTTTAGACAGAAAATCAAAAGAAAGATTTTTATCAAAGAGTTCAGCCCCAGCATCTATAGCTATATTTCTTATGAAATTATCGAATTCTAATCTATCAACAGTCAATGAAGGTTCTGTTATATCCTTCCAGGAATACTCTAACTTATGATAATCTCCAGAATAAATTGTTATTCCGGTAATAGGCATCAAATCTAATTTTCGTAATTGAGGGTAATACTTGAAAATTCTTGAACTTACAGCTCCTCCGCATGGCTTACGCCAACCGGTATTTCTTTCAATTAAAGCGACTTTAAATCCACTTTTTGCTAAAACTTCAGCACATTTAGAGCCAGCTGGTCCTGCTCCAGAAATTACTACATCATACATCATATATCTTAAGTCTTTAAAATTTTGTATACTAATTAATTGATTCGATAATAAAAAACTTAATGCTAAAATGATAAAAAATTAATAAAAAATTAAAAAAAATTATAAAAACGAGAGTTCTTTAATGAAATTATGAGAAAAGAAGATTTATTAAAGCCAGCTGATTCTGAATTTATAGGAAATTCTATAAGTAGTAAATCAAAATTTCAAAAAGTCAATGCTCAAACTTTAAAAACAGGAACAACTACAGTAGGATTAACAGTTAAAGACGCGGTTATATTAGGTACAGATAAAAGAGCTACAATGGCTTATTTTGTAGCAAGTAAAGTTGCTGAAAAGTTGTATAAAATCCAGGAGCACATCTGGATCACAACTGCTGGCTCCGTGGCAGATTGTCAATACTTAGTCGACGTTTTACAAGCTGAAACCACTATATATCAATTAGAACATGATGGCAAACCTATGTTAATAAAATCTGCTGGAAAAATGTTATCAAATATTTTATACCAAAATAAGATGTTTCCTTTTGAAGTAGGTTTAATGTTAGGTGGAGTTACAGAAGAGGAAGGACCAACTATTTTAGATATAAGTGCGTATGGGTCTATCTTACCTGAAAAATATTGCGCAATCGGTAGTGGGCAGAATTTTTCTTATGGTGTGTTAGAGGCTAAGTATACAGATAATTTAACTATTGAAGAGGGTAAGGAAATTATAAAAAAAGCGATTACTGCTTCAATTATTCGAGATATGGCATCTGGTAATGGCATAGATATTGCTGTCATTAAAGCTTCTGAACCCGCCGAGCGAGAATTTATACCTATATGAAACTACATTTAAAAAGTAGTAATTTCATTATTTTTTCTCTTATTATTTAAGTTTTACCTATTATAATTTTCATTTAAAAAAATTTAAAAGAAAATATTTAATAATAAGGATAGCATTACTTTATAAAAATATACTATATATTCTTAAGCTAGAAGGATTATCTCTTAATAGAACTTGGAATTATTAATTAAAACTGGTACTAATCAATAGAAAACAAAAAAATAGCGGTGTATTAAAATGCCTTATGAAATTATCGTAGACTTGTCTCATAAAGAAAAATTAGAAGAGTTTCCAGAATTTGCACTAGGGGAAGATGATTTTGAAATTAGCTATATTGATAAAACTGAAGGACCAATTGAATTTGATATGCTTGAAGATTTTGATATTTTATTTATTGGTAATATCCAACATACTAAAGATGGGAAAAAAGATAAATTTACACAAGATGAATTAAAAGCAATTAAAAAATATATCGGAGAAGGTGGAGGACTCCTATTGACTAGTGGAGAGGGTGGGGATCAAGATATTCCAATGAAACACGGGTCTATTAGAGTTTTATATAAAATGACTGGTGTTCGAAGATTTTGGAATGGAGTTATTCAAGAAGCACCCTCAAATTATCTTATTAAAAAAAAGAATGTTTTAATAACAGAATTATTTAACCATCCTATAACGGAAGGGATTACTGAACTTGTCTTACCTAATTGCACTTTTTTTACACTTACAGAAGAGGAAGTAGAGGATTTAATTGTTACCTCTGAAAAAGCTGAATTTAAATATTATAGTGATGATGAAATTGGAGCTCTTGGGCCCGTACCTATATGTGTAGTTTCTGAATTCTATAACGGGAGATGTGTTACTATTGGTTCCTCAGATTGGCTTTTAGAAGACGATTTTGGATTAGATGCGGGAGATAATCTTAAATTTTTATCGAATATTATCGAATGGCTCTCTTTTGAGATTTAATTAGTTAACCTTAATCATTTTATTATGGTTTTTAGAGTTCTTCGACCGGAAGCTGTATCTGTATGGAAAAATGAAGAAATACTTAAACGATTTTCAAAATATAGAGGAATACTTGATGGGAAACTGTTAGCAAGATATTTAGTTGCTAAGAGTGTAAAATGCGATTTTAACCTAAGCGATCCTGTAGAAAAGCTTGAGAGCTTATTGAAAGAGAAATCCCTTGAGTTTAACGAACTTCTTAATAAGGATTCAAATAATTTGAAAAATCGTGTTGTTCAAGAAATTAACTATATAACTCTCGCCGAAACAATAGCAATTAAATATTTACACGCGTGTATGTTCTGCGAACGTCAATGTAAAGCGAACCGAATAAGTGGTGAGAAGGGATTCTGCTTAATCTCAAAAGATTCATATGTGTCTTCTGCTTTCCTTCATATGGGTGAAGAACCCTTATTAATTCCGAGTGGTACTATTTTTTTTCAAGGATGTAATTTTGGATGTGTATTTTGTCAAAATTATGATATTTCTCAAGCATGGAAAGGGAAAAAAAAAATTGAAGATGTAGCTCAAAAAGTTAATACTCTCCAATTGGCATCTATTGCTGAAAAACTTGTTGATAAAGGTGCAATAAATATAAATTATGTGGGAGGAGATCCCATCCCTAATATTCACACTATTGTAGGGAGTTTAAAATTTCAAAAATCTAGTATCTGTCAGTTATGGAACTCAAATTTTTTCTTAACTGATAAATCTTTATCATTAATAATAGATTTTATGGATTTTTGGCTACCTGACTTTAAATATGGTAATAATGAATGTGGTAAAAAATATTCTGGAATTGATAATTATTTTGATGTAGTTGCTAGAAATCATAAAAGAGTCCATGATGAGGGAAGTGGAGAAATCTGTATTAGACATTTAGTGATGCCAAATCATATCGAATGTTGTACTAAACCAATATTAGATTATGTTGCTAAAGAGCTCCCCAAAGCTGTAATGAACATCATGGGTCAATATAGACCTCAATATAAGGCATTTAATTATGAAGAAATAAATAGAAGTCCTACATCTGAAGAAATGCATGAGGTAAAAATGTATGCTCAAAAATTAGGAATAGTATTTGAGCCATTATCATAACGAATTCTTTATTTTAGAAAAATCTATAAATAATTAAATATTACAAAATTTAATTCTTAACACCTCTACTTTTAAAAATTAACATAAATGAGTTTAAATGTCTCAAAAATTAGAAGATATTAAAGGCCTTGGTAAAAAAGTTGATATATTAAAAGAAGCGGGAATTGATTCTGTTGAAAAATTAGCAAACTCCAAATTAGAAGATTTAATTGAGTTAAAAGGAATCGGGAAGTCTACAGCTGAAAAAATAATTGAAAGTGCTAAAGAATTAATACAACAAGAAGTAAAAGTAGGAGAAACAGCATTAATTGAGAAAAAAGAAGATGAAGAAAAAAAAATCCAGGAAGAAGTTATAAAATTGGAACAGAAGAAAAATAGATTGCAGGGAATGAAAGTTGAAGACGGAGATTTTGTCCTTGTTAAAATAACAGCACGAACTCAAAAGGGTCAGATATTTAGAGTTTCATCTGAAGATGATGCGAAAAAAGCAGGTATATATGATGAGAAAGAGGCTAAAAAGGGATACTACACTCCAGAATTCGTTATCGTGGGAAAACCCGGATTTGTAAATGAAGGTTTAACTGAAACTATTAAAGAGATGAGTTTTTTTGAGAAAAAATCCGTTAGAATTCCTCCTACTAAAGCTTTTGGAAAACGCGATCCCCAAAAAATTGAAAGAATAGGTATAGCAAAATTCAGGAGATTAAATGAAGGAAAAAATCCTGAAATTGGTAAAGAGTTTATTAAACAAACTCAAGGACAAACACAAAGGGGTATAGTAACGAATATTGTACAAGGAAGAGTTATTGTTGATTATAACCATCCTTTAGCAGGACAAAATATAGATTATAATCTGGAAATCATAGATAAAATCGAAGATTTTAATGAGAAAATAGAATATTTTATGATAAACAAAGGAATTCCGAAAGAAAATGTGTCTGATTTTCAAGTAAGTTATATTCCTAAAAGTAAGACTCTTGAGATAACTATTCCTAAAATGTTCCTCTTTCAGAATTTAACATACGTTAAATTTGGTCTTGCGATGGATCTTCAGACTTATATGGGAAATGAACTTGATGATATAAAATTCATTGAAATCTATGAAAAAATACCGATACCTGCAACTCCATCTGAATCTGTTATGAAAAAGGTTGAGGAATTTAATAAAGAACAAGAAAATAAAGAAGAAAGTAAAGAATAACACATGTTTATCTAAATTTTTATGTGATTTGAATTTTTGTTACAAGTTCTTGTTTCTTTTTCTCCTTCTCTTTCTTATATTCAGCTTTTTTCTTATGATATTTAGCGTGCTTTTGTTGGTATTCCATTCTCCGTTTTAAGGATTTCCCTTTTTTTTTTAAATAATCTTTTTTTGCTTTTTTATATTCCATTTTAGCTTTTTTATACTCCTTTTTAGTCTTTTTATATTGCGTATATTTCTTTTTTATTTTATGGCGAAGATTCTTACTAATATTTCCTACTCCTAATTCGCGTAGCTGCTTTTTGAATTTCTCAAATGACTCAAATCTAATTACTATAAATCCTAGATCTCGAGCCGGAACTAAATTCTGAATTTTATCATCTATAAAGATACATTTTTTTGGAGTTGTATCTAATTTTGTTAAAACATATTTATATTTGTCCATATCTGGTTTAATATAACCGATTTCATTTGATAAGAAAATATTATCAAAAATATCATAGAATCCTTTTAAATAATTCGATCTTGCATGGACATCATGGGTATTTGACATTAAACTTACAGTGTAATCTGCTTGATGTAAGCGTTCTATTATTTCTGCCATTTCTAAGGAAATATTTGTTACTTGGGAATATAAATCAAACCAAAGCTCAGTATAATATTCTACATCCACTTCTTTGGGGGATAATGCTCCATCGCTTTTTTGAAAAGGATAATAGTATTTTTCAAAAATTTTCTGTAAAAATTCTTGAGTAGAAATTATTCCAGAACTTAGACGTCTTCTAATTTTTCTACTATATGAGTTTTCATCACGGGGAATTGAAATTTTTAAATCTGATTCAATCATATCAAATAAATTCTTCAAAACAAAGGTTTTTTCAATTAAGACGCCCCCAAAATCAAAAATGAAGTGTTTTATCTTGTATAAACGTACTTTTTGTTTTTCTCCATAAATCTTGGATTTTTCTAGTTGTTTTTGCGTACTCATTTTAAATGTATAATAATGTAAAAAAATTAATTTTTATTATGATTTTTCTGTAGTTTCTCATACTTATTTATTATTAGATTGCATATACTTTCAACGGGCGAAATTTTACACTTCCAATTAGTGAACTCAGGAAAACTTCCTGGATCTACAACATATAAATTATTGCTAGCTTCTTCTCGAACAATATCTAAATGTCCGAATAATAGATCTCCTTTAAAATAATCTTTCCATTTTTTAATTACATCTCTTATATCATCTGGAGTTTCAATTTTTTTCATATCAACATGTTCATCTGATAATGGAGGTTTAATTAAAGAACAGATTTCATTATCAATAAAATATACATTATAGTGAATGCCTTTAATATACCGCTCTAAGTATAATATTGTGTTGTTTTCTGATTTTAAATCTTCTTTTGATCTAATAATTCTGACTCCTTTGCTCCCTGAACCCATGATTGGCTTTAAAATAAACGGAAAATCTTTTAAATCTAATTGATTCTTAAACGTGTCAGTTGTACCTAAATAAATATCTGGTGCTAATAACCCTATTCTTTTCATTAGAAAATGCGACTGTATTCGATTTTTCTGCAAAAATGATATTTGGGGGTTCGGTATAACGGGAATACTGTTTGCTTCCAAGAAAAAACCAGCGTATAAAAAAAATAGACTTTTTGATTTTAATATACAAAAGTCATTGTTTAAAAGAGTTTCATTTATAATTAAATTCTCTAATGTGTAGATAGAAACGGTATATCCTTTATTTTCTAAGCAATCTTTTAGCTTTCCCGTCATCATAGTCTTTCTTTTCGATAGAATGCCAATCTTCATTTTCCTTCTCTAAATCATTTTTTTGCTTTTTTTAATAAAAAATCTGCAACAATTTTATGGCCATCTTTAATATAATTAAAATTTGGAGTACAATTTATATCAGTTAGAAAGAACTGCTCTTTTGATTTTAAAAAGTCTAATGAACATATTTTTAGATCTATTGCCTCTGCAGCTTTAAATGCCATCTCTCTTAATTCAGATTCCTCTGGAATCTTAGTTCTTGATTCCATTTTATTAGGATTTACTAATATAGGTAATTGCTTAAAGAAAAATATTTCATCATCTATTAAGTACACCTTATATTCCCATTTACTCTTAATAAAATTCTGATAGTATAAATAATTATATTTCGGATCAATCGTATCGACTTCATTTAAAGCTCTCTCATCAGCTACTCTTAATTGGCCATTTTTTTTATGAACTACTGGTTTAAATTTATAATTTTTTTGATCTATAATATTTTTTATAATATAATCCCGGAAAGGTGGAATAATTCCTTTAGGATTTAGAGAAAAATCAGGAATAGGAATTCCTTCCTTCTTTAAATAAACACTGTTTAAAAATCTATTGATTGCCAACCAAGTACCTTTATAGGAGTTTATTACCGGAATAGAAGTTTGTTCTTCAAGAAGTTTTATAAATGTTAAAACTAAATCTCCCTTCGCCTTAGTAAAGAATAAATCTTCATCAAAATTTAAATTCTCACTATTTAATAAAAAAGATTCCTCAACATAAATTTTTATTTCTGCTTTAGTCTTTAAATATTCTAGGAAATCTGCCACTTTATACTTTAAGTGATAATTATCAATAATTATTCCTATCTTTTTCAAAAATTTTACCTTAAAAGCCTTCTTTTAAAAAAAAGGTTTTTTTATTTATTATTAAATAAAAAAAATATATAATATAAATACAATTAAAATAAAATTTTAAACCTTTTAGCATTGAGTACTGACAATGAGATCTTTAAAACTCGGAGACTTTTTTCTACAAACACATCTAAATTACTAATTAATCAATATATTTATATACCATAATTAACTCATAATTTATCAAATTAATAGGGTTTTATACGTGTCAAATAAGTTTAGTAGAATCTATATAGGCTCTATTTGTAATCGCGATCTCGAAATCTTTGAAGAGATCAAAAAATTCTTTAATAAGAACTATAATATTTCGATAATCAATCTTTTAAAAAAAGATTCTAATATATTTAGCGTTAAACATTTCAAGAAACAAATTAAGAAATACCCTATTTCATTTATTATTGTCAAATTATTATCTGAAAAAGATAATCAAGAAATTTATGAAACGATAAGAGAAATAACCCCTGATATTCCTCTTTTAAATAGTTTAGATGCGGTCCAGACATGTGAAAGCAGAAGAGATACCTTTAGAAGTGTTGAGCAAAAAAGTAAGAAAATATGTATCCCTCGTTGTTTTTACTCTTTTAATGAAGCTTTTGAAGCTTGTTCTAATGGTATTAAAATAGTGATTAAATTGAATAGACATAATATCCCAAACTTACCAAAAGATGATAGAATTATCGGTATAGCTAAAAATTCACATCATTTTAAAGAATTAACAAAAAAATTTAAGGAAAATGAGTTGTTTTTCCAAGAATATTTAGGTAAATTCGATATTATCTACAAAATATATGTAATTGGCCGGTGGACAGTTTCAATAACTTCTCATAATCGATTACGACAAAAAGAAAACTTATCTCCCTTAGAACTGATTCATATTCGTGTACCAATTGACAAACAATTAAAGAGACGAATATTACGATTGGGAAGAAAAATGGGGCTCTCAATTTTTGGTATTGATTATATATTAACAAATGAAGGAAATCCATATATTATAGATATTAATGATTTTCCAAGTTTTAGAAGTATTCCTGAAGCAGTGAGTCTAATATCAGATTATATATATAATATTTTACTATTACGACAACAAATCTATAAAACACGTATTTCAGTTAGAGGTTAAAACTTGAGATGATAGTTTATTCATAGCATATAAACTACTTATCGCTCTCGTTTATTTTCTAAAAACTCTAAAAGTCTCTTTTTAGCAACGTAATCATCTAATTGTTCTGGAGGATGTTTTGCAAAAAAAGAGCATGCAGAATGAAGAATTCCCCCAATTTTTCTATCCTTCGCAATTTTACTAATCCTAATGCAGTCTGCAATAATTCCTGCGGAATTATTACCATCTTCTACAAACATTGTAATATCAATTCTAACTGGGGCTCCTCCAAAGACTCTTCCTTCCAGCCTCATATAAGCCTCTTTTTGATTTTTTAGAAAAGGAATATAATCTACAGCAGAAATTCGGCAGTCTATCATATCTCGATTCGGGAGATTAGCAATTACTGCTTCAGTTTTAGATTGGCGTTTTCCTTCTTCGTATCTTAATGATCCATCTGGCATAGGGGTTAACAAATTGCAAAAATCGCTAGAACCACCCCAATCTAGTTGAATTGTTCTATCTAATATAGCTCCCCGCATTGGAAAGAGATTTGATAACGCTCTATGAATGATTGTGGCTCCAATTTGGGATTTCACATCGTCTCCCATTAAGGAAAGGCTTTTTTCTTCACCTTTTTTAACTATTTCTGGATCTTTAACTACATGTGAAGGCATTCCATTTACAACACATGATCCTGCTTCAAGTGCACTCATAGCATAATATTTTACAGCTTCATGCGAACCTGTTGGAAGTAGGATTACAGTAACATCTGTATTTCTATTTTTTATTTCATTAATAACATCAGTAGGTTTTTGATTATTATCTACGGGTACTATGTTTTTAATATTACTATCTAAACCATCTAAAATTGGACCTTTTATGACAGGAGCATTTAAATAATCGGGTTCAAATAGTCTCATATTGCAATTTGGTTCTGCAAAAATTGCTTTACTCAAATCTTTACCCACTTTATCAGAATTAACATCAATTCCTAAAACAAAATTAATATCATTAATACTATATTGAGTGATTTCTGGAAGTATCCCTATTATTTTTTCTGGATTTTTCTTGTAGTTTTCGACACCTTGAATCAATGCAGATGCGACGTCCCCAACTCCCACAATAGCTACATTTATACTACTTTTACTCATCATCTTTGATTAAATTTAAGTAGTCCTTTATTAAATCGATCCTAGAATTTTTTTATTTTTCTTAAGAATAATAATGTATATAATAACTTTATGTTTAAAAACCATTTAAATGATCTTTTTTTAAATTTAAGTTTAGATTTACTTTAATTCAACTCAGGTATTATGATAAATTGATTCGAAATTAAATTCTAATTTTTTTCTTTCTTTATTATAAAATGAGATGAAAAATAAAATAACTAAGAAAATCAAGTCTCTCTATATTTAAATTTTTAAATTATCTCATATAACATAGAAGAAAAGTCTAAAATTTTTATAAAAACATTATGGAACTAAAAGAATTTAAAGTGAACGATTTTATTTTATTAAAGTTAGAAAATGGAAACACGAACATTTATTTAAATGGACATTATTTTCGACAATGTAAATATTTACCAATTAAAAAACTTCACCTAAACCAATTAGACGAATTTATAACAGAATTCACGTCTATAGATGAAATAGTAGAGGTATTAGATAATAAACTAGAACTCGATAAACTTAATGAAAGAATTACTCCAGAGACAGAATTCTGGGCACATTGTTCAAATCTACAAGTATGGGCAGAAAGTGAATACGACACAAATCTCCTTCATCGAAATTTAGCGTTTCCATTATTGAAAGGATTAATGGAAGCAGGAGATCCGTTAGCAAAATTAAAATTTAATGAAGAGATCGCTGGAAGATTAGAAAGTGGAGTTCCGTCAGTGATAAACTATCTTATAGAAAACAAATATACACAAAATTTAAGTAGGGAAGACTTCTTCTCAGCATTACTAAAAGCTGAGGATGCTATGGCTCTATTAGAATTAGAACAGAATTATCATGAAATTTATGGATGGGTCGAAAATTTTGAGACTTTACGAAGTATAACAGAAAAAAAGCATACTACATATTTTGCTATTAAAAATAAAAAAATAATAGAATTAGAATTATTCTTTAGTAAGACAAGCCCAAATAAATTCCCAAATCTCATAAATAAGTTTGATAATCTTAAAACATTATATATACATTTAAATGAATATACCGATCTCCTACCTCCTCCAAAAGTAAAACTTCAATCATTAGAAGAGCTTAGGATCTTTTCATATGGAGAAACAACTCTACCTGACTCATTTGATAAGTTTCCAAATCTCAAAAGATTATATATCTATGGGGGATACTTCGAAACAACTCCAGATTCGATAACAACTTTAAGAAATCTAAAGTTATTATTAATAAACAGAACTTCCCTTCGTCATCTACCCGATTTTATAGACAATCTTATGTCTCTTGAGACTCTTAACTTAAGGTATTGTAATCTATGGACTTTACCTAAGGCAATAACAAAATTAAAAAATATTATAAAACTAGAAGTTAATTCAGATCTTTTAGATGAAAAAATTAATGAATGGGTAAAATCATTGGACTTGGTAAAAACTTCGGAAATTACAGCATCAAAAAACAAATATATAGCATTTAAAAAAATATTAATTTAAAGATTTAGAATCTCCCTTATATCTCTAGCAAACTCACTAGTGGATGTCTTAATTAAATTCATATACCAAGAGTTAAAAATTGATTCTATTCTCAAAGACTCTAACCCAATAGTGTTTAGCCATATTTCAGTATTCCAATCTTGATTATATAGACTATAATAGCTTGTCGTACTAGAAGGTCTCTCAGAGTCCCAATAATCATCATAGAAACTGATATAATTCCCTGGGTCATCTGGGTCAGGAAATATTAACGAATAAGAATAGTCCTCTGCTTTAAATATTCGACCCGTAGTTCCTGATGCTGAGTAAATATCAAACTTTTTAAGGTATCCTCTAAAATTAAAAATATTAATTATTTTCTTTGTATCCCAAGTACTTCCGGCTTCTTTTACTACAAAAGCAACTGGATATGCATGCATAAGATATCCCATATGCCTCAAAAGATTCTCGGATTTACGGTAACTCTCACTTGTTGCATCTGTAAAATCGATCGAATAAGAGTCAAAAAGAAATTCTAAATCACCACGCATTCCTTTGTATCCAAACCCTTCAAGAAAATGAAGTGGAAATATCTCAATCTTCCCGCCTATACTAATTACAAAGTCTTTAAAGTGATTTATAAAATTATTAACATTCTCCTCAACGTGAATTATATTTGAAAGCTTAATTTCCTCACCATAATAGACATCGAACAGTCCAGCCCATCTAATTATATCTAACCCTTCAAAATCATGTATTGAATATTGAAGGGAATAACCGTTTCTGAATATATATGTACCATGAGCATTACCAGAATCAAGAAAACTGTAAAACTGACTCTTAACGTAAAATTGGGGTGTTACAAAAAACTTCCTTATTTCACTGATAAGTTTACTAATCAATGCGTCCTTCTTATTTATAGGTATAGATGGATCGGAAAGTACTTGTGAAATGATTAATTCCTCAAATCTCTTTATTAAATTCTGTTGACTCTTAATAAAAATGTCACCTTTCTCGACATGTGTATAATATCCATGAATCTCTCGATAAGTATTGGCGAGCTCAGCGGAGATTAAATAAGAGAGATGAGTAGGATTATTATCAGATAGTAATCTATTAGACAACGTGATTGGTCCTATTGGTAAAATATAGGAATCTACCTTCTTAGTGTATTCACCTTTTGCTATTTTAAAGGCTATATGAGAATCTAAGAATAGTGCGGCAAAGAAAACTAAATCATGATCTTTAGAATAACGAGTAGAGGGACTATCAATATTCTCAAATTGCACAAACTTACTCTTAGGAGAAACAAGTCCTACATGACCCAAAATTCTAAATAATTCAATGATTCTTGGTCTGGACATAACTCGCAAGCTAACATCATTATTCAAATCAACCATCCCCATAAGAATAAGCCTAACAACCGCATGACCAAAGAGTTGTTGAACTGAAGCTAGAATCACTTTTCCTACAATTACTTCTTCATCTTTAAAATATTCTCGATCAGATAGTACATCTAAAGGCGCTAGAGTCTCTAATAATTGTTTTTGTTTGATAATATCAATATTATCTCCACTATAAGCTATTATTCTCTGGTAAATTAAGTCTAGCCATTCTTTAAGTTCCATTCCAATATTAAAATTTCCATCAGATGTCTTGTATACAAATCTCTTAAGCTCGACCCAATCAAAATAACCTTCAGAATGTAAGAATAAATCTTTTATATTCTTATTAATCTGATTAAGATCTTTACCCTTTTCAAAATACATTTCATCTACTCCTTGTTTGAGTATTCCATTAAGAATATCAAGGAATTTGGGAGTGTAAAGACTTATATAAGAATCCGTAGTTTTTGAAGCATCAAGAAGTTCAAAATATAACCTAAAGACGGTATTTAAGTCAAAATCTTTACCGTATAAAACATCCGATTTAGCGCTATCTAAATAAAATTGATTAACTTCAGTAATAAGATTTATTCTATGTGACATCCGAGCATCAATCTGAGTATCAAAAAGAGGGGTGTATGGATCTTGAGGTACGATAACAGACTCAACTTTCTGAAGGAATGCGGTTATTAAATTACCAGTCAATTCAGTGGATGCTCTGTAGTAAGTAAGCATTGGGACATTTACAATCTTTCCGTTGATCTCCATCTGATAATTTGGATTAATTTGACTTCTAATTGCAGAATGAGATTTATACCATTGTTCACTACGGACATAGAATTCTCCATTTAGTAATCCGATCCGAGAGATTAGGTAATTGCCATCTTGGTCACATATGTATACTCCTTTTATAACTTTTCCGGTGTAAGGTTCTTTAAAGCCTAAGGAAAGCTCTTCTGGCAACTGGGAGCTAACTAGATCAACTCTCATTATTCCGTTATTTCCTTCATCATCGTGCACAAAAATAAATGGAGCATTTTGCTTTAAAAAGTATTCAAAATCTATATCTTCTGCATGTTTAACTTGGTGTATATCATCTACCTCATTATCCCAAATGAAGAAACCTGAGCTTTTAGAAGGAAGTTTTGATTTATCTAAATATATTGAATTACCATTAGAATCTAATGCTGGTAAATGGCATTGAAGGTCTTCTTCCCATACTATCTTAACACCATTTTCAGTATCTAATAAAATATCATCTAAATTATCTGAAAATATTTGAGCAACCTCACTAAATAATTGAGAATCAACATTAGATTCGAAAATACTATCGAAAATTTCTTGAACTTCAGAATGAACTTCAGAATGAACGTATCAGTTAAATGAAGAAATAAGAGCACTGGAGAACCTTAACGCCTTAGTCTTTGAGATTAATGCTCAGATTGAAAAAAGCTATTACCCAAGACTTCACAATATTCACAAAAATAAAAGAGTGTGAAATAAAAATATGGAAACTAAAAGTGTGGAAACCTTAGTGTTTGAGAATCGAGCATGGGAAAAAGCCGAATACCCTCGCCTTCACATGAAAGAACCAGAAACCTTCCCATTTCACGAAATTCAGAACTTCACACCAATAGAAAAGCAGATCCATTTATCTATTGGATACCATCATGGAGAGAGTCAGCGACTTCATACAAACAGATGGTATTTAGACATTGAAACCTATGAATATAAAAATTGTTATGGTGAAACCAAGATTTTTAGCTCCCTTAAAGACATTAAGGAATATATCCAAGAAAAGTTTAGCAAAATCGCCATTTTTCCAGAACGCTGGAATTAAACCCCTAAATTTAATTTTTTTATTTGTTGAGAAAAAATAAACGAGTGTGATATAAAAGAATGAGTGAGAATGAAAGCCAATATCAAGAATTAATAGACAATAACAGAATTTTAGTCGATTATATTAGGGAACACAATTTAAAGGATAAGGAGATTAAGCAATTAATAGAAGATTCTAACAAATTTCTTCTAAAAATCCTCACTGACAAAGACCTTTACGATGCAGTTATGGTTGAGATGTACCATTATTTAAAGAATTTAGATGAGGGATTAAAAAATGAGGTTTGAAGGTCGCTGGGAAAATAATAAAAATCAGTGTTGTAGTGCCGATACAATCAAGGGAGTAGTTAGCTGTATATGTGCCATGACTTCGGGAGAGGGGAATATCTACATCTATCAAATTCTCTCCAACCAAGCCCCTCAATTTCTCAAAATTATTAAAATTACAAATTAAAATAAAGGAAGTGAGCAAAATGAATGACAAAAACTTAAAATTTAGTATTGTCCGTTTTCCCGAATTAAAAGAATTTTGGAATAAAGTAAATTTTCTATGCGATCAACTCATTGATGAATTTCAGAAGACAAATACATTTCAAGCCATCGAACTATTAGAATGGATCAAAAATTCAGATTTAGAATACAAAAGGGAGATTCGGAGATTTAACGAGTTAATCAAAATCGTGGATTCAACGAACACTTCAAGATCTCATTTACTAAAGATTAAGAAGTTAGTTATAGAATTAAATAACCATATTTTTAGTGTTTTTGAATTGAAAATTAGCTAAATAATAAAAAGATGTGATAAAAAAAATGAGTTATAATGAAGAGAATATGAAACGATTAGCTAAAATTGTAGTTGATTCATGGGATATGAAAATTCTTCAGCAATACGCAATTGAGAAATTAATAGAAACTTATGACGACTTTAAGGAGTGTTTTGATGAAGACGCTGAAACTTTTAAGGATGAATTAAAGGGGGTAGAATGAGAACAATGAAAAAAGAAAAATTTGTTACAATCCCTGCAAAGAAAATTTTCAAAATTTTGAAAAAGTACAGGAAGCAATTTCGATTTGAAATAATTTGTCCTTACTGTCACAGTTTAACATTTATCCAATTTCAAGATGAGAATGAACGACTAGTTTTAGATTGTTATTGTGAAATTCCTAAAAATCCCACCCCTAAAACCCTTGAAATCAAACTAATCCCTAAATTCTTGCCTCAAGGTTGGTTAAGGAGAATGAATCATAAGCACGAATGGTTTTTAGAATCGGATAAAGATAGTAGCCAACCAATAGTTATTTATCTTTCCAAATTCGATCACAGTGTTGATTATCGCAATAAAGACGGATACCAAGCCACACTGGGAGAGTTTGCGGGTAGGTTTTGCCATGTTGCCCCCTTGCGAAACACCTTCAGAAACGCCCTTGACGATTGCTATGCATTCATGAAAGATCATACCAATCTAAATAAAATCAGAAGAATGCTTTCAGAGTATTCTTACAATAAAAAATATCAATAAAATAAAAAGAAGTGATAAGAAAAAATGAAGATGTCAGAAATAATAAGATTGTTAGAAGCAACCAAAGACCTTGACAATATTGAATATATCAAGAAAAATCTTGAAACTATTATCTATAAATTAAAAAATCAAACGTTTATGGAATTTTTTACAACTCAAAAGTGAGGTAGAAACCAAATGAACAAAAAACCAAAATTAAGCTCATTAGGATTAGAATTCCTTTTAACCTTATTTGACGATCTCAGGAGTGATCGCTTTGAATCCAAATCACCATTAGAAAAATTTATCGAGATTTTAATCTAAACTAAATATGTTAGATTTTTTTGATAATGTTTTAGATATTCGAGTTTGAAAAATTTTATTTAAAACTAATTTTAAATTAAATTTATTAAATTATCCAATTTTTTGTAAATATATAGAAAGGATATAATAAAAATTAGGAGTTTTGGTGATTTAAATAGAATTTAATTTTAATACTTTAAATCTGATTCTTTTAATTGTACTCTTTTTAATGTTATTTATTATTATCGTATATTTACTCTTACCTTGGATTTTTAATCTATTTGTTTCTCCAAAATTTAATGCTACATATATATATAGTTCCAAAGATTTCAAGAGAAAGAAGCATTTAATACAATCTCCGACCCAAAATAACATATGTCAATTAGATTTTAATAAGAATCAAGGTACATTTTCGATTTCATTTGGTACTGAAAGAGAATTAATTACTGGAGTTATAAAAGTAAGACATGACTTTAATGAATATACTAATGATATTCAATCCAAAAACCAATCAAAATTAATCAAATTAATTTCTGTTAACAAAATTGATGGATCTGATAAATTAGGGATTTATTTAAATATCAACATTGAATACCAATTAGAAAATGAAGATAGAACTGTAATTACATCAATTAAGCATTATAATACCCAAAATTTTATTACTTTTGAGCTTTCAATCCCAGATGGATTAGAAAATACATCTTCAGGGGAATATTCTGAGCTTATCACATCTTTTCCTTCATTTATAAATAGGAGTCCAAATACTAAAATTTTCACCTATAGAAGCAAAATATTTTGTCCTCCCTCAAAAAAGATTGGTGCAACATCAGCACCAGTAGTTTTTTATGATGATGATTTAAACTGTTTTATATTATCACCATTAGATGGTTTTTTAAATACGTTAATCTCAAAAGATAAAAATAATAGAATAAATTGTGGTATTCAAGGGAAAATTAAAGAAATACCAAAAAAATTTTCACAGACATTTATTCTACTTTTTGGAAAAGGGATTAACCAATCAATGAAGAGTTTAGGAGATATTTTATTAAAATATCACGATTCCAAGCGTAAGAGTCTTTATGCGAATACTATAACGTCTTATTTGGGTTTCTGGACAGATAATGGTGGTTATTACTATTATAATACAGAAAAAGGAATGAATTATGAAGATACAATGCTGGCAATCAAGGAATATTTTAATAAAAACAACATTCCAATAGGATATTATAATTTTGATAGTTGGTGGTATCTAAAACATACGAACAAAACTTTTACTACAATATTTAGACCTTTAGTTCGATTAATGGGAGGGGGATTATATGGGAATACTCTACGTTGGGAGACAGATCCTAAAATTTTCACTACAGACTTAAAAACATTTTATCGTGATAAATTTCAAAAACCCATTACTGCTCATAGTCGTCGTTGGGATGCAAGATCCCCCTACATTGAAAAATTTGAGTTTGAAACATATAAAAATCAGGCAATTCCCCTTAAAAAAGAATTCTGGCAATGGTTGATGAAGCAGGCTAAAGAAAGTGGGATTGAAGTTTATGAACAAGATTGGATGAAAAACCAAATTGATAGTTTGCCTATTTTAACTGAAGACTTTAATAGTCAGGAAGAATGGTTAAACAATATGGCTATTGCTGCCAAGGAAAATGGAGTCGATATATTCTATTGTATGCAAACTCCTGGAATCTTGTTATATAGCTTAAAACATACAAATATTAATATTTCTCGGAGTTCAGGTGATTATAATCATAGATGGCCTTTAACATATAGATTTATTCATTCTACTCAGGCTAATATTTTATTTCATGCAATTGGAATTAACTCTCATCCTGATGTATTCCGTTCAAGAACAATGGAAAATGTTAAATTTAGACCATTTGGTGAGAAACTTCCCAATTTTAAATGTCTTTATCAAATATTAAATGCTGGAGTTATGGCTCCTGGAGATAAAAAAGAAAATCTTAACTGGCCACTTCTAAAAAAGACATGTAGAAATGACGGATTATTACTGAAACCTGATAAGCCATTAACCGCAAATGATTTAATGTTTAAGAAACATAAAAAATATTATATTTGTGATACATATACCAAAATTAATAATTTAACTTGGAGCTATATCCTAATTTCTAATATCTGGCCAAAAAGAGTCAAAGAAACATTTTTTACACTGAAAGAATTAGGATTTGAGAAAGATGATTATATTATATACGATTATCATTCTGGTGTCTCAAATCGAATTAAATTTGATGAGTTTATTGAAGTAGGTCGATTGAGAAGATATGGTTACAAATATTATATAATTTGTCCTATCATGTTAAATGGAATGTCTTTAATTGGATGTCCTGATAAATTTATTACGTGTTCGGGAAAATTTATCATACAAGTTAATGCTACCGAGGATTCCTTAAACTTTTTAGTCGAGAACATAAGAGATACAGTTGTTAAATTATTAATTTACTCAGAAAAAAGACCAAGTTCAATTCAAGTGGATAATGAGTTAATAAGTTCATGGAATTACAATAAGGAAATTAATATAATAGAATTAAATTTAATGTTTGATAAATTTAATAAAAAAGAAGTTTTAATCCATAAATAACATAAATAGTATATGAAATTATGGTCAAAAAAATAGTATTTTCCGCAAACCAAGACCATGAAGTGGTTAAAAAGCTAATTAGTAAATTAAAAAAGATAAAAAAATTTGATTTGTTGCTCCATGATCCTACAAAAGAGTTTTTCTGCCTTTCTGATATGCCTAAGTACTTTAAAAGTGCAGATCTAATTATTGTAAAAGTAAGAAATGAGTGTTCTATTGATTTATTACACTTCGCTAAATTATATAATATACCAACTTTACATAATGTAGATACAATTTTGACGTGTAAAAACAAAATTGCTCTTGATTTTGCATTAAGGAAAGCATTAAACACCCATCAAAAGGAATTAAGAAATTTTTTAATCCCCAAATCATGGAATCAATCTTTATCAGATATATCTCTATTTAAGAAGTGGACTTTGCCCAAATTACCCATAGTTATTAAGAGTCATTATCAACATGATAAATATAATAGATTTAATTTTTTAGTTCAAAATATCGATGAAGTTGATACATTTATCGAAAAATATAAGGAGTTCCTGTATTATGATGTATATATTCAAGAATTTATCGAGTGTGATGGTATTGAGAGAAAGGTATATGTAATAGGTGATAGCGTTTTCGGTATTAAAAGGGAAAATCCTATTTATAAATATTTAAGAGAAAAACCCGAAAACATTGATGTTGAATTGCTTGAAAGAGAGGAATTTGAAATTACAGAAGATATCTATAAATTATCAAAAATTTTATCTACAGAGCTAAATCTTAAGATTTTTGGATTTGATTTAGTAAGACCTTTAGACCAAGATAAATTTTACCTTATTGATTTAAATGATTTTCCCAGTTTTAGAGGAATTCCCAATATTGAAAAAGAGTTAATGAGTTATATTGAAAACTATGCTTTAACTCTTTAAGGAATTATTAAAAAGGGAATTATAATTAAGTATGCGATAACTCCGTAAGAAATACAAAAATACCCAAAACTAATTTTCTGAGCTACACGGAGTAAAATTTCAATGGTTATATAACCTATTAAAAAACTTATAATTGTCATTAAAATGATTAAAAATGGATCTATTAATCCGAAAACTGAACCTTCTCCAAAAATAATATCAACTATTATTGATGCAATAGCAACTGGTACTGACATTAAAAAGCTTAACCTTAACGCGGTGTCTTGGTTGTAATTTTCAAACAAAACTGAAGATACGGTGACTCCTGAACGGGAAATCCCAGGTAAAATTGAGACACCTTGAACTAGACCCACTAAAAAACTATCTTTAGTGATCTCAATTGGGAGAGTATCTTCAAGAGTACTTTTTCCATAGATTTTTCGTGTTTTAAGTAAAATAACACCAGTAATAATTAATAATCCTGAAATAATTAGTGTTATTAAGTCTCCTTGGATAGCGGTAAATGCTCCTGAAATAACTATTTTAAATATAAAATAGAGAGGTAGGGCTGTAATTGCGGTTCCAATCGTAGCATAAATTAGCCAATTTCTTTTTTTAATGTCGATCTCATCCACGATGTACGTTTTTGGTAAAAAACTTTTAAATATTTTAACAAAATCAATTCTAAATTTTAATAATACAGCAAAAGTAGTACCTAAATGTAACCAGATTGCAAGGCTGTATGCCTTTTCGGCAGAAATACCAAATAAATTCATGGATATAATAAATGTCTGACCACTTGATGATATAGGGAGCCATTCAAAAATGCCTTGTAATAGTGCAATAATTACATATTCAATCATTTTTTAAATCTCAAATCTGTTTAATCCTTTCATTAAATATTCAATAATCTCATTACGCGCTTCTCTAAATCCCTCAAGTTCTTTCATTGACGGATCTTCAATATCACCATTTTCTCCAGCAAATTCTTTGATTGTTAATATTTCTTTGTTATCTATATTAAAAAATTCATAGATTTCTTCTTTATGTTTACCAGTCAATGTAAGAATCAGATCAACATCTTCAATAATTTCAGGATGTTTTTTCAAATCGATTGAGAAAGATTTTTCTGATAATTTAATTCCTACCTCTTCCATAGCCATTCTTGCATCCATTGATATCAACATACCATCTCTAGCATGTGATGATATACCACATGAATTTACTTTAATATCTAAATTATATTTTAAGAAAAAATCTTTTAAAAATCCCTCAGCCATACAACTTCTAGCCGTGTTTACACTACAAACTATTAATATTGATTTATAATGAAATTCATTTTTCATTATATGGATGAAAAGATAGATGTAAAATAACTATTTTTATTACTTAAAACTCTCATTGTTTACGAATTTAATTCCCGTCTTTTTCATAGTTTCTAGAGCAGTTTTAATATTTCCTTCTGGCAAATCAACACCTCTAGTCAGATCTACTAAAAAATAGGCTTTATAACCAAAGTTAAAACCATCCAAAGCTGTATAATAGCAACAATAATCTAATGCTAAACCACATATAAAAATTCTTTTGATTTTTTTTGAGTTTAAATATTCTCTTAAACCTGTTTCAGATTTCTTGTCATTATCTTGGAATCCAGAATAACTATCAACATTCTGATTCATTCCTTTTTTAATTACGGTATCAGCCAAATCAACTTTTAAATCCTTATGGAACTTTGCTCCCTTAGTACCTTGAATACAATGATCTGGCCATAAGATTGGGCCTATAGATCCATTATCAGATATATATTCATCACCTGGAGATTTTCCAGGATGATTACTTGCAAAAGATAAATGTTTTTTTGGATGCCAGTCCTGAGTTAACACCACTTGTGATCCATTTTTTTTAAATAATTTAGCTACGTCATTAATTCCATTTATAATTAAATCTCCTTCATCAACTGGTAGAGACCCTCCGGGAATGAAATCGTTTTGCATATCTACAATTATTAGAGCATCTTTCTTATCAATCTTAATATTTTTTTCAAACTCAACCTGTTCCATAATATATTCACAAGTGCAATTTCATTGAATACAATACGCAATAGTACTAATTAAATCTTATTGTATAACATATAACTGGAGGTACACAAAATCCAAGATAAGATAGAAAAATACACAACCCACTCAAATACTGGCATAATTGTATATATTATTTGCCCAAATGAATAGCAGATCTCTCTGAAATAATTACAGAAATTTGTTATAAGAAATGGAATTAGATATACAATAAAAATTCCCGCAATTATATAACCAATATATACAGGAACTTTAGAGAACTTAGGATTTTTTAACATAGCCAAACTAAAAAGTATAAATACTGCTGTATGTCCAAACCAACTAAGTGTTGCAAAGTTCCCATGTAAAAACTTAATAAAATCGTTAACACCAGAAAAAGCACCAGTAAGTGTAACACAAATAGAGGAGAAAATTCCAGCGAAAATAGCACTCTTTCTTAGACTTTCATTAACATTATCATCCTTTAAAGTTTTTCCTAGGTAAATATAAAATAGGATAGTTAATAACCCTGAGATTATAAATCCTGTTCTTAAATATATTCCACCCGTTAAATCCCCTAAAACACTTATAGAATATTTCCACATTTTATATTCTGGCGTAAAAATTAACGCTAAAGTATTGCCTAGAAACCCTGCGGTAAATCCAATCAATCCAAAAATATACCCCGGGATAATATTGAAAAGTTTGTCAAAGAAATCATTTATTTTCTCCATATTATTTTCCCTACATGTTTTACTTAATAAAAATTTTCTTTATAATTTACACACTCCAATATTAGAAAGAGAAGTTTTTATCGATTTGACTAAATTTTCTTATAAAGCATATAAGTAGGAATAAAGAAATACCAAAGAATTACCGCGCCTGTTCCAATCCACTCAATTAGAGGTAATACTTCCATTATAAACCTTAAAACAGGAAATAAGTGTAAAAAAAATAGGATAACTAACAAAGCAAAGGCAAAAGAAACAAAAAAACCAAAATAACCAAGATACTTTGAATACTTTGAATCTTGTATTATTAAAATATTGTACATAGTAATATAGCAAAATCCGAATCCCCAACTTATTAATGCCGATGTACCATGTAGATACTGAATTATTATATTAGAGCCACAAAACACGCCTAAAAATATAAAACTTATACAAGCAATATTAGCACAGATATTAGCTCCAATGATCAGTTTAAAATTATTCTCATTTTTATTGAAAGTCGTCCTAAGATAATTTACAAAAATCAAGGCGAATATACCAGAAAAAATATTTCCAAGATTAAAAAAAATGCCTCCAGGTCCTAAACATAATGCACTTACTGCCATTTCCATAAAATTGTATTCAGGAAACATTACACGTGCAATAATATCTCCTAAGATACCAGAAAAGATCGAAAATAGTCCAAATAGGCTTACTGGAATAACATTGTTGAATTTTTCGATAAAATGATCAACTTTCTCCATAATTACTTATTAAAATGGTATATTAGAATTTTATTCTGAATTAAAGGATTTATGCTACATAATTGCTGAAATAATCTTTAATATTAAAAATAAAATGAAAAAAATAATAAGGATTTCGAAAAATTAAATAACATTTAACAATATACTGGTACGAATTAAATTAACAGCTAGTCTTATAAAAAGTTTTAATTGTTAACCCAAATTATTGTTATATATATTTTTGTGGTAAAACTTAATTCATGGAACGTTTATAAAAATTTGCGCTCGTAGTATAGTGGTAAGTATGCTAGGTTCCCAACCTCGCGACCCGGGTTCAATTCCCGGCGAGCGCATTTTAAAATTTTTAAAAAATGATACTTGTCAACAAAAATAATTAGTTAAATAATTTAAAACAATTTTTGTGGCAAAATAATTAATGATATTGGTTTTTTGATATTATATCTATGGTTTCAATGCTAACAATATTGCGTTCAAATATTTAATTTGTATGTAAATAAAAGATCTTTAAATGAAGTTTAACACTCAAAAATCTAATATTTATGTAATTCTTTTATAATTATGTATCTGAATATTTTAAAAAATTATAAAGTTTTTTTTAAAAATTCGTATAAATCCTTGTTAATAAATAATAATTCGCTTTTTTCAAATGATAAAAAAAATTGTGCTTTAAATTAAGGCAACAATTTTCTTATAACAAAACTTTAAATGTTTTGTTTCATATGAACTTTTTTATTCATAATTGAGGAAAATACTAACAAATTAAAGAAAGGTTAATATTTTGTATCAAAAGAAATAAAATGGTGTAAATTTTTTTGCATTAAGGTTTCTATATTATTAAATAACATAATTATAATTCATAAACATTAAATGTACAAAAAGTCCGTGTTAAATAAATATGATCGCTATGAATAATACTCAAAATATTATTAATAACTCGAGAAAATTACAAATGCTTGGTTATGCTTTAATTAATATCCTTAATATTAAAAATGGGGGGATTTTTAATATTTTTTCCCAAAAAGGGATAGGAGTGCCCCTAATACAAAACATTATCACGCTTTATAAAAATGAAATTATTATTAAAAAGCAAGGAAATTCAATAATTCCTATAGATAATTTTCATTGTGGACGAATTTATTTATCAATATCGAGATTATTTAAAAGAATTTTATGGAGATATTAATCCATTTAATGAATTTGAAAATATTATTAACCAATATTTTATAATTTAAAGAAGAGAGGTAAGTAAAACTATCTGAGACGCAAGAAAATAAAGAAAATGAGCAATATCCCTTCTTTCTTTCCAAGTCAATCCGGGAAGAATTTATCGTTGATTCTTATGATCTAAAAGAAATGGTTCAAGCAGATCAAATAAGAGAATTACCAGAAATCTTGGTTTACATAGATGGAATCTATAATTATCGAGGAGAGATTATCCGTATAGTTAATCTCAAAATGAAATTAAATTTAGATGAATAAGTTCTATCGCACTCAAAATATGAAGAACATGAAGATAACCTAATTGATATTGAAGCATTAAAGATTATTTTTCAAATGTAAATAATTTAATCATTGATTCAAACTTGTTTTTCAAAAAAAAAAATCCTTGATAAAATACTCCATAAAAGTTATAAAGAAAATACATTCTAGAAATATACTATTGATAAACTACATAAAATAAAATTTCACTCAATTGAACTAATTAAAGCAAATCAATTACTTTAGTAAAAATGGAATTAATAAAAAAGAAAATATCAATATTAGGAAGAGCAAATACGGGAAAATCAAGTATAAAAAATATAATATTTAAAGGCAAAAAATCAGAAGATCTACTGATTAATCCCTTAGAACCCACTCGTGGTATTTCACATTCTATATTTTCCTTATATGATATCAATTTAGGGTTGATTGATGTATCTGGACAAGAGTTAGATTCTTTAATCGAAGATGAAATTGATAGAAAAAGAATTTTCGAAGGGACTAATATTATTATTTATGTTTTTGACTATCTGAAATGGTTAGAGAACCCTCATGAAATAAAAGATGATATTTTGAAAGTTATTCAAAATGCCAGAGTAAAAGAATCACACTCTAAAATTGTAATTTTTTTCCATAAAATTGATTTAATGACAGAAAAAAAAAGAGAAAACCTTAAAGAATTAGAAAGGAATATACATCAATTTTTGGGATTGTTAGAGAATTTAGATTTATATTTTACAAGTATTATGCCAAAATTTTTATTTTCTATTCATAATGCGTTCTCAGAGATTTTTAGTAACTTTTCAAAGGAAACATTTCATTTGAAAAGAATAGTAGATGAGTTTTTAGTGGATTATCCTAAAACCTTATGTTACTTAAATAGTAAAAATAATAATATCATAGTTCAATCCAAAATTAAAGATTTTAATATTAATTATATAAATAATTCTCATAAATTAATAATTAAATTGATTGGTTATCTTAAAGAGCAATATGAAGATGATAGTTTAATTTCATTTTCGAATCCAGTTCCTCAAAATTTCACTGTTATTATAGACGATATAATATATATCTATATTAAAATAATTGAACAATTCTTTGATAATTTAAAACACATTATATTAGTTTCAGAAGATCTTAAAACAGATGAATTATCTAAATTAGTAGAAAAAATAGAACTAAAATTATTAAATTGAAGCTTTTCTAAAGGGAGAGGTTATTATAATTTTTCAGTTATTCTTTTCAGGGCCTCTAGAAGATATTCTCTTCTTTATAAGATTTTTTTCTGCATTCATAATTATAGATTTAGGTTATAAGGCATCGATTAGAATAAAGGAAACTAAATGGATATCCGCTACAACAGGTTTTTCTTTAATGATGATAACATTTGGATCTTATGTATTTATAGTATCATTGACAAGATTTTACAGTGAATTTTTTGCTTTTCCTTTATTTTATTTTGTTTCTGTAATAATTTTGCTTAGTGGTATGTTTTCATTTGTAATTTTTACTGAATTAGATCACTATATAAATAGAAATAATAATAGAAATATCAAGATTTTAAATTTTCCACTAACAATTATTTCGATAGTAGGACTTTCTATCCTAATTCCTCTCAGTTTTTCCTCTTATGTTTTACAAACGTTTACAATCCTATTTTTAGCTTTTCCAGTATCCATTGTATGCTTTCAGTATTTAAATTTATTTAAATCTCTCGAAATAATAAGGCGTACAAAAAAATCTAAACCTAATCTAACATTCCTTATAGGATTATATATTGCAGGGTATTCAATCTTTTTAATTTTTCTTAAAGATATTTTTGGTGATTGGATTTTGGCTTTGAATTCAATTTTTATATCTATTGGAGGATTTTTAATGGAAAGGTCTTGGAAACAACTTCCATCATTAAGAGAATTAAAATGGATAACAAAAATGGAACGGTTATTTGTTATTCATTTAAAGACTTCTAATGTTTTATATAAGTTCATGTTTATACATATGATGGAAATATCGGATTCAGATTTGGCAGGTGTAGCTATTTCCGCTGTTGATACGCTTTTACAAGAAATTCTTGCTAATAATGATCATATTAAAAAAATTGATCATGGTAAACAGAAAATATTCTTTGCTCATGGAGAGCACGTTGGTAGCATTTTAATTTCTTCAGGTGAATCAGAAGAATTTAAGTATCGAGTTGAAGCATTTAATTTATCTTTTGAAAAGCAGTTTAAGAATATATTAAAGAACTGGAAAGGACATCTTGCTCCATTTGAAAAATCCCGGGAATTGGTTAGGAACATTTTTGCTCATTAATAAAATCTACTCTATTTTAGAGATTTGGATTTAAATTGCTCAGTTTGTCCTGAAAGATATATAAAGGTGAACATCCATTTTCTAACATAAATCATCAACTAATATTACTTTTATTCATTTACCAAGATATCCCTTTAAAAAACTTAATCTCTTGAATTAATTTTTGAGATTCGTGTTTTGGAACCTCCATAAATGCGAAAAATTCATTCTGCCAAAATGCTCTTCCAGATGTAGTTGACCGGATTTCTTCAGCAAATTTAATTGAATGTCTCACGGGCATTAGGATCTCAATAACTGCTTGATACTCCTTGTCTTGGTCAATGCTATTAATCTTTGCAGAATATTTTGAAAGTAAAGTAAGTGTATTCTTAACATACTCTGGAGGAAGTTGGATGATTGTGTGATAAATTGGTTCTAATAGAATTAATTCGGCCTCAGTTAATCCTGCTTTTATCGCTTCATAGAACATTACTGATAATTCGTTAAATATATTTTCTTGAGAGATCTTTTCAATATCTAAAGAATCAACAGTTATCTTAATTTCTGTAAGTTTTTCAGAACATAGTGGACCGTTTAAATGTATTTTCTCAAAAATTTCAAAAATTATATTTTTATAAAAGTCAATTAACTCAAAATCACCCTTGTAAATTAATATGTTTTGGTCATAATCACACATCAAGAAATTTTCGATTTCTTCTTCATTTAAAGAGGTTTTTTCAATCAATATTTCTTTTAATTTACTAAGAGGTTTTATTGTTTTGTAATCAATATTTCGAAAAAATCGCACTGTTTTGTCATCTAATCTTTCAATTTTCAATTTAAGAGATCCTAAACTATTAGGAGAGTTTACTGAAATTAATGAAGAATTTTTGCGGCAAGATTCTTTAAATACTGCTCTAGGTGCTGAAGTGGATACATTTACTCCTCTTTTTCCAATTTCATTAACTGTAACTTCAAGATGTAATGGGCCCATCCCAGATAATAAGAATTCTCCATTTTCTTCATTAATTTCGAATCTTAAATTTGGATCTTCAATTAATATATTCTCAATTAATTCTTTCATTTTATCAAGGTCTCTTAGATATTCTGGTTCAATGGAGACAGTCACAACGGGCGTTGTGATATATTTCACACTTTCGAATGGTACCATTCCATCAATACTATTACTATCTATTATTGTCTCCCCACTTTTTACCCTTTTGAGCCCTTCTATCGCTAATATATTTCCTACAGGTATTTTTTCTACTTGTTCCCTTCTCTGTCCCATAAAGATGGCAATTCTTTGAATTCTATCATAACTATTTTCATTTAAAAGAAAGATCTCCTTTTTATTTGTACAGCTCCCCGAGAAGATCCTTCCTGTTGAGATTAAACCATGTTTATCTACTTGTACTTTACTTAAACAAACTATAAAAGGACCATTAGGATCACAATTAACCATAGCTTTTCCTAATTCAGTATTAATATCCCCATCCCATATCCTTTCAATTCTATATTTTTGCGCTTCTTTTGGATTTGGTAAATGATCGACAACCATTTCCAATATTGCTCTATGAATTGGAAGATATTTAGATAAATCAGCATAAGATTCTTTTGTATAGGTTTCCTTCTTATATCTTTCTCTAATATCTTTAAACTTTATCGCACTTTTTTCTAAAATATTTAAAGTAAACCCCCATTTATGAAGTGCTGAACCAAATGCCACATTTCCTGCTAGGGGAGATACCTTCCATCGTTTATTGAATGGATGTTCAGCATATCTTTCTATTAGGATGTTAAATGATTTAATTATTCTTATATATTTTTTTTTAATCTCCTCATCAGAAAGCTTCAATTCTCTAATTAAACGATCTATTTTATTAATGAATAATACTGGTTTAACTCCTTCTTGGAGAGCTTGCTTAATTACCGTTTCAGATTGTGTAATTACTTCCTCAACAGCATCTACTACTACAACAACACCATCAACTAACCTCAATGCACGAGTTACTTTTCCACTGAAATCCAAGTGCCCTGGTGTATCTACTAAATTAATAAGAAATGGGTCATGACCTTCAAGAGATTTCTCATAATATAAAGATATGTTTGCAGATTTCATGGTGATACCTCGTCTTTGTTCCTCTTCAAGGAAATCCAAAGCGCGTGCTTCACCTGCCAAATCTGGTGATAAAAATCCTGCTTCACTTAGTAGAGAGTCAGAAAGAGTGGTTTTTCCGTGGTCAATATGACCCACTAGACCAAAATTTCTTATATTCTGAGTTTTCTCCATTAAATTCAATATTTCTGAGATTTCTTTTCGACGAGGCATGATCCAATTAGATGTTTTACTATAATGTTATTTAGGATTATAATTATTCTGATTAAGATTTCTATGGATGGAGAATAACGGGAAATGGATTTTCATAACTCAAGATCTTCGTCATCTTATGTACAACTTTTAAGTTGAAATAATCTGTTGGGTCAGATATCACATTTTTCACATTTCCCATTCATAATTTAATTTCACCATTAATAAGAATTTCCTTTATAATTAGCTCATCATCGTCATCAATTTCATCTAGATCTTCACGTCGCGACTAAATAGCATTCAAAAATATTTCTGATTATACCAAGTTATTATTACAATTTAACTTCACCATTAATTCGTACTATTCTTCCATCAATATGTAATCTCCCATCACAAAACAGCTCGATTGCTTTAGGAAATGCTTTATGCTCCCATTCCAAGATCCTAGGGGCAAGAGTCTCTTTTGTATCAGTATCATAAACTGGAACTGCATGTTGAATGATAATTGGACCATGATCTTCATGAGTATCAACAAAATGGACAGTAACACCCGAAACTTTAACCCCATAAGCCAATGCGTCTTCATGGGCATGCATGCCTTTAAAGCTAGGAAGAAGGGCTGGGTGTATGTTCATTATGTTCCCTTTAAAATGCTTTAAGAACATTTCACTCACAAAACGCATGTAACCAACAAGCACGATGAGTTCACATCTGTATTCCTCTAGTATATCTATCATTTTTCGGTCAAATTCCTCTCTTGTTCCTCTATATTTGTCTGATTCAATTAATACAGAAGGGATATTATGGTTTTTAGCTCTTTTCATACAATAAGCTCCAGCTTTATTACAAATTAGTACTTCTACTGTTGCTTTATCTTTTAAAATCCCTGTTTCACATGCATTAACTATTGCTTCAAAATTTGAGCCCGAACCAGAGGCAATTGCTCCTATACTTACAACCCTTTTCATTTTAATCCTAAAAGAATAAAGAAATAATTCCTTATAAAACAGTGTATTCTTCTAAAAGCTTTTAAAAAGAAGAAATTCTAGAAGTAATTTCTGATGCAGATTTAGAAAAAAAAAATCAAGAAGAGGGTGTAAATCGAAATACACATCTTTGACTTGAATACCAAACCAGTATTCTTTTTTTCTTATGGTTATGGTTATCGAGTTGTATAATGAAAATTTTTTGTAGCACCATTCTTTCATTGTTTTATGCTTAGATGTCTCAGGCTCAAAATCATTCGTTTTTAACTTCCGATGTTTGAAAAAGTTCTCATATTTGTTATAAAATACTGGTTTCTTACCATGTTTACACAGCCATGTATGTTTATCAGGATTTATAGGTCGGTTATACTTAAGATTATTGGTATGATTTAACTCTACATTATAAGCTATTTTAACTTATTTAGATTCCATTTCCTTGGCATTAAAAAACTAGTTTATGAAAGATATGAAATGTTGGTTCTTTATTTATGAGGGGAGTGAGAATTTATTGATATAAATGCTATGAGAAAATTATGTTGTGATGATTGTTTTAGTATATTACAAAACTAAAAGTATTTAAAATTTATAACTGAATAAATCTTACATAAAAGTAAGGCAAAAATTATTATAATTTATAAGAGATTAGATATGAGCGAGAGAAAGGATAATATGCAATATATATGGATAACTCCTCTTTTTGGGGGATTATTAGCGTTTATTGGGTTACTGACTCCTGCAGCAACTCTATCTACTTATATTTTCGGAACCTCTGCACAAATTTGGTTGTGGGGCCTATTTTCTGTTCGGATTTGGGATATTTACGAAGGGTATTTTACTACGACTCGAATTACGGGAGATCCTATTGAACTCACAATCTCCATTATCGCTACTTTGGTAGTCCTCATTGGTGTTATAGGATTATTTTCCAGTGCGAATACAAGCAGAAAATTAGGATTTGCCAAACAGAAAGGGGTTGTACCATCAATCATATTAATCATAGGTGCTCTTATTTGGATAATAGGTTTTGAAGTCTATTCACAAATTTCTACTGGAGCAAGTTTTTGGGATTTTATGGGACCAGGGTTTGGTGTAATTGCCCCTTTTTTGGGAGCAGTAGTAACATTAATTGGATATGCTGCAGTAAAAACTAACCTAAAAAGACCACAAGAACCGGTACCCCCTATAAAATCAACTATAGAGACTCAAGTGAATACGTACGCTCCACATTCCTTAAAATTTTGCCCTTCTTGTGGCGAAAAGATTGCTGAAGCTAATCAACAGTATTGCATTAATTGTGGACACAATCTTAAAAATTATCCACTATGAAGTTTTATATTTATTCATTGTAATTATCATATTCATGTTCATTTTTTTCCCCAATTACAATTAGACCAAACGACACCGCACATCACCTAGATATCTTGCGATCATCCATGCTATTATTTAATAGGAAAGAGTTAGAAAAAGAATATTTAATAATTTTTTAGATATACTATAATGAAAATGTTTTTATTTTATCAATTTATATTTATCTTAGAAATTTAGTAATATTTCATTCTAAAAATTATTCTCTTCTGAACATAAACTATATTTTAAGAGAATGTAATACTATTTATTAAAAATTAGCATTTACAGATTAAAAAACGATATTTACATATACATGAAATTTCGAGTGTTATTAATTAATTGACCAATATAGAGTCATTTTAAAAGGAGAATCGAATAATAATACCAAGAAGATAGAATCTAAATTTCACAAAGTACCTATAAAAATTAAGTATTAAATAGAAAAACTAAATAACTATAATAATGAAGATTTATGAGTTTCGAAAGTGAATTGGAGCGAATTAAAGAGGAAATTACCCAAAATCTACCACCAGATATTAATGTCAAAAAGATTGAATTTGAGGGTCCTGAAATTGCTGTATATTCAGAAAATTCAGATGTAGAAGCCACTGAAAGTTCAACAGTATTAAAAGATTTAGCAAAAACCATGCGAAAACGTGTTGTTTTTCGATGGAATGTAGAAAAGCGTAAAGATCCCGCCGAAACCGAGGCTTACATTAGAAATTTAATTAATGAAGATGCTGAGATTTCCGCTATTGAATTTGATCATACAAGAGGCGAAGTAATAATAGAATCTGGGAAACCAGGTCTCGTTATTGGCAAAAAAGGCTCTAATCTAAAAGAGATAAGAACCAATACATTTTGGCAGCCTAAAACTATACGTACTCCTCCATTAGCATCAAGAACTATACAATTAATTAGAGGAATGCTTACAAAAGAACGCCAAACTCAAAAAGATATTTTATTAGAAATTGGGAAAAGAATTCATAGACCAGCTCTCTTTAGAGATTTAAATATTAGGTTGCATGCTTTAGGTGGTTTTAGAGAAGTAGGAAGATCCTGTATATTAATACAAACTAGGGATAGTAATGTGCTATTAGATTGCGGATTAAATGTAGGGAATCCGAATGATAAATTTCCATACTTCGATGTGCCTGAATTTTCAGTAAGAGATCTCGATGCAGTAATAATTTCACATGCTCATTTAGATCACTGTGGACTTGTACCATTTCTATATAAATATGGATATCGTGGTCCAGTTTATTGTACATTACCCACACGTAATCTTTCAACAATGTTACAATTAGATTTTATTCAAATTTGTGAAAAAGAAGGAATACCATCACCATATTCAAAAAGAGATGTAAAATCAACTGTACTTCATACAATTCCTCTTTCTTGGGGAAAGGTAACAGATATTGCACCAGATATTAAGTTAACACTTCATAATTCGGGGCATATTTTAGGATCATCAATGGTTCATCTTCACTTTGGAAAAGGAGATTATAATTTTGTGTATACAGGCGATTTTAAATATCAAAAAACCCGGCTTTTAGAAAAAGCTGCAGTTAAATTTCCAAGAGTAGAAAGTCTTTTAATTGAATCTACATATGGTGGACCTCAAGATCGTATTCCTAGTAGACAAGAATCTGAAAAAGAACTTAAACAGATTTTGAATTCAACTCTAAAAAGAGGAGGAAAAGTTCTAATTCCTGTTTTAGCGGTTGGGAGGGCTCAAGAATTATTAATAGTCTTAGAAGAATATATTTCAAAAGGTTTTATTGATAAAGTACCTATTTTTATCGATGGATTAATTAGTGAAGCTACTGCTATCCATACTGCTAATCCGGATTTCCTGAGTAGTGATTTAAGAGAAAAAATCTTACATCAGGGAAAGAATCCATTTCTAAGTGATTATTTCGAGACAGTATCCGCTCAAGAAGAAAGACTAGACATTATTAAAGGAGGACCTTGCATCATTATGGCTACCAGTGGTATGCTAATTGGAGGCCCATCTGTGCAATATTTAAGAAGTCTCGCAAATGATGCTAATAATTCATTGATTTTTGTATCATATCAAGTTAGTGGAACATTGGGCTCACGTATTCAACGCGGATTCCGAGAATTCCAATATGTGGATGCGAAAGGGAGAACACAGTTAGTAAGATTGAATTTAAAGGTATTCACATTAGAAGGTTTTTCGGGTCATTCGTCCCGAAGCCAAATCTCCCAATTCTTGAGGAGAATCCAACCACGCCCTAAGACAGTTATAGTAAATCACGGAGAAGAAAGTAAATGTATAAGTCTTTCAACTATGATTCACAAAAAACTTAGAAAATCAACAAAAAGTCCTAAGAATCTGGAAACTCTCTTTCTTAAGTAAAATTCCAACATAGCAGTAAACCTACTAGGAGATATGATTTAAATATCTAAAAACTCTTTTATTCTATAGGAAACAACATTTAATATTGGATTACGTATGAATTCCAAATTAATGAGTATATTTCACTGAACTTCAATTTCTTTTATTTTGTTTTTTCCGAGAAAAATTAATTTTTTTAAACAGTATTAATTAATCTTTTTAAGAAAAAGAGTGCTCAGTGGTAATTTTTGGATTTAAAAAACTTCAAGTTAAGAAATCATTTGATAACTATATTTAGACGAATTGTTCAGATTTTCGCATTTCTCCTTATTAATTATGTTATTTTGGAATTAATCTTTTCTATTAATTTGATTGGATTAGAGGGGGTACTGAAAGTGCTTCCAATTTTGAATTCCCCCAGAAATCCGCTTTCACATGGCACAGGAATGCTAGAATATATTTTCTTTTCTATTACAGAAGGAATAATTCCAATTTTTCTAATAGGAATTTTAATATTAATAATATTATTGACAAGTAGATTCTTTTGCGGATGGATATGTCCTATAGGAACAATTCAAGATGCCTGTGCTGCAATTCCAACAAAAAAAAAGACAATAAAACCAAGTACACATAAATCATTATTGAAAATTAAGTATGTAATAGTGATTTTTTTAGTTATTGTACTTATTCCACTAGGAATTACAGCAACTACAAGTGTATCATTTTATATTGATTATAGAGCGAATCTAGGTACTTTAGGGAATAAACCACTTTCTTTTTTTTCTTTAGCAGAATATATTTTTGTTTTCTTTCCAAATATGATTCGTGAAATTTTTCAAACTAATAGTTTGGCACCGATTTTTTCCAATCTTTTAGTTTTTTTCATCTCAATCTTCTATTTGGTTCTTATAATTGCGTCGGTATGGTATCCTCGAGTTTATTGTAGATACTTTTGCCCATTTGCCGCAGTATCTTCTGCAATTAGCGAGTATTCCTTTTTGAAGTTATCTCGGAGTCCTGTAAGATGTGTTGGACGAACTGATTGTGGAATATGCGAAAAAGAATGCCCAAAACAAATAAGAATATTAGATGAACCATTCGAATTTTTTACTGGTAAAGGGGAATGCAATTACTGCTTAAAATGCAAGGAGTGTTGTCCATATGGGGCAATCGAAATAAAATTTGGTTGAATTTATTTATACATTTCTAATTTCTAAAGATAGAACTCCTAAAATTAAATCAAAATTTAAATTTTAATTTGTAATATAAGTAAAATCTTTATAATAGCCTATCTAATCTTATATCAATACCATCGAAGATATAAACATTGAACTTTGGGTTTTAAAACAATGGATAAACAATTGATAGATTTTTTACAAACACGGATGAAAAGAGATGTTAATGTAGGAATTTATGGTATATTTGATTCAGAATCAATCAGGTTCTATGAAGAAACAAGTGTAGATATCCGACCTCCCTTTTTTAGAGATGTAGATCGTATTGTCCATTCAAAAGCTTATGCTCGCTATATTGATAAATCTCAGGTTTTTTTCAATGTAAATAATGCTAATATCACTCATCGTTCGCTTCATGTTCATATAGTTTCAAGAATGGCTCGCCAAATTGGGCGAGTTTTAAGACTTAATACAGATCTTATTGAAGCAATTGCCTTAGGTCACGATATTGGTCATTCTCCATTTGGACATTTAGGTGAAGAAATACTTAATGATATTAGCAGAAATTATAATATGGGAAGTTTTAGTCATAACGCTCAAGGTGTACGATGGCTTTCCTACCTTGAAAGAAGATTTCCAGAAAAACCAGCGAAAGGACTAAACTTGAGCTTGCAAGTTCTTGATGGAATACTTTGCCATGATGGAGAAGTAAATGAACAGAAATTAAAGCCAATTAAAAGAAATGGTAAAACATGGGAAGATCATTTCAGAGAATATGAAGATTGCTTTAATGAGAATAAAATTAAGAGAATCCCGATGTCGTATGAAGCTATTGTCACTAGATTTGCTGATACAATTAGCTATATTGGAAGAGATATTGAAGATGCAATACTATTGAAATTTATTAAGAGAAAAGATATTCCAGAAAATTGTAAGAATGTTCTTGGAGATACAAATCCAAAGATAATAGATACCCTTATTACTGATTTATTAAACTACAGCTTAGATACTGATGAGATTGGCTATAGTACTGAAATTTTTGAAGCTTTAAAGGAATTAAAGGCATTTAATTATAAGATGATATATGTTAGAAGAGACCTACTTAAAAAAAATTCTTCAGATAAAACATTCTTAGATAAATTAAAAGCAAAATTTGAACTCATCTTTGAAAAATCTTTAAAAGATTTAGAAACAAATAATTATAGGTCTCCTATTTTTAAAGATCATATAGAATATATAGATAATCAGAATTATAGTACCTATTTTAAACCTCTCAAAAAGAGTAAGCAACTAACCTTAATAGCGAGAGATTATATCGCAGGCATGTCTGATAAATATTTTAATGATATATACGAACTTTTTCAAAAAAATAAATGAATCCTGTTTTTATACTTTAGATTTACTTTCGTAAACATATTATATCAATATTATATTGATATTTAATTTAAAAAGGGTGGATCACACCGTGGAGGAATATAATAAAAAAGTATTTTCAGTTTATACGGGGTTTTTTTTCAGTCACACGGGGTTATTAAAAATTAGGTTTTTAAAACTGATATCTTTTTAAGTCCTCCAATGATATGGTGTGGTCCAAGTTATAATATAGTACTTAGTAAATAAAAATTTATCCTAATTTTTTTATTAATTAAAAATTCCTTTTAATTAAGAATTATAATAAAATAACGCCAGATATCAAATCTAAGGTAAAGTTTTTTAGAAATTTTAAATAGTAAAGAATTAATTACAATAGATTTTATTAAATACAGTCTAATCCCTTGGAATATAATAAATTTAGCGGATTGGTGTAGAGGTCAAGCATTTGGGACTCTGAATCCCGAGACAGCGGTTCGAATCCGCTATCCGCTATTTTCTTTTTAGAAATAATAAACTTATCCCGTACGTTTAATAATATGATATCCAAACTTAGATTTTACAGGTTGTGAAATTTCACCAATTTTTAGGTGAGCACTCGCATTCCAAAATTCAGCTACCATATCTCCTTTAGCGAATTCACCTAAATTGCCGCCTTTTTTCTTACTTGGACATGTGGAATATTGCATTGCTAACTGTTCAAATATTCCTCCTGCTTTTAAATCTTCATAAAGTTCTTGCGCTTTACTAAACTTCTCCACTAAAATGTGGCTTGCTTTAATTTTTCCCGCATGAATAGGATCCCCTCCTTGTTTTGAACCGCTTCCATTAGATTGTGTTCCCTTCTGGAATCCTTTTCCATATTTATTTTTTCCCATGAGAATTTCACTAAAGTCAATTAATCTAATACAAAAATTTCATAAAATAACTTTTATTATCTCGTAAAGATAAAGAGTACTTAATTTATAATTAAATATCGAAAATTCTTTATTTCTTCAATACTGTTTATTTTAACAACAAGATTTTGGAAATCATGAAGACTTCCATCAAAAACCATGAAAGTTATAAAATGTGGATTAACAAAATTTTGGTTTTTACTTATAATTTGGTCCTTATATTCACTTTCTATTCTGTTTAATTTTTTCTGAATATTATAATCATTAGGAGTAACAATAATCATATTTCCAATTATGTTTTTTGTTAAAGGTATTAGCTCACTTGACCCATCAAGACTGGCGGAGATTTCTTCTGTTGACATTAAGCGTAATAAAGCGTCTCTAATTAATTTCGATTTATTTTCATATTGATTCTTATTGACAAGTTTATTAATAAATTTTTTAAGATTCTCATTTAACGATACAGATATTATAGGAGACATTGGTAGAAAGCAATTCGGTGGAGGAGCTAATCAAAAACTACTTCACAGAAGTGTCGCGATAGTATTTGAAAATTCTTTTAATTAATATTTATTATAACTTCGAAAGTTTTTAAATTTAATTGTTAAATCTTAATGTAGATCGAAATTAGCTACCTTTGTAAATTCTATAAAAAATTATTGACTTAATGGAAAATTGAATTACTCCTAAAATATAAAAAGAAGGATTGCTATGAAATTAATGAAATGAGAGAATTTAAGATAAATAAAAGGATAAAGCTTAGATTAGAAGGAGAAAAGACTTCTATTTTCATTAATGAGAAAGTTTTTATGCAATGTAAATACTTATTGTTAATTATCCCTCAAAACACTGAAATACAAGAAAATTCAAAGTCTATAGATGATTTTCAAGTAAAATATAATTCTAAATTAGAGCAAAAAGAACTTGAGTTAGAAGAAATAGGAATAACTCCAGAAGAAGAATTTTGGGGACATTGTAGTAATATTCAAGCTTGGGTAGAAAATGAGTATGATACAAGATTACTACATAGTAAATTAGCTTTTCCATTGCTTAAAAAGTTAGCTGATAGTGGCGATAATAAAGCTAGACTTAGGTTTAAAGAAGAATTAGTGAAACGTCTAAAAAGTGATTCCTCAAACGTGTTAGAAATGTTTCTCGAAGAGAATTATTTAAAACTTCTAACAAGCGAAGAATTATATTATGGAATTCTAAAACCAGAAGAAGCAAAAGCCTTAGAAGAAATTGAAGTGTTAACATTAAACAACTTTGGACTTGTGAAACATCTCGAAGACCTTCGAAAAATGAATAATGACGGCTATCTAGGTCATTATTCCGTAAAAAATGGGAAGATAATCGAACTAGAATTGTTATTCGATAAATATAAAAGTGAAAGACTGCCCTTCCCAATTTATAACTTGAAAAATCTTAAAAAACTCTATATGCATATAAGTGAAGATAATAAACTTTTCCCAGAGGCAAAGAAGGAATTAAAAACAATAAAGGAATTAAGAATTTTCTCATATGGTCCTACTAAAATCTCTGATTCCTTTGATAAATATCCAAACCTGAAAAGTCTTTATATATCAGGTGGAAATTTTGAAGGTATACCTGAATCCATCGGAAAATTAAAGGATTTAAAGATATTAATAATTAACTACAGCAAAATTGAAGCATTACCAAAATCAATAGGCAATTTAAGTTATTTAGAATACTTGGATTTAAGAGGATGTTCTTTAAAAATACCAAATGCAATAACAAAAATAAATTCATTGAAAACATTGTTAATAAACCCAAATTTGATTAACGATATAATTAAATCATGGTTAAAATTACATAATTTACATAAGACTTCAGATAACGCTAAATATGCTATTTTTAAAAAAACATATCATAAATAAAAAGAAAAAACACATAATTAATTCTACGAATTATTTCCCACTATAAATTTTTTTTCTTAGCAATTCTTATACACCTCGGATTTGTCTAAGTATCTTCTCAATATTATACAGCTTTATTATAATCAGAAATCTAATTCTCTATACTTGCGGTTGGACTTATTGGATGATACCGCATTAATAGAAAAGGTCGATATAAAAAGTTAAATTTGTAATAAGATGATATGAAAAATAATTTTAACTTAAAGATTTTTGAGATCGAAATACTCATCCCCCAAGACGATCTCGAAATAACAATTGCGGACATTTCATATTTCAATGAAAACTTGAGATCGAAAAAATAGCATTAAAAGCTTAGAAGTATGGAAAAAAAAATAAAAAATATATAAATTCTTCGAATTATCTCCCACCATAAATTTTTCTCTTATTCCTATACATATAGACCTAATATACTGCGGATGTCCTGAGCAAAAAGAGTAGATGATGTTCTAATCATATTAGAACATTTACTATATTCTCATGAATAACTTGCTAACCAAGTGCGTAACTTGATTGATAAGCTATTTAATAACTTAATAAATCTTTTTTGATAAAAAATAGGTTTACAATTTAATCGATCTTGCGATAACATTTCTAAAATTCTCAGTATCATTCAGCAACTTATCTGCTAATTCATCAGGAATTTTATCATCCTTACCAAATTTGTTCATTTCAGTAAGCCAGTATTCCATTCTCCCTAGAATAGCTTCATTTTCTCCTAAAATCTTTCTCACACGAACAAAAGTATCATGTAGCTTAGTTCTAATGTTTTGAGCTTTCCACCTAAGCATGCAATAATCAGAGATTTCTGCTAAATTTTGAGTTATTGCCATTACATCAATAGTTTTTTCTCTTTCATCCGATTTAATCTTCCTTATTATATTGATTTCCTCAAACAATAACTCAATTATCTTAGCAAGGAAGCCTGTTAATTGTCCTGGATGGTTACACCAAACTCTAACCTCTAATGATTGATTAGCCTCAGAAACGTAGATTCGAGTTATGATTCTACCCCCTCCGATCTTCGCTTCAGAACAGTGCCAACTTTCTGCCTCATATTTTCCTTTAGTATCATTACCTTCATGAGAGGTTACAGTGCTTACCTCAAAACGTTTTATTGTCCTGACACCTGCTCGAAAAGCCAAACGAGGATCTATATCTGCAATTAAGAAAGCGCGAGCGTCATTCGGAAGATCTGCAATCGCTATTTGAATATCCTCAATTGTTGCTAAACACGACACAACCAAGGGGCATTTTATTTGGACCTCTTTTTTTCGAATATGTACAGTTCTTTTATCCCCTGAGGCTGTTTTGTAGATAACATCACCACCGATATTTGAGATTCCACATTCTTTTGGTTCTAAATAGAAATCTACACCCCTAGAATTCTTTGCTTCGATAAATGGAATATTTATGAGGGGATCTTTAGTTTTATAACTAGAAGGAACATCTAAAAGGACTTTTACTGAATTAATCGCCATATCACTCTGATTTCGTACAACCACCTTCATATGTAACTGTCCTCCGATGAAATCATAATCACGAACTACTTCAACATTCCCCCCATCAGTAGATTCTGTAGTTGGTTTTAGTTTTGCATGAGATTTTGATTCAATTGGGACAGAATAAGCCACAAATGTTCTTTTTGACATGTCAATATAACCATCAATATCACCACGCGCAATAATCTGTGCTAAATTCTCTTCTATACTTGCTTCTGTAACTCCTAATCGATTTGAAAGCTCCCTTAAAGGCATAGTTCTATAAGCTCTAGCGATTTCCTTTATTTTCTTTTCTAAATGTTTGTTAGTCATGAATTCTCTTCTTTGAGTAAAAATTCCCTTGATTGTACCAGTTTTAATTAACTCATGAAGACTTTTTCTTGCTAACTCTACAGCTATTTTTAATTTTGAGGCAAGTTTAGAGAGTTCAAATAATCCTGTTTCTTTAGAATAATCTTTAATGTCTTTATAAATTTGATCAGCTGTTATAATTTCATATCCACGATCTGCGAAAAACCCATTTACTGCCTTTGCTCTCATTAAATTGACACAAAATGATTTGATAAGCTCTTTTGGAATATTAAATTTATTAGCAAGGTCTTTTATAGAGACTCTGCCATTATTTTTAATTTCTTTGATTAGATTGTCCATTATATATTTTTGAGTGTAATAGATCTCTTTATCTAATGAGAATGACCCTTTTATCTGGAATTGGTTAATTAACTTGTAAATCACTTTTGTGGCAATCTCAGCGCTCATATCAAGCATTACACCTAAATTCGCGACATTAATTATTCCTTCATCATGGAATTTCGCAAGTATGTTCTCACGCATTTCTGAAGATATATAATAAAACATCTGATTTTTTTGATCAATAATACCATAGATTCGTTCTTCATCCATATATTTATTAATAAATTTGATCATTTGCTCTGCAGAAATATTGAATGAATTCATTATTGTTGAAAAATTAGTAAGTGGAGATCGTTTTAATAAGTCTAAAAAACAATTGGGACAAACTTCTTTTCCTATTATGGATCGCAATTTTTTACTACATAATATTAATCTATTTCCTTTAATAAGATTATATCTTATCGCTTCCCTAGCAAGCTTTTCCTTTGAAGGAAAGAATAATCCAGGTGTTTTTAAGTACGAATTCCATGACTCAGGGCAATTGGGATTGGTACATTCTAAATAATATTGTCCAGATGACAATCTTTCTAATCTTAAAAGATAGTTACATACAGGACATTCACTATTTTCTACAACTGTACATTTAAAATTTCTTTCAATGGCTTTAACTTTTGAGTAAAATAGATTATGTTTTTTACACTCATGTGTTTCAGTTGTAGCTATATGATTAATGCAGAAACTGGATTTGCATTTTTCACATGTAAAATCGATTTTTTGGTTTTCACAGAATAAACATTTCATAGTATGAAATACGATTTTAATTTTAGAATCTATATTATATTAGAAAAAATACTAACTTAATATCTTATTGGGAGTCCAATATATTTTTTGCTACATTTTTCACCCTATTCTGAAATTTACCTAAAACGTTACTTCAGGGAAGACCCGCACTTTTAGAAAAGATAGTATCATTACAATAGTATTAAACGCGATTATTATCAATATCATCACTATTAATATCCAATTTCTTCTACTTTTATCAGATTTAATGATTTGAGAAGTCCCATGTTTTGCTAAGGCTAAAGGAAATAATCCGATAAACGTCCCTAATGAAAAGTAAAATACTGTAAAAATTCCATCAATAAATCCAAGAACACCACTCAATGAATAAGTTAAACATTGAGTATATATGATAAATTCAAAGATACAAGGAGCAAAGCCCGCAACGATTCCAAAAAGATAGGGTGTTTTCTTTTTTTCCCAATTAAATTGAAAAATCTCATCCTTATGTTTTGAATGGGGTATATAACCTTTTCTCGTTATAAAAAATAATAGTATAAATCCCGCAAACATAGAACTTACAGCTCCAAAGAAGTATATGGTGTAGGAATCGGGAATAATACCAGGGATCAAGATCTGTGGAATGAAACTAATCAGAATAGTCCCGGTGGCAATTATTAAATTCGAAGACATCAATCCCAATCCATAAAGTATTAAGATAAAAATACTTTTTTGTGGAGTTTTAGAAATTCCAAATGACCAAAAAAAGAATATTGCTTTATCTTCACACGGTATTAAAGTATGTAGAATTCCTAAAAGGAAGGCTGGAGCAAATATGAGGAATAATGGTGGTGGGTAAAATTCTAACATAATGGCTTTGAAATTCAAATGTTTCTTCTATTAATAGGATTCTCTTATCTGTTTATATATTTACAATGATCATATTTAGAATTTATTATTACTGATATGCGGATCTTTTATTAGACAATATTTACTCATGGCATAAAATAATAGTAATAGAAAGATAGTACTTGCAAAATTAAAGGGAAAGAATTCTTGGAAAAGAAACCATATTCCCATAAATGCTAAATCAAAAAAACTCAAAAAGAAAAAAGTCGGTTTCACAATTTTTTTTGTTAAACTCGAATTTCGGGGTAAATTAAATATAATAATTATCAAAAGTGGTGTTAAAATTAAAAGATGGTGGTCCCAAGAATCAAAATATCCGAGAAGCATAATTAGAATACCAAATGTATATCCATATATTAAAGAATAATTATCAAATCTTCTAATTAAATAGAAAATAAATCCTATACCCCCGAAAATAAAAAGGGTAGTTATAAATATAGGTAATTGCAAGTTTAATAATTGTGATTGTGAAAGACCTATAGCTATAAGGAAATTTTGAACAAGTTTGGTTATGCTAAATGAATGATTAATAAGAATAGTATCTTTCCCAGTAAGATTTACGTTCAAAAATCCATTTAATAATTCAGGATACATTAAAAAAATGAAAATATTTAACGATACTGGTATCAAGAAGCCAATTAAACGAATTATTGATTTGAGAAATTGAATTTCAAATTTTTTTTTATCCAAATTAAAATTAATAATTATTATAAAGGGTATTAAGAATAAAGTTATTGGTTTAATAATAACACTAATTCCTAAAATAAGACTAGCAATAAAATTCCATCTTATAGTACTATGTTTAAGAAAAAAATAAAGTGATATTAATAATAATAGTGTAATGTATAAGTTAATTTGGCCTAAGATGTAATTAAAAACTTGTGGTAAGCTCATAAGATACAAACAAAGATAAAATATAACTCGACTATCTTCTGATTCATGATTTACTCCTTTTGTTATAATTATTATTTTATATAGAATCATACAAATAAAGATGTTGAGAATTAGATTAATGATATTAAAAACGATAAAACCTATATTGAAACCTAATAGATAATAAGGAACAAAGAAGAGTGCGGAAATTGGAAAATATCTGAAAGGCCAATTATAATCTGCAGTGTAGAGATCCTTAATATCATTGATAAACACATCTCCAACTTTGTAATACACTAAGAAATCATTTTGATTTCTAAATACAGTTAAAGTTAGAATCAAAGAAAGTATAAAATATATACCTTGAAGTATGATGGCATATCTAAATATTTTATACTTCCAGAGCGCTTTAAACCGATTACTAATTTTACTATATAACTTCTCTATTACCATTTTTGGTTTATTTTCTGTTAAAAAATTTTCTTTTTTTAATTACATATATTATGATACTAAGAGTAAAAACACATATCAATCCAATCAATGTCGGTATTACATAAATTGGTAAAACTTCAAAAACTATATCTATGATAACGACATTTCCATTAATATAGAGTTTATAAGAATTAAGAATTCCTTGATCGTTATAGATAGCGATAATTTTAATGTTTTTTGAAGGAACTCCGGGTACAATTGCGTTTTCTTTAATCTCAACATTTAAGGTAGGTAGAACTCTATTGTCTACATCGTACCATTTATTTAAACTTAAACCACCCATATAATCTCCTACAGGAATAGGAAACCAAAATGGAACTAAAGATGTATCATTTGAAAAATTCCATCCTTGAGAGTAATTTTTTGGATTGGAAAAATAGACAATTTGAGAATCATTATCTTTATCACCCCAAGTATTTCTGTTAGTCCATATCCAGATACTAAAATCTATTTTTAAATATGTTTCATTACGTTCTGTATTGGTGATTTTCCATTTCATCTTTGTTCCTTTGCTTAAATTTTGAAATATTCCAGATGCATCCCAATTATTGCCAAGAATATTATCCATCTCATTTTCATTACATAATTTACATTTCCAAATTAATTCTTGATCTCTTTGGACTCCTAAACTATAATCAATGGCAGCTACATTTGAAATTAGATTACTGACTAATAAGAGAACAAGAATAAATTTTAAAACAAATTTTTTTGGTTTCACTAGAGTAGACCTCTCATTTTCTCATTTTTTTGTTTAAGTAAGCAATATTTACTTATTGCGTAGAAACATAAGAGTAAAAAGAGCGTAGGCAGAAAATTATATGGAAATATTGGATATATTTGCATCCAAATACCTGTAAAAATTAGACTAAAAAAACTAAAGAAATATATACTAATATTTAATGAACGAGTTACTTTTGAATGAAAAGGTAAGGTAACGATAATAATGATTAAGATCGGTATTAGGTTGAGTAAATGATGATCCCATGAGTCAAAATATACGAGTAATATGATAAAGATTCCAAAAGCATAGCCATATAATATTGAATTGTTTTCAAATCTCCTGAATATAAAGATTATAAATCCCAAACCTCCTATAATACCAATAACTCCTAAAATAATAAAAATCTGATTAAATGGAATGTTATAAAAATAATAGAAATTGATAATTAGCTGAGAAATACTAAATGAAAAACTTTGAGCAATTGGATTATTCCCTGTAAAATTAGCATTTAAGAAACCTTCCCAAAAAGTTGGATAAAAGAAGAAAAAAATGAAGTTCAATAATACAGGAATCAAAACTCCAATTACTCTGATTAAACTTCCACAAAAATCAAAATTCACCTTTTTTTTTTCTAAATCAAATTGAAGCATTATTAAGAATGGAATTAAAAAGAAAGTAGTGGGTTTTATGATAATACTTACTCCTAATATGAAGCTTGCAAAAAAATTCCATTTAAAATCTTCATATTTTAGAAACAAGAAAAGAGACACCAAAATTAAGAAGGTAACGTATAAATTAATTTGCCCTAAAATGTAATTAAAAATGTTAGGTAAGCCAATTAAAAAAATACATATATACTCAATGACTCTCTTGTCATCCTTCTCATGATCTTCACTTCTAATAAGAATGATTATTTTATAAAGGATTAGACAGATTAAAACGTTCAAAATCAGATTAAAACAATTAAATATTATAAACCCTAAATCAAAACCCATTAAGTAAAAAGGCACAAAAAAGTATGCTGAAACTGGAAAATATCTAAACGGAACTACAAAATCGAAGGTATAGAGATTGTTGATATCATGAAGAACAACCTTACCTGTTATATAATAAACTCGAAAATCAGTTTGATATCTAAAAAAATTTAGTGTTAGAAACAAGGATAATATAAAGTAGCTTACATGAATTAAAATAGCAATTCGAAAAACCTTATAATCCCATAAAGTTCTAAATAATTTTTTTATTTTTAATAAATAAGGAATCAACTTCATCATTAGTTTCGATTTCTTAAACCTCCTTCTCTTTTTTTCCTCGTTTTATTAAACAATATTTACTTATCGCATAGAAGGCTAAGATTAGAAAGAAAGTTGATTCGAAATTATAAGGAAATAATGGATACGTAAGGTACCAAATACCAGTAAAGGCGAGATCAAAGAAACTAAAGAAGAATAAACTCAATTTAATAGGTTCTGTAGTTTTAGAGTGTCGAGGCAGATTAAAAATAATAATAATTAAAATCGGTGTCAAATTGAGCAAATGATGATCCCAAGAGTCAAAGTATGTGAGCAACATGATGATAATCCCAAAACAATAACCATATATAATATAGTTTTCTTCAAATCTTCTCAGTATGAATATCATGAAACCTGAACCACCTAGAATCGCTATAACTCCAATTAATATGAAAAGTTGATTAAAAGGAATATTAAAAAAATAGCAGAAATTAGTAATAAGCTTAGTGATACTGAAAGAAAAATTTAGCGCTATTGGATTGCTTCCTGTAAAGTTAGTGTCCAAAAAACCTGCCCATAGGGATGGATATAATAAAAAGAGTATGATATTCAACAAAATAGGTGTAGAAACTCCTACTAACCGAATTAAATTTCTTTGAAAATCAAATTTGAGCTTTTTAGTCTCTAAATCAAAATTTATAATGATTAAAAATGGTATCAAGAAAAATGCAATGGGTTTTATGATGATGCTAAATCCTAGAATAATACTACCTATTAATTGCCACTTAAAATCTGAGAATTTAAGAAAAATATAAAGAGATAGTAAGATAAAAAAAGTAATATATAAATTAATTTGACCATAAATATAATTCAGCACATGAGGTAAACCCATTAAATAAATACATATATATAGAATAACTCTTTTATCATTCTTTTCATGATCAATATTTCTTATTAGAATTATGATTTTATACAGAACAACACAGATCAAAAAGTTAAGGAGCATATTAAAAGCATTAAATACCACAAATGCTACTTCAAAACTCAAAATGGAGAATGGCATAAAAAATAACGCAGATAAAGGAAAATATCTGAAGTCCCATAAGTAATATGTTTGAGTGTAAAGGTTCTCAATATCATTGAGAAAAACTTTTCCCACCTTATAAAAAATAATAAAATCATTTTTTTCTCGATATATTATAAAAAATAAGGCTATTGATAGTATAAAATAAAAGATATGAGTAGCTAAAGCATATCTAAAAATTTTATGCTCCCATAACTCTTTAACTCTTTTTATAAAATGGAACTTATAATTCATTGAATAATTAACAAAATTTTATTTTAGTTTTAAATTCTTAAATTAAGTAATAAAAATTAGAATGTTATAAATGTATTTCAAAAAGATAAATTTTGAGACTCCATTTTGATTCATTTTGAAAGATAAATTTTAAAAAGCAGAGAATGGTTATTGAATCTTGAAGACCAATTTTATTCTTGAAAAATAATATATTAAAAACAACCCATTTAGGTGAATATAGTTGACAAAAAGACAAAGGATTAGTTTATTTGAAATCTCAGTTTTTATTGCAATTTTAATCGTTTGCTTTATTCCTCAAAAAAGAGTATTGGCTGATGAAGAATATTATTTTGCTGAAGATGACGACTCTTGGATTGTTGTAACTCTCGAAGCAAGAGGTTTAGACTCAGGCATCATAGAGGAGATGTACGATTATATTTTTGGTGACGGTCAAACCATTCAAAGTATATTGATTTCCCGAGATGGATACATAATACACGATGAATATTTGTATCTTTGCCAGCGTACGGGAGATAATATCTATTACAATCCCTCTGACGATTTAGTCTTGGACCAAATTCATGAAAATAGGCATCACATATGGAGTATGACTAAATCGGTCACATCCTTGTTAGTTGGCATTGCCATCGAGAGAGGAGATCTGAATAACGTATCACAAAAATTCTTTGACATCTTCCCAGATAAATGGAAACCAAGTTATATCAACGAAACCAAGAAGGATATTTCTATTGAGGATTTACTTACAATGAGATCAGGTCTTAATTGGAGCGAGGTTGATGATGCCTTTGAATTATGGCCTGAAACAGGCTATAGTCTCGATTATATTCTTAACAAAACATTAGTGTACGAACCTGGCACGAGATTCGAATATTCGACTGGAAATGTGGAACTTTTAGCAACAATACTGCAAAATAAGACAGGTGTAAAGTTAGCAGAATATGCCCAGCAATACCTATTCGATCCGATTGGAATAGACGAAGATGATATGGAATGGATAGAGGATCCCTGGGAGTGGGGTTCGGGATCTCTGACAACTATATCCCATGGAGGCTTCGGAATTTTTGCGTCACCGAGAGCATTGGCTCGCATTGGAGAGTTGTGTTTGAATAATGGAAATTGGAATGGTACGCAGGTGGTCCCAGCAGAATGGATCCAAAATGCTACTACAACACATTCTATTCCCATAGGTGTAGGAGAGGGTTCTGAATATGGATATTTGTTCTGGCTACGCGAAGATTATTATTCCGCAGCTGGAGCTTTAGGACAGTTACTTTCAGTTATTCCTGAACTTGATATCATAGTGGTTATTACATCAGAACTATTAGACTTAGCATCAACTGCCCCTAACTATATAATAGAAAACTACATCATTCCAGCAGCTTTGGCAGAAAACCTAACAATAGCAAAACCGCTAAATAACGCAGGGTATGGTGCGATTGCCCCAGATTTTCAAATTTATCCAGAAAAACCATATCGAAATGCAACGTGGTATTCGTTAAATAGTGGAATTAATACAACTTTTTCGGAATTCACCGGTAAAATAAATCAAACTCAATGGAATATTTTATCTACTGGAACCTACTCCTTAACATTCTATGCAAATAATTCTGTAGGAGAGATCATTTCTAAAACCGTGAATATAATAAAGGATGCGGAGGATCCTATAATTACAGTAAACTTTACAGGAGATACTTTTGGAAAGATTGGTCCAAGTTATACTGTATCCATTACGGAGGATTATCTAAATGAAACATGGTATACTTTAGATGGTGGAATTACAAACACGACTTTTACGGGATTAACTGGTACAATCGATCAAGATCAATGGGATAATATCGCAGCGGGGGATGTTACAATTATTTTCTACGCAAGAGATATAGCAGGAAACATTGGATCTCAACAAGTAACTCTTAAAAAGGTATTACCTTCAGAAACTATTCCAGGACCTAACTTACTCCTTCTCTTAGGAACTTTTTCCATAGGAATGTTCTTGATTGGAAGAAAACTAAAATTTAGATCTAAATAATAATAGACTTTTTTTTTAATATTTATTTTCTAATTTAATAGGATAAATCTTTTTAATTTCATAAAAATATCAATTCAATTAAAAAAATAAACAATACAAAGCAAGCGATAGACCTTGGGAAAAATATTTCCTATAATTTTTATATTTAAATATTATTTTCTTATTTTCTTAGCAAAAAATTAAAACAAGAAGAGAATTTACTTATTTAGTTAAATATTAACTTTAAAGGTTTAAAATAATGTCATTTATACAGCATAAAGAAGTGAAATCATCTTTTGGGATTATTTTAGGAAATAGAGACGTATTTCCAGATCATCTAGTAAAAGAAGGTAGAAAAGATATTGTTGATGTAATGAATGAATTAGAATATGAATATTTTATTTTAGATGAGGAAGATACTCCACTAGGAGCAGTTGAGACGTACTCTGATGCTAAGAAATGTGCTGAACTTTTTAAAAAGCGTTCTGATAAAATTTTGGGGATAATTATATGCCTTTGTAATTTTGGTGACGAGAAAGCTATAGCAAATACGCTAAAATTATCAAATCTTAATGTTCCTGTTTTGATTCATGCATCCTCAGATGAGATTAATAAAATGGATAGAGTACATCGAAGAGATGCATTTTGTGGAAAAATATCCGTAACGAGTGTATTATATCAATACGGAATTCCTTTTACACTAACTAAATATCATACTTGTCCTATAAAATCAAATCTTTTTAGGAAAGATTTGAAGAGATTTGAAAAAATCTGTAAAATTGTGAAAAAGCTAAGAAAAACGAGATTAGGGCAAATTGGTACAAGACCAAATGCCTTTGAAACTGTTAGATATAGCGAAAAAATATTAGAAATTAATGGGATAAGTATAGAACCAATAGATCTATCTGAAATTTTTGGATACATTAATCAGCTAAAATCTGATGATCCTAAAGTAATAGATAAAGTTGAATTCATTAAGAATTACACATCTACTAAGGTAATACCCGAAGATAGTCTTTTAAAATTAGCAAAGTTAGCAGTAGTAATTGAAAATTGGGTAGTAGAAAATGAATTAGATGGGTTTGCTTTTCAATGTTGGCCAAGTATACAAGACAACTTTGGAATTGTACCATGCGCAGTAATGAGTATGTTTAGTGAGGGGCTTATTCCAGCTGCTTGTGAGGTTGATATCTCTGGTTTAATAGGAATGTTAATACTACAACTTGCCTCTGAGAGTCCGTCAGCTATACTGGATTGGAACAATAATTATGGTGATGATCCAAATAAAATGGTTTTATTTCACTGTAGTAACCTTCCGAAATCATTCTTTAAAGATACAATAATGACTATTCATCCAATAATTGCAGATCAAAAAGGTGGAGAAGTGAGTTTTGGAGCAATTCAAGGACGTATAAAAGCTAAACCGTGTACACTTTTACGGGTGGAAACTGATGATCTTTTTGGAGAAATTAAAGCTTTAATTGTAGAGGGTAACTATACAGATGATCTATTAGACACATTTGGCGGTTATGGTGTAATAGAAATCCCTAATTTACAAGAAGTTTTAAAAACAATATGTAAGGAGGGTTTTGCTCATCATGTTGCTGCATCATTGAATGAAGTTGGAGATATAATAACTGAAGCTCTTTCTAATTATTTAGGATGGAATGTTTACACTCAATTATAAATGAAATTCAGGTTCTGAAACTCTTTTAATCCCTTGTTGATCAATTATAACTCTAAACTTTTTATAATAGATTTTATTTACTTTTTTTCCTTTAAATGATGTTAACTTTAAAATAAGATTTAGATGATATACTTTTGAAACAGGAATATTTTCAATTTTTTTTTTATCATTATTCCATTTTGATAAAAATTGAATTGGGTCGTCAGCATATCTTAAAAAACCTCTAACATTAAAACGAATAACATCTGAAATATTCTTTCTTCTTGTATGGAATTGCTTTATTTTATTGTTAAATAACGTTATTTTTTTTTCGTAAAGAATAACTTCCTCTGGTTTACCTCTTTCTTCTATCGTACTAATATTGCTCGATCTTCTAATTCTTAAAATTTCAGGAGGAATCTCATCTTTATTTTTAAAATTTACAATTTCTTTACTTCTTCCAATCTTTTCTTTATTAAATCCATCTACAAAATCAATACGCTGATCTGGAAACATTGATCCTACTGCTTTTTGTGAAACTCCCCGAATATTATCTTTAATTCGATCTTTCAGCATATAAATTACAACTGTAGCAATAATAAAGGGCATAGAATACATAGTAAAGAATGAAAGAATTATATAACCAAAAAATAATGAAAAAAACATTGCAATTCCCGCAGCTACAGAATAAAATATTTCTAATGATTGTGATTTTGGATCTTTTTTCTTTTTTTCTAAATATAAAACACTTTGCACATATTTTTTCATAATCCCTTCCTGGTAAGAAAAAGTTTCATTATTAGCATTTTCAAGAATAATTAATGCACTCTTTAAATATTCACGATGCTCTTGCTCTTTCTCGATTAAATCGATCATACTTGTTTTGATCTCTTGATTAACTTTATCTTCAAAAACTTTTAAAAATCTTGTAAGCCACTTTTCAATCTGTAAACTAATATATTCATCAGCAAATTGAAAGGACTCACGTAGTTTTATAGGAATTTTGGCCATCAAGAATCTATTTCCCATTAATTTCAGTTTTATTTGTAATTTTTTTATCGATTCGAGATAATTATTTATCATATCGGGTAAATTATATGGTTTTTTTAACTCGTTATAATTATTCTGAATGTAATTAAACTGATCTCTTAAAGAAACTTTTATTATATCTGCAAGTAAGCACAATTCTCTTTGAATTTTTGTTATGATATCACTACTATATTTCCCATAATCAATAACGTTCATTGATTTCAGGATTGTGTTCATGGGAGAAAGCTCGTTTGACTCTTCTAATATTTCCTCTATAGTCATTTTAGGGGTTTTAAACCTTATTCGATTGTTGATATCTGAAAAAAATTGCTCTTTACTATATGAATCCTTGTTTATCTGTAGAGAATTTGGAACAAAGAAATATGCAGCAAGGATATATGATGTTTTCTTCTTTTCAGTTATTTCCATTGTATAATCTATTTTTGACTCAAAGTTATAAAGATCATGACGTTCAATTGACGATTCTTTCCAATTTCTGATTTTTTCATTATCCTTAGCTTTCAAAATCGTCAATATATCATCACCTTAAGCTTTATTTTAATAAAAAGGATAAAAAAGAGAAATAATCTTCACTCTCTTTTGAAGTAAGAATAAATACACATCTAAAAATTTATTTCTTTCTTTTTATTGAAATCTCTTTTTGAAAAAATCCCGATTCGATTATGCCACTTTTATTTGTATCTAGATTTGTAAGGATTTCAAATGGATAAAATTTTAATGTCGCATTTTGGTAATCTAAAATCCTATTTCTGGTCAAATATATTGAATACTCTGAAATATCACATCCAATCCATCTCCTCTTCAATTTTTCAGCTACAGCTAAAGTTGTTCCAGAACCACAAAAAAAATCAGCAATTAAATCTCCTTCATTGGATCCCAATTTAATAATTCTCTCGAGTAAACTATGATGCTTTTGAGTAGGAAACCCCGTCCATTCCTTTGAAGCAGGTTGTAAACAAGGTATTTTCCAGACATCATCTAATTTTTTATCTTTTACTGTTCGATATCTAACATGTCCATTCTTATCTTTCACATTCTTGAGTACGCCATCTACATTTACTCTCATCAACTGTTTTCTTGGTTTTTTACGAGCAATTCTTAATTCATTAAAAGTGTAATTACTAGAATTAGAATATACCAAAATCGTATCATGAGCCCTTGGAAGATTTTTCTTTCCGGCTGAATACTTATTATAATAATACCAAACAATGTTATTAACAAACTTATTTTCTCCAAAAACTTCATCTAAAATTAGTCGTATGTAATGATTAGCATGCCAATCTGAATGGATAAAAATTATACCCTTTTTTGACAGAATTTGCTTGAATAATAATATTCTTTCATATAACATTTGCAAGTAGGAGCTTAAATCATTATTCCAGTGATCATAATATGCTATTGAATCATAGAATTTGTCATCTTCCTTAATTTTAATTTCATAATTAGTTCCAGAAAAGAATGGAGGGTCAATATATATTAAATCAATTTTTTCTTCAAAGTTATTTAATAAAAAATATAATACTTCTAAATTATTTCCCCAAAATAATTTATTCGACCGTAATTGAAGACTTTTAAATTCCTCTAGTTTTTCCTTATCCTTAAATGAATGATATTCGAAAGCTTTAAAAAAATTAGGAGTGTATTTTTTTAGATCTTCTGATTTAGAAGTAATTTCTTTTTTGTTTTCCCAATTTAATTTAATTACCATTCTAATAATAGAAAGAAATGTTTTTCTAAACTTCTTTATTTTCTAATAAAGCGTCAAACTCTCGATCTGAGAGGAACCCTTTAGAAATCATAATATCTTTGATACTTTCGATGAGTTGGGGTGCTCCTTTAGCCTCTGAAATTGTCTCCTCAAGCGAAGAAACTTTTTGATTTAATGCTATGATCTCATCTTCTTTTGCTTTTATTTCTTCTTTTAGACTTTCGGATTCTACATACTTATCTGATTTTGACTTTGTTAAATCTTTTTTGAGGCTCTCGATTTCGTTTTCTTTTTGTTGAAGATTATCTTTGAGGTTTTCTTTCTCTTTTTCCAAATTGGCTTTAAAATCAGTTCTTTCCCCTTTTAAACTCTCGATTTTTATAGCGGACTCCTTTAATTTATGTTCTAATTCTGTAACCTTGGAATTAGATTCAGATAACTTAGTATCTAAATTTACTTTTACTGTCCTCAGTTTGTTAAGCTCAGCATCTGCATACAGCTTCTCTTCTTTTATTCTCTCAAAATCCTTATGTGATGTAGAAAAATTTTCGTTTAAAGCAGTTAATTTTTTCACAGTTTCGGTGAATTTTTCTTTATTTGTTTTTAAATCTTCTGAAGTTCTCTCTAAATCTTTTGTTTTTTGACTTAGTTGTTTTTCTAAATTATTTATTTTAGATCTGAGATCTAATAACACTTTCCCCTCAACAGATAATTTTTTATCAGGTCTTTCCTCTGCTTTTGCCCAATCTATTGCCAAATTCTTTCACTACTATTTTATATTTGATATTTATATTTTTACAATGCTATATATTTATGTTTTTAAAATTGATTATTTATAAATTTTACATTAAAATAATTGAATATAAATAGAACATATGAGTTTTAATCTTTTATTTCATTGAGTAGCGGTTCGAATTCTTTATCAGATAAGAAACCTTTAACCGCTATTAATTGCTTAATTTTTTCAATTGCTTTTTTAGCGTTTACGGCTTCAGACATTTGAGCTTCAAACGCTTTAAATTTTTTAATTTGCTTATCATTGAATTTTATTTCATCATTTAATTTCTTTTTTAGATCCTCAATTTGAATTTTAAGGTGTTGGATTTCTTCATCTTTTTTTAAAATTTCATTTACTTTATTCAGCATCTCTTCTTCTTTTTTTTGAATTTCTTTTTCCTTATCTAAAATTTTTTGTCCAAATCCAGATGATTTTTCAACGTTGAGGCTTAATTGATTTTCCAGATGCGTAATTTTTTCCATAGCCTCAGCTAGTTTCTCCTCTAAATTTGAATTATCAGATGCCAATTTAGCAAGTTCAATATCTGTTTGTAATTTTTCCTGTTTAATTTCATCTAAAGATTTTTTAGCAGAAGATTTTCTTTCTGTAAGTTCTGTTAAACTTTTTTCACGACCAGCTAATTTACTTTTCGTTAATGTTAATTCCTTTCTAGTTTTTTCTAATTGTTTATGATTATTCTCTAAATCAATTTCTAATTTTTTAATTTTAGCACGAAGTTCTAACAATGCTTTCCCCTCAACGGATAGTTTCTTTTCTGGTTTTTCTTCCGCTTTAACCCAATCAATACTAATAATGTTTCACCATCTAATCGACTTTTTGTTATAATTTAAAGTAACAATAATAATGTATAAAAATTAATTATTTCAGTTTAAGAAAATATTGAATCATTAAAATACCATAATGTTTAATTTTTGTTAAATGGTTAAAATTACTCTTGGAACCGCAGGATGGGATTACAAGGATTGGATTGACCCATTCTATCCAAAAAATTTGGAAAAATCACATCAATTAGAATTTTTTTCCAATTATTTCAATATTGTGGAAATTAATTCAACTTTCTATAACTTACCAACTGAAACCATGGTAAATAACTGGTATAATCGCGTTTCAGAAGATTTTCGTTTTGTTGTTAAAGTATGGCAGAAAATAACCCATGATCTTAATAATTCTGAAATAAACCAAAGGGTTCTTGAATTTTTTAGTAGGATTAAACCATTACAAGGAAAAATCTTTGGATTTCTTCTTCAATTTCCACCGTGGTTTAAATTATCAGAGAAACATTTAGAACAATTAAATTATTTATTCAAGATACTTCCATCTGAAAATAAATACATAGTTGAATTAAGAGATAATTCTTGGTTTAAATCTGAAATTCTTTCAAATTTTGTTGATGGAAAAAATGTAATATTCGGAACCACTTACATGCCAGGTATTGCCCCATATTATATGCAAAATCAAAATTATTATTATATAAGGTTAATTGGAGATAGAGAACTTACGATTTTTAACCGAATTCGAAGAAATCAAACAAAAGCCATAAATAATCTTTATGAGAATATTCAAAATTTAGTGAAAATCTCAAATATCTATGAAATTTTTATTATTGTAAATAATCACTTTCAAGGTTTTGCCCCAGAAAGTGTGAATAATTTAAAAAAGAAATTCGGGTTATCCTATCGTAGTTTTAATAAACAAAAACGCTTAACAGACTTTACTTTATAATCCATTTAAAATTCTCCGAATGAATAAGAAAATTTTAAATATATATAATTTAACTATTTTTTATGGATTTCATTGATAATTTAAAGAAAGTAAGCAAGAATTGGCGGTTATTAGCCCTCGTAATTTGGCTATTAATAGGAGTAGCTATAATTCCTTATCCTAATCCTGTTGTTTCTTTAATTGGTATCATAATATTTTTTCCGTTTTTAGTCTTTTTAATGTTCTTATTTCTGCTCTCTCTTGTTTCTAAGAAAAGCATTTTTGAGTACCCCCCATGGAAGATAATTTTATTTTTACTTGTCTCCTTACCAATTATGGCATTAATTTCAATCGTTCTAATACTTTTATTTGTCATTTCAGTTATTACCTATTTCCTCTTTACATCGTGGTTTATCTTATATGGGTGCTTTTTAATAGGGAGAAGAGTAGATAAACAGGCTTTAAAAACAGTAAAAGCAAAGCCATTTATAAGAACCCTTATTTTTATTGGAGGTTTAGCTGCGTCCATCTTTTTTTTATATCTTTTTATTATAGCACCCAAATTATTCGATTTTTCAGTTATTAGTGATGCACCAATGCCGTGGTATTTAAATGGAGTATATATACTTGTTGGAGCAATTCTTATTGGACTTGCTATTACAATTGTTGTCTATAAGTTTCATAAAGTCTTTAATGGATGGTTTGGAATATTTGCAATATTGGTTTCTTTCTATACGCTATTTCTGGTTATAAAGATTTATCTTGGTCTAACTCCTACAAAGACTACTGGATTTGGTCCAATTTGGGCCTATCTGACTATGATAATTCCTGATCTACTTATCATATTTTATTCTCTAAGTACTCTTATGGGTTCACAAGCAGAATTCTTAAGCAAAAAGTTAAAAAGGTTCGAGCTAGATACTGTAATTATTTGGTTACTTCTCTCTAAAGTAACATATGAATTTATACACTATTTTCCGTATGATCTTTTAAGTGGTATTCAAATTCCTTGGATTCAATGGTTTGCTGACAATATAGATAACGATCTTATTAATCAAGTAAAAAATATTGCTGTATTAGGGTTTTTTGTACTCCTTCTAATAATAATAGGATTATATGAAATCATGAAATATTCTGAAGGAAAGTTAAAAGCAAAAAAAGAGGGTAAGATTAAATTAAAGGAAATTATATTCCCCGAATCTACTATTGAAGAACCTGAAACAATTACTGAAGAAAGCAAAACAATTGAAGATATTGATCCAGCTATTTTCAAAGAAGAAGATTTTAAGGAAAAAAATAATAATGAACCAGAAAAAGATTTACCTTTTTAAATATGATAAATTTCATGAGTTTATTAAACTCTCTTTTTTTTTATATTTGAAACAATAATTCAACAAAAATTACTAATTCCTCATAGATTAATACTTTAATAATTAGTTTTATAAACACTAATTCAAAAATTGTCATACGTAAATTCTAATTAGTGTTTTATATGAGTAATTTAGAACCCAGAACAGTAGAAATCTTTCTAAAGAAATTTGAGAAATTATCTCTCAAAATTGAACAGTTAACAGACGAAATTTCAAAAATGAAGACTAAATTAGATAAGAATTATAAGGTTAATAGAACATTTGGACTGAAATCAGTAAGAAACTCTCAACACCTTGACTTTGCAAGGGATGTCATGGGAATTGGAAGCCCTACTAAAAGATACTTATTATCCCTAAGAGCAATTACCGAAGAATGGAAAGGAAGAAAAAATGATTTTCTAATAACTATAAGACAACAAGAAAAAGAAACCCAAATGGATTTGAAAGCGCTTGGTATCAGGATTCCCGTTAATGATCTCAAGAATATTCGTGTTTTAACTAAACAAATACTCTCATTATTATATATATCATGCGAATTGCAGGGAATTGCTATTAGTGAGATCTTAAGAGAGATTATCACTGAAATAAATAATGAAGGGCAGAAAATGGTCCAAGAAATTAGACAAAAATTCATTCTTTAAGATTTCTTCAATATCCACCATTCATTTGCCTTTTTCACAGAGAAAAAGTCAAAAAAGTTCTTAGAATATAAAATTTAAATTTCGTGAAACAAGAATTTCACGAACAAAATATTGAATTCTCTAATTTATCATTTGTGGAGTAATAAAAAACAAAAATAATATATTTAGATCAATTTAAGGATTAATCATTAGAAGTTATATTATTTAAAATAAAAGAAGGATTTAAAAATGGAGTATAAAGAAATACTTTTTGAAAAAAAGGATAGAGTTGCGCGTATAACCATTAATCGACCTGAACGATATAATGCTTGCAATCTTCGTGCTGTACATGAATTAATCGATGCGTTTGACCAATGTTGGGATGAAGAAATAGGTGTTGTGGTCTTCACTGGAATTGGAAAAAAAGCTTTTTGTACTGGTGGCGATCAAACAACAAGAGAGAAAGGGGGATATGAAGGAGAGCTCTTATTACCACTTGAAGTTGGTTGGCAACGAGTGACGCTTTTAATTCGTACCTTACCTAAACCTGTTATTGCTCGTGTGAATGGTTATGCAATTGGAGGGGGGCATGTTTGGCATGTTAATTGTGATCTGAGTATTGCAGCAGAACATGCTCAATTTGGACAAGCAGGACCTCGTGTCGGATCATTTGACCCCGGATATGGGACAGGAGATTTAATGCGTGCCGTAGGTGTGAAGCGTGCTAAAGAAATATGGTATTTATGCCGTAGATACACTGCAAAACAAACTTTAGAAATGGGACTTATAAATGCTGTAGTTCCTTATGAAAAATTGGATGAAGAGGTAAATCAATGGTGTCAAGAATTGTTAGAAAAGAGCCCTACTGCTCTTAAAATGTTAAAATATGCATTTTTAGCTGAAACTGATGGGGTAACAGGCATAACTCAGCTAGGAGTTGGGGGCTTATCCATGTATTATGACACTGATGAGGCTATGGAAGGAAAAAATGCATTTGTAGAAAAACGTAAACCAGATTTTAATCAATTTAGAAAATAAATTTTCTTATTTTTTTACTAAAATTTGTCTATCTTCTTCAAGAACAATTTTATCTTTATTTAAAGGACTAAAATTATAAGTAATTTTCATGGTGTTTACGATAAGATTCCCTACAAACTTTAATTTCAATGTATTGAACAGATCATTGATCATCTGGAGATCTTCTGGAATAGAAACCCCAAAAAATGGGTTTAGAAATAAATATAAAGTTGCTCCAAATATTATTCCAATAAAAAGGCTAAATATATTATTAAATGGAATTATCAACATGATCAAAAGGAGTATTGTTAAATTAGGGATTAATCTATAGATTCGGAAATTGTATTTAATCTTGAGCTTTCGTTTAAGTTGAAATAAAATAAAGGGCAAAAGAAATAATGCTGAAATTAGCATTACAATACCAATACCTAAAATTCCAAAAAAGAAAATAAAAATTGGTGCCGTCGTTAGAATTATTAGAAGTGTTATTGAGAACCCTACTGCGGCTAAATTAGCATTGCCTGATCCTATCAAAGCATTCCCAAATAATGTTGAGTATCCATAAAGAAATTGTGCAATTATAATCAAGATAAATAAGGTTTGAGCCATAACAAATAGATCACTATTAAAAACAGTCCCTTCATAAAAAAAATCTCGATGTAAGTAAAGTAATATTTCTTTAGACAAAGCGACCATTGCTGTTAAAAAACCTAAAGCTAAAATACTTGAAATTCGTGTAGATGCATTTATTGACTCTTCGATAGTGTCATGATACTTTTTAACAGATGCTTCAGCAATTTCAATATTTAATGGAGCAGAATAGTACAGAATCACAGATTTTACTGCACCATAAGCCATCAACACAGTTAATAAACTCAGACCTAAATTTTGATATGAAGTGTCTGTAAAAATTGTCAAATATACAGCAGCAATCAAGAATAAGATATATTCAAAAAATTTAGAATTCTGAATATTGGTTATCATAGAATACATAGAATTTTTCAGATAAATCAAGATTTGATAATTTTCAATAAGTTCTCCAACTTCAGGAGAAGCTCTTTTTCTCATGTTTCGAGTTCTTAGACTTGCTCTAAAAATTTCAATAATTGAATAAGGAGTTAATCGCTTAAAGAAATAAATTAATAGACTTATTGTTATTATATTGAAAAATGGATAAAACGCAAACAAAAAAGGATCTAAACCATAAGTAATAAAAATAATACCTAATGGTAAAATAAAAATTCCATTAAAAATTGATGTAAAAGCAATTATGTCATATCTGTTTTTAATCTCTAATCCTATTTGAAACATAAAAGTACCATAGATTAAAAATGAAGAAAAACCAGAAGCAAAGATGCATTCTCTTAACAAATTATTTGTTAAAAAAGATCCAAACATAAAGGGAATAGCTATCATTGTTAATCCTAATCCCAATCCAATTATAAATAATAACTTTGAATATGTTGTAGCTTTAATCCGTCCAAGTTCTTCATTTATAACAAATGCTGCTTTAATTTCGGCAATAAAATATCGGGAAATTCCAATTCCAATTAAGCTTAAAATTCCATTAATTGCAGTTGTTAAACCAAAATAAGTTAATCCCGACCAATTCGTTCCTAAAATAATAAAAATCCAGATACAACCCGCATTAATTAATGAAAAAAACATAGTGAGAGAGCCTGAAGTAATTGCACGCGAACTTCCTTCCTTTTCAAAGAATTTCTTATCTCTTTTAAAATCAAATTGAGATCTTTCTTTATCTTTTGATTTACCCATAATTAACGAGCTTTCTCTATATAAACTATAAATATTGAATTAAAGGATTATAAAAAACTTTTAGCTTCAAAATTATTAGTCTAAAAGGAATGAGGTATTTGAATTTATTTATCATGTAATAAAACAGGTTTTTAAAAATAATCACTTTCTTAACGTAATTATTTAGAAAAAAAGCGGTACTGCCAAAATGACTAAAGAAGTTATTTGCGAAAATTGCGGCGAAAATGCATCAGGAGAGATATATGAATGTGTTGAGTGTTATACTCCTGTATGTGATGAGTGTGCTAACATTTGTAAAAAATGTGGAGAATACCTTTGTGATGGTTGTTATCAAGATCATAAAAAGAATTGCGTTTAAATGAAAGGTTCTTATATCTTAGTGGTCCAATTACAAAAAGCCATTGAACTTCTTATTGGTGCTCTTGGTAAAATAAAGTTTAAACAAGGTTTTTATTTCTATATAGGTTCAGCTATGGGTAATTCTGGCTCGACAACACTTATCAATAGAGTGAAAAGACACTTATCTCCATCAGAAACTAAAAAAACTCACTGGCATATTGATTATTTGCTTGATAAAAAATATACTTCCATTATATGCGTGTATTTAATTCCCTCTCTTCAAAATTTAGAGTGTTTAATTGCACATGAAATTTTAAACAGAGCAGATAGTTTTATTAGTAAATTTGGCTCATCAGATTGTCATTGCGAATCCCACTTGTTCTATTTTGAAGATTTTAAGGAATTAAAACAAATACTCCAATAAATAAAAAAATAACTATTATAATTTCTACTAAAATAGCTTTCTTTTCATAAATCAAATTAGGGAGCCAAAAAAGTGTTTTTTCTCTGATTTTATCTATAATCCTATGGAAAAAGTTGTTATGTTTGTAATCTATTTTTCTTTCTACATTTCTTCTCTTTTGAATTCGTCTTACTATTGTCCAATCCCAAATATCTGGTAAATTAGCAAATATTATTCCTAAATAATAATGATAAAAAGGAATTAATGCGCTATAACCAACAATACGTATGCCAATATTCCAAGAAATCCAGAATTTATCATCCCAATGTGGTTCAGGTGTATGATATGTAATTTTTGAAAATGCATCAACGATAAAATGGGATGAAAAAGCAATAAGTATAGTAAATATGTAGTTAAGAGGGAAAGTAAAAAATATAAAACATAAAATTTGAATGAGCACCCCATTTAAAACATGAGTAATTAGATTCATAATATTGTCAGTTAAAACACTTATGAAACTTTAAAAATATGATATTTAAAAAAATCTTTAAGTTTAGAAATAATTTTTTATTAAGACATATTATTTAGGACATATTATTTTGAACTAAAAATAAATAATTAATTAATAAGAGGGAAAAATATTATGGGAATGCTTGAAGGTAAAACTGCTATTATAACCGGTGCGGGACGCGGTTTAGGGCATGAAGAGGCTTTAGCTATAGCTAGAGAAGGTTGTAATTTAGTTATTAACGATTTAGGTGCTGCTTTTGATGGGAGTGGTGCTGAAACTAAGGTTGCTGACCAAGTTGCTGAAGAATGTAAAAAATTAGGAGTAAAAGCGGTAGCAAATTATGATTCCGTAACTG
>CAYPFJ010000010.1:0-75228 GCA_964409945.1 uncultured archaeon | reverse complement strand
AAGAATTAAGAAAGTATGGAATAAATGGTGTTCCTACTTTTAATATTGAAGAACGGCTAATTGTTGGAGCTCAGCCTTATGAGACTTTTAAAAAAGTTATAGATAAAATATTAGATGAGAAATCAAAGTATACACTAAATCCTTGAAATAAATTAAATCTAAAAAAAAAAGAAATTTACGATTTCTTCTTAAGCCTATATTTAACTGAAGGTAATATTGTAGTTATAATTACAATGCTGATGATAAGATAAAAAGATCCAAATGGAATAGCTGGGGAGGATGGCAAACTTTCTTTAAGTATAATTACACTTTTCGAGCCCAAATTTCCCGCCGTATCATTTGTATAAACCGTTAGAGTATATATACCGGAGGTAGTGTATCCCAAAGGGCCTGATCAATGGATCCCGATGAATTTGCTATAAAAGGGGGTGATTCTCCCCCTTCCCACGATATTATATAATAACAAGAATCCAGGTTATCTTCAATTATACTTATCATGTATGAGGGTGCGATGGTGTTGTATCTTGAATTATTTAGGGGAGAAAGTATTGTTATTACGGGTGCGACATTATCTCCATTACCATAATCTTGAGTCATCCAAGAAGGGATATCAAAGTAATACAGTAAAGCTGTATCCAATAAAGGATTAATTAAAAAAAGTAAAAATCCTATAGATTCTGTATATCGACTCATCAAGACTAGCTTTATCATTTGTCGATGATTATATATTTTTATTAAGATATTATCTTATTATGGAGAAAAAGATTACTCAATTACTCGATGAATTTTTAGAGCAGTTAAGAGGTACTGAATATTTTTCCAAGATAGAGTTTATAATCTTGTATGGCTCTTCTCTTGGTTTATATCGTTTAGATGATAGTGATATTGATATTTGTTTATATATTAACGACGAGAAAAAAAACCTCTCTAAAATTCGTTTAGAATTATTGAAAAAGTTTAATGAAAATTTTGATATTCAGATGTTTCAATTACTTCCGTTATTTGTCCAGATAGAGATATTAAAAGGTAAAATTCTTTATGTAAAAGATGAAGATAGGATATATGAAATTGCTAATGAAACAATAGAAGAATACGAAGAATTTTATCCATTTTATTTAGATTATATAAATCGGTGATTATTTTTAGAATTAATATTATTAAAACTAAGCTTAAAATTATAGATGAAAATGTGGAGTTAGTTGAAGAAAATCTTCCTGAGAAAGTAGATAAATTTAAAGCTTTAGGTTTAGTTAAAGACGGTATTTATAAAAAAATTGAAGCATCAATTCAAGAAATCATCGCTATTTGTTCAATTATTAATTCTGATTTAAAATTAGGTATCCCTTCAAATAGGGATGAAATTATTATGGCATTAAAGGATGATAATATTATTTCAAGTGAGATGGCTGAAAAAATTAAAGGATTAAAGGGATTTCGAAATTTTTTAGTCCATCGCTATGGAAAGCTAGATGATGAAGTTGCTTTTAAAGATATTAAAAAAGGGCTTTCTGATTTTGCATTATTTAAAGAGGAGATATTGAATTTCATAAAAGATTATAAGTGAAGAAATTTGATCTGAATTCTAAATAGATATTAAAAAACAAGAGGGGATTGAGTAAAAAAGGAAATATTCTTAAGGGAATTTAGTGAGATGTAGTTTTTTCCATTTTTCAATTGCTTTAACAATATTTACGTCAAATTCTTGAGTTTCTTTTCTTCCTGATTATAATAATAAATACCGAGTGTATGAACCGGATTATCCAACAATAGAGAATAGACTAAAGGGAAAGTTAAATCGTCCAGGAAGTGCGCTTTTAATGAATCCACATCACCTTTCATCTCTAATTTTTCTATGGTCTCTTTAGTATCTTTAAAATTCCAGTTCTGCTCAATGCTTTGAAAATTCTTTCTGGAATCGTATTTTTTAATTTTTTCTATAACCTCTATAATAATTACATCGATTTGATAGAGTCTTTTATTTTCTATATGTGATAAAAACATTGCAGCATGTTCATTAAATTTAAGAGTCCTTAGCAATCCAATTATTTGGGTAATATTAGAGGGATCAATGATTTTATCTCTATATACATCATTCTTAAGCCCGCTTATTTCTCTTGCAATGTAATGCCTTAAATAAATTAAACTGTTTTTTAAGGAATATATATTATCAAGTTCTTTTTTAAAATTCCTTCTTACTTCAAGTAGATAAAGTAATGCTGGAATTAGAATGAAAGAATAATTCAAACTAAATTTAGCTATTAAGCTATAAACACTGCTTTCAGTAATAATGTAATACGTAAGAATGTAGCAAAATAGCAGTGCTAGGATACCTATAATTACTACATATTTGATTATAAACCATCTTCTTTTATATGAAAACCAATTAATTTTAAATTTTAACCGTTTAAAATTAATAGATTTCAAATAATTTATTATATCATTTCTTCTCATTCTCCTCCTCTATTTGATTTCTAAATTATTTAATTCTTTCAGTTGCATTAGAGCTTAAATTTTTATTTCAGATAAAAAATTATTCGTTTTATAATTAGAATAGATATACAATTAAACTTACAGTTAATAATTTTAAATTTTTTTGTTAGTTATTTAATAGAAAGAGTTGTTTTCTAATGGTGCTATCAGAAATGGAAAATACATATCATAAAGACAATGCCCTAACCAGTTCTTTTTTACTTCTTCTATTTTAAAAAATCGTAGATTTGATCTGCGATGATTTTTCCGTGAGCTACAGCATCAACTACACTTTTCGATCCAAGCACACAATCTCCCCCTGCTAGCACTTTAGGAACGCTTGTGAAGAATTTTTCATTCACTATAAAGGTATTCGATTTTGTTGTTTTGAATCTATGCGTATCAAATCCGCTTAGATCGATTTCTTGACCAATTGCTTCAATAATATAATCAGCTTCAACCTTGATTTCGATATCTTCGATAGGGACTGGAGTAGGGCGACCACTGGCGTCTTTATCTCCGAGTTCTACTCTTTGACATACAATCCCTTGAGATTCTTCATCTATGCAATAAAATTCTTTTGGGTTAACTAAGAATTCAATATTGATGCCTTCATTTTCTGTGTCTTGAATTTCAGCCTTTCCTGCAGGCATATGTTCCCTTTCTCTTCGATATAAAATAGAAACATCTGCTCCAAGACGCTTTGCAACTCTAGCGGCATCAGTGGCAGTACTTCCACCCCCTATAACGACCACTTTTTCATTATTCAGAAAAGGTATATTTTCGTTAAGATTATGACTTCTTAAGAATTTTAGAGCTTGCATAATAATTAATGGATCTTTTCCCGGAATCTTAAGTGATTTAGCTTTCTGAGCACCGATTCCTATAACTATAACGTGATATCCTAGCTCGAAAATTTGGTCAATACCAAAATCTTTATCAATACTTTTATTCGTTATGATTTTGATCCCGCAATGCTTTAAGTTTTCTATTTCTGTATTTAAAACTGACTTTGGTAGCCGGAATTCAGGAATTTCTGTTGTAAGCATGCCACCTATTACTTCATGTTTTTCAAAAATTGTGACTTTAATTCCATATTTCCTTAAATAAAATGCAACAGTGAGACCAAGAGGCCCGGAGCCTAAAATAGCTACCTTTTTGTCTAAATCAGGTTTGCATTTAAAATAATCTTCGAGGGGGCCATAATTATCAACTAAAAATCGTTTTATCATAGGAATTTGAATTGGATCTCCATTTATTCCTGCGGTGCAATGAAGTTGACAATAACCGGGGCAAACTCTTTCAACACTTCTAGGAAAGGGATAATGTTTATAGATAATCTTGAGAGCCTCATTAATCTTACCATCCAGCACATTTCTAATAATATCTCTAGAATTACAATGAGTGGGGCAATACTTCATACAGGGGGGTGGTTTTATTTGAGGATCGCTCTTAGTAAAGCATTGATAACAACGCTCGCATTCTTTGATTACCTCCTCTAGTTTTAAATACCCTAGATTCACCTCTTCAAAATTTTTGATTCGCTCTTCCGCTGGTAAATAATGCCGTTCTATTGCTACTTTACTTCTTACTATTTTTTGTTCTTTTTCCGTCAATTTACTTAATCTGTAAGTTCTAGTTAATTTGTTTAATCCTATAATTAAATTTGATAAATCAAGGATCTATAATCAGTTGATAATTCAAAGTTTATAAAAATTATAATTTTTTAATACACTTAAAAAGTGTATCTGATAATATTTTTTCCCGAGGATCTCCAACTAAATAAAAGCCGGATTTGTTCATAGCATAACAGAATCCAACTTGATTGGTAGGATCGGCATAAGCAAAAGAGCCACCAGCTCCAGGTGTACCAAAAGCATTTTCATCCGAACCAAATAAAAAGTCTGGTGAAGGTTTTATGAAACCAATAGAGAAACGTGAATTAAGATGAAGTACTTGATCAAGAGGTCCCAAATCTGGAACAGCCGCTGGTTCCATTAAAGCATTCAAAGTTTCTTGTTTAATATTTAATTCTTTTCCACCAGTTGCGAAAAAGCTATACAATTTTGCGACATCTCGCACCTGAACTATCCCATTTGCAGCGGGTAATTCTATCCTGCGCAATTCCCGTTGGTTATAACTTTTAACCGTTTGCAGCAATTTAGGATTAGAAAAAGTTCTATTTGTAATAGTACCTTTTTTGAGGAATGCTTTTACAAAAGCTTTAGGAAGTTTTTTAGTGTTAAAAATCATTCGAAGCCGATATAATGGCGCATAGATATTCGCAATTCGATCATCTGGCACTTCATCTGGTAATCCAATATAAATCTCTAAACCTAAAGGTTTTGCAATCTCATCACGAAAGAATTGACCAATAGTTCGATGTTGAGGATCAGTTCTTCTGATTAATTCACTCTCATACCATCCAAGCGTAATACCATGATATCCATGTAATTTTCCAGGTTCCCATAATGGTTTTTGTTTTGCAATTGCGGATTCCATCTTATCAGGATCCCCAAGAGTTCCTAAATCTAAAGGTTCATCTATTGCACACAATCCAGCTTTATGTGAAAGTAATTGCCTTACTGTAATATTTTCTTTACCATTTTGGGCAAATGTAGGCCAATATTTTGAAACCTTCTCATCATAATCAAAATATCCCCTCGTATGTGCGAGGGCACAAGCCAATCCCGAAATACCTTTAGTTGTAGAAAAAACAAGGACTAATGTATCTTCCTTCCAGGGATCACGGGTGTTTGCATCACGATATCCCCCCCATAAATCAACAACCTTCTTACCATTATAATACGCAGCACATGCAGCTCCAACTTCTTCTCCCTTCTTAAAATTATTAATAAATTCATTCTTCACTTCTTCAAATCCAGGTTCGATAAAACCATGGATCATTGACTCATTAATCTTAAATTTAGACATTTTTAATCATTAATTTTTGTAAAAAGAAAATTACTAATTATTAAGAAATTTAAGTTATAGAATACAATGATATTAAATTTAAACTTTTGTATCATAATAAAGTGGGTTAATTTAATAAGAATAACCTCCGCATAAATCTAAAAGGTTTTAGATTCTTACCTTCTAATTAATAGCTTTTTTAGCTTGAAATATTACTCATTATTAAGCTCGAGATTTAATCCAATCAAATAATTTTTGAATTCCTTTAGGAATTAATATTGTGAATAGGAAAAGTTTATAGGGTCAAGAAATAATTTAACTATTAGCCGATGATGAAAAGGCATTTGAGTGAGAACTTGATATGAATATCAAGCGCGAAAAGCACAATGATATGGAGTTATATTTCTGAGGCGATTTTATTTTTGCGAAGGTTTTTCTAAAGTATTACATAATAAAAAAAATAGATTTACAGAATTTAAATTTTTTTTACTCTTAATATTCCACCCATATTGGCCCCGCATAGCAGTATCTACCATTATCTCCTACGATTCGAATTACGTAAAAATCAGCTCCACCCGTGTTTAAAAGATTTGGATCTATTGGATTGTCACTGTATTTATTAATATAATATTTTCCATCGGATTTTTGTATACATCTTTCTGTAAAGGAAGTGCCTGTAATCAATTCTGTATCCAAAATAGTAATGTTAACAATTGGGGAACTAATAATTTGGCTATAAAACAATTCGCCATTCTTAAAAATTTCCACTTTTGCATCCCAGTTTGGTAACCAATTAGGAGTTACACTTGCTGCTTGGGGACGCAAGTTTGCCGCGGGTGCTCCATCTTGAGCAAAAAGAATGTTTAATTCTCGGTGAATAGCAGGATTCGATACTTGGAGTGTTGAACCATCCCCGACACGAGTACCGTTAATAGTAAAATTGAGAAAGGGACGACCATGATCAGAAGTTGCATAAATTCGCTGATTTTCTAATCCTGAGAATACAGATTCTCTAGTTAGATTTGATGCAAAAACCGCAGTTAGTCCTCCGGGATAAGGTAAATCAACCCGATTAGGCCAGATCGTCATTGGACGTTGATGCCCTATATAGGCATTAGTATGACTTAAAGAATGTCCTGGATGACCGTCATGCTGATCACTCGATGCATATAAAGTCATTCTATATCCCATTTTAAAAGCATCCATAATAGCAGTTCCATAAGTAAATTCTGGAGGAGGATCCCCACATCCCATATAATTATAGGGATCTCGTTGTTCAAATAAAGACTCTCCATGAGTAGAAACTACTTCCGCTATTTTAACATATTTGGGATTAATATAAGTCCAGTCTTGAGGATATTCCTCCTTGGTTGTATGATGGGGTAATGCTAAAGCTTTGCATCCCGTAGAAGCTGTAAATTTATCCAACGCGTCCCAAAATTGTTGAATTGTGGTAACACTCATGTATGATAAAACGGGCTTTTTGATCAATTTATTACCTGAAAAAATACAAGTATAGTGACCAGTTTTTGAGTTTGTCCATTCTATTCCTGGGAAGGTTACAAAAGTGCCCGGTTCATACGCCTCATTTGTAGTTTTTTCTAACCAATCCAAACCTCCAATGAGAAGCCCGACCAGCTCTCCGTGGTCCGTTAAAGCATTAAAATCTAAACACGCAACATTCCTTGCGTAATAAAAATGATGCTCTGGGGTTCCAGAACCATCAGAGAGTCCAGAATGTCCATGAATATCACCCCAATAAATTTTACTGCTATGAATTGTATAATTATTTACAATTATAGGATTGCTCCAATATGTATTTTTTGTAAGAGAATCGGAGACTAAAAGATAGTGAAGGCCTATTGTATTAATTCTTACAGCAAAAGTATGTAACCCATTATCCTTACCATCGCGTATTTCATATGCAATATCTGAACCAAAAATTTGTCCTGTAAAGGTATATTTGTTAGGAAGTGTCGCATTAACATTTATTAGCAAGGAATAGTTTGTGAGGTTATAAGACGTTATAGAAAACTCAACCGTTCCCTTATAGGTTGCGCTTAAGCGCTCATAAGCGTCCCATGCTTCTACAGTTACAATGAAGTTTGACTCTATTTGAGCACTAGACGGAGCATGAACCCAAAGAAGGCGAGGTTGGTTATCAAACATAACATTAAGATCTATATTTACGCTCCACCAAAAAATGCAGGGTAAGATTACGATCAGGATCTTAAGAGATTTTTTTGTATTTTTGGATAATTTTTTATTAAATTCCTGAAGTTTTAAAGAAAACCGATTAAGTTCCTTCCTTTTCTTAGATATTTTTTTCCAAATTACAAAACCAATTGGATACGCTGCTGTTGCTGCGGGGCCCATAATAAGTGCGAAATAAATAGTTGATAAAGCGGGAGCTCCAGAAGCATTTATCTGGGCTATGCCATTTATTATAATAGTAGTTATTCCAACAGTCCAAGCTAATAAGATTCCTAGTCTCTTCACCTGTCTGTTAGGAATGAATATGAAATAAACGAGACCAATAATAAGACCAATAAAACTAAAGAAATATGTTGTAGTAGTATAAGCTCCACAAATAAAAAAACATAACAGAATAACATATGTAAGAATTTTCTTTTGAGATTTTTTCTTAAGAAGGTTTCTATCTTCAGACATCAATATTTACTTGACCTTTTTATAATTTAAAATATTTTAACTTCTCAAATTATTTAAATTATTATATTTTGTTGAATTAAAAATAAAGAAATATATTTTTAAATAATTGTTAATATCGGAAGGTGATAGCTATTAGTAGAGCTATCTCTTAAGTACAATTTTAAAAATCAATTATCTATTATAGTCTCCTATTACCCATGCTTTTCTCCTTTTAGTAATTCGTTTTAATCTTCATATGATTCGATTTTACTCATTTCTCTGTTATTTTGATATTCGATTATTTCACGAGAACTTGTTATATCTTCTTTTTTTATATACATTTACGATTGAAAATATTTTTTAAATTTATTACTATTTTACATATAACTATGACAATTGCAGACATAAATTGTGGAAAAGTAAAAGGTTATTCCGAAAATAATTTACAAATTTTTAAAGGGATTCCTTATGCGGAACCTCCTATTGGTGATTTACGTTTTAGTCCTCCACAAGCTAAAAAGGCTTGGAGTGGTGTGTTAGAAACTACAAAATTTGGACCCTGTGCCTTTCAAGGATATACACCACTGGAAGAGGTAACTGGAAAACTTCTCCCTGAAAGTGAAGATTGTTTAACCCTTAATATTTGGACTCCTGCTATTGATAATAAGAAAAGGCCAGTAATGTTTTGGATACATGGTGGGGCTTTTATTATGGGTGGAAGTAGAAGCCCCATCTATGATGGTTCCAATCTAGCTCAACGTGGTGATGTTGTTATAGTATCGATAAATTACCGATTGGGTGCTTTTGGATATCTCTTCATTCCCGGTGTTACTGCAAATGTAGGACAACTAGACCAGATTTTAGCATTAAAATGGGTCCATGATAATATTGCTAAATTTGGGGGTAATCCAGATAATATTACAATTTTTGGAGAATCTGCAGGTGCCTATGCTGTTATTACACTAACAGCGATGCCTGCTGCTAAGGGTCTCTTTCGTCGAGTTATAGCACAAAGCATGCCAACTATTGATCCAAAAGTAACAAAGAAACCAACAAAAGATTTAATGCGTGCTTTAGGGATTAAAACTGGAGATATTAATGCATTACGTAAAGTGGCTCCCGAAGAGATTATAAAAGCACAGAATGAAATCACCAAACAAGGAGCGCTAGAGTTTCGACCTTTAATCGATGGTGAGACATTCACAGTACATCCCTTAACCGTATTTAGGGAAGGTAAATGTAAAAATATTGATTTAATGATGGGAACTAATCTACATGAGGCTAAACTGTTTACTTCAATGAATCCCCTAATAAGTAAAATCAGGGATGAAAAAGCTATAATGCTTTATTTAGGTATGATGGGAATAAATTCTGAGAACGCTAAAAATATTATTGATACTTATAAAGAGGCACGAGCGGGAATCTTTTCAAATGAACCCAAAGAATTATTGGATTCTATTGTTACTGATTTAATGTTCCGAGTTGCAACACTGCAACTACTTGAAGCGCAATCCATCTATCAACCAAATGCTTATAATTACCTATTTACATGGGAAACTTCCGTATATAATGGAAACCTTGGAGCCTGTCATGCTCTTGAACTCCCATTTATATTTAATACTCTTGAAGAACCTGCAATGAAAGCTTTCGTAGGCAATGCAGTCAATACAGGAAATTTATGTGAAAATATGATGGACGCTTGGCTTTCATTTGCTCGTAGTGGTAATCCGAATCATGACGGAATTCCACATTGGCCCACTTATGATAAGAAAAGCAGAACTACGCTTTTATTCGGAAAAGAAATGAAAATCGCTAATACATTATTCGACAAAGAGCGAAGAGCATGGGATGGAATAATGGAGATATAACTTTAGCTTCGACAAGATTTCCATGTTTTTATCCTATTTTTTGTGTAAAAATGCCCTTTCTAAATTTTTTTATATAACATTATTAAATAATATTGCTTCCATCATTTTCATTACTTTAGAGCTTATTAGTCATATTCTTCTCTATAAAAACATTTAAATATCGAGATTAATATATAATTATTGATTGTCAATCAATGTTTGACGAATAATGATTGACATAAAAATTATAATATAAAATAATAGAGGTTGATTTTATGACTGAATTAAAAGAAAAGAAAGAAATTGAGATAAAAAAAGGCAAACCTACAGATTCAAATGAAAGTATTAAAGAAATTCCTAAAAAAGAAAAGCAAAAGAATGCAATTCAATTAAGAAAATATCGACCAATATCTCTATTCAGTAATTTCGATCGATTTTTTGATGAGATGGATCGTTATTTCAATAAATTCTGGAGTCCAGCTCGTCTTTGGGATTTTGAACCATTTGGTCTAAGTGTATTCGATGAGGATAAATTTTTCCGAAGTCCACTTACAAATATAACTGATGAAGGAGATAAATATAGTATAACTGCCGAATTACCAGGATTAGATAAGGGAGATATCGAAATTACAATTCATGATGGGACTCTAGAAATAAAAGGCGAACAAAAGAAAGAACATGAGGAAAAGAAAGAAGGCTTTGTTAGAAAAGAATATCATAGCTCAAGTTACCATAGAAGCTTTACTATTCCTGAGAATATTGACGAAGAAAATATTGATGCTAAATTAGATAAAGGAATTTTGACTCTAAAATTGCCTAAGAAAGAAGAAGAACACAAAGAAAAGAAAAAAATAGAAGTTCAATAGGTTTTTTTTATAATTTTTAAATTTTTTATCAATTAAATTAGAAGTTTTTCAATTTACTCTAATCTAAATCTTTACGGTTAGTTAGATAATATCTTATCCTGAAGTTTTTTCAAATATTATTATCCAGTTCAATATGCTTATAATTAATAAATAAAAGAAGTAAGTCCATTTATCAATTCTATAGAAACTTTTTAATTAATAATTTGGAGACATTGGATATGAACTTTCTACTTTAAAACTAAAAGTCTAAGTCAAGAATATATGAATCCTGAAGATAAAGAATTTGAAAGACATATTAAAAGTCCAAAATACTCAAAATTAGATTGATTCTTCTTTATATCAAATCTTCTTTCTACACGCATCGCAAATTGTTTATCCTTTTGGAAGTTCAGCACCACGGTGTTTACACACCTGATCATAACAGCAGAAAAATAATAATAAAAAAAAAAGTTTAGATTTTTGATTCTTCGTTAACCTTAATAGCATCAGCTTTTACTTTTACTGTTGCTACGGACTCAAGAATCTTTTTATGAAAAACTGTTTCAATATCCACCATATTTTTAATAATTTTTTGCATTGTTACTAATTTCAATTTATTGAACTCCTCGGTTGCTACTTTTACATCGTTTTCTTCTTTAGTAGCTTTTTCTTTTGCAGTTTTTAATTCCATTTCAGCTGTTTGTATTTCATTTGGTTTCAATTTTTCTTTTGGTTTACTTTGGATTTTACTTAGATGCTTTTCAGCTTTTTCTAACTCTTTCGTAGCCTTTTGAGCTTCATTTTGTTCAGTTTGGAGTTTTTTTAGGCTAATTAAAAGATCATTTAGCGGTGCAATATATTCTTCCCTGAGTCTTTTGACCTTTTCCGTATTTTCTTTTTCAATAATTTCAAATGTAGAAGCTAATGAACCTACTGCTTGCCCTAAGGAAGGAGTCTCCGTTTCAGCATATCCTTTTAATGCATCAACAGTTTTTTTGATTTCAATTGTGACGTTTTCAGTTGTATTAATATATTGATTACTTCCTTTAATTAACTCACTAATCTTATTACTTGTAATTCCTAAAGCATTTGATAAATTATCCATAAATTTCTTAAACATTTTTAGATACCTTCTTTATGATTCGAGATCTAAATTATTTAGAAGCTTATAACATTTCTGTTTATAAAAAATCAACTAAGACTCGTTATTCAGGAAATTTAAATCTAGGCCTCATATAAACTTCGATTGTGGTGTACCCTTCAGTATGTTTGGATTTAAAATAATTTTTAATATAAAGGCTATTTTTTAATTTAATAACTCGGTTATTAGACTGCATATTTTTTGAGGATTTTTTGTAGAGAAAATAAATGACCTGTAATATTGAAAGGTTAATTTTATTGAGACTGTAGACGAGATATCAATGCCCAAATTGATAAAAACTGAATTGAAAACAATGGGTTTATTATATGGAATCAAGTGATAAAGTATTACTCAAACAATTATCTCAAAATGAGTTTTAAATAAAAATTAATTGATCACACAAGAAAATCCTCTAAAAAAAGTCTTATAGAGATTTTAAATAGGCTAAAAATCGTCTGGTAGATATATTTACATGGATTCTCGAAAGAATTACATGCGGATTCAATTAATTCATTAATATTAAATTGTTCTAATGACTCGTTTTTATTATTATATGAAAAATATTGTTACTAGCTTTTAGAGATAATTAATATGTTTAATGAAAAAACTTGCGAACGGTGTGGTACATGCCTTGAACAGTGTCCATTTTTGCACTTACCTATAGAAAGCGCTAAAGAAGAAATTTCTAAAATGATTGAGACGAGAAATTCACAAAAAATAATTAAAAATTGTGCAAGTTGTTCTTACTGTAATGCAATTTGTCCAACAGGGTCAAATCCATATGCGCTTATAAGAGAAATACGATTAAAAAATTATCGTGACAATGGTGTTAGAAGTTTAGGGCTTATAACTGAGGAGATTCCTCATAATTTAATGTCAATAGCTTTAGAAATTAATACAGATGAAAAACAACGAGAATTAAATAAATACGAAAATCCCCCAAAAAGCAGCAAGATGTTTTATGTGGGCTGTGGTATTCCCTATTGTTTTCCAGATTTGACCCAAACCAAATTATTTGGAGATCTACCCTTGTTAGGAGGAATGGAGTATTGTTGTGGTGGTTATATTCATTCTTATTTTGGTGAAGATGAAGCAAAGATAAGAGGATTAGAATTATATGAAAAATTTAAGACACTTGGAGTAGAAAAACTTATCACCTTCTGTCCTGGATGTGACGCTATGATTAAAGGTGTTTATCCTTCAATTATTGAAGGATTTAACGTGGAGGGGCAAACTATCATTGATTATTTTATTGAAAAATACCATCAAGGCGAGTTAAAAATCAAAAAAAAGATCAATCAAAGAATTACATTTCAAGATCCCTGTCCTTGGAGAAATTTGGACAGGAAAATATACGATGGTCCAAGAGAATTTCTTGAAATTATTGGTGCAGAAGTTGTAGAAATGAAACACAATAAAGAAAAATCTCTATGTTGTGGAGCTCCTCTTATAATATCAAATAGATCTTTAACAACAAAAATAGCAAAAGAGAGAATATCTGAAGCGAAACACGTAAATGCGGAAGTAATTGCTCATATCTGCACAGGTTGCCTAGCAACTCTATCTGAACATGCCACAGAAAATAATATTAATTCATATTATATTACTGAATTAGCCCAAATGGCAATAGGGGAAACACCAGCACTTAAAATTCTTGAGAATACAAGAAATCTTAATAAACAGATTATGAAAACACTTAGTAAGAATCCAAAATTAATAGCAGAAAGATACGCAATAAAAAATGGAAAAATAAGTCTTTTATGATTTAAATTGCAGAAGAACACTAAGACTGCTAATTTTAAAATCTTACTTATTAATTTTTAATAAATCAATACAAAATTCCTAACTTCCACAAGATTGATCAACTTTATAATTTCGAATTTTGTCGTATAATTTTTTTTCTTTTTGTTTCCATAAAATTAAGTGTGAATAAGAATCTTTAAATATATAATTGCTGTATATCAATATAACATACTCTTAAAAAATAATAAAATTTTATAAAAATTTAAGTAAATATTTAAAAAAGTGGAGGAATTAAAAATGGCAGGTTCTGAATATATAAGTTGGAGTCCTATTAGAAGATTAATGAAACATAATGGGGCTATTATCGTTGCTCGTGATGCAGTAAATGAATTGGTTGAATGGTTGGGTTCATCTGCTGAGAAATTAACAAAAACAGCATTAACATTAACCAAACACTCAAAACGTAAAAAAATAACTCGCAACGATATCCTTTTAGCTATTAAATACTTCTAAATAGGTAAAAGGCACAAAATCTTATATTTTAAATTTTTTTTTCTTTTTTCCTTAATATTTTCAAAGTTTACAGAAAAGTTATTTGATATTTCTTAATTTTTTTTTTAAATCGATAATTCATGTATTAGATTGCATATTACCTTAGCATGAGTAATGCCAATTAACCACAATTAAAAAGCCTACTTCAATTAGATTTAAAATCCTTAGATTCCATAACTTTTTAATAAAAGTAAAAGAAGATAAATTTATGAGTATTATACGTAAATAAATCTGAGAATGTCTGTACAAGTAAAAGGTAAGAAAGTAAAAGTTAAAAATGGAACGTTATATCTAAGCAATATGCAGATTGATGACATTACTCAAATCAAAGGCTTAGAAAAGTTAAAGAATTTAAAAAACCTTATTCTCTTTAATAATAATATATCCTCCATCAAAAATTTAAAAACTTTAGTAAAATTGGAGAAATTAAATTTGTATGGAAATAAAATAGAAGAAATCAATGGTTTGCGTAATTTAAAAAATCTAAGGATCTTATATCTTTCTAATAACGAAATAAAGGAAATTAAAGGCTTAGAAAAATTGAGCTCATTAGAAAATCTGTCTTTAGAAGATAATAAAATTGTAAAAATTAAAGGATTGACTAATCTTACAAATCTGCTCAGCCTTAATCTTTATGGTAATTTAATAACTAATATAGAAGGACTTGAATGCCTTAGTAAGTTAAAAACCCTTAGAATTGGCAATAATCGTATTCTAAGTGAGAGTATAGAAAATTTTGGAGGGATTGATGAGAAGGGCTATGCCCTTAATCCACACAAAATTGTTAAAAAGTGTAAAAGTTATACTTTCCAAAGTTAAAATTTCACCTTAGAAGTTATTATAATAGACAAGGGAGCAATGATATTTAAGTATATAAGGGCAAATAGTGGTTAGGGACGTATAATCCTCACCCGAAATATCGTAAAGTTTATTTTTATATCTATATAAATTTCAGAATTGAAGATTGAAATTAAAAATCATAAATCGAGATTTAAAATCTGTCAAGATTGAGAGAAATATTTAATCGTTAATTTTTTTTTACCTTGTTCAAGCCACATTTCCAAGGCATCTTCTGGAATTTTATTAAATAAGATGATCCCATCTTGGAGTATACTGTGTAGGAAGGGATTACCTTCCATTAGACCCTTTTTAAACTCTTCATAACTAATATTTTTTGGTTGTACTAAACCCTCACTATATTTATAAGAGATTAAAAAGCGCTCTCTTAAATCGTTAAATTCTTGGTCGTAAACACATAGTACATCAATATCACTATTTTGTGTATATGTTCCCTTAGCTAATGAACCGTATAACAAAATTAATTTTAGGGTTTCCTTATCAATACGATTGATAAAAGTTTTTAATTCATCTAGATGAGGATATCTCTTTAATTTTTTCTCTAACAAATCTATTGATAAATTTTGCATATTCAATACACTCTTTTGCTGTTTTTTGGTTGTAATATTCTGCGGGATAACCACTTGCGAATCCGTTTGGATAACGGGGTTGTATATAATGGCGATCTAATTCTTGGCTTTTCTCAATTAATTCGTTAAATTCTTGTTCATCCAATTCCATTTTTTCTTCTTTTACTAGTCGTTTCCATTCTTTCAATAAATGAATGAGTCCATGTCCCCAAGAATCAATATTTAGAAATAATAGCAATACTTTTAAAGCTTTCTCAGCTGATTGATGTGCTTGAAAGCATGCCCACTCAAAATGTTTGTATTTTTCACTGTCGGATGCTGCTTCCATGTCTTTTTCGGCTTGTTTAAGCCAATCATTAAATCTATTCATAACGGATCGCTCATCGTAAATTTAATATCTTATCATATAATAGAATCATAAATATAAATTCATTTGCTTTCTAATCAATTTAAATTACTAAAAATATGTATTCTTTATTAATTAAGTCTGTTCCAATTAAACTTTTCAATTTTACATTGAAAATTTCCTTAAAAATTACTTGCTTTTACCTTAAAATTTATTATAATATACAAAAGAAGAGCAATGATGTTTAAGTATGTAAAGGTAATCTTGACTAAGCATCTATATTCCTCACTCAAAATAATGTAAAGTTTACTTTTATAGCCATATGAATTTCAAAATTGAAGATTATAATTCAAAATCGTGTAGTTAAATTTAAGGTAATAACTTTTGGATAATATAAGTAATATTAAATAAATATGAAGGAAATAATAATTTAGTTATGAATGAAATTCAAGAAAGTTCCGAGGTAGTTACAGAGTTTCGATTGTCAAAGAAGAAGCTAATTTTGAATTTGATAAAATTAATTCCAAAAATGAAAAAAATTAGGAAAAGAGCTGAAGAAATTCTACTTGAAACTGAACCACTAAAATTAGAAGTTAAGGCACCAACCTCAGAGAATATTCAGAAAGATTTAGAAAATATTTGTAAAGTTCCACATCGGAGAATTGGGACAGAAGAAGCCCATGAAATTGAAGATTTTTTGGTAAGTAAATGTAAAGAATTAGGATTGGAATCTGTGAATAAGGAACCTGTTGAAGTAATAAATTGGAAGGCCACGAATTGGAAATTAACAATATCAATAAAAGGAAAAGAGATAGTAGTACCATGCTTTTATGTACTTAATACAGGGTTTACCCCAGATAACGGAATAACAGCCCCTTTGGTTTATGTTGGTTCAGGAAAAGAAAAAGATTTTAAAAAAATAGATGTTAGCGATAAGATTGTAGTAGCAGATATTGAATTTCCAACTTTACCTTTAGGGAAATTGATAAAATTAACGAAATTATTCTATGTTTCTGATCCAACAAATTCAATCAATGATACTACTGATCTCATCTTGACATTTGTATTATCTAATTTCCCACCTCAGGCGTTAGGTGGAAAAAGAAGAGAAGATTCTGTTTACTGGCGAGCTTTCGATAGAGGTGCATTAGGATTAGTATTAATTTTAAGGGATTATCCTTCAAATATTAACAGCCATTGGGGTCCTTATGATGGAGTTATGAAACCTATCCCTGCATTATATGTAGGAAAATATGATGGTGTAAAAGTTCGAGAGTTAGCACAGGAAGAAAATGCTCAATGTACTATAATACTTGAAGGGATTAAAGAACCAAGTATAGCACATAATATTTGGGGCATTTTACCCGGAAATTCAGAGGAAATGATAATGATTTCAAGTCATCATGATTCAGCATTTAAAGGAGCATCTGAGGATGGAACAGGAGTGGCAATGGTGTTAGCTCAACTAAGAGCATGGGCAAAAATTCCAGAGAAAGAACGCCCAAGATCTATATTATTCTGTTTATCAGCAGGACATCTATATGGTGGGATTGGTGCTGAAACATTTGCTCGTAAATACAAGGATACGCTAATGAAAAACGTGCTTGTAGATTTAAACTTAGAACATATGTGTGCGAAAGAAGTTGTAGAAGATCCTAAAACACATGACTTTAAAATAACTAATAATCTATCAATAGGAGCACTTTTTATCTCACGAAATGAACATTTAGTAGCCCCTGTCATTAAGGTCTGTAGGGATTATAATATTGAAAGAATGCTGTTAATTCCAGATAATTTCTTCGCAACACCCCCCATTGGGGAGGCAGGGCATTTTGTGACTCAAGCCGATTTAAAAGTAATACATTGGATTAGATCTCCCTATTATTTACTAACAGCAGAAGATACACTTGATAAGATTGATGTAGATAAACTCCATTCAACTGCTCAGTGTGTATCTGATTTAATCAATTCATTGATGATTTTATCGAGAGAAAAATATTATAATTCATAAGGATAGAATTGTCAGTATTCTGGAAAAAATGTAGATACAAACTTTCTTTTTGGGTACATTTAAAAATACAGAGTTTTATAGATGTTGTATAAAAATGTATTTTTAAATGTAAGTCGAATATGGTCAGTTATGAATCAAGACCTATTGTAATGGATAATGGAACAGCTCTATCCAAGATTGGCTTTGCTGGGGAGGATGAACCAAACATAATAGTCCCAACATTCCCTACCAATCCAATTATAGCAAAACAAGGTATTATCCGTCCCCTCAAGGATATGAGTGAAATTAGACCAAGATCTTTAATGCAAAAAAATTTTTCTCAAGGTAAATCTCCGTTAGAAAGAGGGATCATAACAGATTGGGATGCAATGGAGAGATTTTGGCAAATAGTTTTTTATAATATGCTTAAAATTGACCCAACAACACACCCTTTAATTTTATCGGAAATACCATTAAACCCAACGGAAAATAAGCTTAAAACGGCACAAATTATGTTTGAAAAATTTAATGTCCCTTCACTTCTTATTATTTTGCAACAATCTTTATCATTATATGCATCTGGTCGTACAACGGGCTGTGTTGTGGATATTGGGGAGGGAGTAACAAAAATCGTGCCAATTTCTGAAGGTTATGTTCTCACACACGCGATTCAGCTAATGGATATCGCTGGACAAGATATTACAAGATATTTATTAAGATTATTGAGAGAAGCTGGATATCCATTAACATCCGCAACAGAGAAAAATCAAGCTATAGATATTAAAGAAACACTTTGTTATGTTTCTTCTGATTTCAATACGGAGAAAGAGTTAATGAAGAACTCCACAACCATGGAAAAGATATACAAAACTCCTGATGGAGAAGAAATAAAGATCAAAGGTGAACGATTTATTGCACCTGAATGTTTGTTTAAACCTGTCCTAATTGGAAAGGAAATTAACTCTCTACCTGAAAATGTCATAGAAGCAATATCTTTGTGTGATATGAATCTTCAAAGAGATTTTTATAATAATATAATTCTTTCTGGTGGGACTTCGAGTTTTCCTGGGATAAAAGAACGGTTGAAACATGAAATTATTAAAAGAATTCCCACATCCATAGAAGTTAACATAATTGCACCTACACATAGAGAATTATCTACTTGGATTGGTGGATCACTTTTAGGATCTCTTCCGAGCTTCTCTGAAATAGCAATAACTAAACAACAATACAAAGAGTCAGGTTACGAATATTAAATTTGATATTTTTCACAAAAATTCTATTTTAAAGTTCGCTTCTTTAAAGTATTAGCAGGAATAAATGAAATAAAAAATAATCTTTGTATAATCTTTCTATAATATAGATTTTATATCAACATAATTTATTTATAGAGATAAAACATTAAAAATTTCAAGCGAAATAAATCATTTGGTTTGATGTATTAATTGTGAGTATAAAAAAAGCAATTATTTTTGGTATGCCCCGGATAGGGTTGTCAATAGTACTTGGGATTGAAGGATTTAGTGTATTTGCCTTATATACTATAGGATATCAAATGGCACCTATTCTTGTCGGGTTTGCATTATCTTTAGGCTATATTAGTATTGCTGTGTTTTCATTTTTGTTTGGATGGATTAGTGATATAAAATATACAAAGTGGGGCAGGAGGAAACCATACATTATTATTTTTGCTCCTTTCATAGGGGTATCTTTCATTTTCCTAATGATACCTTCGTTATTATTACCTGATTTGGATAATAAAGTCGTCCTTTTCATATGGTTATTAATCTGGGAAATCATATTTAAGGCTAGTTATGGTGTAACTATACCATATCAAGCATGGATGGCTGAACAATTTGATCTTAATGAACGTCCAAAAGTCTCTCAAATCCAGAACATTTTTAATTTGTTAGGAACACTAGTTTATTGGAGTTATACTTACTTAATTTTAACACAAGTTTTTGACCAAATTTCTGCTACTCCAAATGTTCTTCCTTTCTATTTTGCCCTTCCGATATGCCTTTTTGCTATTTTAACTATTATTCTTTTTTATTTAAATGCTTTTTTGATGCCAATAGAGCCTAGGGTTGAGATAAAATCGACTCTTAAAGAGATTTTAAAGATTAGTGTTAAAAACAAGAATTTTATGGCAGTAAGTTTAATCATTGGACTTTCAAGTGTAGCATGGGTTATAATAATCACACAGATGCTCCCTTTTTTTGAATCGGTTTTAAATTTAAGTCTAAGTGAATACATATTAATTTTTAGTATTAATTTCTTTTGCGTTATCGCTTTCCTTGAAATCTGGAGAAGATTAATACAGAAATTCGGAAAGAAACAAACTATACTATACATTTACATTTTGACTGCTTTAGTCCTTCCAATTACCTTATTAAGTTTAATTCCACTAAATAATTATTTTGTAATAGGGTTGCTTTTTATGATCGGTATTGGAGCATCCTTAGGCGGATGGTATTTATTACCTGCAGTAATTTTTGCTGATCTTGCTAAACACGATGAACGCATTACCGGAGAATTAAAAGCTGGAACATATACAGGTCTTCCATCAATTTTTCTAAATGCTTTTCAAGCTCTTGGAGTATTTTTACTAGGAGCTTTAAATGAATTACCAAAAATTACAGTAGGTTCTTTATCATATTCAATGGGATTAATTATTTGGAGTCCAATTTGTTCTTTAATTTTATTAATTTCTTTCTTGTGCACCAGAAAATATCTTAAACTTGACTTAGAAAAGTAGAAAAATTTAAACTAATAAAGTTTCTCATTAATAACCTTTAATGATTCATAAAGGCTTCTTTTCGTTTGATTTTTTGTTTGGAAAATTTCGATAGCAGATCTTTTATTTCTTTTAAACGTTTGCTATCAAGTTTTACTGGATTTATAACTCCAGCTTTAATTGCCTTATTAAAAATTTCATCTCCTTTTTTTGTGCGGGTTATAACTGTTGTAAATTTATCTGGAGATCCTAAGCCTCCAAAAGAAATATCGGCATAAATATTAGTAAAATCGTTGCATGCATTGCACGCAGAGCGCATATAATTATTTAGTTTAGCAAAGGGAATATGAATTGTGTTTGACTTAGTTTTACTTTTCTTTACAATAATTATTAAATCTTCTTTTATATTGATTTTTTTAACATCTTCAAACTTAATATTAAATTCTTTTTCAAATTGCTCACTTTTAACTTTATCAAAAAAGAAATTCTCATAACAAAACAATCCTATGCATAAGTCTATATTTTGTGAGGGAATTATTCCTAATTCTTGCATACATCTAATAGTATAAATTTGACAAGGAGTTCCAACAATTGCTAGTTTATCAAATCTTACTGTTTTTAATTTTTCGAAAGAACTGGTGTATGTATGGAATTTTTGTATTTCTGTTACTTGATGGTGTAAATCTAATTTAACTCCTGATGAATTAATTAGGTCTTCTCTATTTTTAGCAATATTAGCTTCTCTAGAAAAAGCAGCTTTGGTTTTTGCTACAATCGCTCCATTAATTATTTTCTTTTCTAATAAAAAGTTCAATAATGAGTTTACGACACCTCCATCAGTTCCATATTTTAAAAATTCTTCATCATTTGTTTGGCAAACATAAATATTTCTAATATGCCCAATGGGCATTGAAGAAAAATCTGAAAAGTGGTAAGCCTTGTTAAGTTCATCATCTAAAATGTGTGTTTGTGGACAAATCATATAACATATGCCACATTCAAGGCAATTCTCTTCATTTATAAATTCTGGAGGCCCACTAGATTTTTTGAATCCGATTACTCCACTTTCAATAGCATTACAAAAACTTACACATCCCCCACATTCTTGACAAATTCCCTTATTATGAACTTCCTTAATCAAATCCTTAAAACTTTTAATGCTCACTTGTATAACCACCCAAATTTCCTACTTTTTTTTCCATTATAGTAATTGTGGATTTCATATATAGATTATGGGATCCAGTCACAGACATTTAGAACATGGAAAATAGTAGTGTCAATAAATATAAAAATTATTTTCATATAATTTTTAAGGTATGTATTATCGCGGAAGATCTGATGGATTCTGGCAAGCAGACACCTCTAATTGAAGTACTTAATGGATCTTATTAGAAGTTATACAAAATTTTTAATAATCTCAGTTATTGGTTTTTTCAATCTAATTTAGAATCATATCAAGATTTTAAATTTAGAATCCCTTTATAATATCTATTGGATAAAGATCTTAGAATTTTTTCTAAAATTCTTTATAATTTTAATTACATTATATAACTCCAATAAAGTGAAAAAATGTTAATTGAAAGCAAATGTTGTCCAATTTTGAACAGAAATTAGAAAAGTATGCAGAAGTGATCTTAAAAGTAGGATTAAATTTTCAGCCAGGGCAGCGACTTCTGATTGGAGGTCCCTCTTTAGACGCTGATGGCGTTCCACTTGAATCTGCTCCTTTAGTGAGATTAATAACAAAAAAAGCATATCAAATGGGTGCCCGATTGGTTGATGTAGTATGGGGAGATGTGCAATTACGTAAAATTCGATTTCAGAATGCTCCTAAGGATTCAATCGAAGAGTATCCGAAATGGAGAATAGATTCGAGATATAATATTTCTAAAGCGGGAGATGCGAATCTTCATTTTACAAGCCCAAATCCCGATTTACTAAGCGAAGTGGACTCTGAGTTGGTCTCACAGTTCCAAACATCATATTATAAACAAATGAAGCCGGTTTATGATCTACTTACAGCCAATGCATTTAACTGGTTAATAGTTCCATTTCCAAATGATGAGTGGGCTGATAAGCTTTTCCCAGATGTCCCTCAAAATACTCGAAAGGACAAACTTTGGGATATCATTTTCGAGATTTGCCGTATAAACAATAAGGATCCGATTTCTGCCTGGGAAATTCATAATAATAATCTTTCTAAGCGAAGTAGATATCTTAATCAGAAACAATATAGTGCATTAAAATTGACGGCTCCTGGCACAGATTTAGTGATTGGTTTACCTAAAAACCATATCTGGGAAGGTGGAAGCTCTATTGCCCAGAATGGTATAACTTTTATAGGTAATATCCCCACTGAGGAAGTCTATACAATGCCACATAAAGATAAAGTTGAGGGTGTAGTGAGTACTTCTAAACCGGTATACTATGGTGGATATACTGTAGAAAATTGTCGTTTCACATTCTCCGAAGGGAGAATAATTGAAGCTACAGCAGATAAGGGAGAAAAATTCTTACTTAACACACTTAAAACAGATGAAGGGGCAAGTAGATTAGGAGAGATTGCATTAGTGCCACATAGTTCTCCTATATCACAGACTGGATTGCTTTTCTATAGTATGTTAATTGATGAAAATGCTTCGAGTCATATCGCACTAGGTCAAGCTTACAGAGATTCATTGAAAAAAGGTAAAGAATTAAGTGATGAAGAATTTATGTCTGCTGGGGGTAATAATAGTCTTATTCATCTTGATTTTATGATTGGCTCGAGAGAAATGAATGTAGACGGGATATTAGAAGATGAAACCGCAGAACCAATAATGCGAAATGGAGAATGGTCTTTTAAGGTATAATATTTTTTAACCCAAAAATTTTCTCAAGGATTTTTTCAAGATATATTGACAATATCTTTCATAGAATATTGTGACATTTTATCACTACATTAATTGCTTTTTCTACTAACCTTTATATATACGATATATCATAGTATTAATAGAATTAAGAGTATTACAAGTATTAAAAAAATTATTTTTCTAACATATAAGGTTGAGGAAAATGGTTGTATCAGAAATTGATTATTCTAAAAAGTTTTTGGAAGCACTTCACTTTCTGCAAAGTAGTTACAAGAAATTTCCCAAGTTTATGATTGAAATTATTGCTGAGAATTATGGAATACCTCCTCCAGAAGTGAGGAAACTCATAAGCCTATTTAGAAGAAACGGAATGTTGAAAATTCTGAAAAATGAAGGATTCTATTATCAATTGAATGATGTTTCTTAAGACTAATTCTCATTAATTATTTAATTGGATTGAAAACTATAGATGGGGTTCCAGCAACTCAATATTGCGATATTTTTTTAACTCTCCTTTGATTAAGTAATTGTATGAATCATATTCCAAGTAGCGATGATAAAGTTAGTAAAACTGCTATTGTAGCTTTAAGTTTTCTTCAAAAAAAATTGATTAAATCTAATCAATTCACATTTCTAGACATTGGATGTGGTGATGGACGCGATATCAACTTTATATCTTCGAATTTAGATAATCTCATAATAAGAGGAATAGATATTTCATTAAAAGCTATAGAAAATGCAATTGAGCTTAATTCAAACAAAGATAATGTCACATTTGAATGTATGGATTGGAAGGATTTAGATGATACCCAATATGATATAATTTACATTTCAGGTGTGTACCATTTCTTTAATATAGCTGAGAGAAACACATTTATTTTTAAAATCAAGAAGATTTTAAAAGCAAATGGTTTTTTTTTCTTGAGTACACTTTCCTCAAACGATAAGCAATATTATGGCAAAGGTGTATCAGTAAAAAACGATCCAAATTCATTTCAAAGTGAGTTCTTCATTCATTTCTGTTCAGAAGAGGAGCTTCGGGAGGATTTTAAATTTTTGAATATTGTTGATCTATTTGAATATTTTCACAAAAACTATTCTAAAGATACAGAATATCATACAATGTGGATATTAATAGGTAAAAATGTCAATTCTATTTGATATATGACACACGAGTGGTATCAAACGGTATACCTCGAAGATAATATCCTCATTATTCCAAAATTTTCTCATAGACTCTATAATGTGTGTGTGATAATTGCATTGCTGATGGTAATTTTTAGTTTCTCCATTGGAGTTCTAAGTCATGGAATTATAAATACTTGTTATATCTTTCTTAATGGATGTGGAATTATTAATTGTTACAAGGAAATAAAGTTGAATAACAATTAAAGGAGTTAAACTCTACTTTCTTTTTCATGTACTATTTTTTTATATGTATCGAAATATCTAATTTTTTACTCAGAAATAAGGAAAAATAAAAAAAAGCATTAATTAGTATTATTAATAAGCATAGGGGTTGCGATATCGATATTATGTGCTTTAAATGAATCTAAAACAGCTTTATGAATATCAGAATCTATTATTCGAAATTTATTTACCTCATTTACAAATATAAAGAGTTTATAGTTCACACTATAGTTTCCAAAACTCATAATCCAAACATACGGAGCAGGATTATCCAAGATATGATCAGTTTTTTTAGCAGCTTCTAACAATGCCTTCTCAACCTCATGTCTATCCACATTATAACCAATGCTTAATTCGACCCCTCTTCTAATAGGGGTCTTTTTTCCAAAATTGATGATCTCTTCACTAAGTACTTTCGAATTAGGAACATATATCTTTACATGATCAAGATCAACAAGTACTGTATAGATAAGATTTATATCGATAATATCAGCTATTTTGTCATGATAAGAGATGCGATCTCCTACGGAATAGGGTTTACTGGTAATAATAATTATTCCTGCGATAAAATTACCTAGAGTATTAATTGCAGCAAAACCAATTATTGTACCACCAACTAAAGTAATTAATGTGGTAATCATACTAAGAGATTCCGCGAATTGCGCTAAAATTGCACTAAAAATTATTGTCACTATGAGTATTTTTAAGATAAGGAGCATACTGCTTAAGGTTGCCTCTTCAACATTCCTCTTTCTTAGGTGTTTGAAAACTCTTTTTTTTATAATCTTATAAATGAAAAATCCAATTATGATAATTAAAACCGAGATTATAATGGCTGGTAAGTATTGAAATAATAGATCAAAAAAATTTAGTTGATAGAGCATGAATTAAAAGAAGACTTCTCGATTTTTAAATCTTCTCTTAATAAAGTATTTACTTTCTGTAAAATGGTTGTTAGTCTTTAAGTTTGTGGCTCCAAGCAAGTTAATAATAACTGAAGACGGTATCTTTTTAGATGAATTATTATAAAATCTTATTTGATCTTAAATTATATTAATAAACACTTCCAAATTTCTTATGCAGAAGGAAATTAACGATATTACCTTTTAAGCATGATGAAAGATTGGACTCTTGAAATTTCAAATAGATTTCTTTTTTCGCTTTAATATAAATAAAATACTTTTTTATTATAATAAGAATATGAGGTTATGATTATGAAAAAAATTTGGATAATTCATAACTCTGAGCATGGAAATTCTGAGAAGATCTCAAAACAACTTGCTGAGGGTTTGAAAGATGGTTATGATGTAAGGGTAGGGAGCATTAGAAATACTAGTCCAGAAGATATTGCTAAAGACGAACCTTATGGCTTGATCATCGCGGTTCGAATCATTGCTTTCTCATCAGACAGAGAAATACGTAATTTTACCAGCAATTTAAATGGTGTCATCACTAAGCCAATTTCGAAAGTTGCCTATTTTGCTACACATGCATTACGTTGGATGAAGTTCTTTATAAGAGGAATTAAAAAAACGCTTAAAAAAGTTGGATGTGTTGAGGAGGTCTGTCCTGAATATCTTGAAGTAAAAATGCAAGGAGCCGAAGGACCAGCTGTAGAAGGTTCAGATGCGAAAATTGAAGAATATATTACTACATTGAAGGAATTTATGCAATAAAATAAATTAAAATCAATAGTTTTTAACTAGTTTTATTCAATAAATAAAAATTTTTTTTTGATAATAAAATGTTAGCTGATAGGAATTCCTTTAATTTTATTGTTTGATCTCATTTTTGCCTTAATCACTCTGTATGAAAAAAAGAAGATACTATTTCCTATTTTTGGAGAAAAGTATAGGGAATAATATTAAAAAAGTTTTCATGAATATTCTCTAAAGCTGAATTTAAATGCTCTAAAAATTACTTTATTAAATTTTTTTTGATTAAAACAGAAGTATCTTACATACATAATAGTCATTTTTCTAGTAAACATAGAGTTTTTAATACGAGTTATATTATTTTAAGACATTCACATCTTCATTTAATGTAAATAATTTAAATGATGGTTCAAAATTGAAGCTTGAGGATATTATAATTAGAATTTCAGAAGGTGTTAAAGCACCAGAGTTTAAAGATCTTTTTTCTGAAACTAGAATGTATACTTTTTTAGTAGGAGCAGGAATTTCGATGGATCCTCCATCCTGTGTTCCTTCTGCAAGAATGTTTGTACATGATTTATTCAAGTATTATGCCCCTGAAGAGGAAATTAAGAAGTTGTTATCATTAGGATCCTTAAGATATGAACTATTGGTTGAAAAAGTTCAGAATCTATTCGATAAGGAATTAAAGTTCTTGGATTATCTAGATAGAGTAAAAGAGCCGAATGCCATTCACATATTCTTGGCAAATATGATAATGAGGTATAATTATGTAATTACGACAAATTTTGATTATCTTATCGAAATGGGGCTGAAGAAAAAACTTGATGTATTTCCAACATTTCATGATTATCATAAAAAAGTTATGGTTATTATTATCAAAGAAGATTATCAGAAGAAGGTATCTTTCCAGTTCCCAATCATTAAAATTCATGGATCTAAATGGGATGTGATAAAAGGACGATCAACTAAAGATTCTTTAATAACTACTATAAGTGCTCTTGGACGTGAAAGGGAAAAGGGGAAAACATTTGCGATTGAACCATATAAAAAACCATTAATCAATGAAGTTATGAATGGAAGAGACTTAGTAATTATGGGGTATTCAGGGAGTGATGATTTTGATATCAGTCCAATGTTGAAAGAGTTGAGGAATATGAAGAGATTAATATGGTTAGAGCATGATCACACCCTAGCTCCGGGAAAAGAAGAGATTTTTAAATATAAGTCAGTAAAAGATTTATCAGAATTAGAAATATCTGAATTATCTAAATTAGATAAATTGTTACTAGAACTTGCTTCAAATAAAAACATAGAAGTTTACAAAATTAGAGCGAGGACTATTGAATTTGTAAAAGAGCAATTAGCACCAATATTTAATGAATCTTTTGAGCTACTGAGAAAAGATACACCGGAGACTTTAAGTTTTGGTGATTATATGCTGGAAAATCATTTAAAAGCATCAATTTCTTCAAAATATCGACTTGCTCATGAACTATTTCTTGAATTAGGAGATATAGATTCAGCAGAAAGAACTGCTCAAGTTGGTTTAAACTCATCCAATGAAGAAAATAATGAAATTAATCAAAACTATTTTATAAATGCTTTGGGGATAATTAACCTCTCCAAAGGAGACTATGATAATGCCTTGGAATATTTCGAAAAATCTCTCAAATTTACTGAAAAATTAAATCAAACTGCTGAAAAAATAGCAGTACTTTTAAATATAGGACATTTATATCAAAAAAAGAGCGACCTTAAGAATGCATTTAAATATTCATTTGAAGCCGCTGCTTTGATAAAAGAAAACACTCCAAATTTAATAAGATTTGCTGTTTTGAATAATTTAGGAATTTTATATAGAGAGAATGGGGATATTCCCAATGCTGCAAAAAATGTTGAATCTGCGCTTGAAATTGCTGAAAAAACAGGAGATTTATTTAAAAAATCTTCATGCTTAAACAACCTTGCTGGAATGAAAATTTCTCAAGGTCTAGTAAATCCCGCTTTAAATTATGCCTTTGAAGCTCTTAAAATTAATGAACAATTAGGAGATTTAGATAGTATGTGCAATACACTAAATACTATTGGTAATATTTTTAGAACTGCAGGACAATATAGTCAAGCTTTGCAATTTTTAGAAAGAGCATATCAAACAGCAATAGAAATTCAGAACTTGAACGCCAAAGCTCTTACATTAAATTCGATTGGGGTAATTTATTTTCATATGGGAAAGCTCGATTCAGCTTTCGAAAAATATAATGAAGGGTTCAATATCAACAAAGATATCGGTGATTTGTCGGGTCAAGCTACTGGTTTAAATAATATTGGTATGTATTATCGTGCTAAAGGGGATTTCAATAAAGCTTTTGAATTATTTGACCAATCTATAACCCTCACTGAAAAAATTGGAGAAAAGACAAACTTAGGCCTTCGGTATGGAAATAGAGCTTCTATATACGAAGCTAAACGAGAATTTGAAAAAGCATTGGCAGATTATAAGAAAGCATTAAGTATTGAACAATCTCTAAAAAATTTAGAAGGAATTGCCAGTCAACTTACTAATATTGGAGGAGTATTAGGGGATTTAGGAAGATATGACGAAACACTAGAAAATTATGAAAAATCGTTGAATATCATGGAAAATCTAGGTAATAAACCTGGTATTGCCAGAGCACTAAATAATCTCGGTATTATTTATTATAAATACAAGAAAGACCATGAGAAATCTATTGATTTTTTACAACGAGCACTTGATATTTATAAAGAATTAAATATTCCTCAGATGATAATGGCGACGCAAAATAGTATAGATACAATCAAAAACCAGGTTAATTTAAAGTGAAAAATGGAAGAAATTGAGACTTAAACTATAATATTTAAATAAAAGTAGAATTAAACAATTTTATAGTCATCATCTTCCTCAGGTATTTTCCCTTTTTGTGGATAAATACGATGACGATATTTCTCTTCTTTCGTTAAAATAACTCCGTATTCCTTTACTTCAGAATCTTTTCCTTTAGATTTCTTATTCCTATTTATTTTCTTTATATTTCTTTGCTTTTTCATATTATTTCCTACAAATATTTATCCGTTTTAAAATTGGTTAAAGAAGATATTTAATTTTTCTATATACTTATTAGTACGGCAATTATAAAAAGAATTTCAGATATTATATCTGTGAAATCATAACCCAAAAATTAATAAAAAGGGTAAAAAGAATAAAAAGAAAAGTGGAATTCTCATATAGAGAAGATTTTTAATTTTCTTTTTCTATTTGTTTTTCTGGAACTTCTTCAAAATGGATGTTATATGTTTTTTCAGGATCAATTACCTTATATTGAATGAGTTTTCTTGGAATGATGATCACATAGTCAGGTCCCATTGAGGCTAATTTTTTATTTTCTAAAGTAAATATCTTCTTCTCATTTTCCATAATCTAGACCATAAAGAATAATTTTAATTATTTTTCCTTATTTTTTATAGACATTCTAAATTTAGAGGTATAATACGTTTCTATAGAATTTCCTATAGATCCCCTAACTAATAACAAACTCAAAATCTATATTAAATACTATAGAAATTAAGATTATATTAAAATAATTATTAAAAAACTTTAAATTTAATTTTTCAGTATGATTTGAAAGCCCTTAAAAGAAGATTATATATATCTGATAATAAATAGAATCTTATTAAAAAATAGCAATCACACTTTTTATAGGTAATCTTCTACATTTATTCCATAGTTCTTGAACAAATTTTTATTTGCATTGAAATTCTGTTCCGTGTAATTAATTAAGAATTGCTCAAATTTGTGTGGATCAGTGCCCTTCATCGCCAAAGGCATAAGAACAGCCCTCATGTCATATATATACAACTGATTGTTTTTAATGCCTTTGATATATTTTTTTACAGCTCTATCAGGAAGCATTGCCTTACTTTCCATCTCCTTTAGCATGGAATTATAAATTTCCCGAAGTTTTTCTTCTCCTACATCCTCCATAAGTTTCTTAGAGTATTTTATTTTGGCTGATGAAAAAATACTTGTTCTAATGTATGAAGGGACTATAACAGAAACATTGATCCCATGACGATGAAGGCGTCCAAAAAGTGCTTCCGAGATCCCTACTACAGCAAACTTTGAAGCAATATAGGGTAAAGGCTCTATTGAGCCAAAGACACCTGCCCCTGAAGACACATTTACAATGTGTCCCGACTTATTTTCAAGCATATGAGGTAAAAATACCTTGATTGAATGAATTACACTCCATAAATTGATATCAAGAACTTCTTTCCAATCTTCTGATTCCAAGTCTACAGCATTCCCTCCGATTGCAATTCCCGCATTATTTATTAAAAGATCGAGTTTACCTAATTTGCTATGAAAGTTTTCTGCGGCACTTTTAAAATCTTCATACCTAGAAACGTCACATTTATCAGTGTATACGTTTCCTCCCAAAACTTCAATTTCTTTTTTAACATTCTCTAAATTCTCTTTATCTATGTCTGTAATAAAAAGGTTCATACCCTCTTTAGCAAGTGATTTTGAAAAAGCACGACCTATCCCTTTAGCAGCTCCAGTTATAAAACAATTTTTTCCTTCTAAATCTTTCATAAATTTCAACTCTTTTTCTAAAACTAGTTTTTAATGTTAGATAATAAGATCCAATTTATTTAACACTTTTCTTGTTTCCTCCTCGAAATTATTCCAGATACCTAATCCAATAATTGTGAAACCTAATTTATTCTTTTTAATTTGCTTTATAGAGGTAGATGTGAAATAACCAGGTTCCTTATGTTACTGGTATTTAGTTAGTTATTAATGAATGATTGGTGTAAGGTTGAATCATTATTTTATTAAGAAGGTGAAATATATTAGGAATTTAACTATGCTTTTAATATATATCTTTTAATCTTTATAATCATTAGAATATCCATCCTATTTAATAAAAAGTGCATTAAAATTAACATCAGATATAAATTTTGGTTTAATGGTAAAAATTTTAAACTTTTTTACTTATAAATGTAAATAAAATAAAAAGTAAAAATATTGGTTGACATAACTAGGCATCTATTTCAATAAACCTAATATAGAAAGGTTTATTATTTAGTAACTTGGTTTTTATTCATTATAAGAATAGAGAAAACGATATAATATGAAACAGAAGAGAGACAAAGTGAACTGTCCGGTTTGCAGTTTTAAATTTATTCCAGAATCTTTTCATTATGAGAAAACACATTTTGATCAAATAGAAGGTAAGGGTGAGCTTATAGAATTTCCAAATGGGAAACATCAGCTTGAGCTTAAACCATTCACATTATTTCGTGGATCCTATGTAACATATTGTCCTGAATGTGGATATCTGATAAAATTTGCTGCAGAAATTGGTAGAAAAGAAATAATAGAAGATCCATCTCTTATAAAAAAATTAGGAGCAAGTAAGGAATTTGGTAAGACATACAAATACAACTTTGACTCAAATGAGAAACCTTTTATGGATTATTCAGATTATTTTATCGAAAAAGTAGATAATATCAAATTAAACATTAAGAAAGCTTTAGATGAGGTGAATTTTGAACATTGGGGTAGTTCATATAATAAATGGAAAGAGGATAAGTCTATTGATTCCTTCAAATTCTTAATTCACTTCTATACAACATTAATTGATTATTTGGATTCCCAAGTTGAGAATCATAATAATAAATCAGTAGCACAAAAAATTGAGGCTTTACACCTGCCTCAAAACCTTGAAATACTAACAAAAAACATCGACAATTTAAGGAATAAAATTGCTCATGAGGCTTATGAACTAACTGAAGAAGAAGAACAGTTGGTTGAGAGTACATTTACTCAATTTATGCGATATTTAATAATTAAACAATTAATTCCTTTAAATTTAGATAAGATTAAGATTGAACCTGAATATAACTTTATCGATATTAATAAAATTAGATATGACATTCAAGAGTTTTTAAATTTATATTTAGGAAAATTGTGGCATATTAAAGAGTTTTATAAAGTATTCTTAGTTCCAATATTAGAAGATCTGGGAGTTAAGATTTCTGATTATAATCCTTAAAATCTTTTTTTCTATTTTTTAAGGGTACTATTTATTATAGGAAAAAAGAGAGATTAAAATATCGCTTAAGATTTTTATATCTAACGTTTGGGTAGACACTAAATACAGTGAAGGCTATAAATTATTCAACTTAATAAATTAAAAAAAAAAGTTTTAATTTGGTTTTGTTTTTTTATTGGTTAGAATACCAAACTAACATAATTCCGAAAAGAGAAAGAAAGATCGACAAATATATAATAAATGAAAACATTTGTGAATTGTTTATAAGAGCCAATATAGGTGATTGGATTGCAAGGTAAATAAGAAGAATTCCTAAAATTTGACTAGTATTTAGGTTATTATTTTTCATAATTTTTTCACTTTTTGTATTTTAATAACTAATATTTCATTGTTATGAAATATTCTCTATATTATAAAAAATATTGAAATTTGTGTAATGTAAAGCGGATTTTTTTTATTAATAAGATTAATTACTAAAAGATGATACTTCAAAATTATAGTTAGAATTGGGTAAATGTGGATGAAATAATGACTAAAGCAAAACTTAATGATATTGAATTATAATACGATGAATTTGGGTCAGGGTTTCCATTTTTAGTCATGCATGGGGGCTTAGGAATTGATCATACTTATCTTCATCCCACACTTGATCCTTTAGGAGATATATTCAAATTAATTTTTTATGATCATAGAGGACATGGGCGTTCAGGTAGACCACCAATCAATACCATTACATTTGAACAACTTGCCGACGATGCTAATGAATTACGTGAGATATTAGGATATGATAAATTGGGAGTTATCGGCAATTCTGCTGGCGGATACGTTGCTTTAAACTACGCAATACGTCATCCAAAACATATAAGTCATCTGATACTTATAGATACAGCTCCTGCCTTTGATTATATGGAAGAGATAATGGCGAATGTACAAAATAAAAAACCAACACCAGAACTTATAGCAACTTTAAATGCTCCAGTTGATCCTACTATAGATGGATTTAGAAATCAATTTAAAATGTTACAACCGTTGTATTTCTACGGATTTACTCCTAAAGTAGAAGAGAAAGCATATAGAGTGATAGATAAAATGATATTAAATCCTGAATTGGCAGCGTTTAATGAGATTTTGATGCTAAAATATAATGTATCCTCACAGCTTACTAAAATTGAAGTACCAACATTAATTTTAGTAGGAAAAGACGATTTTATGTGTCCACCTTCACAATCTCAACGTATGCATGATAGTATTCCCAATTCTGAACTCCATATATTTGAGAAATGTGGTCATTATCCTTTTTATGAGACGCCAGATGAATTTTTCAGAGTTTTACATAATTGGTTTAAAAAAGTACATCTTGAATTAGAAGTCTAGTAATAGATTTAGAAAAAATATATGAACTTTTTATTCTGAATTTAGATATTTCGAAAATAGAAAGTAAAATTAGAGATATTTTTTAATAATATTATTTTTATAAATGTATGAGTATCGCAAAAGAGTTATTGTATCCCGCCCCCTTCTATAACTTTTTATCCTATCTTTCTGAATCTGAAGTTAAGGGACAAATTCTCGATTGTGGTTCAAGTGGACCGTTTCCCAAACAAGCACTTTTTGTACAATTAGGGTTTGATATAATTGGTATTAAATATTCGGAAGAACGAGTAAAAATGGCGCAAGATTATGCGAAACAACACAAATTAGAACTAGATATGCAATTAAATGATATAAGATCATTAACGTTTGACTCAAATCATTTCGGACATGTTTACTCTTGGAATACAATATTTCATATGAATAAAAAAGATATAAAAAAAGCTATAAGTGAAATGATTCGAGTTTTAAAACCTGAAGGCTTATGCTTTGTTAATTTCCTTTCTGTGGATTCAGAATTCTATGGTGAAGGTGAAGAAGAAAACCCAGGTGAATTTATACAAATTGAAGGGGATGAGAAAGTTATACATACGTTCTTTACTGATGACGAATTTGATAGTTTTTTTAATAATCTAAATGTTGAAATATTATTCAAAGAAAAAAGAATAATACACAAGAAACTTGAAGATCGAGTAATGAAAGATAGCTATATTGATTATATTGTTCAAAAGAAAAATATTTGAAATTATGGAATTTTTATTATAATGAAGTATTGCATATTATGTTATGAATGTTATAAACCCATTAATAAATATCAATTTTAATCAAATAAAATAATACTAATTAACTCAAAGAGTAGATAAATATGATATTAAAAGAGGAAAAAATATCAAACTCGAGAAAGGCGATGTTTGTAATATTTTTTATTGTGTGTGCTTTATTAAGCATCCTGACTACATCGGCTATTCATTTTAAAATTTTAACAGAAATACAACCTGGGTATCTGTATAACATTTACATTTTAAATTTCCTATGGATGGACATTCTAATAGGTCTTGGAATAGGATCTGCCTTATTTTTTGCTATTCGAGTAGTTCTTAATTATTATTTCAACCTAAAAGAAGGATCAGTTTCAACTTAATAATTATCAAATACTTATTATAGTGGAAACTTACTCATCGCGGTTTTAAGTTTTTGTAAACCAGCTTCTATCATATTAGGGAGGTTATTTTCAACCCCAAATTCAATATATCCCAAGCTAGATCGACCATATAAGAATTTCATTCGTCTTTTAAAGTTAGTTTCTAATACACCTTCATAATTGGATAAAAGCTCATTTAAAAAGAGATCTCCCTCTTCATAGAAAAGAAAATCTGCAGCAGGGTCATAGATTCTTGATTCTTCAAAATCAACTATGCCAGTAATTTCAAAAGTTTTATCATTGACTAAGATATTACTAATGTCAAAATCTCCATGAATTATTGTATATTCGAATTTAAAATTTTTTTTTTCACTTAGGAATGAATTAAATAAACTTGTTATCCATTTTTTTTGATTCGAATTCATCGTTTTAAATGTTGTCAATTGGATTTTCTCAAGATATTTTTCCCAATTCTTTTGGTAACTCTCACATGAGAAGGTAGGTTTAACTATCTGTTTACTTACCGCATCTTTAAATAGTTCATCTGAATGAAGTTCTGAGAGAAATTTACTAATTTCTTTGGCAATTTTGATTTTCTCATAATTTGAAGTTCTATAATAACACTTGGATAATGGAACTCCCTCAATTTTTTCATATCCCATAAGTGGGCAATCTGGATCTATAGAGAGATAAATTGGGTCTGGAATAGCCACAGAAACATATTTTTGGATATGATGTAATATTTTAAATTCATTTTGTATCAGTTCAACCCCCTTATGATTCCGAAAAACCTTATCAGGAATACGGAAAATAAATTGGTCTTTTACTTCAAATACATTATATGTTCCATGATAAAAGAATTTGATATCGGTTTTGTCTAGATCCGGGAAAAATCCATACATCGCATCAATTACTTCTGTTATAGTTATGTCCGCTGCTCGTGTTTCTTCGAAGAATGTCATCGTTAATGATGAATAGTTATTCTTACTTATTAAAAAATATTAATATGATATCTTTTTGTGTAGATCAAATCTTTTTTATATAGGAATGTTTTATCTTATGTTATGAAATTAGTCAACTTTTTCATTGAATTCCGACTAAAGCTTAAGCAATACAAGTTAGCTTTTATATTTCTCTTTTTATTTTGGTTCAGTGGTTTTCTTTTCTTTCTCGTTACAGAATCCGGTGATAACGTGGGAATTATTTTCCTGTACTCTTTAACTGTGCGCTCCCCAGTAGATGCGGGCGATTTTGTGAATTTATATGCTTTATTGTGGCCGATATTATTGGAAGTGATTGTTTTTGGCTTCATCATTGGAGAATTACTGGAAAAGTATAATCCGATTATAACAAGTCGAATTCTTGCTAGTCATAAGAAAAACCATACTGTGATCATAGGATATCATCATCTTTCTATAAGAATAATTGAATCCTGTCTCGAATGTAAAAAACCTTTCTGTCTTATAGAAGATGACGAAGAAGCAGTTGAAGACCTAATTAACGCGGGGCAACCAATAATAATTGGTGATGCTACTGAAGTAACCAATCTTAATGCTGCAAATATAAAAAAAGCGAAAGAAGTTTTTATCAATGTTGGAGATGTTAGAGTTGCGATAGTTTGTACTGAAAAAATTCGCAAGATGAATCCCGAGGTGCCAATTTATGTACGCGTATTTGAAGATCATGTACAAGAGTATCTCAGACAACCCTCATTAAATGCCTTTCCATTTTCCACGTCGAAATGGACTATGGATGATATTGATAAGTGGATAAAAGATAAAACTGGAAACGCAATTGTGATCGGTCGTGACAGTTTAACTCACCGAATTGCTTATCACATTTCTATACAACCAGACCGTGAAGTTTTCCTTTTTGATGATGAACACGATGGTATAGAGTTTGAAGTAAATGAAAGATTACATATCATCAATGAGTTCGCTTGCTTCTTGAGTGATTTACGTGCTCACGTAAATCTCGAAAATGTTTCCCAATTATTTATTTGTTGGAAACGGGAATCTGAATTTGATGAATTGCTTTATCTAACAGCTAAAATCTATTTACGTTATCCATTCATTAGAGTATTTGTACGAGTCTTTGATGAAGAACTTGAAAATTTAGTTAAAAAGTATAATGCAAAAACTTTCTCGTCTTCTAAAAGAGCATTCAAAATGCTTCAAAAACAAGTTCCACCAGATTCAGCGATTTGTGCAATCAATAAAATAAATCGAAAATAAAGCTCAATAGTAAATCAGAACTAAAAAAAAAAGGATTTTGATTAATTTTGCTTTTATTTGATTGAATTAATCTTCTGGCATTGATAATCCGATCATTGGTAAAGCATCTACTCCAGAAAGGAATGTCTCTATTTTGTAACTAAAACCTGGAACATCTGAATAAATAAGATTCATATTTGTAATGCGCTTAAGCATTTCATCATATTTTCCTTCTTTAACTTCAGTTGCGGAGATTGATTTGATTCCTTTATGAGTGGCTTTAACTGCAACACGGATGAGTGATTTTTCTAGCGATCTATCCATTGGATATTTTTTCACTATCTCAAGATATTTCTCGGCAATAGCTTTTTCTTTACCATAGGGGATATAGGAGGTTGTAAGAATTATTACCATTAGTTTCACCTCTATTTAATAAATATTTTTAAAAATTAGATTTCAGAGTGATATTCATATATTTTGATTGAATTTAAATTTTATAAGGAAAACTATTCAATGCTTTCAGCAAATAATTTTCTAGAAAAGGAGTTTTCGAAAGCTAAATTAATATTCTGATGGAGCAAATATTCACCATTCATATCTGCATTTAGTACAAGATTTCTTTTTTGCATATATACGTCTTGGAGTATAGCTAATTACTTTGGATTTATCATCTACTTCTCTTATAGCGAATCCCATAGCACCGCAGTTAGGACATACTCTTTTATTAATTCGAGAATCCTCGCTTATAGAGAATGAATCCTCTATCTTTTCTGAGAGAGAAGGTGGACTTAATGATTGCTGTTTTGGTGGAAAAGATGGTGGGGTGTAAGATTGCTCAACTGGAAGTGGTGGTGTATATGATTCCTGACTTGGTTTAGGAGATGGAGATGATTTGTGCTTCAGTTCTTGAATTTCACCAAGTAATTTTTGATTTTCCTTAGCAAGTTTGGATATTTGAAGTTCTTTTTCAGCAACAAGTGCTTGATAAAAATGAATCTTAGAAAATAACTCAGTTATTTGATCTGATAATTTATTAATCGTAACTTCATATTCAGATATAGGTTCCTCTGGGTTGTTATACATCACAATTCATACTCCTCATTCTTAACAATATTGTCGGGTCTTTCTATTGTACTTAGTTTGATTTAATATATAAATGTTTTTGGAGTGAAATATTTGAAAAAAAGATATTACTATGAGCTATATAAATATCGAGCTCATTATTTGCTTCAGAGTAATAATATTTAAAAAAACTATAAAGTATTTTACTATATTAAAGAATTCAAAATATAAAGTGATTTATAATGTCTAAATTAAATGATTCTTCAATTAAAGAACTGGAAAATCAAATTAAAACTCTTGAAAGCAATCTACAAGAATTGAGAAATGAATTTATTAAAAAGACTGGGCAATTACCCTCAAGAAATTTAAGAGATTTCAGCTGGAGATGGACAATTTTCGTAACTCTGGGCTTTGCGTTTATATCAAGCATTGTCTATCTTTTAGGTATAGCAAAAGTCGGTAGCTCAGAAAATACAGGTATTCCATCATTCTTTTTTCATACTGATTTAGCTTATTTTAACATTCTCACTCTTTATGTTATTATAATGGTATTAATAGTTCAATCGAATAAAATTAACGGATACCAAACAATAGTGTTGATTGCAGGTTTTTGGTGTGCACATTGGTTAATTTATGACTGGTCATGGTGGGCTCTTAGAATTGGGATGGGTACAATTAATTTAGACGGTTTCTGGACACGTGGATTAGGGTCTCCAATAGTCGTACCTCATCCTTCAATGGGGATGTTTTTAGTATGGGCTATCTTAGGAGGGATAATGGCTTTATATACCTTCACAATACCCAAAAACTACATTGAACTTTTGCCTCCTACGATTTGGTTATATACTGGATATCCCAATGCAAGTATTTGTGAGATGATAGGTATATCAGATGATATTATATTGATTATTGGGATAATACTTATAGTTATATCATTTTCTATAGGTGGATTCTTTACATATCGAAGATTCAAGGGCAGATCTATAGAATGGCACAAAAAACGAGATGAAATTAAGAATAGCTTTAAAAGAGAAAATCTAAATTTTGATCCACTTACACTGCCTTGGATTTTTATTATAGTAGGAATGTTGATATTTATGTATCTTTTTTTTGTATTGATACCTGTAATAGGATTATTCTTAGGATTTATTCCGTGGATGATTCTTCCGCTTTTTTATATACTCTTCAAAGGATCAAGTGCATTAAAGTATAGAAGGACAGTTCAAATAACTATTGCTATTACCTTAATCATATCAATAATTGTGATAATGTATGGTATACATATGTGGCTTCTTTAAATACTACATAAGATTTTTTAATAATTCTTTAAAATTTTGGATTGTTTAAACATAAAGTTATTAATTTGTTAATTCAATTAGAATCAGATTTCAAAAACACTCATCCAATAAATTTTTCTATTTTTCGCTTGATAACCTATTTCTTGAAAACCTTAAAGCAATTATTATTAATATTACACCCAAAATCAAAAAACTCATAGAATTAAAAACCTCCGCAGCTTCAGCTCTCCAAAAAATCTGAGATTTTACTAAATCTGGCATAAATCCTTGAATGTAGTGAAAATGTAGTTCACTTATAAATGATAATATTATTAATAAAATTCCGGAAAATAAAATCACTTTTTCAGCTGAGTTATATTTTATTTTTCCTTTCATCCCTTCCTATATTAACAATGTTCTCTTTCATTTTTCCAAAATTTTCAATCTTATTGTATTTCTTATTTTTTGATTGAAAATGAACATAGATTTGTGATTCTTTAAGTTGTGGAAAATTTTCAATTAATTTCTTTTCTCCATGTATAATTGTTTGAAACACAAGTGGTAAGTGGCTACGAAATATTCTATCTCGCATACTCGCCCATCCAAATAGTAATCCTCCACTCACGTGAACATAGAAATGTAATTCAAGGTGATCATTTGTCATTAGCCATTCAGCTAAAACTTCATCTCTCATAAAGCGAGTATAAAAGCTGGATATTTGTTTTAAGTCATAGTCATTACTTATAGTCAAGAATAGATCTCCCGTTGAATCAGAATGAGTTAAAGTATATTTTCGCGGTAATTTTAAGTTATTAGATTCTACCGAGGCTTTAAACACTACTTTTAGTTTCTCAGGATTAAAATCTACCATTAGTAAGTCTAAAATAATCAAAAATGATGTTTAAACGTTTTTTTTATTAAATATTACTATAAACTATTTAAAATTGTTTTTAATTTAGGATTGTATTATATGTTAAAAATAAATTTACTAACCTAGATGTTATGAATGAACACTCTAAAAGGTAAAACAATTTTTATTACAGGTGCTAGTAGAGGGATAGGAAGAACTATAGCTTTGCGAGCCGCAGCGGATGGCGCTAATATTGCAGTAGTCGCTAAGACTAAAGAACCTCATCCAAAATTACCAGGAACAGTGTATACTACTGTAAAAGATATTGAACACGCCGGAGGTAATGCAATCCCATGTATAACAGATATAAGATTTGAAGATCAAATTCAAACTGCTATTGATGCCACTGTTGATAGATTTGGAGGAATAGATATCCTTGTGAATAATGCCAGTGCGATAAATTTATCTCCAACTTTAGAAATTGGGATGAAGAGATATGATCTTATGTTTTCTGTTAATGTACGAGGGACTTTTTTATGTTCAAAGTTATGTATTCCGTATCTAAAAGAAGCAGAGAATCCTCATATTTTGAATTTATCTCCTCCTCTAAATATGAACCCAAAATGGTTTAAAAATAATCTAGTTTATACTATGGCTAAATACGGAATGAGTATGTGTGTTTTGGGGATGGCAGAAGAATTTAAAAAAGATGGGATTGCAGTTAACGCGTTATGGCCAAAAACGTCTATAGCTACTGCAGCTGTGAGAAATTTATTAGGTGGCGAATCAGCAGTTAAACATTCGAGAAAACCAGAAATTGTAGCAGATGCTGCTTATCTAATTTTAACTAAACCAAGTAAAGAATGTACGGGTAACTTTTTCATTGATGAAGAAATTCTACTTGAGCATGGGATAACTGATTTTGAGAAATATTCAGTTGATACTAATTCGAAATTATACCTTGATTTCTTTCTATCATAAAAAAAATAAGAAAAGAATTAAAATTAAGGATTGTTTTTTATAAATTCCACTATTAGATTGGCTAGTTCAGGACCCTTATCTTCTTGGACAAAGTGACCAGCATTTTTAATTGTAGTATGATTTTGTTCTTGAGCACCTGGAACATTTTCTTGCCAAAATTTATCTCCCCCTCTTGTAATTGGATCACTATCAGAAAAAGCGGTTAAAAAAGGTTTTTTCCATTGAAAGAACTGTTCCCATGCTTTTTTATTCGCCATGTGCTCTGGATCTTCTTTAGTAGTTGGAACCAATGAAGGCATAACTCTTGCTCCCGCTTTAAATGTATCATCCGGAAACGGGGCATCGTATGCTTTGATCACATTTCTAGGCAATTTAGTAACTGTAGCCCCTTGGATGATCCTTCCAACATAAAATTTAGGAGTAGTTCTAGAGAAATGTTGCCAATCTAAAAATGCTTTACCCATCTTCTGTTCTCCTGTGGGTAATCCTCCGTTCGATAAAATAATCCTCTCAAAACGTTCTTGATTCTCAATAGCAACTCTTAAACCTATTAATGAACCCCAATCTTGGCAAAATAAAGTAATATTTTTGAGATCAAGCAGATTTACCATTTTTGTTATCCACACCACATGCCTACGGTAAGAATGGTCACTTTGTTCAGTTGGTTTATCAGATCGTCCAAATCCTACTAAATCAGGTGCTACTGTTCTATAACCCGCTTGTATTAGAATTGGGATCATATGTCTATATAAAAAGGACCATGAAGGTTCTCCATGCATGAGAAGGATGATTTCAGCATCTTTCGGTCCTTCATCTATATAATGAATCCTAATTCCATCAACATTTAAATAATTAGGTTTAAATGGAAAGTCTGGAAGATTCTTAAACTTTTTCTCCGGAGTACGTAATAATTTCATTTAAATTTCTTCTCTTTGTTAAACATTAAAATTATTAAATTTAAGCAATCTAATAAATTGCACTTAATTTGTTGAAAGTTGAATTTATATGATATTAAGCAGGTGAAATCAGAAAATTAAAATTAAGAAACATTTTCGTGATAAATTTCTTATCAAAAAGATAAAAAGCTATGATATCTTAATTAGAATTGTAGTGAAAATTATTGGTTATAATTTATAACTTTTTAAAATTCAATTAAATTTTGAGACATATTCATGATTCGCGTTCTAAATCAATTAGGTAAAGAGAATAAAGATTTTTTTACTTCTGATGAATTAAAAAAACATTGCGATGATTTGTATATCGATTATAGGCGTACAATGGATTATCTTGTTTCTCGTGGACATTTAATCCAGATTATTGAAGATATTTATTATGTGAAAACTATTAAAGAAATTAGTAAAAACCAGTTAAGATATTCAATTTTAGAATTTGTGGCGAAAGGATTAAAAGTAAAACGAATTAATAATTGGTATTTTGGACTTTACACTGCATTAAATCTAAATAAAATTAACCACGATCATCAAGATGAATTTGTGTACTTAATTAATGACCATATTTTAAACGAACAACCTATAAAGATTTTAGGTAAAGACTTTAAGTTTTTAAGATTCAAAAACGCTCTTTTTAATTTTGGTATTATAAAAAACAAAATCAGATATTCCGATCATGAAAAAACGATTTTAGATTTAATTTATTTATGGGAATCTAATCATATTAATGAAAATAAAATATTTATTGAGGTATCTAAATTATTGGAAGGAATCTCTGAAGAAAAAATATTACAATATTCCCAATATTATCCAGATTCTAATCAAAAACTATTAAAAAAAGCCTTGAATAAATCATAGACTTTATTTCTTAAATGGATTTGGAATCCATTTTGGTACTTTCTTTTTATATTGTATATACTCATCACCAAACATATCTTCAAGTATGTTTTCTTCGAAATTTGCCATCCAATTATAAATCAAGAAAATTACAATAAAGAAACCGATGCTAATCAATGAAATGGACAAAAGTATAAATGCTACATAAATTAATAATATTCCAGAATACATCGGATTTCTCATATAACCAAGAATTCCGTTGGTAATCAATGAGTTAGGAGGTGTGTGTGATTTAAATAGACTTCGATGGGATAATTCTATAAAAATAATAGCAATACCAAAAACCGATATAAATAATATTAACCTAATAATAAAAGGTATAATATCGTTTAAAATTGTCGATATTTTAAATATATTTGAATCTAAAAACCAGATTAACATAAAAACTATCGGCATTACTGCATGATATATATGTCCATGTGGAATTTCTCGTTCATGGCCTTCATGTCTTTTTAAATTCATTTTTAATCCATTGTTTGTAGACTTTTATATTCTAGATTTTACAGTTTATTATTTATTTTTTATATAGACCAATTTTTCATATTTTCTTATAATCTATTCATACTCATAATTATAGATATTGAATTTATTGAATTAAAACATAATTATCTTAGGAAGAACTCAAACATAAATAATTTTTATAGTAAATCTAAGCTTATCACCATTACAATCATTCCAAGGATAATTCCTATAATTGAAAGATGTTCAAATCCGCAATCTCGAGACGCAGGAAGCAATTCATCAAGAGAAATGTAAACCATAAAACCTCCCACACCAGCAAGCATTATACCTAATATAAAATCATTAATGAAGGGAAAGAGGATTAATCCGACAATTAAAGCACCAATTGGTTCACTTATTCCTGAAATGAATGACCAGAAGAAAGCTTTTTTTCTATTCTTTGTTGAAGTATAAATTGGAACTGCTACTGCGATACCTTCAGGAATATTATGGAGTGCTATGGCAAAGCACAATATAATACCGAGATCGATGTTTTTTATGGTAGCTACAAAGGTTGCCATACCCTCTGGGAAATTATGAATAAAAATACCAAGGGTGACGAGTAATGATGTTTTCTGTAATTTATTTTCAAAATTTCCTTTTTGATCTTCAAATTCGTATTTATGGGAAATTGTAATGTCGATTATTAACATTAGAAACATTCCAATTAAAAAAAATGTATTTCCTAATAAGAAACCCAATGACTTAATACCCTCTTGCAGTAATTCTACAAAAGAAATGAATATCATTACTCCAGCAGAAAAACCCATAATAAGAGAGATAAACTTCTTGCTAGGTTCTTTAGCAATAAGAGCAATAACACTACCTATAGTTGTGGATAAACCTGCGATTGAAGTCAAAATAAGTGCAAATAAAAAAGGTTCCATAATTATTTTCCGTGTATACAAATAGGTTTTATGTATTTAAATAAATTTTATTTTCTATTTCATTTCAGTATTTATAATTTTTTCATACCAATTACAGTAATCCAACCTTCTTTATATTCTTCAAAAATTTGGATATTAGAAAATCCTGCTTCTACTAAAAACTCTCTATACTCTTCTGGAGTATGAATAGGAAAATTTCCTAATTTTGACCATTTTACAGCTCCTTTCCTTTTTTTTAGATTATTACATTTGTATCCTTCATTAACTAAGATAAAATACCCATTTGGTTTAAGAACTCTATATATTTCTCTTAGATCTCTTGTTAAATCTGGCCAGAAGTAATATGCTTCAAAACCGCTAATTAAATTGAAGAAATCATCTGGGAAAGGGAGAGATGACACAGAACCTTGGGAAATTTCAACAATTCCTTGTATAATATATCTCTTATTAATTTCTGTACTTACATTTACAGCAGTTCGAGAATAGTCTATTCCAAAAATCTTTCCATTTAATATCATTTTAGCATAACGCTTTATATTTCCACCGCCACCACATCCAATATCTAAAATTTTATCGTTTGGATCTATCTTAACATGTGATAAACCCCATGCTGCTAACTTTGCATGACCTTTATTCATACCTTTTGCTATTATTTTTCCTAGCCTTCCAGAAGGCTTTCTTACTTGGTCAACTAATTTTTGTTTAAAACCCATTTTGAGATAATCATCTGTTTTATAACTAATTATTTGATTCCATATAACAAACCCATTGTTTTAAGTTCAAATTTCAATAAATTCGGCATTGGTATCTCATGAGCGGTTTCAATAAAATTAACCTCCTCAACACCCCATTCCTTAATATCTCTTATTAATTCTTCAATATCACCATATTTTTTTTCATTTTTTAATGTATCTTGTAGAGAAAATACCCCTCCTTTCTTCAAAACTCGAAAGGACTCCCTTATGAGTTCTTTTTTATCTCTAATATCCCGAACTTCATGATATACAAAATTACTTACGATTGCATCAAATTCACCATCTTTATAAGGCATCTTAGAAGCACTTGCTTTTTGAAATACGACTTGGTTTTCCACACCCTCAAGTTTGGCATTTTCTTCACATTTGAGTTTAGAATAATTCCATGATTTTCCCCAATAATCAATTCCCAAAACAGTACATTCAGGAAATCTCTTCGCAAGCTCTATTGCTAATGCTCCTGCTCCTGTACCAATATCAATTGCTTTTCCCTGTCCATTCCAAGGCAAGTTCTGGATAACTAAATTCCAGACCTTGTACTGGAACTCTTTATTATGTGCTGAAAATTGATAATATAAATATATTAAGTAGGAGAAAGGCAAAAGAAGTAATCCTACTATTACCCATAATATTATTCTAACGACTAGAAAAATTGGAAATAATGTGGGAAGTAAAAAAATTAGAATAATTCCTAATATCGCATATAATAAATTTAGTGGTACCCAATTTCCATAATTTGTTAATTCGTTCATGTTTTTTCATATCATTTTAAAAATTCTTATTAAAATCTATGATTACAGTACTAAGTAATTAATAAGTTTCCTCAAATTTAAATTTAGTCATGCCTAATTTACTTTAAGAAACATTATAATAATTAAGAGTAATATAAAGATACATTAAAAATTAAAGCAATACCTAAAAAATCGAATATTTACTTAATTCATCTCATATAATGGTTAAAATTATTAGGATTATAAGTGAAAGAAGGCTTCTCTTAAATTTGAGTCTATTCGACCTAATAATTACTTACTTATTAACTTAGATAACGGAAAATAAGAAAATTGCACAATATTAGAAACAAGAACACAATTATTTCCCAATTATTAACAACATAATTAATTCCAATAATATTCCAATTTTCAATATTGAACTGATTTTATTATAAATATCATTTTCTAATATGCTTGCTAGCGTTAGAAAAGCTCCAAGAATAATAAATATTAAACCAGGAATAGTAATAAAAAGAAATAGGGAGGGATATTTAAGAATTTTATAAATTGAAAGCACCATGAAAAGTATAGATAAAATCTGGAAGAACAATGAATACTTGAGTAGCTTATAATCATCCATTCTAATAGGGAATAGGATAAAATCTTTAACTTTCTCTCTTTTATTAAAGCCTTTAGTGAATTCTCGTGATATTTGTAGAAAAGAAATTGAAAAGAAGAAATAATAGATATAAACAGGTATATTTAATCTATTTAGAAAAGCGCCATAAATTAATCCGATAGAGAAGGTAAAAGTTATAATACAAACTTTAACAATAGGGATATTTTTTCTAGATTTTAAACCAATAATAATGAATATACACCAAAGAATGCCAATGAAGGCTGTAAAAATTATAATCGAAATATTAATATAATAAATTACAGAATTTATAACTACATTAACTATAGTTAAAATAAAACCAATAAGGTATCCTGTTCCTATTATTATCAACACTCGCTTAATTGTTAGGTTCCCATTGTAAGAGGGAGTATCTAAGACTTGAAAGAGTTTAATGACTATTAATCCAGAAAAAGCAAGAAAGATATAGGCAAGTGGACCATAAATAAGATTTATAGTAAATATTCCAACCCCAATACCTAACCGAGAATTGAAAATACCAAAGAGGACCATTATACTTCCTTTAACTGATGGTTTTCCTATTTTTAAATACTTTCTAATTCTCAAAGTAGCTTCCTTTCACTTATTTATGTAATTTGATATATTCTTGAAGCAATATCGAAATTGAGGACTAAGCTCTGGTCGCCAAACTTTATGAGAGTGTTTTTAGTATCGAAGTCTTGATAACAATAATCATTCTCAAATCGAGGATAAGGACCCAAATCAACTTCACTACCATCTACTTCCATTGAACCTTCCCAAGCTACACTAATTAATCCTTGAGAGGGAGAGGAATATCGTACACTATACCCTAATGCATGTGGTATGACTTGAACTTGAGATTGCTGAATATCCGATATAAATTGGGCAAAAGACCCGTATTCATCAACACTTCCTAATTCAACTATCCATAGATTTTTAAAACCCTCTACTCGAAGTTCATAATCTGAAGCCCAATAAGTGTCCATATAAGAATATAGTGCAACATATCCATCATCTTCAGAACCAAATGTCCATTTGCCATGTTGTTCCCAATCATCAAAAGCCCAACGAGGAAAGTATGCATGTTGGTAAAATTTATTACCCATAAATAGATTTAAAAAGTAGATAAGAAGTTCTCCTTCTAATGGTAAAGTTTCACGGTCATACTGAATAATTCCAACATTCTTATATAATGTGGCACGAGGATTCCATCCTCCAACATAATTCTGCTCTAAATCTTTTGTGAGACCTCCCGGTGAATTAGTATATACAAAAGCATCATCATCTAAAGAAGCTTGCCAAATATGTTCTTGATAACTATTCATCCCTTTTTGATGGTCCTGGGAACCAGAAAGTTGGTAATAAGGTGTTCTATATGTATAAGTATTTGAAGATTCCAAACAAATACCTTGAGTAATTAATTTCAATTTTTCTGAATATGAGCTTAATGGTATACCATTTAAAAATGCTGACACTTTAAAGAAATCAGCAATTATTTGGGGACCGTACATAGTATCCGATTTTATATTATATTTTTCTACTAGATTAAAGACTTCCTTTATAGTTTGTGAAGAGAGGACTGCCGACATTCCAAGCCAGAACATAAGATCTTCTTCATTATAGTTTAGATTGTATATTGAACCTTCATCCATATCTATGCTATTTCGCTCTTTATGTTCATTATATAAAGTCGCATTATTAGCAATATCCTCCAAAATTGGCGGAGGAGCATAATAATCACTAGTAGCCAAAGCAATAGCAGCAAGATTACTATTATCAAAGGGGTTATGATCTCCAATACCGAGCATTATCCAAACCGATTCAGACGTACTATCTCTAGAAGCAGGGGATACAATACTGGTTCCTACTTTAGTTCTATCATAACAGCGACCATGAGTAGTTGCATATCTACCTTTATAATAATTATTGGCAAAGTCAAAAGCAATAATATCCAAAACCATCGCTGCTTTATAGACGATTTCAGGGTCTTCTGAAAAATCTACTAAATTAACTAATGCTGCAATATCCTCTGTGTAGTATGTATTTGAATGCCATTCTGAGAAACCAAATTGTGCTCGCCAATCAAGCCATCTTTTTACAAGCGGTAATGCATGATTTACATGTTCCAACCCAGTCATGCCTGAATTAACGAACGTATCATTAGGAAAAAGTTGACCAATTAGTAATTCTGCTGTGTGAAAAAGAATCTGATGATTCTCAGTATAAAATATCATATCATCTTTAGTAGGCTCTGTATACCAATATTTAGTTTTACCAAAGGCATCAATAACTTTGTTCCTTATTGATGGACTCAAAATATTCCTATTAATATCAATATATATTAAACGTAAGAGATTGTTTAATGTAAAATCTAAGGTGTCTCTAAAACTATAGATTTTATAAAGGGAAGTTTCAAGACTATATTCACTTACATTCAACCCTAAATAAACCCGACATACTTGTGCATAAACATCTTCGCTGTTTTTGCTATCATTTAAATATATACTTTGACGTTCTTTATATCCATCTGTAGCGTTAAACGTTTCAAATAAATCGAAACTGCGATTAAAATTAGTCCTCATTGAGAACTCCCATTGACCTTGGCTTATGTTTGGGCTTGTTTTATCTTGTCTGGAATGAAAGAATTGTGGTAAAATTAAAATAATAAAAATGAAAAATAATTTTGGAAATTTCTTACTTTTACTAACTTCAGGTCGTTTTATCCTATAGATTTTACAGGATAAATAAATTACAAATAAAATTATTACAATATTATTAGAAACACCATATGATGATAGACAATACATTCCAAAACCAATAAATATGAAATAACCCCCTATACTACTCGAAATAATAATTTTCCAAAAAGAAGTTATACCAATTAAAATTATTATAGAATAGAATAACCATTTAATTGTTTTCTTCTGATATTTTAATTTTATCATTATTTTCCAGTAAGAAAATTTTACTAAATTTTGCTATTTTAAATTCGATTTATGTCTTAAAATACCTTTTTCTAGAAATGGTTAATTCTTATATTGAGGATCTCTTGTGGCACATCCTACATTTTTTCCAAGCTTCATGAATTCAGAGCACTTTGAACATGTAATACAAGTCTGTTTTTTATCAACAACTCCATCTTGGAAAAGCTGTTTAGGAAAGTTAGGATTTGCGAGTGCCATCCTTCCAAAACCACAAATATCAACTTTTTTCTCATGGGTCAAACCTGCTGCAATATAACCTGCAAATTGGCGTAAATAGGAATAACCAGATCCTAGAATTATTATATCATTTGGCAAATGATTTTTAATTAAAGATGTTAAGTTTAAAAGTCTACTCACACCAAATAAAGGATTTTCATTTGGTAAAATACCTCCTTTTACAGGTGTATCAAATGGACGTGTAATCTGAGGTTTGTAATGAGGATTTCCAGCAGTTATATTAATTAATCTTATCCCTATATTATATAGCCTATTTATTAGCTCAATAGGTTCAATAAGATCAATAGAAGCCGGAAATTTTTCATTTTCTACTGGTTTCACTCCAAACCCATATGGATAAGGAATACAATCGTATACACTCATTCGGGTAGTTAATAAGAAGTTACTTTCATTCATAAATTCTTTATTCAATCTTTCTATAATATTTAAAAAGAATCTTGCTCTGTTTTCAAAACTAATTCCACCATATATAGAATTCTTACGAATTCTTGAACTTAATAATTCATGAATTAAATAACCATGACAAGCTTTTATATCTACACCATCAAAACCTACTTTTTTTGCTAAAATCGCCTTTTGAACCCAAATATCTTCTAACTCTTTTAAATCTTCATCAGATATGATAATACCATCTTTTTCTGAAAGACCTCTAGCTTTATCTAATTCAGCATATTGAAACGCTTTTATTGGGTATTTTTTACCCTTTCTTACACAATATCTTCCAGAATGATTCAATTGGAGAATTAGAACACAATCATTTAAAAATCCTAGTTCTCTCAAAGTTTTATTACAAATATCTCTTATATATGAGACAAATTCTTTAAATTTATCAGAATTTTCTTCAGTTAAAACTAATTGATGTGCATTTGAGCGGCAATCATGACTAATTGCTGTTGCCTCAAACCAAATTAATCCTGCTCCCCCTCTTGCATACCGTTCATATCTTCTATAAGTTAGTTTTCCCGGGCTTCCATCTGGATTAGCATCAAAACCCTCCATTGGTTGGATGGATAACCTGTTGGGGACAAATCTTTTAGCAATGTTTATTCTTTGCTGTAAAATTTCAACTCTAGGATAGAAAGGAATATCTAAATGTAATTCCATAACCTTATTCTTTAAATCATCTAAACTCTTATAAGTAAATGGTTCAAATTGCATGTGGGAAGGATTAAAACTCATTACATTATAATTAGAGAACCCTTAATAAAGAACTTTTCATTTTTTCTTATGATGATTTATGGCTAAAAAGAAAATTTTACTATGTCAAAGGGGTAGGTATTTCAAAAAGGATAAGACTTATTCTTATTTCAAAGAAATCTTGAATGAATATATTGTTGATAATTATGTGGATATCGAGATTTTTAAAAATAGAGACTTTTTTGAGTATGCTACAACTATTTTTTTTACCCAATTCGGTGAATTTACAGAAGAACAAGAGAAAAATTTGTTAGATTTTATTTCAAGTGGAAAAGGTTTTGTAGGACTGCATGGCGCTTCAGCATCCTTCAAACAACACGCTAAATATTATGAAATGATTGGAGGAAGATTTACTGGTCATAAAAAGAAACGCAATATAGATATCAAAATTATAGATAAAAACCATCCAATCACAAAAAATTTAGATGACTTTACTTTTTTTGATGAGCCTTATCGTCATGATTTCTCCATGAAAGGTGATATGAAAGTTTTAGCTGAAGCTTATTATCATGACGAAGAAGATCCTAATCCTGAACCACTAATCTGGGTAAAGACTTATGGGCAAGGGAGAGTAGCATTTTGTGCATTAGGTCATCAAGCAAGGGCTCTAAAAAATGAGATTTTTCGTACAATCATTAAAAACTCAGTGATATGGGTATTAAAAGAACAATAAAAAAGGTGTTTTGTTATCGAAAGCCATAAATATGTAAAGGTGGGTGTTATTGGATGTGGTTGGATAACAGGAACATATAAACTGGTTTCTAAAATTATTAAAAATACCAAAATTGTTGCGGCAGTTGATTTAGATTTAAATCGAGCGAAAAAAGTTGCTGATAAGAATCATGCATACACTAATGCTGAAACCATGTTTGCGAATGAAGATATTGACGTTGTATATATTGCTACTCCTCATTACTTGCATAAACCAATGATTAAACAAGCTTTTGAAAATGGAAAGCATATTTTATGCGAAAAACCAGTAACAGTTTCAATAGAAGATGCTCGAGAAATAAAAAATCTAGATAATCAATACCACAAGTTAAAGTTAGGATTCAATTATAATTATCGTTATGATCATAATTGTTCTCGTTTAGTATCTGCCCTTCAAAAACACCATTTGGGAGAGATATATTATACTAATTGCAATGTTTTTTTTAGTAGAAATGAATTTTACTTTGAAAAAGGACCTTGGCGAACAAAAAAGGAGACCGCTGGTGGTGGAACACTCTTAATACATGGTTCACATATGTTAGATATTATGATTTGGGCTTTTGGTGACCCTATTTCTGTAATAGGCAAGGTTTATACTAAGAAATTTAAAAATTTAGAAGTAGAAGATCTTGCATTTGGTATAATTGAATTTGAAAACGGTATGTCTGCTCAAATAAATAATTCAATGTTTGTAAAACCTCCCTTTGGTATGTTTAAGGATAAAGTAGAATTACAAATCTTTGGGAATAAAGGAAGATGTTATTACAAAGGACCATGGCCAAAGTCTTCTTTAAAATGGAAAGGCGTTAAAAATTTTAAAATTAAAAAAAATGTAAAAGGTTTTTCCCATTTCGGAAGATCAGTAAAAGCTTTTGCAGAATGGGTTCTTTACGATAAACCTTACTTTAATACAATAGAAGAAAGTTCTAAAGCCCTCAGATTAATATTTGCATTATATAAATCTTCTGAAACTGGTAAAAAAGAACAAATTGAAAAATTATAAAAAGATTTTTTTAATTTAGATTTTATAAGTGAAATTGGATTGATAAGAGATCATCAATTCTAGATGAACCCCCCATATAAAGGGTATATTCTATCTGTTCAATCTCCCATGATTTAGATTCTGGATTATACCATGAAAGATTTTTCTTTGGAACTTCAATTTTTATATTTTTTGTTTCATTTGGTTTTAAATTGATTCGTGTAAATCCTTTCAAAAGCTTTACAGGACGATCAATTTGAGACTGTTCAAACCCAATATATAGTTGTACTACCTCATCTCCAGCTACTTTTCCTATATTTTTAACATCTATTGTACCTATAACTTTATCATCCTTTACTTCAACTTGTAAGTCACTATAAGAAAATGTAGTATAGCTTAGCCCGAATCCAAATGGGAATGCAGGTTCATATCTATTTTTATCAAAAAGAGTATATCCATGATAGTATCCATATTCAATCTCCTCAGCGTTTTTATCAAAATAGGGTAAATCTTTAGGATCTTTAGGAATTGTAAAAGGCAATTTTCCACCTGGATTGACATCTCCAAATAATATTTTTGCTAAAGCATTACCTCCTTCTACACCAGAATACCAAGCCATTAATATGGCAGGTACTTGCTCTTTCCATTCTTCCATAGTAATTGCGCTACCACCAATCAGGACAACTATGCAGTTTTCATTTTCAGAAGCAACAGCCTTAATTAATTCAATGTCTTTATCGTGTAAGGAAAGATTGTCACGATCCCCACCAATTCTTAATTCCTTAATATATTCCCCTTCATCCCTCCAATTTAATCCAACAACAATAACCGATACCTCCGCTTCTTTAGCTATTTCTTTCGCTCGAACAGGATCTTTTCCATTACTACTAATTATTTCTATAGAATCTCCTAAGTAATTTTTAATACCTTTTAGAGGGGTGCTAACTTCTTTAACTGATACATTACTACTACCATAATCTCCTACATTTTTTACATTAGCATATTTTCCAAATATCGCCAATTTCTTAATTTTATTTTTATCCAAAGGCAAAATTTTATTATCATTTTTAATAAGAACCATGCTTTTTTCTGCAGCTTCTAAGGCTATTTTATAGTGTTCTTTGCATCCGATTAGATCCTGACCATATTTTTGTGTATCTTCTCTTGTAGTATAATTTAAAATTGTTCTCATTACGCGCCTCGCCGCATCATTTATCATATCTTCTGTAATTTCACCTTGATCTAGAGCACGTTTAATTTTTTTATACTTGTAATATTTAGCTCGAGGCATTTCAACATCTAGTCCTCCAGTTACGCCCCCAACAGTGTCTTTTACTCCGTCCATCCAATCAGAGTGGACAAATCCTTTAAAACCCCATTCTCCTTTTAGAATCTTACGTAATAAATAATCATTGTGTCCACAGTACTTACCACGAACCTTATTATATGCACTCATTATGGTGGCACATCCCTCATCAATGCATCGTTTGAAATGAGGAAGATATACTTCACGAAGAGTTCTCTCATCCATTTTCACATTTACTTTAAATCGTGCTTTCTCAATGCTATTTGCTGCATAATGTTTAGCAGTTGCCATGACATTATGCTTTTGTACGCCTCGGGTTAAGGCAGCCCCGAATTCTCCAATCAAAAATGGGTCCTCTCCATAAGTCTCCTGAGCTCTGCCCCACGCAGGATGACGTAATAGATTGATACATACTCCTCCATAAAGATTACCACCATGAGCTCGTGTTTCTCTCCCAATTACATTACCAATACGTTCCTCTAAATCAAGATCCCAGGATGCTCCTCGCGCCATTGACACGGGAAAACAAGTAGAACCCTGTATAACAACTCCTCGGGGTCCATCCGTAAACTCAAAAGATGGAATATTAAACCTCTTGGAACCTGCTCCGTCATATGTTCGTTTTCCTACTCCTCTATCTTCTATTACTTTAAATAAAAATCTTTTTCCTTTCATTTGGTTAACTTTCTCTTCCAAACTCATCTGATTAAGAACATGATCAATGTATTCTTCAATTTCTTTTTTAGTCATACCTTTTTTTATTTCAATCATCCACTTTATCCCCAACTAAAATTGTAATAACATTAAAGATAATTAAAAAAAAAGAAGATTTAAAGTAAATTTTACGATTTGAAATTATTTTTAAAGAGATATTCCTAGATCTGCCAAGCTAAATAAGCATGAGAGAATTAACCACACTAAGAAAAATCCAATGCCCGTAAGCGAAATTATTAGTGCTCGCTTATTATAGGTGTTATCTTGTTCAGTTCTTTTTGATCCTCTTGCTATAATATATGTAATAAATGAAATTGGGAAAAAGAGAAAACCAAAGAAAGACATCTTGTAAGCAAATTTAGAATCTGCTTGTAAATCATGTCGAATCTCATCCTTTTCTATAACATTTAACCATTCAGCATTATAAAATGCTTCTTCAACATTTAATTGTCCTGACTGCCACCATTTCTGATCATCTACTTTCCTAGCAGGAATGATCTGCGCTGAAATTGTACCTATAGTCCATTCTAAGCTTCCGATATATTTTACTCTTTCCCAAGCGAGCAAAATACCATGTAAAATTAAGAAAGTTATAGCCATCGTTAGAAAAGTTCCTACCCAATCAAGTTGTAGGTATGGGTGCCCATATATAGTTGAGGAGATTATAAACCAAACTAGAAAGTAGAGCCATTGAATATTATAAATAGTGAAAGCGACGAATCCAAATCGGCGGAAGAATCGTGTTTTATCAGCGAATTCTTTACCACGACCTCTAAATTCAACTACACGAACTACAACCATAATAAGACAAATTGCAGCTCCATTTAGGCTCATAAACTGGAAAAGCCACCCCAGAAATGGCACACCATTTTCAGGAACCCAATTTCGATGAAATGGAAGTTGTATCCAGATATCTAACGTTGCACTAATACCCATAATGGCAAAATTGATAATAAGGCCAATGATACCAATGAAAAAAATTATAAATCCTATTTGCATCACTCTTTTGGGGAAATTATGTCGAACTTCTTTTTTATTTTGAGCTAAAATGATTCCTACTATACTACCCATAAAAGATACTGCTAAGTAAGGAAAGAGAGGTTCTTCTTTTCCAGCTAAAGCATTGAAAAAGAATAGTGTTATAAATTCCCACCATTTAGATTTCCCTATAAAAGGATATTGAACAAGAATTTGTTTATAATCAGTTAAAGGCTGCCATGTAAGGAACGGATAACCTGGAATTGCTAAATCAACTAACCACCACATAAGAGGCGTGAGTGCCACGATACCTACGATCAAGATAATATAGATTTTTATAAGTCTTCTTGGATTTTTCCACCCATCATTCCTAGAAAGAATTCCTTGTACAACACCATTAAGAATTATACACCAAGCGATTGTATGAATTGTTTCAAAGTGATACCCACGATAAAGAATCACTTGCCAATCCCATGCTGAAACATTATCCAACGATTTCATTAAGTTTGCAATCGCACCATGGATACCTAAAATACTCTCGGATATCATCGCAAAAATTAAAAGTAAGATGCCCCCCATTATCTGCCTTATCACTAAATCTCTCACATTTCTTCCTGCTTGTAAGTGTCGGTACATACTAATCATATTACCTATAGCTGATACCATTAAGAAAAAACCCGCTAATCCTCCTAAAAATGGTAATACGATAAAAGCTACGATGTTAATCAATACTATATTATCTATCTGAGCGAGTAAACCATTAATGTCTAATACATGAGTAATAGTATGTAAAAAGACCATTAAAACAATTGCTATACCACGTAAAAAATCAATACTAGCAAATCGTCTCATTTTGAATCATTTAATAATTTTTATTTTTTTAAATTAGAGTGTTATAGTAAGATAGATATATTCTTATATTTATTCTTTTAAATTCACTTTTTTGGAGCTCATTTGAAAATATTTTTAATAAACTCAAATAAATAGTATTTTATGGATAAAGATAATAAAAAAGTGGCATTAGTAACTGGCAGTACTCATGGAATTGGGGAAAGTATTATTTTAGAGCTCGCCAACATTGGATTTTCAGTTGTCATAAATGGGGCTTCAACTAAAGAGTTGCCATTAGATTATAATGATAACCTAAGATATATTTTTAAAGAGAAGTTAGAAGATAAATATCTTTATATTCAAGCTAATGTAGGGATAAAGGAAGATCGAAAGAAGTTGGTTGATGGAATTAAGAAAAAATTCAATCGTATAGATGTGTTAGTGAATAATGCAGGAGTTGGACCTATTAAAAGAGGGGAAATGTTAGAAATGACAGAAGAATCCTACGATAGAGTAATGGAAATCAATCTTAAGGGTCCATTTTTCTTAACTCAGACTATAGCTAAATGGATGATTGAGCTTAAGAAGACTCTCAAGGATGATTACCAACCATATATTATAAATATATCTTCTATAAACAGATACACAGCTTCACTCAATAGGGGGGAATACTGTATTTCCAAAGCGGGAATGACAATGATGACTAAACTTTTTGCTGTAAGATTAGCTGAAGAAGGAATTCCGGTGTTTGAAATATCTCCTGGTATAATAGATACCCCTTTAACAAAACCTAGGCATGATACATATGATAAATTAATAAATGAAGGCATTTCTCCAATTAGAAGATGGGGAAAACCAATTGATATTGCTAAACCGGTAATTGCTATCGTAAGCGGTTTAATACCATTCTCTACAGGCACAGTTCTGGATATAGATGGAGGATTTCATCTTCACCGATTATGATTTTTTATTAAGAATTAAAAATATTTTTTAAAATTTCTTACTGGGCAATTCTCTTTATTACTACATTTTGGGCATAGAATTGGCCATGTTATTGTTGCATATATGAGGAAGCAAAAGGGAGGGATTAATGTAATCAAAAATAAAGATGACCATAATGAAATAATTATCACGATAAAGCTAAAAATAAAATTACCCATTCCTATTAAGGTATAAAATATTAAAGTAATTCTCATCATTTTTCGGCTTATTTTTTCTTTTTTAATCAACTTTTTTGAGAGTAAAGCACCAAATAGTAATTGACTAGTTCCAGGACAGAAATTACCTTGATGAGGACACTCATGACAAATAATTGCTATTAATAAATTCATTAAAATATAAAAAAAAATGAAAATCATTAAATAGATGATTGAAATAATACCAAGTAAAATTATAATCCCAATAAAAGATATTATATAAAAAAGATCAATAATAACAGTATCTTTTAGTTTCCAATTATAGATTTTATTCATTTTAACAACAAATAATAATCAAATTTTTGTATTATATATAACTAGCATTATAATAAAATATGAATGATTTTAATATCAAAGACCCTGAAATTAAAGAATTTAATGCAATAATAATCGGATCTGGTGCTGCTGGATTAAATTGTGCTGTTCATTTAGCGCAAGAAGGTATAGATACTTCAAAAATCGCAATAATCACCGAAAAATTAGGTGGTGGAACTTCATTTAATGCTGGTTCCGATAAACAGACATATTATAAAATGTCAATTTATGGAGATCAAGGTGATTCTCCTTATGAATTGGCTAAGGATCTTTATGCTGGAGGTGCCATGCATGGTGATATTGCCTTAATTGAAGCGACCAATTCAATTAGAGAATTTTTTCATTTAGTTCAATTGGGGGTTCCTTTTCCATATGATGAATATGGAGGATTTGTAGGATACAAAACTGATAATGATCCTAAACAGAGAGCAACATCAATTGGTCCTTTTACTTCTCAAAAAATGGGGGAATGCCTATTAAACGCAGTTAAAGAGAAAAACATAAAAATTTTTGACAAACATTATGCCATAAAAATACTCGTTGATGATACTGCTGAAAAACCAGAAGCAATTGGATTAATCTGTATTGATTTAAATGAACTTTCAAATAATAAGAATATCGATACTTTACTCAGTTCATTAAGAATTTTTAAAACAAGAAATATAATTATCGCTACTGGAGGTCCAGCAATATTATATAAAAATTCAGTTTATCCAGAATCTCAGAAAGGAACGACGAGTTTAGCTATTGAAGCGGGTTGTAAATTACAAAATTTAACAGAATCTCAATTTGGATTGGCATCGACTAAATTTCGTTGGAATGTTTCTGGTTCATATCAACAAGTGATTCCGCGGTATTTTTCCATTGATGATAATAATATCGAAAGAGAATTCCTCCTTGATGTTTTTCCTTCTTTTAGGGAACTATCAAAAGCAATTTTCCTAAAGGGCTATCAATGGCCTTTTAATGCTACATTGATCGAAGGATCTAGTTCTTCTCTAATTGATTTAGCTGTATTCCATGAAATAGAAATACTCAATAGACGAGTCTTCTTAGATTATACAAAAAATCCCAACAATTTCAGTTTAGATGAGCTCCACCCCATAGCAAAAGAATATTTATACAAATCTAATTCTTTAGGGGATATACCAATTGATCGCTTAAGAACATTGAATGAGCAAGCTATTAATGTATACCATAAGCATGGTATCGATATCGCATCGGAACCTCTAGAAATAGCAGTATGTAATCAGCATCTTAACGGTGGAATATCATGTGATTTATGGTGGGAGTCAACAACGGTTAAACATCTCTTTGCTATAGGTGAGATTAATGGTAGTCATGGTATTTATAGACCTGGTGGAGCAGCATTAAATGCAGGACAAGTAGGAGGATTAAGAGTCTCACAAAAAATTGCTCATTCAAATTATAAAAATCTAATCGAAAATCATGAGGTGTTCCAAAATAATCTCAAAAATGAATTAAGCAATATAAAAAATAAATTGTCAACAATGTTACGAAATTCAGTCTCTTCAAATAAGAGTTGTCTAACAACAATAGGTCTTTTAAATCAAATACAAAATAGAATGTCCAAATTTGCTTCAATCATTCGTCCCTTGAATGGTCTTGAATCTGAATTTGATATTGTTAAAAATCAATTAAAATACATTACGAATTTAATAGCATTAGAAAATGACACAGAAATTATTGATTATTTCCGAGTAAAAAATGCTCTCCTTACTCAATTATTCTTTTTAAAAGCTATTTTAGACTATCATCTTTCATACGGAAGAAGTAGAGGTTCTTACTTAATTTTACGAGATAACCTGAATGATTCATTTTCAGAAATGTACATATTACCACCAGGCAAGCTCAAAGCATATAAATTTATTCATAATAATTTAGATTTAACAAAAAAAATTCAAACACTCCAATGGAAAAACGAAGAAATAATTATCGAATGGGAGGAAACAAGAGAAATTCCGTCTGAATTTGGGTGGTTTGAAAATGTATGGAAAAAATTTGTAAAACAAAACTTATAATTAAATTTATTTCTATATTTTCTTTTCTTTTTTGGATAGATTAAGTATTCTTTAATAAATCGGAGTTATTAATTTTAGCCATCTTTTTGAAAAATAAGAAGATCATTTAATTAACCAGAATAATTCCATGCATATAATATAAATATTGAGAATATGATGGATTTGTAGATTATGAGTATGGATGGAAAAATATGTATGGTAACTGGTGCTAATTCTGGTATGGGTAAAGCAACAGCTATTGGCTTAGCAAAAATGAATGCTACTGTAGTAATGGTTTGTCGTAATAAAGAACTTGGAGAAAAAGCCCGAGAAGAAATAATCAATCAAACAGGAAATAAAAATATTGATTTATTACTTTGTGATTTATCGTCTCAAGAGCAGATTCGAAAACTTGTTAATGAATTTAAGCAAAAATATCAGAATTTACATGTATTAATAAATAACGCTGGGGTTATGCTTAAAAAGCGAGAAATATCTGTTAATGGAATTGAAATGAATTTTGCTGTGCATGTTCTTGCACCATTTTTATTAACTAATTTATTGCTCGATGTTTTAAAAAAGAGTGCTCCAAGCCGTATTATCAATGTCGCTTCAGCAGCACATAAAAGAGCAAAAATTGATTTTGATGATCTTCAGAGCGAAAACAAGAAATATCGCTTATTTACTGTATATGGAGTTTCAAAGTTAGCAGAAATATTATTTACATATGAATTAAGTAGGAGATTAGAAGGAACTGGAGTAACTGCTAATGCAGTTCACCCCGGTGTAGTGAATACTAATCTTGGTCGAGATCAATCCAATTTTAGCCAATGGTTTGCTAGAAAATTCTTTAAAAGTCCTGAAGAAGGAGCTGAGACTTCGATATATTTAGCCTCTTCACCAGAAGTAGAAGGTATAACTGGAAAATATTTTTCAAATAAACAACCGAAAGAATCTTCTGAAGAATCTTATAATGAGGAGTATGCTAAAAAATTATGGAAAATTGTCGCAGAAATGACAGGATTGAATGTTTAATAGATTTTTTTATTAATTCTTCTTCTTTTTTATAATTTAAATCTGAATAATTATTGAATTATAAATCTTGATCAAAAATGTTTAATAAGATACCTGAATCTATTAAGATGCGTATGGAATATTTAGAAGACTTAGATACAAAGGATAGGATTGATGAAACACCTAGAATGGAAAGACTCCGTCAAATTCCTCCTGAAACAGGGAGATTTATATCAATTCTTGCTGCTAGTGCACCAAAAGGAGAATTTTTGGAAATAGGAACTAGTGCAGGGTATTCTGCCCTTTGGATTGCTCTTGCATGCATACTTAACGGAAATAGGCTTATTACATTTGAAATTTTAAAAGATAAAGCAGAATTAGCTAGAGAAACATTTGCATTTACTGATTTAAAAGATATTGTTGAAATAATTGAAGGTGACGCTCGAGATTATATTTCAAGTTATAAAAATATATCTTTTTGCTTTTTAGATGCTGAAAAAGAAGTTTATGAAGATTGTTATGATCTAATGATACCAAATATGGTTAAAGGAGGAATTCTTGTTGCTGATAATGCGATTAATCACTATGAAACGTTAAAACCAATGTTGGATAAAGCTTTAGTTGATGAACGAGTTGATGCTTTAATTGTACCCATTGGAAAAGGAGAATTGGTTTGTAGAAAGATTTAATGTCTAATCGTAGATTTCGTATTATCTATTCCTAATTCAAGAAATATCTTCGTTCCTAAGGAAGATCCCATATTTTTATAGTTTGATCCGTTGATCCACTGGCAATATATTTCCTATCAGGTGATGCTGCAACTGCAAAAACTGCGCCCTTATGCCCGGTTAAAGTGTGGATTAATTGAAGTGAAGATATTTCCCATATCTTTATTGTTTTATCCCCTGAGCCACTAACTAAATATTTTCCATCGGGAGTTAACGCAAGAGAATACACTGAACTCTTATGACCCTCAAGCGTAGTAACCTTTTCACTGGTAGAAAAATCCCAAACATGTATAAGTTTATTGAATGAACCACTAATCACATATCTCATATCAGGAGTTATAACAAGTGCGTAAACCCACCCAATTTTTTTAGTTTTTAGTTCTCTGATGTTAGTTCTGCTTGAAACACCCCATACATAAATGGCTTTTTTACCCTTCTGATAAAATATATAATTATTATCTGAAGAGATTGCAAATGTCCTAGATGATCCACCCGGTTTAAATTTATCAATTAATTCCCCTGTTTCCAAATCCCATGTACGTATTCCACTATATGGCGTAGCTGCTCCAATTACATACTTCCCATCAGCAGAAACATCAACTTTTATGACAGCGCTCTTTGTCTTAGCTTCCCATACTAAGTTTCCAGATGAAAACTCCCATATTTTTATTCTAACATTCTCAATTCCGGTGACAATATATTGTCCGTTGGGGGAAATTGCTACATCGTTTACTCAGCTAAAAGTGCCTGTAGTTGCCTTAATTTTTCTAACTTGACTTCCAGATGCAATATCCCATACTTCAATATAGTTTTTTGAAGCACAAACAATATATTTCCCATCAGGCGTAAATTTTAATGAACTTATTGTTCCTTGGGTACCTACATCCTCTTTTTTTCTAATTGTTCTATGATTATAATTAGTTTCCATTTTTAAAACCACTCTTAAATTTGGATTAATATAATTATATGACTAATTATTATTTATACCTTCAATATTCTATTTAAAAAGTTTTCAATATTCGATTAATCCTAAAGAAAAATATCACTCTTGGGATAAATTCAAGAGGATTTTAAAGAATTTCGCTTCAACGTGAATATTTTAGTTTTAATAAGGCTTTCAATTTATAAGAATCTATAATCAGACTATAAAGTACTTTGCCATACAAAGCTTTAAATATTCTCTTTCATATAATTTTATTAGGACTTAAGAAAGTCCCTAAGGACTGAATTTAAGGAAATTTAAAATATATGGATTAGTTCAATTTAGGTTAGGTTAAATATGAAGAAAGAATCTATGTTTATAATTGGGTCAAGCTCATTAGCAATATCTCTTATAATGGGTATGTTTCTACCAGATCTACCATTAATCGGTTTTTTCGAAGGGATGTTTGTAGGAATTTCTTTAGCTATGAACATTTGTTTTCTAATTAGATATCGACTCGAAAAGAATGGCTTTAATGAAGAAAATAGCAGAAAAATTGAATCAAAAGGTGACCAATTTGGAGAAAGATAGTCTATGTGGGATATGTATAGTTGGAATAATTTTTGCTCTATTAGAAATTTTCATAGTTATTGGAGAAAGTCTTGGATGGATTAGTTATAACATGGATTTCGAATCTTTCCTATTTGTAATTTTTCTTATATTCATTGTCTCTTATGAAAATAAAAATAAAAATCAAAAAATTGAGGTTGAAAAATATGAGTAAAGTAAACGCAATAAAAACCCAGAATCTTACCAAAAATTTTGGAAATCTTCTTGCTGTTAATAAAATAAATCTAAACATTCCTTATGGGAAGACTTACGGATTATTAGGGCCAAACGGTGCTGGAAAAACTACAACTGTCAGGATGCTTAATGCTATTATATCGAAAACCTCAGGAAATGCTTTTATCGGAGGATATGATATCGTAACCGAAAGTCAGAAAGTTAAAATGATTTGCGGCTTTTTACCAGAATCTCCTGGGTTATATTCTAAACTTACAGCAAAAGAATTCTTAGAGTTTATTGGAGAGTTATATTATTTGCCTAAAGATGTAATTTCCGCCCGGATAAATGAGTTGATAGAGTTATTTAATTTGGAGGGTCGAGAAAACGATCTTTTAGAAGGTTATTCAAGAGGAATGAAACAAAAAGTCTGTTTATGTGCTGCCTTGATTCAAGATCCTGAAATTATATTTTTAGATGAGCCTACATCGAATTTAGATCCTGCTGCTGCCAGAATGGTAAAAGATTTAATTTCTCAATTAGCTAAGAAAGCGGATAAAACAATCTTTATTTGTACCCATCTTCTCGATACAGCTGAAGAATTATGTGATATAATTGGCATAATTATTGATGGCCAACTAAAAGTTGAAGGCACTCCAAAAGAAATAATTGAATCTGTTGGTGCTAAAGATTTAGAAGAGGCGTATTTGAAAATTACTGGTGCATCTCACATAGATGATTTGCTTGGCTGGAGAGAGGAGAATCCTAATAATAATGAATTTGGAAAGACTAAAAAAAAGAAAAGTAAAGACAAAAAGTCGAGGTAGAATATAAATGACGGTTCTAACAACAGAAGAATTAATTGAATCACCTGAGGCTGATATTGAGAGAAGAGAATCATTTACTCTAAAACAAGAAAAAAGAAGTCTATGGCGAATAATAGCGAAGAACGAGATAAGAATTAAGACAAGTAATTTCAGAAATCATCGGGTGTTATTATTTATTGCTTCATATTCATTTCTATTGATTTGGGCATTAGTCCTAGCACCTTATCTATTTGATTTGTTTATGCCAACGTTAGCAGATCAATTTTCTGAGGTATTCAGACCTACAATTGCTATAATCATCGAATCTCTAATGATGGCGTTGTTTTTAATGCTCATAATATACCCTTTAAATAATGTATACAAGGAAGATGAGATTGGATCTAAAGAGACGTTGCTAGCAACTCCGGTTAAAGCAAATGATATCTTTCTAGGTGAATTTTTGGGCAAAACTCCGATTTATTCGATGCTAATCTTGATACTGGCACCAATCATAGTTGGCTTGATAAATCCCATTATCAACTTAACTTTGGCTCAGTATATCATAATATATGGAACAGTTTTTGGACATGTATATTTTGCTAACCTAATAGGATCGATTATTGGAAGCTGGATTGAACACAAAATTTCAAAAAACGAAAAAGCGAGGGATTTAGGAAAAGTTATGATATGGGTATTTACGATACTTGTGGTTGTTATAATGTATGCGGTAATGTTTTTTCTTAATTTCCTGTTGGAACACCCTGAGTTAAAAAACTGGCTAGCGTTTTATCCTTCCTTATGGTTTTCAAACATTATATTATACTCTATAGACCCGATTTTACTTAACACATTCATATTAAATATATGGATAAGTGTTCTATTAGCTGTTGGTATACCACTTATGACTTTATATATTTCATATAAAAAAGCTGAATCATTTTATACTTTAGAAGGGGGTATCGAAAAAAGCCGTATTACGATTATTGAGCATGAAAATGCTTTTTATAAGCTTGTAAGGAAAATTTCCGGTCGTAAATGGGGCGGCTTAGTTGTTATGCAGCTAAAGAGATTTTTCAGGAAAAAAGCTAATATTGCTAGAGTTGCTTATGTTTCTGGGCTGATAGGCTTTATGAGTTATTTTATGTCTATGATGGATGATGATGCATTTGGAATAATCCTTAGTTATACTATGTTAATCGCAATAGGAGGTGGTATAGGCAGCATAATTATAGGGCATCTTGCTTTTGTTGATTCTAAGGATATAATATGGGTTTATAAACGATCTCCCAGAGGTATCAAAGCAATTGTATACTCTTACTTGCTAACGATGTTAATATTCAATTTCTTCTTAGCAGTTTTTGTTACAATTATGCTTAACCTGTTCTCAAATATTGATCTTTTTAATAGTATGATTTTCTTTGTCGAGTTTTTGATATTTGCAGAAATTTCAATGTTTCAAGCGATGGGACTCCAATGCATCTCTCCCGCTTTCGGAGAAAGAGATTCAAGCATGAAAGGTAATACCATGATCTCTATGTTACTTTTGCAACCTTTATTGTTTCTACCAATTGGATTATTGTTATTTATTAATCCTGGAAGAAGTGTCGAGCTAATGAGACTAATTGTACAGGCTCCTCTGTTTCTATATAATATCGGGGTGAGTCTTCCACTGTTGTATTTTGGTATGAAAAAATTGAATAGATTAGAGTAAAATCAGATCGAAGAAATTTCATTTCTTTCTTTTTTTTTTAATAGGTTATCAATTAAGAAATAAAAAAAAATAAATCAAAGGAGGAGAAATAATTGAAAAAGATATTACTTTTAAGAATCATATTAATTATAGTATTTTCTGTAATATTTGTATTAAATATTATAATATTCTTAGAAAATATGTCTTAAAATTTAATATTAAGGTGAAAAAAATAACAGAAAAGATTGATTTAAAGGAAATCGAGAAAAAATCATGGAGATCGACACTCGAAGATGGAATTTTAGATATTTATTTTGGTATATTAGTTCTAGGGATTGGTATGGGTATGAGTCTTAGTCCTGTGTTACCTAATCCTTTCGATTACTTTGTAACATTTATTTTTATTGGAATTGGGTTAATTTTTTTTTTATCTGCTAAAAAATTTATTACTAAACCTAGATTAGGTGTTGTAAAATTTGGATTTAAACGAAAAGGGCGTAAATTAAAGACACTAATTGTCCTATCTATAAATCTTATTATACTTTTAGTTCTATATATAATCCGATTTACTAACCCTGAATTAAGCTTAGAATTTCCAGGATATTTAGATGGATTATTTTTGGGGTTACTCTTTATAACAGCTCCTGTATGTTTTGCCGCATATTTCATACAATATCCTCGTTTTTACTTTATCGGCTTATTGGTGGGAATAAGTTTCTTTTTATCAGATATATTCTCAATTTTTATACCAGAGCCTTTTGATACTTTAATAGTATTTAGCCTTATTAGTGGCTTAATAATAATAATGGGAGTTCTATTGTTAATCAAATTCATTCGAAAATATCCATTACATAAAGAGGAAATAACTTAAATTATGACAGAAAATGTAGATTTGAAAAAAATTGAGAAGAATATTCTTAAAACAGGTCACCAACATGGTTTTTTTGATATGTTAATTGGTTTTATGGTTATGGGGATGGCATTCGGACCTTTTTTTCGTGAGAGTTTGCCTTCACCATATAAATATTTTTTATGGCCATTGATTCTTATTATAATTGCGGAATTATTGCTTTTTATTATTTTAAAATATATTATTCAGCCGAGAACAGGCATCGTTAAACCTGGACCATCAATAAAATCAATGAGAAGAAAGTTGTTCATAGTCATTTCTATTCAATTTGTAATCCAGTTAATATTTATTGTTATTTTAATTATTGGAAATGGTTCTGGAATGCATGTAGAAGGAATTTTGTTTATACTAATTGTAGGTTTATTTATTATACCTATTTTTGGTATTATAGCTTATTTAATGAAATATTCAAGACTATATCTAATCGGAATGCTTATTTGGTTGGCTATACTCATCAATGAGCTATTATATGATCCTTTAGCTTATGAGATTAGATGGCTCATATCATATGGGATTATGGGAGGTATAATTTTTTCCATAGGATTAGTGATTTTTATTCGATTTCTTAAAAAATACCCATTACATCGAGAGGTGATGGATTAAGATATGAATGAAAAGTTTGATTTAAAGACTCTTGAGAAAAAAGCATATAGATCTGTATTTAATGATGGTTTATGGGATTTATTTGTTGGAATGCTAATTTTAAATTTAAGAATGGACCCACTATTTGATTTTCTTTTTAGCTCATTTGGATACTTATCCATCTTCGTTATCATTTTAGTATGGAATATAATTACTTTGCTAATATTTATTTTTGGCAAAAAATATATAACAATCCCTCGTGTTGGATACGTTAAATTTGGACCAAAACACAAGTCAAAACAATTAAAGTTAAAAATTTTTTTAATAGGTGTTTTTTTTGTAAATTTATTTTTATTTGTATTAAACCTTGCAGATTTAATAGATTATAGCCAAATGCAACCTTTACTTATTGCATTATTTTTAGGTTTTGGAATATTTACTATACCTTTTTGCGTAATAGCTTATTTCTTAGATTTTACAAGATTATACTATTATGCTTTTTCAGCAGGATTAGGATTCTTTTTAACTAATTTACTAACTCCTATTGTAGGTGACTATTTAGACGATTTTATTATTTTTGGGGTCATAGGAGGGATAATTATACTAATTGGGTTATATTATTTTATTTCATTCTTAAAGAAGTACCCGTTATCAAAAAGAGAGGTGTCATAAAAAATCGCAAAGAAGAAAACAGAATCAGACGATTTTACTCAACCTCTCAGTGATATTGACAAGATAATTCATGAACCAGCAAGGTTAATGATTATGTCATATTTATATGTAGTTGAGAGTGCTGATTTTGTTTTCTTAAGAAACCAAACTAACCTAACCGATGGTAATTTATCTTCCCATTTAAGTAAACTCGAATCTGCTGGATATATAGTTATTGAGAAAAGATTCAAGGGTAAAAAACCTCAAACAATGCTGAAACTTAGTAAAGAAGGTCGAGAGGCTTTTGAACTCTATCGAAAAAAAATGGAGCAAGTATTAGGTGGATTAAGTGAAAAATAATTATCTAATTTTAGGATTGATATCCATCTAACCGAAATTCTTTTCCCACTTAAATAATCCTTATTTTTAATCCAGTTATGTTATAATCTAAAAAGATATTTTAATTGCCTGTGAAGGACATATTTCGACACATTTCATACAATCGGGACAAAATTTATCAGCGAAGGATTTAAAGATCATATGGATTTCAAATCTAACAGGTGCACCATCTTTATCTTTTTTTTTAAACGGTATAAACATTAATAAAGATTTGGGACAAATATCTAAGCATTTTAAGCATTTAGTAGGACGTAATTCAGCGGGATCATAAGGTAAATCACATTTTTTATGGTTATATTTGAATTTTACCATCTTTTTAATCAGTCCTCACCATATTTTCTTAGCTATTGAATGAGTATTTCGATCAACTAGTTTGATTGCGTTTTGCTCACATACAAACCTACATTGTCCACAACCAAAACAGATTCTAGGATCTATATCGGCTCTACCATCCTCTCCTAAGCTAATTGCTCCAAATTGACAGTGTGAAATACATTCTCCACAGCTAATACATTCATCATTATTAACCTCAGCTACATATTCTGCTTTTCGATAAGTATTTGTTATACCATACCATATTTTTGGTCTTGCAGCATAACAATATTGAGCCTCACAATTACATACACATGCTACTTGTGGCATATCCATCCACCAGAAAACAGTATGTATATAACCTTTTTCTGAAAATCGCTGTAACCATTCTTTTGCTTCTTCAGGGCTTAATCTTTTTTCTTTCCAATTTCTTGGTACTTTTCTATTAGTTTCAACTAAAGGTCCAAAATTTAAGCACTTAAATTCGTCTTGTCCTTTAAAAAGCCTTTTACACATACATGGGTAAGCTACATGATCATAAGCTAGATCTGATATCTTTAATGCATCTTCTAATGGGACTACTTGTCCCGCATGGCTGTGTATTGCAAGATAATTACCATATGCCCTTACTATACTACCAAAGAATGGAATTTTCGCCCAATCAACCATATCTAAAAGTTTAGATATGTCCAGAGGATACCATGCTGAATCTGCCCCATTAATCGCTTCTCTTACCATCTTGGGTTCTCTACCAAGAATTCGATCTAATAGTGATAACTTATAGAAAAGTTCGCCTGAATAGCCTTTAGGGTTAAAATACCATTTATCATATCCTTCAGCATGCTTTCTACAGTACTTACACATTTAACATAAACCTTAATATATCCATTTTTAAAGATAATAATCAATATAAAATACTTTGTAATTAAAACTTATAAGGATTTATCAAAGCTAATATTCTTACTTCTCATTTTTATCTTTTGCTGGAATCATTTCAGAGCATCCTATTACATTTTTAGCGGCCATTTCTGTTCCGATAAAATTTTAATATCTCTAATTTAATTTTATGGTCGATAATCATAATAATTTAATATTCAAATATGATATAACATAGATATTTTAAATTCAATTTTAAAATGTCTATGGGCTTTAGAGATTAATTGACTTTATTACAAATAAATAATTCAATAGAATTATGCCAATTGTAGGAATAGATTATGAGAAATGCAATGATTGTAATATCTGTTTAACCACATGTATAATGTTTAGACGAGATAAAACACAAAATAAAATTATCTTCAACAATTCAACAGAATTGTGCAATTTATGTGGTAAATGTATTGCAAAATGTCCTCAAGATGCTATTATTTATGAAGGTATGGGAGGAGCGTATACTTATGAAGGAATTAATAAACCAGAAACTATAGCGTCTTATGAGACAATATATAAGTTTCTCAGAGCAAATCGATCAGTTCGACTTTATAAAAAGAAAAAAGTGCCAACTGATAAAATAAAAAAGGTTTTTGAAGCAATGTCGCACGCTCCTACTGCTGATAATATGAGAACAGAACGATTTTCTATTTTATCAGAACGAGATAAAATTAAAAATCTGAATGATGCGGTTTTAGAAGCAATCTTAAGCATACCAGAAATGAATGAAAGATATGGACTAATATTTAGACTTACTAGCAGAGTTTTCCATAGTCCTGTATATTTTGATGCCCCACATGTTATTTTTGTAGATTCTTCAGAGGATTCTGAGATTGAGGCTACTAATATTGGAATTATAATTACCTATGGCAGATTAGCAGCGCAAGCTCTCGGTTTAAGCACTTGCTGGAATGGATGGACACAAATTGCTATGAGGATTAATCCAAAAATAAAAGATTTAGCAAACATTAAAGGAAATATGGCCGGAGTCTTCATTATTGGGTATTCGGCAGAAAGGTTTTATCGCTCTCCCCCACGCTCTCCGAAAACTATTGATGGTTTGGAGGAGTAAATATACTAAAATATCGCATACTTAAAAATTTCGTCTTCAATTATCCACGCTTCAAGAAAGTCATCTCTTATTTTTGTATCCCATATATTATCAATATTTTTTATCCCTTTGCTAAGATCCACTAATAACTCTTTGCCAACAGTGAATTCTTCATGAGAGGGATATAGCTCAATGTTTTCAGATTTTTTATATAAATCTATTAATTTCGAAATACTTGAAAGAATGATCGGAAACGTCTTTTTAGTGAGATACATCATCCCATAATGGGCAGTATCACCAGTAAAAAGTTCATTTTTATTAGTTAATAAAGATATACAACCGGGAGAATGTCCAGGAGTATGAAAAACTTTTATTGAAATCTTGCCCAGATCGATTATTTCATTATCTATTACAGGTTGAATTATTTTAGCTGGTGGTAGAATATAATTTTTACTTTCAAAACGTTTAATTACTTCTTTAGACGAATCTCGTAAGAAAGATATATCACGAGGCTTAGATATGAGCCTACGTTCTTTTTTATGGATTAGGATTTTATCAAACTCATAATTGCCTCCAATATGATCAAAATGAGAATGGGTATTAATTACAAATAATTCCTTACCACCTATTAAATCCTTGATAATAGGTTTAAGGGGAAAAAGACCACATCCTGTATCAATCAATAAAGCAGAATGAGTACCTATAACTAAATATAAATTTGTATAAGTTGTGTAAAATCTAGGATCAATCTCATCAAGCCTTTCCCGAATTACATACAAGTAATCCTTATGTTTTATGGTTTCAAACCATTGTTCGCTGTTTAAATAGTTATTCATAATTTTATTATTCAATTTTTTTTAATCTTGGAATTTTTCTTTCTTGTTAAAAATTTTGAAAAACTAATTGAGTGATAAAATTTGTAGTTTATACATAAATGTCATCATAAGTATTAAATATTCTCTAATAGAATTGTATTTAATTATAAAATAATTTTTTAGTGAAATCTAGATGAAAAAAATTTGGAAAATAAAAAAGTACTATCTAATCTTTAGCATCATCCTTACGCTATTTCTACCAACTCTAAATAATATTTATAATGTTAAAAAAGAAAACAATAGAGATTCAGTCAATAATTTTTTAGAGTTAGAATCTGCTGGATATTGGTATTTTACGGGAGAAGCGATAGTAATTGATGACAGCGATCCTGGGAGTAATTGGTCCTATACTGTCACAAATAATGATTGGTGTTCAGGGAGTGGAACATGGAGCGATCCATATATTATTGAAAATGTTACAGTTGATTATTATGGTATAAGTTTGGGCAACTCTATTTATATTAGAAATTCAAAGAATTCTTATTTTATTATTAGAAATTGTACATTAGACAATTCATATCCAGATACAGATCCTGAGAATGTTGGAATAAAGTTGGAAAACGTTGACAATGGGATTTTAATGAATAACACTTTCACTCTAAATGAATATGGAATTTCTCTCTCCTCTAATTGTGATAATAATACAATTTTAGAAAATAAACTAATAGATAATGAAGCAGTTGGTGTTGAACTAGCGGGTGGATGTGGAGGAAATATAATTTCTAAAAATATAATCGATCATACTGAACAATACGGGATTATTTGTAGTTACAGTTCAAATGGTAATAATATCACTAATAATATTATTAAAAATAACGGATGGCATTGGGGTTTAGAGGCGGATTCTGGAATAATGATTCTTTCAAGTGATGATAATATTGTATCAAACAATGAAATAACTAATAATAATCAAAATGGTATCTACATCTATAGTGATTACTGCTATGATAATGTTATTATCAATAATACTATAAGCGGGAATAGAAAAGGAATTCGAATGGCCTATAATGTGTTTGGTACCACCATTAGAGACAATTTAATTAGAGACAATAGTGAATATGGAATATATATAGCTACTTATCATCCTCAAGGCAGTGACATCTATCTAAACTGGTTTATTGATAATGGTATTCAAGCTTATGATAACGTTGTCGGACAGAATAATGATTGGGATAATGGAACGATCGGAAATTTCTGGAGTGATTATGCTGGTGTTGATGTTGATGATAATGGGATTGGTGATACTCCTTATTTAATTGGAGGTGATAATGGAGGAAATCAAGATACTTATCCTATTTGCCATGATTCTCCCAATATTAAAATTGAATCGCCTCAACCATATGAAATCTATGAAAGTTTGGCCCCAACCTTTAACGTAAGTATCAAAGATCCTAATTTAGACTCAATGTGGTATACTTTAAATAATGGAATGCAAAAAGTTCCCTTTAGTACAAATGAAACAATCAATCAAGGATTATGGGATGTTTTATCTGATGGTCTAATAGATATCACTTTTTATGCAAATGATACTGCGGGAAATGTAAATTCCTCATCAGTTACAGTAATTAGAGATACAGGAGGCCCAACTATACATATTAATTCTCCTGCTCAATATGATGTTTTTGCACTTACAGAACCTACTTTCAATGTAGAGATTAGAGATTTTCTATTAAATACAACATGGTATACTATAGATGGTGGATTAACCAAGTTTATTTTTACATCTAATGGATCCCTTAATCCAAACGAGTGGGATAATGCTTTAGATGGGTTAGTAAGTATTACTTTTTATGCTAATGATACAATAGGTAATCTTAATTCTGCATCTGTAACTGTCTATAAAGATACACAAATTCCCTATATCTGGATTGTCTATCCCGATTATGGTGATGTGTTTAACACAACAGCACCAGATTTTATAGTAGAACTAGATGAAGTAAATATAGTGAGAATGTGGTATACAATTAATTTTAGTTTGACTGAATATACATTTACTACAAATGGAACAATAAACCAAGCAGCCTGGGATGCACTTCCGAAAGGTGTCTTAGTTTTAAAGTTCTTTATTGAGGATATTGCTGGAAATATCGAATTTGACGAAGTAGTAATAACAAAAAGCTTACCCACTGATGGAAATGGTGATGGAGATGGTAACACAGAACCAGCAATACCTGGATATCAACTTATTTTATTGATTTCTTTAATTTGGATAATGTCTACAATGATTCTCATACAGCTCAAGAAAAATTTGAAGAATAAATGACTAAATCCTTTTTTTTTAAATCAAAATTTAAATTCCTTTAAATTATTTTTACGTTCTTAATAGGGACCCAGCCACTTTTTCCTTTCTGATTGGTAACCCAGTACCATTCTGCTTCCTCCTCTTCTATAGCTAATTCTTCTCCAACGTTTACAGAAAGTTCTGTTGCATTATAATCTCGGGTTATTTTAGCTTTGTTTCCTTTGATTTCAAGATAGTTTTCAGGTACCCATCGACTCTCTCCCATTTTGTTTATACAGCAAATCCATCCTTTCCATTCGCTTTCCTTTTCTACAATTGTTAAAATTTTCCCTTTATTAATTATTAGTGGATCTGTGTAAGGAGAATTATAATCTTCAATAGCACGGCACTTTTTTCCTATCATTACATTCTTCCCTTTTTTATTTCTTATTTTAAATTGAGTATTTAGTATTCTCTTGGTTTTTCAATCTTAAAAATTGAAAAAGTTCCATAAGCTTTTGAGACTAAAGTTTCGCCATTCATAATCTCGGATTCAAGAACACCAAATGATTTCCCTCTGTGAATTACTTTTGTATCACAAATAAGTGTTCCTTCTCTAACTGCTTTAAAATAGATAATCTTTATTTCTACAGTTGCACATGATTCATTTTTTTCTAATAAAGAATATAAAGCACCCCCCATACCAGTGTCTGCCATTGAATACATGACAGCGCCATGGACAGTTTTATGAGGATTAAAGTGGTTCTTATTAATCTGCAAAACACACTGGGAATAGCCTTTTCTCAATTTAGTAAATTCAAACCCAATTAAATCTCCAAAAGGGTGAAATCCTTTAGATTTAAGAGGAATAGGTTCAGACATAATCTATACAAAAATCAATTTAATTTAATTTTTTTTAAAATAATAAAAATATAAAAAAAATTAGATATTTGTAACCTCTTAAATATTAAAT
>CAYPFJ010000009.1:8134-77703 GCA_964409945.1 uncultured archaeon | reverse complement strand
TCTGCTAAATCGAAAAGATTCTGTAGTGCTGCTGGTGGATCATTGAGTATATTTATTGGATAATCGCTTGAAAGATATCTATTTTCATCATCGAAAAATAAAAACTCAGGACAAGCATCTTCTATTTTTTCTAATATATCAGCAGCACTCGTACTAAAAACATTAGTTTGACCAAAATCATCTTGTTTAGATACAAAATTAATAGCTCCAGGAAAAAAGGTGTGATATTGATCGAATAAATCTGTTATGCTAATACCTGTTATTGGGATATCAGTCTCAGGGTCAATTATAGTTTTCAATTCTATGCCTGTATCATAAGCACCCTTTTGAGTATTTTGAAAAGTTTGTATCTTCTCTAATATATCTTTAAAATATATTTTAATATTACTATGTGTTTGATTGTTTAAAATGATATATGTAGAATTAGGAGCTGTGTCCCAGTTATCAGGTAATCCTGAAAGGTAAGTAGGGGTTTGGTGTGTCTCTTTTGGTGCCCAAGAAACTAGAACAAATCCTAATCCACCAGATACACCAACTATTCCTATAAGTAACACTCCAATTATAATATCTTTTTTATCCATTTTATTCAGTTTTTTTTTAATTTTTATAACGTTATGTTTGGTAGGAAATAACGATAATTTAAATTCTTTATTAAATTTCTGAAATTTTTATGGTCAATATTGTATAGTCTTTAAGTAAGTTAAAACAAAAATTCGATCAATTAGATATTTAATTGGAAAGAATGATAAGTAAACTAAGTTCTAATGTCTATATTGTTTTTAATATAAAAAATAGTAAGTAGAAGAAAAAATAAAAAAAAACTTATATATAATATTAAAAAAAAAAGAGAATTTGAAATTTCTTAATATACTGTGGCTGTGAGAACACCTGATCTAACATAACTAGTGGTACCACTATCATCAATATAGGCATCGATGCTCACAGTATGTGTACCCGCTGTACTAGATTGGATGTAATGTCTCATTATGGCGCAATCGTAAATACTCTGCGTATCGCCCTGAGAAGAATCACCATGAATATAAATATAAGATGAAGTAGTTAGTCTTACAGTATCAATAACAAAACAAATTTGAATATAAGTTGACGTAGCAATATCTAATTCTCCAGCCACCTAAATTAAAATCAAGTTGATTAGGATTTGATGTGATATATGTCCTTGATGCTCCACCAGAGGCCGGGGATGCAAAAACTATCTGATAAATCCCTATACCTAGTGCGCCAATTGCAAATAGTAGAGCAACAATACCAAGTCCTTTTCCAGAACTTCCCATATCTAATCACCCTCTTACTTTTTTTTTTAAAAATTTTAATTAAACATAAATTGTATATTTTCAATAGATTTCGTTAATATGATAATAAATAAGCATTTGTAAATTAAAATTTTCTTTTAAGATTTTAGATTAATCTACTGAAAGGAAATGTTGTTAAAGATACTTATTATTGTATATTCGGTCAAAATTGAGATTTTAGATTTAAAAAGATAAAAGAAAAATAAATTTTTGACTTAATATAAAAATTAAATAATTGTGGATATACTGCTATTGAAATCATCTAATTCTCAGTTTTATTCTTAAAAAAGATATTTGTTATATAAAATGTAAAAAATATAACTTCAACTGAAATCTAGTATGATTATTTAAAAATTATTTAGGTGGTTATAATGGGAAAAAGTTCAGCTTTAAGTGTAATTGCATTATTAATTGGGATGGGAGGATTAGGTTTTGGGGGATTCACTTATTTCACAATGAATCAAATTATAAAAACTTTGCAAACAGGGTCATATGTTCCTCGTACTTATTTTGATAGTAAAACAGCAGTATATTCCCCACCTGTGGCCAATGCTTGGTATGAAATCCCTGATTTAAACATTACATTTCAAGTACAACCTAGAGAAAGTGTATATTTTTTATTTAAATCTTGGGTTTATATTACTCCTCCTGCTAGTGGCATATTATTAATGCAATTTCGACTAAATATTGATGGTACTTCAATTTCAAACTCACTTACTGCAGTAGGAACGCCAAATAATGATGTAGAGAAACTATCAGTTTTCACTTGTCCTTTTATATGGGAATAATTCATTATTACCAGGTAGCCATGAAGTAACTGTTGAAACAATGAGAACTGGCAATGGAAATATTTATAATAGTTATTTTTTGGTGCAAACATATATTCCTTAAGTTATTTATACTTTTTTTTCTTTTTAAATTCTGATTGGTCTAAGATGAAATGCAATTTTATTCTGGCTAATTATACAAAAATATGAATATTGGTTGAAGAATTGCCATACTTATATTTTTTGAGCAAGAGATAATTATAAATACAATGTTACAATTATGATGTCAACTGAAGTCTAATTTTATAAATTTAGAATCAAAATAGGTTGAAAATAATGGGTAAAGGTGCTGGTACTGTATTAGGTATAATAGGAATACTTTTAGGTGGAGTCGGTTTAAGTTTTGGATTAATTTCTTGGCTTAGTCTTGAACAAGTTTATACCCAAAGATCGTGGTATGATTATGTAGATTCAGATGGTGTGAGTATAACGGGACAAAACATTGATGGTTTATCAATAACTATGAACTTAAAATCAGGTGAAATACTTTATGTATCATTTACTTGTACGCTGCGATGTGAGGGTTACTGGGCTGAATTTTATATTTACATTGATAATTCTATTACTAGTGGTCGTACAAGTATATCTAGAGAAAGTGTAGGAGGATATCTTCATTACTCGGCTGCTATCCAACATATTAATAATACACTTACTGTTGGGGACCATACTATTACGGTTTGGGCGAAAACTGATGATTCTGGTACTCTTGCTGAAGATTGCGTTCTATTTGTTCAAACTTTAAAATCTTAAACCATTTTATCATAAATACACTATTAACAAGATAATACGTTATTTCCAAGGTAATCATGAAATCAATGTTAAAACTCAGAGAGAATATGATGGATTCATTCACAATTATTCCCTTGTGGTTCAAATCTATATTCGTTAATTAATTTACATCATTGTTTTTCTTTTTAAATTCTGATTAGTCTTTTTCTTTAATTCATGAAACTTCTAAAATAGAATTAAAAAATAAAAATAATTAAAAAAATAGTTTATGGTAAAGTTACTCTACCACTACTTTCGTCAAGATTAAGAATTCCCTTAACAGCTAGCTGTTTAATGGTTCGAACTGCCATTATTGGTGGAACATCAAGAAGTTTTTTCAAATCATCCAGTTTTGCTTCTCCCTTATCCATGATAGTAGCGATTATGTCCACCTCATGGATCTCTTCGTCTGAATTTTCAATTAGAAAAGAGGTAAAGAAATTTTCTTCTCTCAATTGGTCAATTTTTGCTTCCAACTCATCCATTTTCTTCTGATAAGTATTTTTTAGCTCGACTTCTCGGTTTTCGTTTTCAACTGTTTTTTGGTCTAATGTTGTTTTCTCTTCTTCTTTAGTAGTAATTTTTTCATTTACAGTACTAAGTTTTTCCTCAAGTTGAGTAAGTTCAAAGGCAGGTTTCTTCAAATCGTTGACACTGGTTTCCAAAGTATTTGTTAGTTCAGAAATTTTTGTGGTTAGGTCATCCTTTTTTGCTTTTAATCCCTCAATAGTCCTATTTAATTCTTCCGATTTTGTTCTTAATTCAGTTAGTTCTGAATTTTGAGTGGATAATTTTTCTTTGATACTTTCTTCTTCCTTTTGTTCTGCTTGCATAAAACGCCATGCTTCTCTTAACTGTGAAAGTACTTCTTCGTTATTTTTCTGAAGTACTTGCCAGTATGTATCATAAGCGGTTTCAAATTGTTCGATTAATGCCAAAATATCTTGTGAACCCATTAGAAATCAACCACCCCTTTTAATGTTACTGTTCCACTTCCCTGATCATATTCAATTGGTCCATTTTTTTGTACCATTTTTGTTAATATATTTTTTGCCACATCTTCCCTTAAACCCATAGCTTGAGCAATACCTTTTAGTTCAAGAGTAGTATTAGGCTGCAATGCTTGTATAAGTTTTAACTGAGCAGACTGTATATAACCCGCTTTAATTAAAGACTTCATCGCAGCTGCTCGCATAGCGTATGAATTACTGAACTTCTCTTTTTTATTATATTCTTCTTGAAGCTGAGTTTCAAGTTCTTTCATTTTATTATCGAATTTCTCTTGAATATCTTTTAGTTCTATAAGTCTATTTTCTAATTCATCTAATCGACGACTCCGAGTTACTAACTCTTCCCTTCGCGCAGTAATTTTTGCTTGTGTTTCATTTAATTCATTTTGCGACTTTTGAATTTTGTCAATAAGAATTTGTCGTTGAGTATTAAGTTCAGCATTATTTTCTTCTAATGAGGTAATATCCCGTTGATTTTGAGAAATCTTATTTTTTAAAGAATTAATTTCATCATCATTAGATTCAATATTTTTTAAATCATTGGTTTTAGCTTCTTCAAGTTTCCCAATCTGTTCGAGTAGATTGTGTGGTTGAGTTTGTAATTTAGGGATTGAATCTGAATTTAATCCATTAAGTTCTTCAATAATAGAGACAATCTTCTTTAAAGATGATTTTGTATCAGTAAGACTCATTTTAATTTCTCCTTTAAGTAAAGTTTTATTAAAACTTTATAAAATAATAGTGTTAGTATTATTAAATTTTGATTTTTAGAAAGATAAAAAAATAAATATTATTAGAACTCAAATTGGATAATCAATTATCTAGATTACCTAAACTAATTTGTATATTGTAAGATAGGTTGATTCTTGACCACCTTGAATTTCTCGGTTTGTTATTGCGTAAAAAAATTCTCTAAGAGTAACTTCATCACCAACAGTTAAACTTAGAATATCTGTTACAGTAGCAGAAATAGCACCACTTGTAGAAGCATGTGAAATGCTTTGGGACTTTTTAACATTATTAACATAGATTGAGACTAATAATCTATTAGAATCTTGAAAATCCGAGAAAGTCACTGTTCCTATAATAAGAAAATCTCCAGATATTGGCACAGTAAATACATCTGTAACTAAATTAAAATCATCATGATAATCATAACTTTTATTTTCAAAATCTATAATATGAGTAGCTAAGTCAGTCTCGGTGTAGCTTGTATTTACATATACTTTTAAGCCTATTTTTAGTTGTTGTGGTTGTGTAGAAATTTGATTAATTCTCAGGAATGAGAATATTCCAATCCCTAATCCACTAAGCCCTATAATTATAGCAAAGAACAATCCTACTGATGTTTTACTTCCCATTTTTTCACCATTTTTCTAATTGAATTTAAATTTTTTAAATTAAATTGATTGCATTTAGCAAATATTAAACCACTTGATTTATTAAAAATTTAACCTTACAGATTTGAATATTAACATAACATTTTTCAATAATAAAGCAGTGATTTGGCAAAAACAAGATATTTTTAACTAATCTTTTTGATAAGAATATATGACTATATTTCTTTAGAAATATCATCTAGAAAAAGAGTTCTGCTAATAGTGCCATAGGGAAGATTTCTCCTCTCTATTACTATATTTAAATTGTCAATTATCTTTTCAGCTAGATAATTAAAGTCAAAAGGAAATTTTGGATTTGTTCGGTAATACTTTCGTAGGAAAATGTTTATCAGATCAACCTTATGTTTTGGTTCTTCCATTTCAAAGATACCTGGATCCGTATCGAGAAGAGAGGTACAGATCCAAGCCAAATCTTGAATATGATTGCCCTCAAAAGCTTCTTCAAAATCTACAGCGTATAGAATGTCATTCACATCATCATAAATGAAATCTCTTAGCCGTGCATCTCCTTTACAAAGAACATATTTCCTTTTTTCTTCATGCATTTTTCTCACAAAATTTTTTTCATGGAATTGGGCGAGAAATTCGGCAAGTCTTTCTATACTTTTTACAATTTGAGTTCTTATTTCTGGATCCAAATCATCTAATTGTTTAGTTCCTTTTAATCTTTCATTAATGAAATCACATAAATTTGTACCTTCAATTTTTTCGAGGAATAAGTAAGGATTATGAAAAAATACTATATTTGGTACATGGAAATGTTGATTTCTTAATCTGTTTAATATATTAATCTCTTGAACGATATTTTCAGTTCTAAAAATTTTAACTATGACTTCTTGTGGTAATTTAGAGGGCTTTTTATCAAACTTTAAATTTATAACAGAATTTTTTTTACTAGGAAGTTCTGAAATTTGAATTTCATCAGTTGTAAGTTCTGGAATTTGCTCCTTTAAATCTTGGAGCATTTTATTTTTTATCTTATGGATATCCATTTTCTAGTTTTGAATGTTTAAATTTGTACTCTTATAAATCACATAATTATAGCCATATTTATAACTATTCATTGAGATGATCTAAGAATAAGAATTGCTATGCATAGTTGTTTGAGATTGTAATATTGAAATTATCTGAAAATACTTTAAATTTCTAATTCTTTTATCTTTTGTACCAGATTGTCCATATGCAATTTACCTCTATCAAATTTGATAATTTCTGAGAAAAACAATACTAAAACAAGTAATATATCTTTAACTTTTAAATAACTGAAACATATTTTTTGATTATCTTGTAATTCTAAATATAATTTTTTAAAAGAAATTAACTTCATTTCGTCTCTAACTTTAATTTCTCTTATTATAGAAGGTAAATTATCAGTTGGAAGAGAGGAATATAAAATATGTCCGTCTATAGTAAAGATCCCATTACCTAAGATTTCTCTATCATCTACATAACTTCTTAAGATTTTTATAATTTCCTGAAGCAATAGTCTAGAATTATAAATAGCTGTTGGATCATACTCAGAAAATTCCATATGAGAGAATTCAAAATCAATTTTTTGGTATCCGCGGACTTTAAAATGTCTATCTATAAAAGCTTGAAAACTGTGTTCACAAACACTTTCCGAAGGAATTGAAACAGTTGTTAATTGTTTAGCTTGATTAATAATTTTAGGAGGTATCTTCAACACTTTTATCGCTTTACAGGTTGGACACTCTATTAAAATTTTTTGATAGGTCTTTAAATCATTGGTATCATACATATGTGATTCTTTTATCTTTTTTCGTTTAAAACATTCAATTAGTTGATATTATTTAGGCTTTTTATAAATTTGCCTTTAAATAAAGTGAGAATTCCATTGAACAAAAATAGATTTTATAAAGAAAATTCTTGATCAGAAAAATTTAGTTTTGAGAAAGCTTCATTTCTTTTACGACAAGATGAACATTTCCCACAAGGTCGATCTCCATCACTATAACAGCTCCATGTCCATTTTAAAGGAACATTCAATTTTTGTGCTAGTGCTATTACATCTAATTTAGTCTTTTTTGCTAAAGGTAATAATAATTTTATTGTTGTTTTGTCTTTAATGTGCTTTCCTTCATTAATAAGTTCTTCAAGAGAATTGAAAAAGTGGGGAGTAGCATCAGGAAAATTTTGTGAGTCAGTTGATATATGCCCACCTATTATTACTGTACACCCATAAGCTTCAGCATAGTAAGCTGCAATAGAGTAGAAAATAAGGTTGCGAGAAGGTATAAATCCCTCTGGAGCGTGAATGGCACTCGGTACAGGAAGTCCCACTATGCGTAAATCTATTGATTCTTTTATAAATGGGATATTAATTTCAATCAAATTAAGTTCTAGACTTTCTGCTAGTTTTAACGCTGCTTTTATTTCATTTTTTGGTCTGAGATGATAATTAAATGAAATAAGAATAATATTATACCCCTTATTATTTGCCCAATAAAGAGCAACAGCAGAGTCAATCCCTCCTGATAATAGAACAATAGCTTTTTCTCCTTTTTCTTTGGCTTCGGGAAACATTTTTGCTACTATTGCTGCTTTTATAGCTTCATCCAGATCTGATAATTTAAAACCTAACGCTTTAGCAGCAATATTACCGTTTGAGGTAATATCACATCTCATAACATCAACCATTTCTTTGCATATCCCTAATTGTTCTGGAGCATCTTCAAATTTTATGATATTGAGTCGAGGACGAGGGATATTAAATCCTAAATCAATCATATTTTGAACAACCATTTCGATTAATTCAAGCATGTTTAGAATTTTTGGACCGACGAGATCAAAAGTTTGATTGTTTTCTCCTATACCATCAGCCGCAGTTAGAAATGCTTCTATTGCATCTTTAATGTATATAGGTTGCATTGGAATTTTACCATTTCCAGCAACGTGAACAACCCCATTTCCAATTTGGTTTATCATTTCTGGGATTAATTCATCATTAGGGCCTAATATATAAGAAGGTCTAAAAATTATGTAAGGAACTTTTCCATTTTTAAGGATTTGTTCAGCTTTATTCTTTGAATAGAAATATGCATCATTAGCCCATTCTTCTTCCCCATATCGATCAACTCCCAAACCTGAAGGAAAGATGATTCTAGACACTTTTGCTTCAAAAGCAGCTTCAACTAAAACGCGCATTCCATCAATATTGACTTTTTCGAAAAGCTCTTCAGAACCACATACAACTCCTCTAAAATGTAAAACTGCTTTACACCCAGCAAAAGCATTTTTTAAAGAATCAAGATTGAAATCTTTAATAATTACTGCTTTAGCCCCAAGAGATTCCACTGCTTTAGCCGCATCATCTCGTCGTACAACGCCTACTATTTGCCATCCTTTTTGAACCGCTGCTTTTATGGTATGCTTCCCTAAATATCCATTTGCTCCCGTTATTGCTAATTTTTTGTATTCCATTGTAAGATCATCTTTAAATTTGTCATAAAAGGTAAAACTCATATCTATTTTAAAATATGGTTTATTTTTTATTGAAGTTATCTTACTGATTTAATATATCTTGCTTTAATGAAAACGTCTTACAATATTTATTGTTTTTAAACATAAAATATAAAAATACCAAAGGGTTACTTCAATACAAAAAAATGAAAGCAAAAAAATGACAATGGGGGAACTCTTTTTATGGGATTTAAAGTCATAGTTGAATCAACCGAAATGAAATTTAGTGCTAGTCACTTCTTAAAAGAACCGCTTCAATGTACAAGACTCCATGGTCATAACTATTATGTTCATGTTGAATTAAGTGATAATCTTGATGAAAATCATTTTGTTGTAGATTTTACAGATCTAAAGAGAAAATTAATTTCTATTGTTAAACCCATGGATCATTATGTTTTGATACCAACAGAATCAAATGAATTGGAAATAAGAGAAGAGAAAGATTCTGTGGAAGTTGTGGCATCTAAGAAACGGTACGTTTTCCCCAGAGAAGATGTTTTCTTTTTACCTTTAGCAGCTACAACAAGTGAACTTTTAGCAAAATATATTCATGATAAACTCAAAGAAATATATAGTAATAAAAAAATTTTAGTTAGAGTAGGAGAAAGTAAAAGTACAATAGCCGTATTTGAGGATTAGGAGACTTTCCCTTAAAAAATTGATTCAATTAAATTTAAACAGATCTTTGAATCTAAGATGTAGAATAGTTCCAATCATAAATAATTTATAGTCATAATTCCATATGTATAATAATGACAACGCCAAGAGAAAAAGATATTAAAAAGGAAGAAAAAGCTTCTGAAGAGAATCTTTTCTTTGATGATTCTGAAGAGATTGTATTAACTGAAAAAGAGATAAAAGATCTCAAAAAAAAGTTGGAAAACTTAGAAATGAATGAGAAAACTCGTTCTTTTTTTAAATCTGCTCACGAATTATTTAAATATTTGGAACAAAATGAGTATACAATAACATTAGAAGAAATTGAAAAAGACTAAATAGGATTTTTCACTTGACGGATTTAATTTTTAAAGAGTTAAATAAAGATGTAATTATTGAGAAATTCAATTGTGGAGATGAAGATTTTAACTATTTTTTAAATAACTTAGTTCTCCTCAATCAAGAGCGAAAACTTTCAAGAACTTATACTTTTTGTTTAAAAGCTTCTAATGAGATAATTGCATTCTTCACACTTTCCGCTTCGCAGTTAAATACAGGAGATTCTAGGATTTTTCATATTGATAAAGTTCCGATAGTTCTTCTCGGACGTTTAGGTGTAGATATTAACTATAAAGGTAAGAATTTAGGAAAAGCAATGATAAAAATCGCTTTAAAGAAATCATTAGAAGCAAGTGAAATTATTGCTTGTCGTTTATTATTGGTGGAAACTACTTTAGATATGAAATCCTATTATTTAAAAAAAGTTAATATGGATTTTGAATGGTTTCGAGATAGGAAGAATACCTCCATTCTTTTTATAGATCTGAAAAAATATGAACAAAGCATTCTGTGAATCCCATTTCGAATTAATTACAAAATTACTGAAAAAGCTTTTAGCTAAATATATCCATGGTAATTAAAAGAATTGTTAAGGAATAAAATAGATCAAAGGGATTGGTATGAAAGTTATTTGTAAAAATATTATATGTATGATGAGTATTCTAAATGTCCAATATCTAAAAAACCAATAGGCCAACAAATACTTAATTTAAGTAATAATTCTCAAAAAAAATCTCCTCGTTCTATTTGGAAAAGATGGAAAAAGAAAAACAGATCATGTTAAAGAATGAAGTTATGTCATTAGAACTTGATTTTATCAATTCTATCAGAGATTAAGAGACAAATTGAAAAGAATATGAAAAAAAACGCTCTAAAAGTTTTATCATCCGAATTATTTTGAACATGTTCACCGATTAGATTAAAAGATTTATGAGTTATTAAAAATATAAATAAAAACCTTTAATTGATTAATTCTAATGTTGACTGAAAAAAATTATAAAATAGGAATATTTTATGGTATTGGCCCAGATACAGAGATGCTCGCGCAAAAATTTACAGGCAATCTCATAAGTAATGAAGAATTCTGTAAAGCTTGTGAAGATTTAGAACAAAACGTAAAATGTGATAAGTGCCGTGAATATATCAAGAGTTTTGCCAGTTCAATCTATTATTATGAAAAAGTAGGAGAAAATGTTCCTGAATTTATTGAAGAACCAGAAGAATACCTTCCTAAAAATCTCCCTACAGTTGATTTTTTAATGGTTGTGGGAATACATCAGGATTTACTTTCTGGTCTTCCATATTATTTAAAGGATAGTGGAATTAAGGCTGTTATTGTTCCAATAGAGGACCCTAAATGGGTACCTGCTGGATTACAAGCGCAAGTATTAGAAGAATTTGAAAAATATGGTATTCAAGCAGTTTTTCCTAAACCCTTCTGCTCCTTAAGTAAAGAGTTAAATGAATACAATAAAATTGGCTTTCATTTAACAAGCAAACATGATTTTATTGATGAATTTATAGATTATTTTAAAATTGGAGAACCAGTTGTCTCATTTCTATTAAGTAAGGATGGGGAATCAATTGAAGATACTTGTGTCATTCAAAGTGCTCCATGTGGAAGCACATATTATATTTGCCAACAATTAAAATCAAAGTATTTTAAAAATGGAAAAAGCGGAAATCTTTCTTTAAATGAAAGAGTAAGTAAAGCTCATCATGCTTATCCGTGTAATGCCTCAATGGATCAAGATTCCATTCTAAAGGATTCTATACTTCATGTTGGAGGATATAAAATCCGAAATGCTATCAGGCGAGAGTTAAACCTCGAAGAACAAGAAGGTCAAAAACTTATTTATGTTATAAAATGAGATATACATTATTTGTTTGAAGACTTCAAGAAGTAAGAAGAAACAAGTAACAAATTAACATTTTTTGAATGATTAAATACTTCTTTATCGGCCATTCTATTAACATAAATTTTAATCAATAAGTCAAAATATAGATATATTATCTAAATATAAATTTTATAAGACTAGTATTACACTTTAGAGGGAGTTGAGAAATTATGAAATTCAAGAAATTTTTGATCTTAATTTTGCCCATTTTGATTATTTTACTAATGTTTACGCCGAATGTTCATGGAAACAGTGTTAAATTAGCATATATCTATTATGACGATCCTACAACCGCAAATTCGTATAATTCTTTTTTAACTAGTGAAGGATTTAGCATTGATTTAATTGATGTAGATATAATAACTACAGGAACATTTGATACTCATGATATTATAATAATAGGTCCAGATTTAGGTAGTGGGGGAGGCTTATATATGTCTATGGCCAAAGTGTCAATTGTTAATGATTCTGGTGCACCAATTATTGGTTTAGGTAACGGAGGATATGCATTCTTTGGACTTAATGGGATAAGTCTTTATATAGGATATGACGAGGGAAGTTCAACAATTGATATTACTAATATCGATGTTGTAGATGATGCGCATGCAATTTTCAATACTCCAAATGATTTGCCTTCTGGAAACATTCAATTGTATTCTCCAGGTTCAAGAGTGTATTTTATTCCGCTAGCGACTGTCCCGGGAAATGTCGATGTATATGGCAAAGTGGCGAGTTCCTCATATTCCTATTGTATATGTGCAGAAGACACTAGATATTTCTTGTGGGGATTTGAGGATTCACTTAGAACTATGTCACAGAACGGTAAAGATTTATTGATTAATATAATAAACTATTATGCACCTCCTGCAGAATCGGGAATCTTTGGATATAATTTACTAATTTTAATCGGAATTGTCTCAGTAACTACGATAATACTGATTAAAAAAAAATGTACTAAATAGTTTTTTTTATTTTCCTTTTCTAATTTTAGTTTAAAGACCTAAAATAAGTAAATTTTTATAAATACTCTTGCTTTTAGTTTATAATTAATATTATATCACTTTTTATAAATAATAAAGAAAAATTTAGTAAAGCTATTAATTTAGTTTATTACTGATCTCAAAGTTTTATACTCCATAAATGTTAAGTTCTAATTGAAGTATATGCAATTATTAAATAGGTGAGAATTATCACAATAGCCTGTTCATCATCAATTTGTGAAGAAGAACAAATAGAAGATGACTGGTTCTTTGAAAAAAATTTCTGGTATTTTGTTATTCCTGCAGGAATTTTGCTAGGGGTTTCTATAATCTTAGAATTTGTATTTGAAATTCAATTAATATCTCAAATTCTGGCAATTGGCTCAATTCTTCTTTCAAGTTCTGGAGTCGTTAAGGAAGCTATAGAAGATTTAAGTGAAAAAAAAATAACTGCAAACCTTCTCATGATTATTGCAGGTGTTGCTTCATTTTTTATATTACATGGTCAAGAAGGTGCAACGGCACTATTATTATATTCAATAGCAGAAAGATTAGAAAAAATAACAACCGAAAGATCAAGGAATGCTATTAAGGAATTACTTGAACTTGCCCCTGATGATGCTTTATTGAAAACTGAAAACGGGTATGTGAATGTTCCATCAAAAGAAATAAAAGTTGGGGATATCGTGGGAATAAAACCCGGCATGAAAGTACCATTAGATGGTTTTATAATTAAAGGAAGTTCTTATTTTGATGAAAGCGCAATAACAGGTGAATCAGTTCCAATTTTTAAAGAAGAAGGCGAAGAAATTTTTGCAGCAAGCTTAAATTCTGATAGCTTTATTGATATTGAAGTTACGAGAGAGAGTACAAATACAATTGTAGCTCAAATCGCAGAAAGCGTAAAAATAGCTCAGCAAAATAAAAGTGACAATGAAAAATTTATTGAGAAATTTGCGAAATATTATACTCCTATAATTCTTTTGTTATCCATCTTAGTTATGACAATTCCATCAGCTTTTGGACTCAATTTTTATGAATGGTTCTATCGTGGATTAGTTCTATTAGTAGTTTCATGTCCATGTGCTTTAACCTTATCTACACCTTTAGCAAATATAGCTTCATTAACTAAGCAAGCTAAAGAAGGAATTTTAGTTAAAGGAAATAAATTTATTGAAAAACTTCAAGATATTGAGGTTTTTGCATTTGACAAAACTGGTACCCTCACAGAAGGAAACCTGAAGGTTTTTGAAATTTTTACTTATAATGGAGCTATTAAGTCAGATATAATTAGTATTGCAGCCAGTTTAGAAACCCTTTCAGAACATCCAATTGGAAAAACTATTGTTAAACAGGCTAAAGAGATGGAATTACCATTTCAGGCTGTCGATAACTTTGAAGTAATAAAGGGAAAAGGTATAAAGGGAAAAATCAATGGAGAAATGTTCTATGTAGGGAGCCAAAAATTCATTGAAGATTTAAACTATGACCTTCCGATTAATGATATTAAAAATATTGAAACTTCAGGAACAGTACCAATTCTGCTAGGAAATCAAAAGCATTTACTAGGGATCATCTCAATTAGAGATATCTTAAGAGTTTCAGCACCTATTCTAATTAATGGCTTAAAAAAGAGGGGCTATGAAACTGTTTTAATTTCTGGTGATAATCAGAGAGTATGTAATACAATTGGAGCTTGCTTAGACATTGATCAAGCGTATGGAGAACAGTTACCAAACCAAAAGCTTCAGGAGATAGAGAATTTAAAACAAATATATACAGGGGTAGCTATGGTTGGTGATGGTATAAATGATGCTCCTGCCTTAGCATTATCTGATTTAGGAATCGCGATAGGTGCTTCTGCTACAGATATTACATTAGAAACTGCAGATATCATTATTATAGGTGAAGATTTGAAAAAAATACTTACCTATATCGATATTGCGAAAAAAACTAATAAAAAAATAAAACAGAATATCTGGACTTCTATTCTCGTGAAAGTTTCATTTGCAATATTAACAGTTATCGGTTTCATGACTCTTTGGTTAGCTGTTGGAATTGGAGATATGGGTGTTTCTCTGTTAGTCCTACTCAATAGTCTTACAATTTTTAGATACAAATTCTTATATAAAGAAGTTTCAACTGAAGATATAGAAAGTGAAGCTAAAGTTATTATTTGTAGTAATTGTAAAACTAAAGATATTATTCCGCAACATCATGGTCGGGATATGGTTAAAAGAGGAGATAAATTAATATGTTGGAAAAACATTCTTAGCAGCGAAGAATTGGAACCGTGCGATGAGGAATTGCCACTTCACTGTCCGTATTGCCAGAATAAATTGGAATTAAAGTAATTTACTAATTTTTCCTTGTTTTTTTTTGAAAATTAAAAAATTGTATTCAGAAATAAATTGCTTTATATTTTATAAAAATCTTACCAAAAAAGCAATCATTTTTGAATTTTAACCTTCAGACCTATAATAATTTTTAACAAACAAGATTAAATCTCTTTATTATTTATTATTTCTAATAAAGAAAGTGTGATAGAATTGAAAAAGATTAGATTAGGAAAAACAGACGAGAATATTCCAATCCTAGGTCAAGGTACATGGGGTATTAAAAGTTATAGAAATAAAGAGTATTATGAAAAATGGAAAGAATCAATAAGGAAAGGTATTGAACTTGGAATTACTCATATAGACACTGCTGAAATGTATGGTAGAGGGACATCAGAGAAAGTTGTGGGACAGGTAATTTCTGAATATAATAGAGATGATTTATTTATAACAACTAAATTGTTTCCAATGCATACTAGATACAATACTATGAAAAAAGCGGCGTACAATAGCCTTAAAAGATTAGGAATTAAACAAATAGATCTTTACCTTATACATTGGCCATCTTCTTTAATATCAATTAAGAAACAAATGAGAGTTTTAGAGGATCTTGTCAAGGAAGGAAAAGTGAGATATATTGGGGTAAGTAATTTTTCTGTAGAACAATTTAAAGAAGCTCAGACTTACTTAAAAAATACAGAATTAGTTAACAATCAATTACCAGCAAGTATCACAAGACAGAAACATATTAACCAATCATTACCTTTTTATCAAAATGAGGGAATCATTATGACAGCATATAGTCCCTTAGGACATAGTGGTTTTCATAATTTAAAAGGAGAGTTAAGAGAAAAATTAGAACGAGTAGCAAAATCACATAACTCAACTATTCAGCAGATTGCTATTGCTTGGTTAATTAACCATGAGAATGTAATAACCATACCTAAAGCATTTAAAATAGAACATGTAGAGGCAAATGCTAAAGCTGCTGAAATTAGTTTATCAAAAGAGGAAATTAATCTATTCTATGAAACAAATCAAATTTCAGATAATGGAAAACTAGTATCATCTAAATTAAAAACTTCATTTACCAAGTAAGTTTTTAATTATGAAGAAAAATTAGAATTAAAGTGAGTGATAAATATTTTACAATTTTAAACTCATTAACAATTCATCACTTATTTCGCGACCAGTATATTCGAAACCACATTTTTTATAAAATTCTCCCGCATTTCCATCTGATTTGCTGTGGCTTAATAGAAGTTCTTTTGCGTATGGCCTGTTTTTAACATGATTAATTACTAAGTTCATTGCATCTTTACCATATCCTTTTCCTTGAAATTTAGCATCAATCATAAATCTCCAAAGAAAATAGGAGGGCTGGTGATTTGGATTTGATTTATACTTTAAGGAGGAATCACTAATCATTACAAATCCAACTGGTTTATTATCTGCATAAATCGCTCTGAACCAAGCATCCTTATTGAAATGAGCCTCTGCTATTGATTTAGCATTAGAAGCAACTAAATTTCTTTGCTCAGGCTTAACATCTAATTGTAAAATTGACATCAAATTCATTTTATTTATCTTTTTTAACGTAATTGTTGGAACTTTTCTCACCCGTTAATTCTTTAAATTCTTTTAAGTCTTTAAGACAATCAAGTTTTTCATCTTGTAATACTCTTTCAATATAATTATTATCAAGTTCTATTACTTTTGCTAGTATCTCTAAAGCCTTGGTTTGGTTATTTCTGAGTGCTTCAAGAGAAGCGAGATTATACAAAATTTCACTATTCATCGGATCTTTCTTCAATGCTTTATTAAGATAATGTTCAGCTTTATCAAAATTTCTTTTATTTAAAAACAAATAACCAAGGTTGTTCTGAACATCAATAACGTTAAATTTATATGTTTTAGGGTCTTCTTGTGCGAAATTTTTAAAAATTTTTAAGGCATCAACATATATTTTTTCAGCTTCTTCAAATTTCTGTAATCTGGTATATATAGTTCCAAGGGAGTTCTGGATAATAGCAACGTTAAATAAATATACTTCTGGATTTTGTTCTGCTAATTGTAGAGAAATTTCTAATGCTTCCTTAAACAATGGCTCTGCATGATCAAATTTATTTAAGCTTGCATATAAATCACCGAGATCTATCAGTGTTAGAACTAGCTCAGGTAGAGCTTGATCGGGATAATGTTCCGCAACTTTTCTTTTGAGTTTTAATGCTTCGAAATGCATTCTTTCTGCTTCTTCAAATCTCATTAATTCACTATAGATGAGTCCAAGGCTACTCTGAGTTTTAGCAATATCGAGTAAATACATATCATAAGACATTTTAGCTAGTGTTTTGTAACTTTCTATAGAATCAATGGTTCCATCTTGAATATCTTCTAATAAGTCTAGATCAACACCTATATTGCCAATTTCACTTGTAATCGGGGGCTCGTCGGGTAGATATATATCATAGTATCGTTTTAATAACTCATTATATGACTTCAATTCATCAATATATGACTTTTGTATCCCATTATACTCGGTTGAATGAAAGTCCGGTGAATGCGCATCATAATACTGTCTTTCTAACTCCTTGTATGAACTTAAAGCATCGCTATATATTTTTTCTGCCTCTTCAAACCGTTTTAAATCTATATATAGTGTTCCTAGGTTTTTTTGGGTTGCAGCAATATAGGGTAGATATATTTTATAATATTTTTTCGCCAAATTTTTGTAAATATCTAAAGCATTAAGAAAGATCCTCTCTGCACTTTCAGGATTACCTACAACAGATAATAAATTTCCAAGCACGATTAGAATTGGAGCTTTATATTTATCCTCAAGTATAAATAATTCTTGTGCAACATCAATCAATCTTTTATGTCTAAAATCAAATTGTTCTATATTATTAGCAATTGCTAAAAATTCATCAACTAATTCCTGAGTTGGATTTAATTTTGCCTTATGAAAAAGAACCTCAATATCATCTAAAATGTCAACTTTCCATTTCTTTTTTTTATTCTTATAGTATTTTATTGCTCTCTCATGATTCTTTTCATCAGAAAAGCCTTCTAAAACATCTTTTATTTCAGGAAATGAAAATTCATATATGTCTTCTTTACCTTCTTTTTTTCTTATAAAACCCATATTCAATAATTCACTGAAATAATTCTCGATATTTGGAACTTTATAGGAAGTTTTAATACTTTTTAAATAAATATTAGTTTCTATCTCTGTGTTTATAACTGACAAATTCTTAAGCAATTCTAAAGCTTCTGGATTTGATAGAAGAATCGCTTCAATAACTTGCTTATAAAAATTCTGTATTTCTATTAATTCACTTTTAGGATTAAAAGGCTTTAATTTATCAAAATTTATTCTTTTATAATTTTTTTTAAGGAGCTTTTTTAAATCAGAGTGATCCTCAGGGAGTTGATTAATTAATTCCATAACTTTATTTGGATATCTTACCTTAAATCACATCTTTTTCTTCTTAATTATTAATGTTTAATTTCTCGCTTAATTATTTAAATTTACTTCTAATAAAGAAATTTCTCTACAATCTTCCTTTTTTCGAGAAAAATTAGACTCAAAATAAGTTTGTATCCTAAAAATTTTATACTAATTTAACTTTTTATTAATTAGGCTTTAAAGAAATCTAAAAAAAAATTCTGAATTATAAACAAATCAAGGTAGATTATTTAATAAAAGCTTAAAGTAATATTAGGTGATTATTAAAGACTTGTACAAAAAGATACTACACTTGACTCAAAAGTTAAAAAGATTGAAAAAACACCATATAATTGGACTAATAATTATGATTATAGGTGTTGGACTCTCGATAGTACCGTTTATATTTGTACCTCTCTTAAATACAGAAAGAATTTGGAAATCGCAACTTTGTATGATTGAACCTTGGTTCTGTGGAGATAGTTTTACACTCCCAGAAAACGGCCTTATCCAAAACAAGTATGATGTTATAGTGTTTAATGCTTTTCATGGTTATAGATCTGGGTCAATTATCTTAACACATTCTGCAACAGGTACCACATATACATTTAATTACTATTTATCTATTGAAGAGTTTACCAAAAGTACAACAATCACTATGCTTCCAGGGCATTATAGTGTGATCGGTGATTTCTCTATTTCTTATTATGAACTATGGGAACATGGATTTATTTCAAAAGATTTTGAGTGGTTTGTTTATATTGGCACTATTCTTATCTCAATGATAATAATTTTGGTAGGGTTTAGAGAATATCAAGGTTTTTATCCTGAATATGAAATAACAAACGAAGAAGAAGATAATGTGATAGTGAAAGATTATTAAAATTCTGATTTTTATTTTTTTAATTATAAATTTCTTAATACTCTCTTTCAAAACCTTCATGAATCTAATTCTAAAAAAGAATTATCTGTGCAATTTTGTTTACTTAAAATTTTATTTCTTTTCTTCCCGCCTCATTTTTACATCTTTCGCAAAATAAGAATCTCCATATGATGTATATAAAACTGCTGCAGGATTATGTGGATTTGATCTATCTTTTGCAATTAGAGTACTAACTGGAGCATTTGAGAGCTGTGTAAAAGTAATATCATGTCCCACACATAAACCAACTATCAAGTTTAAATCTGTTTTAGCCTTGTTTAATAGCATTGCTTGAGCAACAGGGTTACATGTAACAAAACCAAGAGGATATCCCGTTTTCGAGAAGATTGTAAACTCTTTAGGAACTCCTACTTCTGCTTTTTCAATTGATCCCGTTTTACAACAAACCGAACATACTTCAAAATCATAATTATCTAAAATTTCTGCAATCCTTTTTGCTTCTCTTCTTAAACCAACGCAAAAAGCTAATCCGATTTTTTTATAACCCATTCTTGTAGCAAATTCTATGGTATCTTTTAAACGAGGCCAATGAATGTATCCTGAAGCTTCTACAATTGATGCCATTTTTGTGGTTTTTTTTATGACCTCGTCAGTTTTATAACGATTGAAAGCTTCATCTTCAATTTCAGGACTCACAATCATAGGACAGTTTTCCAGGTTTTTGTTTGGTTTTCCACGGATACAAAAATTTAAACTATTACAGTTATGGCACGTAGGATCCATTTCATTTCCCTTTTCATTTTTATTTTTTATTTGATTTTTAAATATCTTGACTATTTAAGAATTTTTCCCGTTTCTATATACCATAAGTATAAATCTAATTCAGCTAAATTTAAATTAAGTTTCTGTCCTATATTTTTCAATATCTCCTCAATTTCGAGATATTTTTTTTTAGTCAATGATTTTGGTTTTTGAATTAGATTATAACTAACTAAAAGATCTATAATGTGAAAATCAATGATAGCGTAATCATTATACCCAATATTTCTTAAGAAATGACTGGCTTCTTTATAGCCAATCCCTTTTACGTTCTTCACAATCCATTCTCGTAAATTTGGTCCATTATCACCAGATTTAATATTACTTTCTAACTGAGATATTTTTTTTCTAGCCTCAAAGATATACTTTGACCGCACATTTGGAAATCTATATTTATATTCTTTTAACTTAGACGCTAACTGTATTTCGGATAAAGTAAGGAATCCATTACCGATCTTTTCTTGCACCTCAATACATCGTTCTGCACTGCAATTTGCCGTTGTAATGCAAAAACACAGCTCCTTAAATATCAAATTGATAGGTTGCGTTTTAACTTCGCTAAATTCAGTTATATGAGCATCCACATGATTCTTAACCTCACTACTTTTAAGTGATTGAATTTTATCTAAAAGTTCTTGCATCTTTCTGTGAAGGGAATGAAAATTAAAAGTAATGATTAAAATTTTTAGGAATTTTAAATAATTATTATTTAAAAAAATAAGTAATCTGGAAAAACTATAAAAACTATGCGGGGATTGCCAAGTTTGGTCAAAGGCGATGGGCTCAGAACCCATTCTCGTAGGAGTTCGGGAGTTCAAATCTCCCTTCCCGCATTTATCAATAATTGTTTTACTTCAAATGTATTGATATGTATATCTAATAAAAAATGAAAAAATAATTCATGCCAGAAGTCCAAGTTAATGATATTAATATATATTATGAGGAGTATGGCGAAGGTTTTCCTCTTCTAATGATTTTAGGATTCCAAGCTAACATCGATTGGTGGGGAAAATCATTATTAAAAAAGATTGCTAATTACCATAGAGTAATAGTTTTTGATAATAGAGGTACTGGGCGTTCAAATAACTCAGATAAGGATTACTCAGTGAATACTCTAGTAGAGGATACAATCGGTTTAATGAATATTCTAAATATAGATAAAGCTAATGTATTCGGACATTCCATGGGAGGGATGATTTCCCAGGAATTAACTTTAAATTACCCTGAACGAGTTAATAAATTGGTTTTATGCTCTTCTCATTGTGGACAATCTAGATTAATTCCAACCTCGTCTAAAGTTAATCAAATTTTAGATCAACCCCAAGAAAAATTGTCTTTAGAGAAAATTGCTAGAAATATGTTATCAATATTTTACACAGCAAAATTCCTAAAAAGAAATCTTAAATTTGTAGAACTTGCAATTCAGAATATGAGTAAGATGCAAACATCAATAAAAAATTATAATCGACAAATAAAAGCAATTGAGACTTTTGATGCATGTGAAAAGTTGAAAAACATTAAAAAACCAACACTTATCATGCATGGGATAAAAGATATTTTGGTTCCTGTCCAGAATGGTAAGATGTTAGCGGAATTCATACCAGGAGCGAAGTTTTTTTTATTTAACAATAGTGCACATGTTCCTTATGTAGAAGAGCGTGATAAATTTATTGAAAGATTAATAGAGTTTTTAAAATGATTTTATAATACTTGTTAAAGTTTTTAAATAATTTTTTTTTAAAATAAAATAATTCTGAATAAAGAAATCTATTTGTAATAATATTAGAGGAATATTTTCTATGCCTAAAATTAAAGTTAATGATATATCTATTAATTATGAAATTCACGGAGAGGGATACCCACTTCTAATGATAACAGGCGTTTCTATTTGTCTTAAAGTATGGGATAAACCATTAATCGATGCACTTTCGAAAAAATTTAAAGTAATAACATTTGATAACAGAGGATCAGGTCAAACTGACATACCTGAGGGTGAGTATTCTATAAAAATGATGGCTGATGACACTGTTGGGTTAATGGATGCTTTAAATATTGAACGTTCATATGTTTTTGGTTTTTCCATGGGAGGAATGATAGCACAGGAAGTAGCCTTAAGTTATCCCCAAAAAGTTGAAAAACTCATTCTATGGGGTGCTGCTTGTGGAGGAAGGAAAACAGTCCCTCCAGATCTTGCTGCATATAAATTAATAATAGGAGCAGTTGAAGGTCTGACGCCAGAAAGAATGGCTAAAGCCACCATATCTTTAGTATTTACTAAAGATTTTATCAAAAATAATCCTGAATATATAGATGATAAAATTCAAAGAATTCTTAAATGCCGTATTCCATATAGTAGTTATGTTCGACAAATTAAAGCAATGTTTAATTTTAACACGTGCAGGAAACTCAAGAAAATGGCTACTCCAACATTAATTATGCAAGGTAAATATGATATTCTTGTTCCACCCCAGAATGGTGAAATATTAGCCGAGTTGATACCTGGAGCAAAGCTTATTATTTTTGAAAATAGTGCTCATGCTATTTATCCACATGAACCAGAATTATTTATTAGATCTTTATTTGAGTTTCTTGAATAAATATTTAGATGTAGAACCATCTATTTTTAAATTAAAAATAATAATATATTAGTAAAATTATATAGTTATATATAACTAATACTGTTAAACGAGCATTATGCCAGATGGAGAGTTCCTAAAAGAAGGAAAAGAGAAGATTATTGTTTTTCAATACAACGATCAATTGAATGAATTTCAAGAATTAGAGGTAGAAGCTGATATTAAATTAACTGAATTATTAGATTCAGAATTCGTACTCCTAATTGTTGACCCAACTCGATATAGAGTCTGGATTTGGCATGGAAGTAATACAACTACGAGAATGAAATTCATTGCAGCCAAAATGGCACCTAGTATCAGGGATAGATATGGAATTGGCTTTAAGATTTCAGCAGTTGACGAGGGTAATGAGACTTTAGGTTTCAAAGTAGCTGCCGGTTTAGAAGAAGAACCCGATTATGTAGAAGCACAGACTGGACCCGCATATAAAGAAACTGAGGAAGATTTAGAATTAATTAAATCCTTATCTAGAGAAAAGATACTATTACTTCTTGAGAAGGCTGGAGTGCCCGAAGGATATGAAAGAAAAATAGTTATAGTTAAAAATAAAGTATTTGGTTATAAAGAATATGATAGAAATTATTTAGGGTCAGTAATAAAAGAGAAAAAGCTCTTCCCATTAAAAGAAGAAATTGATGATGGACCATATTTAGCTGAAAATTATATCCCTAGGATGCTTTTCTCATATAATAATGTAGTATTAACTGAGCTTCTACAAAAATCTGATAAAAAAGATAATTAAATCTAAAATCATCTCTTTTGAATTAGATACAATGTCTCATGTTAAACGTAGGCCATCTCCAAAGCGTAAAACCACAATAACAAGGAGACAAAAGAAAAGGAAAACTTATGGCTTAATACTTATTACTGTGCTTTTTATTAGTATTGCACTCTCAATTCTTTTTATAGCACTTTCAATGCCTTAATACATTTTAAATAATTAAATATATAATTCTAAATCCTTTAACCTAAATTATTAAAAAAAATTGTGTAATTTATATTGAAACTGAAAAAGATTGATGTTGTCTTTATTATTATATTTGTACTTTTAACAATTCTATCGTTAGATCTTTTAGTAAATATTTCTCATAGAGAAGCTATAGAAAATATTTCAAGATATCCGCAGTTTCAGGATATAAATTTTGGCATTCTAATTACTTTTTGGGTCTGTATGGTTGGAAACTTACTTCCTGTTCCTACTCCATATACTTTTGTTGTCTGTTTTAGTTCTGAGCCTTTTCGACAATTAAATATTTTTGTCCCTCTTTTAGTTGGATTTATTGCCTCCTTAGGATGTCTCATAGGAGAAATGGTGGGATATTTTATAGGTAGAGGCGCTTCAGAAGTAATTTCTGCGGATAGAACTAAAAATCTAAAAAAATATCAGCAATATTTAGTTGATCATCCAAAATTTGCTCCATTTCTCATATATCTTTTTGGGATTACACCCTTAAATGATGATATGATAACAGTACCTTTAGGATTAATAAAATATGATGTTAAAAAGACAATTTTTTGGGTATGGTTTGGAAAGCTCGGATTAATGCTTATTTTTGCCTATAATATACTCAATATTTGTATGTTTCTAGGAGGAGAAAATTGGATATTCAGTATAGTAACTTTATATTTCACTGTAATTACAGTGTATCTCATGCTAAAGGTAAATATTATAGAAATCCTTAAAAAATTTAAAGAAAAGTTGAAATAACTCTATTTATCTTTAACATTTATTTCTGTACCTAGAAGAGATACCGCTTCTGCTGTAATTCCTTCTGCTTTTTTATAATACTCTAGAGTTCTTCTTTCAACTTCTTTTATATAATCCAAAAGCTTTTTTTCAATCTCATTATCAACTTTGGGAGGATTAAATGACTGGAGAATTTGTTCTACTTTCATTCCAGCTCGTGCAATTATATCTTTTGATCCTTTTTTACGCCATGTAGAACGTCTATTTCTATCAATTAGAGAAGGTATAAATAGTTCATCTCTCATGAACTTACGAGTATGAGCCTCACTTAAGTAATTTACACCCTTTTTCGGACTTAAAGCCACTTTTTTTATTACATCTAGCCCAATTGTATCTTCGTTTACATTAACCCCTCTAAGTAAACGTTTTACAATATCTGCTAACTCATCATCAATTACAAGGAGTTCTAATGCTTCTACCAATGTTTCCTCATAAGTGCCAGCACAAGTGATATAATTTATACCTGCTTGAGCAGCAACTAATAAGGTTTGTAATCTTTCAAAACCACATTGGACATCAAGTAGTTTTGAATCTGTAATACCTCCAGGTCCTCTTGAAGGTATGTTATAATGTCGAGCTATTTGAGCAATTGCAGTAGTAATAAGCCCTGTCTCAATTGAACCTAATGCAGCGTTCCCAGATTTCATATCCGTGATGGTAGAAACTGTACCAAAAAATACAGGAGCTCCAGAATTATATAGTTGGGCTAAAACTATTCCTCCAATGATTTCTGCATTGATTTGAGTTATCAGACCAGCTAAAGTCACGGGTGCTGTTGATCCAGCTAATGCTTCTGGAGCAATTATTGTTGGTTGCTTATATTTGGCAAAAATTTCAAGACCATTTGTCATTAATTGAGGGAGATGCAAAGGACTTGTTGGGTTCATGAATCCTACAAAACGAGCATTTTTAATGAGTTCGTCCTCACTTCCAACTATGATAGATGCCATATTCATCATATCTTGGCTTGCTACTCTCCCTAAACATCCGAGTCCATAAGGTTTTCGAGTATTATGAACCCATTGATAAATACAATGAGCGTGAAGAGAGAGATAATTAATATCATTAGGCCAGACATCCACATGAGAACAATTTATATTTTTTAAAGAATCAACAATCCTAATCTGCTTGATTGTATCAGATAATATTGTCTTTCTAACTCCACTTTTTTTATCTGGATCATAAATTTTCACTGGCGTTCCTATTGTTGCAAATTGAGTAGATGTTGTATTCACCTCAAAATTGAATTTTCCATCAGGTCCGTATAGTTTAAAGGAATTGGGAACATCTTGTAGTTTTTTTTTTATTAGAGTCTCTGGGAGTTTAATAAAGAAATTCTCTTCGTTAATTTCTGCCCCACTTTCTTTTAGCAAGGCTCTAGCAGAAGGGGATTCTATTTTAATTCCTACAGTTGAGAGAAGTTCTATAGAAGCAGAATTTATTGCTTGTATTTCATCTTTAGAGAGAACCTCAAGTATTCTTAATTTCAATGTAATTTTCCCTCTCACGTATTTATTCCAAGTATTTTTTTTACTAACTTGACTGATTCAATAGCATCATCAGCCCATCCATCAGCACCTATTTCAATTGCATATTCACTAGAAGTAGGGGACCCTCCAATGATTACTTTATATTTGTCTCTTAAATTTCTATCATTGAGTTCTTTTATTACTTCTTGCTGAAAACCCATTGACATTGTTAATAGAGATGAAAGTCCAATAACTTGAGCCCCTACTTCCTCTGCCTTATCTACAAATACGGAGGCTGCAACCTCCTCTCCTAAATTAAAAACTTCAAATCCGTTAGAAAATAGAAAGCTCCCTACAAGATCTTTTCCTATACTATGAACATCGCCCTCAACGGTACCAATGACAATTTTTCCAAGAGTTTCTTTACTCCCACCAGATGCTTTAATCGCGGGATCTAGTATTTCATCAATAGTATTTTTTACAACATTTGCCGAACCAACTAAATCTGGAAGAAAAATTTCTTCATCTTCAAACTGTTTCCCTATAAACTGCATTACCTTCCCAATAATTTTCAATAATTCTGCCGGCGTAGCTTCATTACTTTCAAGAGCACTACGACATAATTCTTTTAAGCTATCTTCATCCCACTCTATGATTAATTCTTTAATTTTTTCTTCTAGTGTCATTATTCACTCAATTTTTATAAATAATAACTTTCCTTTCTATAATTGAAAATGCGTAAAAAAGTTTATCTAAATATTTAATATTGAAATGTAATGCCAAATACACTATAATAACTTCAATATATAATGTGAAAAATATGTCGGAAAAGAAAAAAACATTCCAAGAGATAAATAAGGAAAATCGTAGTAAGTGGGATAAATTGCGGTTTGATACGCAATTAATTCGCGCTGGTGAAGAGCCATATCCTGAGACCTCACATAGTTTACGAACACCTATTTATGCAGCAAAATCTTATACTTACTCTTCATTAAGTGAACTATTACAAAATCATTATCATTACTCCCGTACAGAAAATCCAACTATTTATGCGCTAGATGGTAAATTAGCAACATTACATAAGGGAGAAAGCGCGATTTCTGTCGCTTCAGGAATGGGTGCTGTTCACCTTGCTTGTTCAAGCGTACTACAACAACGTGTGGAACGTATTCGACCCAACAAAATTAAAAAATTACTACCACAATCTACACCAGAAAATATCCCAAATTTAATTATTCATATTAATCAATATACAGGAATTTACCGTCTTCTTACAAAAATATATCCACAAATGGGATTTGAATGTAAAAGAGTCAATCTCTGTAATTTATCTGAAGTAAGAAATCAAATTGATGAAAATACTAAGTTTATTTTTCTAGAATCACCAGCAAATCCTACTATAGATGTAATAGATATTGAAGCTTGCGCAGATTTAATTCACGAAGTTAGGGGTAAATGTATAGTAGATAATACATTTGCTTCTCCAGCACTTCAGCGTCCACTCGAATTAGGTGCGGATCTTGTAGTTGAAAGTCTTACTAAATATATCAATGGGCATGGAGATTGTTTAGGTGGGGCAATAATTGGTCTTAAAAATGATATTCAAAATATTCGTCTCTTTTGGCACGAATTACAGGGTCATGTACTCAGCCCATTTAATGCATGGTTAATTTTACGAGGAATTAGAACATTAAATCTCAGAATGGAACGCCATTCCTCAAATGCAATGAAAGTAGCTCAATTCTTAGAAAAACATCCAAAAGTCATAAATGTTGCATATCCTGGATTAGAATCACATCCAGGTCACATAATCGCAAAAAAGCAAATGAAAGATTATGGTGGAATGATTGGTTTTGAATTGGAAACAGTGGAAGCAAGTAATAAGTTTATAGAAATTTTAAAATTAATTAAAGTTGGAGTATCATTAGGTGATTTAACTTCTCTTATAGAATATACTTCTATTATGACTGGCATAGAACTTGCTTCATGGGAACGAAGGTCTATGAACATTTCAAATACACACTTTAGATTTTCAGTAGGATTAGAAGATCCGGAAGATTTAATAGATGATCTGGATCAAGCATTAAAACAACTATAAACTCTTTAAGTCATTTAATCTTAGTTGGTATATAAAAAAAATTGCTTCTTTCTTTTTCAAAATAATTAAAAGAAAAAAAAGTTATTATTGAATGTTTTTTACTTTTTCTGCCTTCTCCTTATGTAGTTCTAATAATTTACTTTTCATTTCATCAACTTTAGACTTTGAAAAAGGGTAGAAATACAAGCATATCAATGTAATGCCTAATGCTATACCTGGGATAACAATAAATAGAAACCTAAGAGCAAAGGTAACATCAATTAAAGGATCATATACTCCCCAATCACTTTGAACAAATACAATACCGATTGTAACAATTGAAACAATCATTGAAAGTCGCATAAAAAAGTTTGTTATTCCAAAAAATGCTCCTTCACGTCGAATACCTGACCTTAATTCATCCTCATCAATAACATCTGCAATAATTAAATAGATAAAATAAAGCATCCCACCAAATCCAAAGCCCATCAAAGAAGCTATCAATAATACTAATCCATATTCATCTATAAACATGAGTGGCAATGAGGCAAAGAAATAAGCAACAATAGCAATAGCATACCCTTTTTTAGTTCCAATTTTAATATCTAGCCATCTCCATAAAACAACAGAAACCGCACCAACAATATACATAATTCCCATTATCAAAGAAGTGTCGAATGCATCAATATTTAATACTTGCCTACCAAATATTTGAACTAATGTCGCAAGGAGTAATAATACATATTCATATAAAAAGAACATAGCAGTATAGAGTACAAAACCTTTGTTTTTCGTTGTATACTTCAAGCTATCAAAAAATTTGAATTCATGTTGATAATCAAGTTTAAATTCTTTACGTTCAGTTACTCCCCATTTTAAAGAAACTATTAAAGAAATTGCAATTATTATCGAAGTGATAATTCCATTTAATAAATAGGTATTTCTAGTTTCTTCATTCGCAAGAACTAGTCCTGGTACTAATGCAGCAAAAAGTAGCCCTACAACAGAAAGTATTTGTTTAATTGTATTAACTTCAGATCTTTCTTTTACCGTTGTATATAATTCGGGAAATAAGCTATCATATGGGAGTGCAATCATTGTGTAGAATGTATCATAACAGATCAACATAATGAGCAAATAGATAAAAGTTTGAAAATCATTTCCTGTCGGAGGAAGCCAAATTACAATTTCTAATATTAACATAGGAATTAAACCCAACATTATATAAGGTTTTCTGCGCCCCCATTTAGTGTGTGTACGATCTGATAAATAACCGATGAGGGGATCATTAAATGCATTCCATAATGTCCATAGTACTGCAGCAAGCATATACCAATTAATATGTAATCCTACAACCGTGAAATAATATGTAAAAACATAGATATTAAATGCACTGTTTATAAACCACTGAGCAAAACTTCCCATTCCAAAACTCCATTTTTGACCTCGACTAAACCGTTGTTCTTCACTCATTTGAAAATTAGCACCTTTCCTTAAAAATTATTTATTAATTTATTAAATTAGATATTAAATCTATCTATGTTTTAATAAATGTTAACTTTTAATATTAAGGATAAGAATATGCAATATATTCTCTATAGATTAAGCTATAAATATATAGCTAATTAGGAATATTTCTCAATGATGTAATTTTGTAAGGACCAAGCATATTTCTCAAGATTGAGAATTAGCATTTTTTGTTGTATTTCCCTTAAATAAGGGACATCTAATTTTTTGAATAATGAATTTAGATAGTCAATAGTATCAAAAATCCCAACTATAACACCCCAATCTCTTGCCCAAGCAGTATCTTGTTGATATTCTAATACTTCCATTTTTATTACCTCTGGTTATTCATAAAAATATTGCTTAATAAATCTTTAGATAGTAATAATTTTCTAAAGAATAAAATGAAAGAAAAAGAAAATTGATTTTGATAAACTAAAAATAAAGAAATTGGATTTAGATAATAGAGATTTTTGATAAAATTTTATTTTACAACTATAACAGCGGTATCTGAGATACTTTGAAGAATTCTATATCTTTTTTGCGGATCTCCTGAATTGACTATTAACCCAATTATGAAATCTAAAATTAGAAATCCGCTTGGCTTAGCTAAACTATTAATCGCATTTTTTCCTGGATCTGCTACTAGGAATGTATTAGCATCAACAGTTCTCAATTTCATTGCCATCTTCCCTAATGTTTGACCATTGTTATAAGAGTCTAAGCCCCAAAAATACACAAAACCTATAACATAGCTAATTAGATTATTTAACCAATTAAAGGCTATTCCCCATGGATTTAGAATATTAAATGGGTTAATTACCCACGATATAGATGAACCAATAATCGATATGATTATTCCATCTATTATGATTGCAACTAATCTTGGCCAAAAACTTCCATATTCGACACCCTCTGGAGAGATTTTTGCAGCTTGAGCCTTTTTCTCAGGAACAGTTTCATAAGGTGCAGCTTCTACAACTTCTTTCCTTGACCCTAAATCCGCTCCACAAGAGACACAGTACCTTGAATCTGGCTCTAATATTTCACTACCACATTTAGGGCAAAATTTTAAAGACAACTTTTATTAACACCAATTTTGTTTTTAATATTATAATTTTTAAATATTAATTAAGTTGAGACTTATAATTCATATAAGTTTTATATAGTCCAATTTTGCTAAAAAAAAATTTTAAAGGTACATTTGGAAAGTTTTCTCAACAATATCTTTCGTTTCTTTGAATTCTGAAACGTTAATTAATTTATTTAGATCTTGGATTTCAATTAACTCTTTTTTGTATTTAGTCTTAAATTCTACTGCAAAGTTTTCCATTAATTTTTTCAAAATAGCATTTTTATGGTTTGTTATTAATACAACTGCAAATCCAACTTCATCATAGTTTACTATAATATCTGAGGTTTCCGTTTGAAGTACATCAATTTGGTCTTTTGGATCAACAAATTCAGAGAGAATATGGTTAATGCCAATAAGGATATTTCCCCATATAGTTGAATCAAGCTCATTATTACTAATGCTAAACTTATAAGAATATAATAAGATTCCTGATTTATGGTAGATATTAACATAAAATATTTTATTAGTTAATTCTGAAAACATACTAGGCTTATTTACAAACAAATAACATATATAGAAGATGTTTATCCATAATGTAAATATATGTAGTTCTCTAAAAATTGATACTTGAAAAACAATATATAAAATATACATTAAAATTGGAAAAACAAAAATAATCGTGATAATAAATAAGCTTTTAATAAATTCTTTATTTCTTGCTCTTAAATAGATTATCCAAGAAAGTAGAAAATAATAAATTAAAAAAGAACATTGAAAAATCCCAATAACTAGACCCGTTACAATATTGAATGAGTAATTTATTATTGAAAGATCTGTAATGAAAAATGGGGGAGAATTAGAAGAATTAATGAAAATTCGAACGGAATCTGGTGAGAAAAAGGAACCTATTAATAATCCAAAGAGAATTGTGAAAAATAGAAAAGGAAAATAAGGAATCTTTTTGAATTCTTTTAAAAATGCATAAATTAATGACATAATTAATAATTCAATAAAACCAAAAATGAGAGAAAGTTTCCATAGGAAAAGGTTAATGGTTTCAGTAAAAAAAATTACTATAGAAAATAAATATAGAGTTGAATATATAAATACTGCATTGAAAATCGCTAAGAAGTTTAAAATCACGGTAAACTTTATCCCATATTTAACTTGATGCTTAAAGATAAAAATCAAAGTATATGTACTAGTACATAAAGTGAAAATATATCCAATTATCACAGTTATCAGAATTACAATGGCCATAATTTGGTTTTATTGCTAAATAATACTTTTTTCTTTATTTTTGCATTTGTGTGATTTCTAAGGGTAATAAATAAATTCTAACTGTACTACTGAATATGAACACACTTTCATAAATATAAATTTACTTTATTCTTTATTAATTTAAGATATAATCTGAGAAAATCAGAAATTCTTGTTTTATTTAATATGCCTATTTTCCCTATTCATCTAATTCTTTTAATAAAAGGTTTGAAAAATTCCGTAATTATTTCTTTTGCATTTCCAAATGCTGAAACATCAATTAAACCATTTATGTTTTTCAATTTTTCTCTATTCAGTATAGTAAATTTATTCATAAAATTATTTACTGCTCTATCGATATAATCATTTTTATGGTTTGTTGTCAACAAAATAGCATAACCATGATTATTATCATATTCAAATATTATATCTCTATTTTGCATTTTAATAAGCCCTAATTGGTCTTTTTTATTTATAAAATTCGAGAGGATATGGTTAATCCCAATTAGTATTGAGCCTTTTAAGAGGGAATCATCAGTTTCTTCTCCAGTCTCAAAATTATATGAATACAAAAGAATTCCGCTTCTATGGAAGATAATAAAATCATAAATTCTATTAGTTAGTTCAATAAATAGAAAAGGTTTTCTGATAATATAACATGATGCCAAAAATGCTCCTGTTAAATAAACTACGACATAAAGATATCTGAAAATAAAATTCTGAGTGAGAATATAAACGGAGTATGATATAATCATAAGTGAAAATTGAATAGAAAAACTGCATAGTAACTTTTTTGATTTATTATCACCAATACTGGAATAAAATTTTATAAGATTATAGCAAAAAACACCTATTATTATAAAGTTATAACATAATAGAATAAGCAATAATAATAAATTTTTAAATCTAATAGAATAATATCCACTAATTGAGTTAATAGCAAATGCTTCAGAAAAGAAGGTTAAACCTAAGATTATTCCTATTATTAGTGAATAAAAAAGAGTTGATAAGACTACTTTCTTTTCAAATTTAATTATAAATCTATGAATAACACTCAACAAACCTAAAGAAAATACCCAAAATACTATTGAGATTTTCCAAAAAACTAATGCAATATTTCCTGTAAAATAAATCTCAGTTGATAAAAGGAATAATGTAAAAAAGAAAATTCCCAGAAATAAATAGATTGAGCTATTTGCATAATAATTTATTAACAAAATTTTCTCGCTTGAAATAAACATAAGTAGTCCCAATCAGAGAAATTATTATTTAAGTTATGATCAGAAATATATCGATTATCATTATTCATTTATGAATTTCTTTTACTCTAACAAAAAACTAATAGTTCAATATTATTTAAATTTGTTATATTTTAGAAGTCTATTTCTCAATTTATTATATCTTCAATTTTAAACCATAACCTCAATATTTAATTGATACTATTAAATTAAAAATAAAAAAAAAGAAATACTCATATGATTTAATTTTAAAAAATGCTATCAAATTCCAATTTTTTATGCTAGATTTCATTGATTATCTGAATAAGGAAAGCATCATTCGAAATTTAAAGAATTCTTATAAGTCAGGTATAGATCAATATAATGAGGAAGGTTTTATCTATAAAGTTATTGAAAATCTAAGTTTATTAAATAAAATCAAGCTACACTACGATCTTTTTATTAGTTTATATGAAAATCTGCGAAGTCATAAGGAGAAAAAGAAATTAGGTGAATTTTATACTCCTTTATCGGTAGTTAAATATATCTTAGATGGGGTAGGTTATGATTATTTTAATGAAATTGAAACCAAAAAATTAATTGATATAAGTTGTGGTTCTGGGAGTTTTATTATCCAAGCGATTAGAAGGTTGATTAAAAGATACCTTGAAGTATATGATCGGAAAGGAGTTTCGGAATTTACCGTTGAAGAAGCTAAGTTGGTAATTGAAAGGATTAAAAATAATATTTATGGGATAGATATTAATCGAATTGCTTGTATTTTATGTCAGATTAATATTCATTATATATTATTTGATTTTTTAGAATTAATCCGAAAAATTGATCCTAATTATCAATTACCATTATTCAATATAAATAATTTTAACACACTAACAATTGATGCTCCTGAAAAGTACGATTATGTTGTAGGAAATCCTCCTTATTTATTTATTAGAGATATTCCACTTATTCAAAAACAGATTATTGAAAATGGCAATTATGAAACAAATAAAGGTCAGTATGATTATTATCAGATATTTATAGAAATTGGATTAAAATTTTTAAAAAATCAAGGTTTATTCGGTTTTATTGTTCCAGATTCATTACTTGCTCTTTCTAATCGATCACTTATTAGAAAATATATATATAATAATTCGAAGATCAGAGAAATTTATTATACAGGCCCAAAATTTAATGATCCTATTGTTTCAAATATTATCATCATCTTAGAAAAAGAAGACAATGCATTAGAAAGACATAAAAACCAAATCAAAATCAAAATAAGAAATCAACAAGAAAATATAATCCCTCAAAACATCATTGAAAAATGGGGTTACAAATTTTTAGTGCATTTAAATGAAATGGATATTTCAATTCTTGACTATTTAAATTCAAACTTCCCCAAACTAAAAGATTTACCTAAGAAAAATGGTATTCAACTCCTTTTAAATAGAGGAGTTGAGTTAACTAAAAGAGGAAGAATAATATTCTGTGAATCCTGCAATAAATATTTACCAATTCCTAAAAAAATATTAAAATGCCCCGAATGCAACTCACCTTTAAATAAGCGCAATATTGAGAAGATTATTTACAAATCATTACCCCACAAAAGGATAAAAAGTAACTTCAAACTATACCTATACTCAATTAGGCGTTATAATAAAACTCAATATAAATATATTGATACAACGAAAGTAGGAATAAATTATAAGGATTTTACTAATTATGAAGATCGGATTATCATTCGACAAATTAGCCAAAATAACACAATTTGTGCGACATATGATGAGAATTTATCTTTAACATCTCAGTCATTTTATAATTTAAAAATACAAAAATCTTCTATTTCTGAATTTAATATTCTTTACCTATTAGGAATTATTAATTCCACCTTATTATCATATTACTTCATTAAATCGTTTGGAACATATAAAACAATATTTCCAAGAATTTTACTTGAAAAAATAAAAGATCTTCCTATTAAAATCCCCATGTCTAAAGAGGAGAAAGAAAATGCTAAAAAAATTAAGGAATTAGTAAAAGTAATCCTAGATGAAAAAAATGAAATTAAATATCTCCAGAGAAAAATTGATTTTTTAATTTTTGATTTATATCAAATTTCAGATATTACACAAAAGCATATTTTGAATTATATGGAATCCTTGAATAGCTAGATTATATGTGATTGTCTTACTGAGTCCTTTTTCTTGAATCGTAAGTTTTTAAAATCCTGTCCCATTTGTCAGCGAGTTCTTCAAGATTAGTTCTTTTAAAGAGTTTAACTGCTCTATCTAAGATTTTGGCAACATTTTCCTCATATTTTAACATATCTGGATCAGATGAAGTTTCTATCATGAATAGAAGATGATAAAAATTGATATAAAAAATAATATGGTATGGTGATATCTTCGGAAATATGATTAGAGTATTATCTAAATACATATATTTATTATTTAGTGATATCATATTTTTAATAACCTTAATGAGATGATGAAATACTTATGGAGAGGCTTCCCAGTACCAATCTATTAGAAGAAATATTAAGAAACTATTTTAATGAAGTCGAGGGTATAAAAGGAGTAGCTATTTGCGATAGAAATGGTTTCATTATAGCTTCAGAATCAAGACAGGAAAATGAAGAAGATTCAGACGAAATAATCGGAGCCCTTTCTGCTATGCTTGATTCATATATAGACAGGATCAAGGCTGAATTTGGGAAGACTGAAAGTTTTTTTAATATTACTTCAACAGGAAATAAGAAATTTGTGTTTAGTTCGATGGGTCCTAGTTCAATTCTGACTACTGTAGCAGCACAATCAACCACAGACATAGAATTAAAAGTATATTCAGAACATATCGCAGCTAAAGTGGAATTAATTCTTGATGGAAATATAGATATTTCACCAAAAATCCCAGAAATAATAAAAGCATTATCAAAAACTCGAGGAGGTCAACTTCCAAATTTAGCGGGAGAATATTCTAATAAAGTTATTCTAACTGGGGATCATTCTGTTGGAAAAACATCTCTAATAAGAAGATTTGTTGAAAACAATTTTGAAGAAGATTATATTAGTACAATTGACGTACAAATAAGTAAAAAAATAGTGAATCTGAGTGAAAATACTAAAATGAACTTTATTATTTGGGATATTGGGGGTCAAGTACAGCATATGGCGCCCTATAGAGCTAAATTTTATAATGGTGCTAATGCTGCTTTCATAGTAATAGATAGAACTCGTCCTGGTAATCTAAGTAGCATTGAAAAATGGTTTAATGATATTAACAAATCAGTTAAACGAAAAATTCCAATTATAATAGTTGGAAATAAATCCGATTTAGCAGATGATATTAATATAAGTGAGGAAGATATAAAATCTATTGCTAAACAATTCGATTTCCATTATATACTTACATCAGCTATGACAGGCGAGAATGTTAATGATGCATTTTTATATATTGCATATAGAATAGTAGAGACACTCTAATCTTTTCATTACAAACTTTTTTATGAGTTCTAAATTTTTTAAATAATTGGTATACTAATTCAAGTATATAAGTAAATTAAAACAAAGTTAAAGGAGGTTTAATTAAAATTGTTCTTAAAATTATTTGGCATGATGTGCTTGCGACTTGAAATACTCGTGGATATGTCATGGGATTTTCAATTAAAGAGCTTACATATAAGGGAAAATATCTTATTTATCTAAGTGAACAAGAATTGACAGGTCCTTGGTTCAGTTTTACACTAGAAGGGGAAAAAATTGGTTCAATTCCAATTATTCTAAAAAATATTGAGCCCACTCCAATATACAATATGGTTAATACTAGAGCTGGAACAGCATTAAGTAGGATTACTTTAGATTTCAATATAACAGAGTATCTTAAGAAACTGGTTCAAGAAAAGAAAATTCAACCAATATCATTAGTGAAAAAGCAATTTGTACGTCTATACAAAGACATTTTCAATCCTCCTAAAGTACCGTATATTAGTACTTTTTTTACCATGAAAAATATTTCCGATTTCGCTTTGAAAGATTTTTCGATGTACTTTGTTTTTGATTTTGATATAAATGGACTTGAAGGATATGACACTGATCTGTCCGGTTACGATGAAGAAAATGATATAATTTATCAATATGATGATACTGGTTTATATGGTGGAATATCTCCCATTTCTAAATCAACTAACTACGAATCATGTTTAACAAAAGATTTTAAAATTGATCAAAGTAAAATGAATCTTTCTAATACTCTATATAAAGGACGAGGAGAAATTTTATCGGCGTTACAGATTGAATTTATGACTTTAGAACCTGATCACACCTTTCAAACAGCTCTAGTAATTTCTGGTGGGTTCAGCAAAGAGGAACTAATTGAAAATATTAAAGAAGGAAAAAATGATGCGATGAAGCATTTACATCAAGTAAATCGATCTGTAAAATCAGAGCCACGTAATGTCCAAGAAGAAGCTTTCACAAAAATTAATCTCCAGCATGCCGAAGATTGTAAATAAAAAAAATCCTAATTAATGACTCAAATAAGAAAACCTTTCATGGGAAGTTATTTGAGGAAAACTCTGCTCGAGGTTGGATTTTAATAAATTACATATTCAATTAATATTTAAAATCATATTTTTGATAATTTAGAATAAATTTATTATCAACTTCATTGAGACTTTTTATTTTATATAATAGAATATCTCTTTCTTGATTTGTAATAACAGGAAATTTATAGTAGACAGATTTGTATTTTATTTCTTTATTTTGCTTCTGATATTTTTTTATGAAATTGACATGCTGATTTAGTCTATCATTTAATAATTCAAGATTCAGTTGTTTAATATTCTCTATATTTTTTTTAAATATATTTATGAATTCGGAGTTAATCTCATACCCAATTGAATTTCTTGCAGAGATCATTGCTGCCAAAGATGTTGTTCCTGTTCCCCAGAAAGGATCTAAAATTGTATCTTCATATAAAGAATACATATTTATTAAACGACATGGTAATTCTAAAGGATAAGCTGCTGATCGTTCCCTAATTTTTTTTTGATTAGAAATGTTTTTGTTTAGATTTTGAGAAGATCCTCTTATCCCCTCCCAGATATCTGAAAACCATTTATTCCTTTCTTCCCAAAAAAAAGCACTATGATATCTATTTTCAGATTTTGGTAGTATATCTTGTTTAATATCTCCTTTTCTAAAAATTAGAATGTACTCATGCTCAAGAGTAACATACGCATTTGGAGGTAGCATACCAGAGCCTAAGAACTTATTTGGACTATTTGTTGGTTTTTTCCATAATATACTAGGTAATTCAACAAAATCTTTATTTTGGAAAAAGCTGGTTATTTTTACATGATTTGGAAATAATTGGAAGGTCTTACCAATTTTTCTTGTAGCATCTCCAATATTTATGCAAGCAATTCCTCCTAATTTTAATACTCTTATTACTTCATTCCACACTTTCTCTAGCTCTACATGCATTAAATTAAATGCTTTTTTACTACTTTCCTTTTCAAGTACTTTTTTTATCTCATTATTTAGAGTAAAAAATAATGAATCCCACATCTCGATCATAGGATAAGGTGGTGAAGTTATCATCAAATCTACAGAATTAGATTCTATTTCACTCATATCTGATGAATTTTTGAAAAATATTTTATGAATAGTATCCATTTTCGATGATCAAATATTAAAAATTCAAATTCTATACAACAATAATTTATTTAAAATTTATATAAATTATTATCAAAGAATAGATAAATATAAGTCGTAGCACCGAAAATATTCAAATAATTTTAATAATCCTTGACATAATTTTATTGAATATTTAATTGGTTTAATAAATGGGGGAATTTAAAATTTTTAGTCTAATAATTGATTAAAATATCCAATAATTCTCAGTTTATTATCAAATCGATTAAAATCTGTTATAATTCCTTTTAATCCAGAGCCATTATGATAAAGAAATTTATCAAATTTCATATTAACTATTCCAGAGCTTCCAGGAAGGATTTCTTCTCCGTTTATAAATTTAAATGGTGAAGTTTTTAAATCTACTAACGCATTATATTGAATTCCATTTCCTGGTTTAATAGAATTATTTTTTGGTTTATAAAATTGATTGACAAAGACCCTTGCCTTAATTTGGTGTTCTGATTTGTATAATCCTTGATTAATTAAAACATTATCTCTACTGATTTCATCTGCGGAAATATTACCCTTTAAAGCAAGACCGACCCGATCACCTTTAATAGCCGTTTTAAAATCTCGATCATGTTTTTGGATGCTTCGAATAATAACTTTTTTACTTGGGCCATCATATCCAGTTAATTCCAACATCTGACCTGTGTTAACTCTCCCTTCTTTGACAATTCCTAAAATAACTGTTCCAATACCCTTTACTGGAAAAGCATGATCTATCAAAATTTTTGTAATTCCATTAATTTCTACATTTAATTCTTGAGACTGTGAATGAATCTCAATTATTTTCTTTTTTAACGTAATGTAGTCTTCTTTAATCTTTAAATCGAATATTTGTGCATCTTTTAAACTTGTTGTATCAAGAATTTTTTTAATTTTATCTTTTAAATTTAATAATTTCCATTCATTACTTGAGTTAATACCGGAAATAATTACTAAATCTTCAGTATTATATAATTGGTGAAATAAGTCCATTCCAACTATTATTTCACCTATAATAGAGTTTAAGCCAATATCTAAATCTATAACCAAAAGGTGAATATTAGTTAAGACCAGTGTTTGTAAAAAAGGTTTAATTTTATCAGGAAAATCTAAAGGAGTTAAAGCACAAAACACTTGGTTCAGCTCAGCATCAAGTCGATTATAAAATTGAATATCTGATTTTGTACCAGGAGCCCCTAATGCTTGTCCTATAAGTTTATTGTGCTCTAAATTTTCTCCAAAAATTCCTACAATGAAATTATGTTCTACAGATTCACTCATTAAATCGAAAAAATGTGGAATAACACTAAAATTTTACGATTAAAAAGGAAAAGTTTAAATTTCAAATTTTAACTCTGATTTTTAAATTATTATTTATACAACAGTTAAAAAATTTAAAATTAAATTAACCATTAGTTAATTATCATGGTTAGAGACGCAAAGGTCAACCAAGTAATTTTGATTATTCTTGATGATGTTCGTGCAGAACATTTATTTAAATTGATGAATGAAGGAAAGCTTCCAAATATGAAAGAAGTAGCAGAAAATGGTATTTCATGTTCCAATTGTGTTACTTCTTATCCTTCTATTACTTTTCCATGTTATGGTAATATAGTTACTGGTTCGTATTCAGGATATTTTCCTAAAGAAGGAAGTGCTGTTCCAATGTATCATTGGTTAAATAGAATGGACCCTCCTTCAACGAGTAAAAAACCACCGTTTATTCGTAATTATGGAGATTGGTCGAAAGTATTAAAAATAAATAAGGATATTGGCAAAAAGGTAAAAACAATTTTTGAACAAGCGCCTGAAGGAAATATGTTAAGTTCTTTCTGTTTTTTATATCGTGGAGCTTTATTTGTTGTTGGAAAAACTGTTTTTGATTTAGAAGGTATCTTTAAACATATCGCAGATGCATTTGAACATCCTAGAAACTATTTTCCAAATAATGAAGTCCCGTTAATAACTGTAGGCTATGTTCTCCATACAGATGATCTTATGCATAAGCTAGGATTTGACCACCCTAATTACATTAATTTAATAGTTGAGTGTGATAGATATCTAGGATCATTGATGAACAAATTGAAAACAACAGGTTATTATGATGATACTGCAATTGCTATTATTACTGATCATGGTAATTATAAAGCTAAAAATATAGGTGATCTCGAACCATTTTTTCAACAAAAAGGGTTGATTCCTTATGTATCTGAAAAAGGTACAGGAGATTTTGATTGTAATTTTGGCTCACTTGGGTTTTTTAACATCCCTGGGGAAACTTGGCAGCGTCATCCCTCAATTAAACAAATGGAGAGATTTAAAACGAGTGGTAATGGAAAACAAGAGATTAATTTATTTGAGACATTATGGGAAATTCCAGGAGTTAAATATATGTATTATAGAGATGATGATAATAAACCAGAAAAAGGAAAGATTCATATAAAATATCGAGATGAAAAATCTAAGAAAACTATCAAAGGAGCAATAGAATATCAAGGTTTTGGTAAAGAACAAAAAACAAAATACACATTTGAAGATTTTGATTTCTATGGATACAGTGAAAATGATAAATCAGCTAAAATTCTAGATTATAAATTTCATACTCTTGAAGAATGGTTAGACGCTACAAATCATATTGATTTTCCTATGATAGTTGACCAAGTGCCTCGATATTTTAAAAATCCCAGATCTTGCGACATAATGATATCAACTTTGGGAGAATATAGCTTTGGATATGAACATGGCAAAACAGTGGGCACATCTCCATTTTCTCATGATATTGGAACCAGAAGCTCTATGATCGTGCCATTTATTATTGGTGGTTCCCCAGAAATTCCAAAAATAGAGATCTCATATTGTAAAACTACAGATATGGTTCCCACTCTATTAGCTTTACTAGGAATAAAACCACACCCTAGCGTTGTTGGTAAATCAATCTTAACCTAATTTTTTTATATAAAATTACTTCTTGATAAAAGGTTCAAGGATTTTGTAAATAATAATTTTTATTAACACCTTTAGTAAAAAGTGATTTATGATAAAAAGAAAAAAACAAGATAAAAATAGTGGATCTTCATCATTACGAGAATGGTCTCGTTTAAGGCGTATGCCCAGATTAATTATTTACGGATTTGGTATTGTAACGCTTTTCTGGTATTTTTGGTGTGTGCTTGGTTTAACTATTGGAATCATGTATTATATTTTCTTTAAAGATAATGCATGGAAACGAAATGGAATTGTATTAGCAATTGCTATTGGTTTTGTTACAGTCTTTGTATATTTTTATAAAGAAATTGCCCCTCTTTCCATCGTAATCTGGTATTCGGTGATCTTCATTATATCCTATTCAATATTATTACTTATTTTGGAGATTTTAAAAAGGAAACAAATAACTGTTAAAAAAATTATTCATTGGTATCAGAGTTATGAGAAATTATCAAAAAGAAAACATAGGGCAATTGAATTAATAATAATATTTATACCGATTACTTTATGGACATCTGTGAGTATTGATTTGGGAGTAATGTTTGATAATAATCCAAGACTCTTATGGGTTAATGCTCCTACTATGGTTAAAATTAATGAAACGTTTGAAATTACAGTTGAGGCGTGGGATCCTTTTGAACGTTTAAGTGCTGTATATAAGGGAAAAGTAGAATTCTCAATAAAATCATATAATATTAGTACCTATAATTTAATCATAAATACTCAAGCAAATTTGCCAGATTTATATACTTTTACGGGACAAATATTTGGATCTGATATTGCTTATGAAATTAGAGACGGTAAGGATAATGGAAGACATGTATTTCAAGCTAGTATTAATACACCCGGTTTTCATTATATTCTAGTAAATGATAGCGTAACTAAAAATACATATTACAGCAATCCTATTATAGTAAATAATTATTCCTTATCAGATCCATTTATAGTTTGGGGTGATCCTCATACTCACTCTCAACTCTCTGATGGTACAGGCACACCTGATCATTCGTTTTATTATGCAAAACATATTGCATGTCTTGATTTTTATGCATTAACAGATCATGCTGAGATTATGTTATTTACTCCATGGTCACTTAACATTCTTGAATCTAGTACTAATAATTGGTATGAACCTAATAATTTTGTAACACTCCATGGTATAGAATGGACTTGCATTAGAACAGGTCACTACGTTTGTATTTTCAGTGGAAATACATTATTAAAGTCACCTATACTTGATTCATACTTTACTGTTAAATCTCCCCAAGCGCTATGGAATGTTCTTGATGATTTCACTTCAACCCATGGGGTAAGGGCATTAGCACTACCACATCATTCAACCAAAGAGGCTTATATTCAAGATTGGACGTATAACAACCCGAAATATGTTAAGATTGCAGAAGTATCTTCTGTTCACGGAGAATTTCTATTCGAACAGCGACATCCTTTAAATTACATAGGAGCACTAGACAAACCCCCCACATATACAAATGGTTCTTCAGTCGTTGATGCATTTACTATGGGGTATAGAATGACAATGTATGTTGATAGTGATGAGCATGATGGTCATCCAGGTCATAGTCTAAGTCATACTAGAGCATATATTGGCCATCAACGTCCTTTTAGTTTATGGCATACTCGAAATGAACACCCTTATCCCGGAGGATTAACTGCTGTTTATGTAAATAATCTTACAAGAGAAGGAGTTTTCAGTGGATTAGAAAACCAAAGAATTTTTGCAAATTCAGACCATGGACGTCCTATTCTTATATTTCAGATAAATGGAACCCATGTAGGAGATGGTTCAACATTTATAGCCAGTAGTTCAACCGGACATAGAGAAATAAATGTCTTTCTGGCTCAAGATGGGGCTCCAGGTGCACAAAAATCTAAAGCCGCTTCAGTCACACCAAATTGGATTCCGAATTGGAATGCAGAAATTGAAATTATTAAAAACGGGAAGTTATGGCACACTGAAAAAATATCTACACCGATAGTCAATTTCTCTATAATTGATAGTGATCCTATTACAGGGACTTCATACGAAAATAATTGCATCAAAAGAGGAAATAATTACTATATAAATCAATACAGTGATAATCCGATTGATCCTAGCACTTTAAATACAAATGGTTATGATTTTTATTTGATCCGTGTTGTAGGAGAAAATGGAAGAATGTCTTACGCTGGACCAATATGGGTGGAATACTAAATATTCTTACTTATTGACAATATTCAATTAGTTTATATTAGACAAATCTTTAACAAACTCAATTAGGATTTTTGATTATAGGGTATTTGAGATGAAACCTAACAATATAATAATCGTTCCAGAAGCTCAATGGGATAGAGAAAGAATTTGACAGCTTTTTTTTAATTATTCAGATTTCGCATTTTTGGTGTAATCACATTCCAATCTCTACATAATCGATAAAAAGTAGCTGTAGAAACATTAAATTTCTTTATTAAAAATATTATTTGATTTTTATTAACTAAAGTTTTTAGATTTTCTTTATCTAACACTAATTTTTTCAAGCGGTCATATGATTCCATATCTCTCTCATTAAATAATCTCCTCTTTCTTTGCATACTATATGGATAATTTCGAATCATTTCATTAAATAAGGATGCCCCTAATGTTAAACTCCAATGTGGTCTTGTTGTTACAACACCCTCAAGGCGAGATTTCTTACCCTTATCATACTTAAGTTTAATATCAAATTTAATATTAAATTCAGACTTAATTTCTTTTAGAAATTCTTTACTAGATGAAGTAATTCTTGTACTATTTGAATGCCCATCACTATCATAATAACCAAGTAACCATGCTAGCAATAATTTCCAACAAAAACGTGAATCATAACTATTATATTTGGTCTTTTCAAAAATATTTGGGATTGATTTTCTCAAAGTCTTTGAGTTTGAAAAACCAAGATTCAATAAATCCTTGACCATTGGCTTACATCTGAAACGTACGTATACCATTCGATATTTCTATATTTTATTATTATATTTTTTATATCTATCTCTTTCCTTTATTAATTCCGAAGGGATTATACCAATCGCGCTACAAAAAATTTCTAGATGATCTCTATCTTTGACCGAGAGTTCTACAGAAATTCTATACCATGGTTTTTCTTTATATTTATATCTTACTTCACCATCTGCATACAAAAACCCTAACCAATAAGCCTTTTCGAGGGTGTCAATTCTTTCAAAATAATTAGGTTTGAGAGTAGATCTATATTGTTGTTTCGAATATTACTTTAAATCATTATTACATTTAATATATTTATTTATTATAAATGAGCAATAATCGCTTTTTTCTCCAATGTTTCTTTCTAAATTTTCTTTAAAAATATTTAAATTACTTAGTGAAAACTTATATTTCGGATTATAACCTCTAACATTTAAATTTGTTATTCTTTGCTTTAAATCTGATAAATAAGTTGAGGTAAATCCCAATAATGTACTGGCTTGATATAAACCACCTAATCTATTCTCAAAATCATTTATTATTTGTAAAGTAGTGTATTTTATGCCCATTAGTTATCATTAGAATATATTCTTAAATAAGTCATAATAGAGAGAAGAATTATTAGATTATTGTGTAAGAGATTAAAGTTTTGATTAATAATAAGCAATTACAAGAAATAATTTAAATTAAAAAAAATTATCATTGATTAATCGAATAATTTCAGGTATTAAATAGTGAGGATTATATTATGGTTAAGTCTAAAAACATCATAATTGTGCCAGAAACACATTGGGACCGTGAAACTTTATACGATTGATGTATAAAGCATGATTGGTATCTCCCTTTTCAAGAGTTTCGTGCTAAACTTGTAATAATGATGGATAAATTATTACATATTCTAAAAACTGATCCAGATTATAAAAATTTCACATTTGATGGTCAAGTAATCCCTATAGAAGATTATTTAGAAGTAAGACCAGAAAGGGAAGAAGAAATCAAAGAATATGTCCAACAAGGAAGACTCTCTATTGGCCCTATGTATGTACTCCCGGATGAATTTTTAGTTAGTGGTGAATCATTAATTAGAATCCTTATGATTGGACATCAGATAGCTAGAGGATTCGGAAGGATAATGAATGCGCTTTATATTCCTGATCCATTCGGTCATATAGCTCAATTACCACAAATTGCTTATGGATTTGATCATTCATCTATTATATTTGAAAGAGGCTTTGGTAATGAATTTACTGAAAAAAAATTAGATATGGAATTTCATTGGGACGCTCCAGGAAAAGCGGCATCGGTTTTGGGTATTCATCTAATTAGAGGCTATGGATCATTGGCCTTTTTAGATATTTCTTTAGAACAGGGAATCTATAGAAATGCACTTGAAAAGATTAAGAGAGTTGTTGCTGATTTAGAAAATTATACTGGAACACCAATAGTATTACTCAATAATGGTTCAGATCATTATGAGGCAAATCCAAAAATTGCCGAGATAGTTAAACAATGGAATCAACTATATCCCGATGTATTATTAGAACAGAATGATTTTGAGTACTATATTAATAAAGTTCTTTCAATAGAACCAAAGTTAAAATCATTTCAAGGAGAACTTAGAGGTGCAAAATATTCAAATATTATATCAGGAGTATTTTCTGCCAGAATGTGGATAAAACAAAGAAATTCAAAAATAGAATATTTATTTGAAAAATACGCTGAACCAATTTCTGCAATTACATGGGGCCTAGATAAATTTCAGCAATTTGCTTACCCGGATTCTTATATAAGAACTGGATTAAAGTGGTTAATTAAGAATCATCCTCATGATTCGATTTGTGGCTGCAGTATTGATCAAGTTCATAAGGAAATGATAACTCGGTTTGATTGGGCTGAACAAATAGGAAATGAAGTATTTAATCTCTCATTTCTATATCTATCAGATTTAATTTCACTTAAAGATCAAGTAAAAAATAGAGTTACCTTAATTGTATTTAATCCATTACCTTGGAAGCGAAGAGATATTGTAATTTTTAATGGAATTTCAAGTATGAAAAAAATTCAGAATGGATTTCCTAAAAATTTTAAGATAATAGATTCATATAATAAGGAAATTGAATATCAAGGACATTATGTTCCAAGAAAACCCAGATTTTCTACAGAAAATGATATTACGTTTCAATTCTCATTTATTGCGAATGTTCCAGCATGTGGTTATAAAGTGTATTATATTGTACTCGAAGAGGAACCTAAAAAAAATAAAAATGATAAATTAGATTTTAATTTGGGAGAAAATTTAATTGAAAATGAATTTTGTAAGGTAGAGGTAAAAAAGAAAGGACAAATCAATATCTATAATAAAAAAAGTGCTGTTTGGTTTGAAAATGTATGTCAATTTGAGGATGTGGGTGATTGGGGAGATGAATATGATTTTTCAGGTCCCACACGTAAACAAATGGACAAAAAATTTACTACCAAGGATGCTGAGATATTGGAAATTACACCTTTTCTAAATGGTCCTTCTCAAAAGACAATAAAAATCAAAATGATTATAAAATTACCTGTGTCATTAACATTAGATCGCCTACAAAGAGAAGATAAAATTATTAATAATATTATTAATCTCTATATTTCTTTGTATAAAGGCATTAATCGTATTGATTTTAAAATAGATTTGGAAAATAATAGTAAAGATCACCGATTTAGAGTACTTTTTCCCTCCAAAATTACAGCAGATAAGGTTTTCTGTGATGGTCATTTTTATGTTGTTCCTAGAAATATTTTGTTGCCTAATGGGAAACATTGGGTACAAAAACCTTCTAAAACAAACCATCAAAAGGATTTTATTTTAGTAAATGATAAATCAAAATGCTTTGCAGTTTTGAATCGAGGATTACCTGAATATGAAGCAATTATGGATGAAGATGGGACAATTAAAATAGCAGTAACACTTCTTCGCTGCATTGAATGGCTTTCAAGACATAACATAGATTCTAGAAGAAATGATGCAGGACCAAGTATTAATACTCCAGAAGCTCAATGTCTTGGGCATCATGAGTTTGATTTATCTTTAATAATTGATGAATATAAATCCAATTGGTGGGACTCAGAAATTCATATTAAAGGGAAAGAGTTTAATTGTCCATTAAAACCAATATTTCCTCGAATGTTAAAATCAACTCTGAGAAGTTCAGAAATATTATTATTATCACGAAACGGTGTATTAGCAGATTTAGAAAAACTACCAGAGAAAAATTTGAACTCTATTCTGCCAAATGAATTAAGTTTTTTAGAAATAGATAACAAGAATATCATTTTAAGTGCTTTGAAAAAAGCAGAAAAGGGAGATTATCTAATTGTTCGAGTTTATAATATATCTCCTTCCTTACAAAAAGCTAAATTGAATTTTTATAAAGAAATTTCGATAAAAAAAGCTGAGATTGTAAATTTTCTTGAGGAACAACCTAATAATGAAATTAAGGCTCAAATTGACAATTATAGTAAGAATACACTTGAAATAACAGTGGAACCACATGTAATTGTTACGTTTAAAATAGAGTGTGTACTATCGGAGTGATTTATTTATGAAAAATTCTAAAATAGATTTTGATGTTTTTATTATAGGGGCAGGTCCTGGCGGGTCTATCGCGGGTAAGATAGCTGTTGAAAATGGTTATAAGACTTGTATTATTGAAAAAGATGTGATTGGAGATAATGGGCGATATAAAGCATGTGGTGGTGCTATAGCTTGGGAGTTGATAGAAGAGATAGATTATCCAGAAGATAAAATAAGCCGTACTTTTGAATCCTTGGAGCTACATCATGTTGATGGGGATAGATTTTCTAAAAAAGGAAAAGGGGCAACTATATGGCGAAATACATTTGATAAATTTCTAAGTGATATGGCAGTGGATAGTGGTGCAATTCTGAAAGAAAGTGAACCTTTAATTAGTATTGAAAAAACTGATAGTTTTTATAGAGTTAGCACTAAAAAGGGAAAATATATTGTTAAATACATAATTGCTTCTGATGGAGCAACCTCTACAACTCTGAAATTATTAGGATGGCCATATTTCAAAAAAGAAAATTTAATTTTAACAATTACTAAAGAAATGAAAACCTCTAAGGAATTTATTAATCAAATGTTAGGTAGTGATGCAGTTCATGCATTTTTTGGCATAAAAAATCTTATTCCTATTGGTTATGCATGGTTATTTCCAAAAGCTGAAACAATTACAGTAGGATGGGGGAATCAAATAAACTTAGTTAAAAATTCTAGGGAGGAATTTAAAAAATTTGAGAGTTTGACATTCGTTAAAAACGCGCTAAAGGGTGCTGAATTAAACATTTTTAAATCACACCTCATTCCAGTAGGTTTACGACCTAAACTTTATGAGGATAACGTATTTGCTGTAGGTGATGCTGGTGGAATTGTAGATCCTATAAGTGGAAAAGGAATTCCTTATGCAATGATGAGCGGTCAAATCGCAATTGAAACTATTAAGACTTGCGAGAAAAGGGATAAATTGGATAAACTTGGTTTTTATTATGAGAAAAACTTAGATAAAAAATTTCTCCGTGTTCTTAAAGCTAAACGAATAGCTCGGGATAAAATATTCCAAAATGATGAGAATTTAAAAAGATTCCTATCTCTTTGGGAGAAATATCGTTCATCTTATATAATCTCAAATAAAATGCTCTAAAGATTTTATTTCTATTATAATAATCATATTGCTTTAACCCTTTTAGCTTTATATTAGTTAGTTTTTGAAATGTCATTTTCCGATTCAATTTTCTGAATTTCTTTGATAAGTTCATTCATAAAAATCTAACCAGATAGGATTAATTAACTCAAATAATTTAATGCAATTTCTATTTCTCTAATTGTTAAGAGTATTGAAAATCTGAAATTCCTTTTATTTTGTCAAATTAAATGTAATATACTGATTATAAAAAAACATTTATTATTAGAAAGTTGTGATTTACAATGAAATTTACTGAATATTCAAAGAAATATATTCCTAATATAAATAATGCGATTAAAATGGTTTATGACCGAAAATTAGATAGTGTACAAAATCCTTTTTTGAAAGCCTACTATTCAGAATTAAAGGACTATTTCTTGTCAGGGGGAAAAAGAATCAGACCATTATTATGTATTGCTACATTTAATGCTTTCAATGAAAAACCAGATGATAAAATTGTTCTACCTAGCATTGGAGTAGAATTTCTTCATAATGCTTCCTTAATCCATGATGATATCATTGATAAAGATGATTTTAGGCGAGGAAAACCCGCATTTCATTTCAGATTTCGCAATTATCATCAAAAGTATAATTTAAAAAAAATGATTGATATCGATTTTGGTAATTCAATAGGGATTATTGGTGGTGATTCAGCATTTTTTTTAGGATTAGAAGCATATTTTTTTAATGAATTTGAGAATAGTCTTAATTTTAAGGCAATTAATTACTATGAACAAGCTTTTATAGAAATAGCAAATGGTGTATTAATAGAAATTGATATGGTGAACCAGAGAAATCTAACAATTTCAGATTATATTAAAATGATTTCATTAAAAACGGGAGCATTAATCGAAAAATCTATTTTAATAGGAGCAAATTATGCTAAAGTAGATGAGAAGCTTATGAACGATCTTTCCATTTATGGTACAAATCTAGGTATTATTTTCCAGATAATTGATGATATCTTAGGGACTTTCGGGGATGAAAAAATTACTGGAAAACCAACAGATTCAGATATATTAGAGGGAAAAAAGACGTGTTTATTGATTGAAGCATTAAATAAATTAGATCAAAAGGATAAGATTAGATTAGAAGAACTGATAGAGAATCCACATATAAGAAATGAGGATGTTCAAGAAGTAAAAGATTTATTTCTTAAAGTAGATGTCGCTAATTCATGTAAAGATTTAGCAATGTCATATTTCAATGGAGCTAAACAATCTCTCGATAGGCTATATAGTGAGATCAATCAATCTGAAGCTGAATTCTTTGAAAATTTATTAAATTTTGTACTTGAGAGAAAATTCTGAAAATTTCAGTTCAATATAAAATAAGAAAAGACTAAAAATCATAAAAGAATTAATAAGTTCAATAATATTTTTTATCTTTTAATTACACAATTGAGAAAGTTTGTATGTTAGTCGCCATTACCGGAGCTACTGGAATTGATCTATCTATCAGACTTCTAGAAATTCTGAGAGAAAAAGAAATCGAAACAGAATTAATAATTTCAAAAAATGCTGAAAAGGTAATTAGTGTTGAAACTAATTATGAAATCTCTGCTATTCGAAAATTAGCGAATATAAATTATGATGCGAATGATTTATTAGCACCTCCTGCCAGTGGTTCTCATAAGGAGGATTTTATGATAGTAATTCCATGTTCAATGAAATCACTATCAGCAATTGCAAATGGTTATGCAAATAATTTGATTACAAGGGCTGCAGACGTAATGATAAAAGAAAAGAGAAAATTAATACTTGTTGTTAGGGAAACTCCTTTCAGTGCTATACATCTTGAAAATATGGTTAAATTAGCAAAAATTGGTGTTATCATTTTACCACCTATCCCCTCTTACTATATTAAACCAAAAACTGTAGAGGAACTCACTGATTTCACCGTAGGTAGGATATTAGACCATGTAGGAATTGAGAGTGTGATAAAAAGATGGGGAGAAGACTACAAAAGATAACCATATTTACTTTTTATATGTTTTTGTTTAAAACAATTAAGCAAATTAAAATCTTAATGATTATTTATGATAAATTTAAATATTAAGTGTGTGCACTTAGGTTATTAATAAAATAGACTTCAAAGTTAATTGAAGACACCATAATTTAAATCCACCAACCAAAGTGATATATTACGAAAGAAGAGAAACCCATTCCAGAGGAAATTGCATTAGAGATATGTGAAGGAATAAGAGAAGAAAATAGAAAAAAAAAGTTCAGTTTTGCAAAAAGCCAATGTTGGGGATGTATGAAATATTCACAAAAAAAGAATGATATTCGTCAAAGATGTATCTTTGGCGATGAGAATAATCGAGGATGCCATTTAGTTAATAAGATTTTTGATGTGAGGTATGAGAACTTACGATAAACTTACTGATTTATCCATTGATATAATTCGCCCACTAAAACCCTCTTGTCGTTATTACTTCTGAGTTTATTAATATTTTTGACATTCATTAGCCACAACGAGGATCTTAATTCTTGTTTCAGAGTATTTATTTCTTTGATTGTATTCGACTGAGAATTATTCTTATAATCTTGCCAGGCAGCTTTTAAAAATTTAAATGCAAATCCTCCAATATCAGCACCTAAAACAATTGCTTTGGCGATATCCACACCTGTTCTCAATCCTCCTGTCCCTATTATTAGTTTTTTAGATACTTTTCTAACATTCATTATACTAACTGGTGTTGGAATACCCCATTCACAAAAAGTGTCTGCAATCTTTCGAGTATATGCTTCAAAACTGTCTACATCACGTATTGACTCTATTGCAGCAAAATTTGTGCCACCTAAACCTCCAACATCAAATCCATCAAATCCTAGTAAATCAAGCTTTAAAGCTAGATCTGTATTAAAACCTGTTCCAACTTCTTTAGCTATGATAGGAATTTTCAGATTTTTTCTTATTTCTTTAAATTTTTCCTCAAAATTTTTATATGATATATTACCTTCACTTTGAACAAGCTCATGTAAAGCATTGAAGTGTATAGCCATTACGTCCGCATTAATCATCTCAATGCAATTCTTAAAATTATCTATATTAAAATTGAGATCACATAGCTGTCCTATTCCTAAATTTCCTATTACTGGAATATTAGGTGCCATATCACGTACAATTTTAAATGAATCAACGGTAGAAGGATCCTCTAATCCTATTCTTTGACTACCAACACTCATAATAATATTTTCTGAACTTGCAGCGTTTGCTAAGATATTATTAATTGCTTTAGAAATTTCATGACCTCCTGTAATTGCTGAAATACATATAGGAGCTGATATTTTTTTTTTAAAGAAATCCACAGAAAGATTAATTTCCTCTAACTCATATTCTGGTAGTGAATGATGAATTAGATTAACCTCATCAAAATAGTTCTTTACATGTTGCACATTATGCACTAAAGGTATTTTTATGTGATCTATCTTCCTATTATATATGTTGTTCCCAATCTTTCTTTCAGAAGTTGATTCAATACTAGTACATTCTAAATATTCATTGTTTAAAGCTTTAAGAATATTTTTATTTTTGATTCCATTAATTATTTGGACAGGTATGCCAAATTTTATAATCTCTTTGATAGTTTCTAGTTTACCTCTTATACCTCCAGTAACATCAATTTTTTGATCTAATTCTGCTAATTTTAAATCTACCAAATCGTTAGATCTTAATTTTAATGCCAGCTTTTCGTTTCCATTGTCTTTGATATATATGCCATCTTCTTCAATTGCAAATATAACTTTCGAGATTTTATATTTTTGAATCTTCTCACATAATTTTAAAATAATTTGATCTCCAGAAAGAATTGTAAATGAAGAATCCCAACTCAGAAGAATGTCACCATATAGGACTGGTATTATTCCAAGATCAAGCATCTTTTCAATAGGATCTATAGATTTAAAAATAATTTCATTAAAATCTTGTATAAAAATACTTGATGGTTGCACGGAAATTGCTGAACGACCATTATCAAGCATTTTATTTATGATAATGGAATTAAATTCATTCATTGCTTTATGAGTTTTGGAAAGTCCTATAATTTGATCCTTTATGGAGTCATTTAATCCTTGAGAAATTTGATATTTTTTGGCAATCGGATGTCCAAAAGATCCACCTCCATGAATTAAAATGATTGCTTTTTTACTTTCAATAATCTGACTGAGACAACTTTCTAAAATATCTTCCCTAAGAGAAAAAGGCTTGTTTTTATCAGTTAATAAACTTCCACCTAACTTTAACAGAATAATTTCATCTTTATTTTTCAAATTTAATTCACACTCATCCAATCATTGTTTTCCAAGCATCATATCCTTCTTTTTTGATAGCTTTCGCAATTTTTTCTTGCACTTCTCCATTTTCAGCTAACGAAATGACCAAACCACCCCTACCTGTTCCCGTTACTTTTGCCCCAATTGCTCCATTTTTTAATGCAATATCAACCAACTTATCATTTATTTGTCCAGAAACCATGATATCTTGAAGTAATTTATGGTTTTGATTCATTAAAGACCCAATAGCAAGATTATTTCCTTTAAGCAAGGCTATTTTTGCCTCATTCGCTAATTTTTCATATTCATTGAAGATTTCTTCAAACTTTTCTGGATTTTCCTCCTTTAAACGCCGAACATCAGCAACCACTTCTGTTGTAGAAGCTGTGATTCCTGAATTTGCTATAACTAAAGGCATTTTTTTTTGCGATTGCAGAAGATCCATCGTATTTTTTCCGCCTTCCAAATTTTTAACAAACCAAATCAAACCACCATAAGTAGAGGCTGTGTTATCGATACCGGAAGGGGTTCCATGATAGGCTTTCTCTCCTTCATAGGCGGCTTCGTTTATCTTTTCATCATCTAAATTAAGATTAAATCTATTATTAAGGGCACGAGCTAATGAGGTACATTGAGCAGCAGAAGCACCAACACCACTTGCAGCAATTAAATTACCGGCAAAGGTTATTTCAAGTTTCTGATCATCAGTATTTATTTTTAAATGACTTATTACATTTGCAACTGATTGTATGGCTTCTTTATATTTCATTTTTTTGTACCCTGGAGTTGCGGGTCTCTGATCGTCAATAGACCATCCAGATCCCTCTACAACTTTAACATCTGCAGTGGTAAAGGATCCTAAGGCTGATGCTATTGCTGGAAGTCCATATACTACAAAATGATAGCGTTTATTCCTGAAATAGAAATTAAAATTCGCCAAATAGTATAGTCTTTCCATATCCCTTTCCAGTAGTCATTCATTTTACCTCCACAGTTCCCTCTGAACCATTAACAATAACTTTTTGTCCAGTTTTTATGTTATTAATATCAATTTTGTCCACACAAGGAATTTCACTAATAATACATCCAACTGCAATAATTGTATCGATTTGTTTATTAACTATTGCTGCAGGAGCCATATTATTCTTTTTCATCCTATACATAGTATAAGATCCTACTGTAGATCCTTTACCAGTTGGAAATATTAACACTTTTCCTGTAATCGATCGACCTTCAAGTTCGTGTCCAACCTCAACAACTTTCCCTGTATCAGGATCTACTCCACCATAAAATGAGATTCCATCTTTAGTTACAATTGCTTCTGCCTCAGCAGTGCCTTTATAGATTTTTCTTCCTTCAAGTATCATTTTATAGCCTCCTTGATGCATTCTTCAATTGATCCAATTTTTACTTTAAATTTATTCTTTGCACGCCCATAATAACATGCTTTTGCTGAATCTACCATAATTCCTTTAAAACGTCCTTTAATTGGAGCTACAACACAACAAGTATCTGCTGCGAATTTTGCTCCAGCATCTTCAATTATTTTAGAATAACCAGTTTCATCAGCAATTTTTTTTGTTGGTCGAGCAGTCGTAATCCAGAATTCTTTCTTTACTTTTTTTCCATTTAATAATTTCGCAATTTCAGCGATTTCATGAATTGAAGCATGAGGACACCCAATACTAATGAAATCGATTTCAATATCATCATCAATAAGTTCCATTCTCGTTCTATCTAGATCACTTTGATTAATTTCAAAAACATTATCATCTGGTTTAGGATAGTAATTATATTCTGGAGTTATTCCTTCCATATGGAATAGTGCTGTCCCACCATAAGTCGCAATAGATGCACAAAATGATTTGAGCTCTTCAACCGTAGCAGATGGAATTCCTGTAATATATGGTATTTTTTTTCCTAATTTAACTAATTTGTCCCCAATTATTTTTCCTAACACACCAAATTCGTCGGTACCTTTAATTGGAGTAGTAATCTTAACTAATACTTCCCCCAGACGATTTTCATCTAAATGATATCCATATTTTGGCGTTTTCCCTGTAATAGCTGACGCTAAAGCACTTGGACCCCCTTCACGATTAGTTCGAGCACCAATTACAGAATTAGCATAACAAACTGCACTACTTTCTGCCCAAGCAAGGTGTTGTCCAAAATGTGGAGTGTTCCCAATAAAATATGGTGTACAAGAACATGTTGTAATTACACCCATTTTAGCGAAAGCGTCAATTGCTCGATTTTGATTTATTGCAAACTCCTTATCTATTCCCAAAATTTGCCAATTTTCTCGATCCATTCCAGCGGGATTTAAGGTTGTTAAAACTCTAACCTTACCATCCTCTGCCATTTCGTTTAAGAACTCTAAACCAGCTTCACCAAGATTATCATATGAAACCCCGGCTATTTGAACACCATAAACATCAACCATGCATTCAGCTTCAAATATTTCACCTAACGTGGTTAATATTTCCATTGACTTTCGAGCAGCTTTTCCATAGATCCCATCTAGCATGTCTTGTTCTTCTGATGTTAATTTCATTTTTCTCTCCTTATCTCAAAAATATTTTTTAATATCCACTTTTGGAAATTCTGCAATTTCAAAATTCTTTCCTTTGATGATAAGTGGTTTAGTTAAATCAAAGCCAATTTTTGTCGTCATTTTTGTTCCAGGCTCAGCACTCGGATCTAGACTACTTCCTGGCTCTTTATCTTTGACAATCATTCTGGTATCTCCTTGAAAACGAGTTGCCATCGCCCACTCTACAGATAAGGGATCATAAATATTAATATCATTATCAACAATAAAAGCATGTTTACAGCTTGTGTGTCCTGCGAAGGTTCTTTCTATTGCCCTTCTTCCATCTTCTTCTGATTTCTTATCAATTTGGACTATTGCGTGCAACCAAGAAGACCCACCAGGGCTAATATTTACATCTAAACACTTAACTCCTGCTTCATTTACTTTATTGAAAATAGTGGGTTCTCTAGGCATACCCATCAATATTTTATGTTCTAACGCTCCAGGTAATAAAGCTTGCCAAATCGCATCTTTTCTATGAGTGATTCTTTTAACTTCAAAAATAGGTTCCTCTCTCATCACATCATACGTCTCAGTCAGATCGACAAAAGGACCTTCGGTGTGTCTTTCTTCAAAATAAACGCGCCCCTCTAATACAAATTCTGCTTCTGCGGGTATGATAAGATCTACTAAGTTTGCTTTTGCGACTTTAATTGGTTCTAAAGCGTTTGCTATTTCTAATTCATCAACACCAATATCAACAGATGTAGCTCCAGCAATTAGTATGTTGGGAGTATTCCCTATACAAAAAGCTACTTCTACTTCGCCATTTTTCTCTAAAAATTTATAGAAATGACGTCCTTTAACTATTCGGGTTGCAAATTTGTCTTTAGAATACTGCATTGCTCGATGAAAATCTAAGTTTTGACCATAATCGGGATCTCTGGTGACTACAACAGCAGAACTGATATAATTTCCACCATCCTTGTCGCAATGGTATAAAATTGGAATTTTATCTAAATCAATGCTTGTTTCAACAACTTCTTGACAAGGAGCATTTGTAATAATTTCTGGTTCTGAACGCTCTTTTATTGCTTTTGAGAGCATTGGTATAAGATTTGCGGGTGTTACACCGAAATATGAAGCAATTACATCTTTTGTACAGAATAAATTCCCAATTACACGAAATTTTGATTCTCTTATCTTATTAAACATAACTGGAGTGGGTTCAATCTCTTTTAATATTCCAGAGATCTCTAATTTCTTCGACACCTCAATATTAATTTTGCGAAGAATACCTTTCTCATCAATTTGATTTATATATTCTCTAAATCCCATAAATATCATTCATCTCAATAACTTTCTTGGAATAATCTAACATATTAATATTTTGAGTTACAGAAACACATTTTATAAAACTAAAGGTTTTCATTTTTATCGATTCTTTTTAAAATTTCTTTTGCATAATCAACTCTGATTTTTTTATCTTCAACTAATTTGTTTGCTATCTTTTCTATTAACTTTTCAGGTACTCCAGCAAGTCTTGCAATATTTCTTGAATGTAGCGTCATATGACCTCTTTGAATTCCTTCTGCAGCTAAAGCCCTTAGAGCAGCCACATTTTGAGCTAATCCTAGGGCCGCAGCTACTTGACAAAGTTCATTGGCACTTTTAACATTTAAGATTTTTAAAGCTAATCTGGCCATCGGATGTATCTTTGTCATACCTCCAATAATACCAAGAGCAAGAGGTAATTCTATTTCTCCTACTAAATTTCCATCTGAATCAACCTGAAATTTTGTTAATGGAGAATATTGCCCACTTAATGCAGCATATGCGTGAGCTCCAGATTCAATAGCGCGCGTATCATTTCCTGTAGCTAATGTTAAAGCCACAATTCCGTTCATTATGCCTTTATTATGAGTAGTAGCTCTATAAGGATCTGCCAGCGCAAACTCATAAGCATTTAAGATCCCTTCTACAACTTCTACTCCACCTAATAACTCCTTATCAAAAGTTGCCCTACTTTTTGCTATTCGATGAGTTGCCAAATTAGATACAATTCTAAGATATACTTTACCACCGCATATTTCTTCTATATATGGACTGATAATTTCAGCCATAGTATTTACCACATTCGCTCCCATTGCATCTAACACATCAACTAATAAATGAAGAATCAACATTTCTCCTTTTCTTGTCATTAACTCTCGAATTTCAAATTCAAAAGCACCGCCACCCAACTCACTCAATAAAGGATCTTGTTCATTAGCGATTTTTAAAAGATGATCTTTATTATTTAATATTTTTTCTTTTGCAATTTTAATATCAGGTAAATCAGTTATCTGTATCTGTGAAATCATTATCGACCTTACTTCTTCTGAATGAAAACCTCCACATATTCTCGCAAATTTAGCTGCATTTGAAGCTGCTGCTATAACTGATGGTTCTTCAATAACCATTGGTATTATATAATCCCTATTATTGATTTTAAAATTGAAAGCTAAGCCAAATGGTAATTGGTAACTCCCAATAACATTTTCTACTAAAGTATCAATTTGGTTAGGTTTGAAATATCCAAAATTTTGTAAAATCTTCAAATCTTCTTTATTAAGGTTAGCTATCTTAGAAATTTTTCTTTGACGTTCCTCTATTGATAACTTATAAAATCCGGAGATATCAGAATGGAATTCTTTCATAATTAAAATCTCTTTTCTAAAAATTAATAAAGTTTTCTATATCTGCTTTTATTTTCTTAGCTTCTGGAGAGGTGGAAGTAATCATTTTTGATGGACCACCTATTTTTCCCTCAATTATTTCATACTCAGGTATAAAGGGTTTTAATTCATCAATTATCTTCCTTTTCTCATTTTCATGAGTCAATAAGACTAGTGATGGTCCAGTATCAATTGAGAAATACACATTATACCCAATTTTTTTTCGTAGTTCACGAATCTTAAGCATAATTTTTAACGTATCGGGTTCCCACGCAATAATGTTATTACTTTTTACTGACATTGCTACAGAATGTAGACAGAATGTATCATATTCTGCTAATTCACCTATTTTATTTAAGTTAGAATTCTCTAATGCTTCAAAAAATTCGAAAATAAGCTGCTTTCGCTGTTCTAACCAAGCAGAAAAAAAAGGTGAACTTGGAACGATTTCATGTGCTTGATGTGTTTTTAAGTCAGATTTCATCGGAATTGTTAAAAGTGCAATCTCTTCTACAAAAGATTGATGTTCTTTACGGTCCAATCGAATTGAAAAACAATCAAAAGGATCAATATTTGGATGACTGAGTAAAAGAGAAAATCCTCCAGTAGAGCTTCGAGAGCTAGAACTCGCAAGATATCTTGAAAATATACTCAATAATCTTTTGTTATGGATATAATTTTCATGATTATTATAAATAATAACTGCTGCTGCTAATGCAAGGGCTGAAGATCCCGAAGCAGAAGTCCCTAGACCCTTACCTATTTGTTGTCCTCTCTCTGTTTTTAAAAAGTTTCGAGAAATCAGTATGGCTTTTGTGTTTGTTTTAGAATAACTTCGAATAAAGTCTAAAGTAAACTTGACTCTTTCTAAATCATCATTAAAAGCAGGTTTACCATTGAGAAAAACACGATCTTCCCTCAAATTTTTGTCAAACTTTAAATAAGAAATGGTAAATCCACAATCATTATTTAAAGAGATACTTGGAAAATAGGGAATTCGATGTTTAGCGTTAACAATTCCATGATATTTTAGGATACCTTGAATAGGATATGCTATAGTATAAGCTTCCCCCTCGCTCTGTGTAGTAATGTTTTTAGGAGGAAGATCTTGGATTTGATAATCCCGATCTATTAAATACTCTAGAATTTCATTATGATCTTTTTCTAGTTTTTTAATAAGATCTTTTGAAAGTGAAGTGTTCATTATCATTCAAGAGGAATGGGAAGATCTTGGATTTGATAATCTCTATTCATCAAATATTTTTCAGGTATTGGAAGATATATTGGACTCCAATTTAACAATCCCTTTGCGTTATTGTTTTCCTCGGTTTCATTGTCAACTCTCCTTATTTCATACTCTAAAGTACTGCCTTTTTTTACGTTACTCGCTACTCTTACTAATCCTTCTTTCAAATATTTTAGGTCGTTAATGTCTGATTGAGCAATTGGATCGCTATCTAACTTTGCAAAGAGTGGGAAAAATCTTTTATGAAGTCCTGAATGCCCTTTAGGGCAGTGGTCTAATCCTTTTATATTGGGAATAAGGCATCCCTCGTCGCAAAAATGAAGTGTAAAACCTCTTTTATTATTATATTCATGTTCAACAATATGACCCAATAATATCACTGGTTTAGTAATACCATTCTTAATTAATTCATATTCTTGAACACTTTTCTTTTCTTTTAATTTTATAAAATCATTTATATGAGGTCCTTTTTGAATAATTTCATTAAAACTCTCTTGAACTTTTAAAAGGCCTGAAATACAGGTAGCTCCTGAACCATAAGAGCCAAAATAGATCGTGTCATAAACGCGAGCTTGATTTTCAAGAAGATATATAATCTGAGCCCAAATTGAAGCGTTATACATATTTCCAAAATGCATTGGAACGTTTAATTGAGGAAGTACTCTCTCTTTTACATTTGTATTCACCCAATATGAAAATCTCTCTAAAGTTGTGGAAGAAAATCCCCTTTCTTTTAGTTTTAAATAAAGATATTCTGGTAAAACGGTAACATCATGTAAAAAATGATCAAGCTTCTTGATTATAGAAGTACGAACCTTATTCTTATCGAATTTAGGTAGTTCATTTATATGTTTAATCCAACGCTTTAATATTATTTGCTGCATAATTTTTAGTGGGAGCTTGGAATATGGGGCATGAAATGTGTAGAAATCTGCATGAAAATCCCCTATACTTCTAATTAAGTCATCATAAGCAGCAAGTTGGAATTTAATATATGCATCTTGAGAATATTGGCCAAAAGCTCTAGCGTTTTTATCATTGTGAGATCTGAAAAAGTCATTTACATTTCCTGAAACCTTTCCAAAATTCTTACCAAATTTAGCTATTCGAGGATTTTTCGATATTACTAGTGCAATAGCACCTGATCCCTGTGTTGGTTCACCTGGAGAACCAAGATGATATGAAGAAATATCTGTGCTTATGACGAGAGCGTTATTTATTATTTCCTTTTCAACTAAGGCGATAGCATTAAGAATTGCTAATGTACCACCAGCACAGGCGTTGTAGATATCCTGAGTCAATGAATTGGAGGAAATCTCTAACATCTCAGCAAAAATATTCGAAATACTCTTAGCTGCATAGACTTCGGTCTCAGTACCAACAAACAAACCATCTATACTCTTAGGATCTATATTCCCACGTAATAATGCATTATATCCTGCCTTTATACCTAAAGAGATAATATCTTCGTCGACATCCGCCACTCGCATCTCTTTTGATAAGAGCCCTTTACTATACTTCTCTGGATCGGCGCCTCGCGCCAGAGCAAGCTCGCTCAATTCTACAAAGTGTCGAGGGGCGTAGAATGCAACACTATCGATACCGACATTACCAAAAAGATAGTCATTAGAAAGCATGGTTATTCCTTTTTTCCAGCAAAACAATAAAATATGTAGTTCAAGATAGTGTTTATTTATTCAAAAACTTATCTAATTAAAACATTGTATTGTAAAACACTATTTAAGATTAACGATATGAATAAGAATTTCGAATAATAAGAGTATGAAAAGTAAGAATACTTAATTTAAATCAGATCTTACTTCCATACTATTTCTTGAGGCTTGAAGATCCTTTAACTCCTCTGGGTATTCTTTAAACAAGTTTTTTGATAAATTAACAAATTCGAGGTTTCTTAATTTACAGATGGATTTCGGAAGTTCTTTCAAAAAATTATTCGAAAGTTGTAAACTCTTTAACTCTGTTAAATCTCCAATGTTATCTGGAAGTCTTCTAAGATGATTCATACCAACCCAAAGTTTCTCTAGTTTCTTTAAATTACAAATAGAGTTAGGAAGATAAGTTAAAATATTATTACTTAACCAGATTTCTCTAAGATTTTTTAATCTATCAATATCTTGTGGTATCTCGGATAATTTATTATTTCTAAGACTTAAAATCTCAAGAGCTTTAAATTTTAGGAGAGCTTTCGGAAATTTATGCAATTTAAGATTACTTAAATTAATCTTAATAATCTTCTTATTTTCAATCTTGATCTTTTCACTAGCGATACGAGTCGATAAGAATTCGATAACTGGATAATCAATAATGATTCCTTCTTCCTCAAAAGGAGGAATTTCCTCTGATAGTTCCATTAACGCAAAGAAATTATCCTGATCTAACATGAGGTTTAACCTTTCATCTAAAGTTAAATTCTCTAAAAATCCTTCAATTTCAAGAAATTCTCTTGTTGCTTCCGTTCCATTTCTATATCTCTTAATTATTTCCTCTTTGAATACTCTCTTAGCTAATGGATCTCCTGCCTCTGTTAACTTTTTGAGAAGTGGAAAGGCTAGATTGCTATGTATAAGCCGTGTATCATAATCATGTTCATACCACACTTGTAAATTAGAACAATGCCCCCAGAATTCAACTTCGGGAGGTATTTTATAATTATATCCCTCTAATGATTTGTCTAATCTTTCTGCTGCATCATCAATCGATTCAATCTCATCGAGAGATGTCATCTCATCAACATTAATATTTAGTAATAAGAAAGCACATTGAAGAAACCGTGAATGAGAGACATAAATTATAGTCTCCCCTCCCTCTAGACGGAGTGATAAAAATTTATTAATTCGAAATTCTTCCATGGCTTTAGTATGATAATGTCTTATAGGATATTTAAATAGCGACTCTTTAAGAATTTATAAAATATAAAATATATTAAAAAAAAATAACTTAAAAAAAAAGAGGATTCTAAAAAAAATTATTTTTATCGCAATGCAGAAATAGATCCTAGAAAATGAGAATTAAACCATCTTATTAAATCTCTCGCATCATTTAAAAGATAGATAGGCCAACAATCACCATAATTCCATACTATTCGTCCTTCGTCATTTTGATTCCATTGCGATTGATATTCAGACAAAATTTGCTGACCTGTGATGCTTAATCCCGCAATTCCTAACTGGAATATGTAATCTGCATCAAATAGTTCACGTTGTGAAGCTATTAGCCCGTATTGATCATCACCCTCCTGAATTAAAGCAATTGAATTGAACATTGTTAAATAAAAAGTTATACTATTAATAAAGTTATTAAACTCTTCTAGATTAACAATTTTATCATCACTTTTCTGTATTGTAATGGATAGCTGACTTTCTCCATTGATTAGATCTTTAAATTTATTCTTAATTTCATCACTTAAAACTGAACTTAATTTAGAATTATCATGTACTCCGTGTGAAGTATCTTGGTGAAAGGTTACTTTAAGTTGTTGACCATTACTATACTTAGTTGATAAAATGTCATATAATTTATTATAGAGATGATCGATCTTTTCAATAAAATTGTTAGCTAATAAGGTCGGAACATCTAAAGGTTGTCCATAACCAACATGTGAGGTGCCATCTTGTAAGTTACGCTCTGTATAATACAATGCGGGTTGGATAGTACTAAAGTCTCTTCCAAAATATTGAGCTATGGTTGCATAATCTAAAGTAATTCTACCTAAACCTCTATCACTCCATATAGTTGCCCATCCATGTTCAGGCTCAATTAAAAAGGATGATAATTGAGTAACCCCTCTATATACACTTCGGAACACACCTGTGGGATCTATGAATCTCTTAGGATTTATCAAATACTCAAAAGTTTTAAGAACAGCATAATTAATACTACTTTTACTAACAGAATCTGCGTTATCTAGCAAACTATTCATACGGGCTGATATTCCAAGATTACGAATGAATAAAGAACTAAACTGAGTCTGAAATAGTTTGGCGAACCCATTCATTAATGCGGTCTTACCTCTAATATTATTTCTAATAGTTAGGTCTGGAAGAAGCAAGCCATCATATGCCTCTTGCAATAAGTTAGTTAATGTTCCATAATCTTTACTTCTTGTCAAAGGATTATAGGGTTGGCGAAAATCATCTCCAGTTAATTCGGATATAAATAAATTATAATCGGCGGCAAACATAGATAACGTACGAATGCCTTTATCAATTACATCATAAGTTGTTGTATGCCCAAACACAAAATGACTAATTAAAATTGCTTCAATAGAACCAACAAACGTAATTATGCTGTGACTATAAGGCTTAATATCTAAAGCATTAATAGCTTTAACTTTCCGTGCATTTAACATCTCTTGACAAAGGTATCTTGTAAAAGCTACTGGTTCAAAATCAATTTCCCCATTTGCTTCAAAGAAAGAAATCATTCCTAATTTCAATGCAGCTACAAATCTATAGCCGAAAAGCTTTGGTAAGATCTCCTCTATCATCTCAACTGCTTTAAATTCATTCTGAGTATATAGATTTGAGGATATAGTAGCATCTGGGTGTGAGGGATCCTCACCAAAAGTTATTTTTTTGAAATCCCTATTGTAATCATTAATAAGATCATTGGAACCAGAATATCCTTTAAAAAGTTCATGTATTGTATGATATAACAGTTTCTGTCTAGAATAAGATAAATCGGAAAGTTCATCTAAGGATGGACTCATATCATCTAAAAGCGATTTTATTAGATTGATATCTTTATCAAAAAAAGCTTGAGATATTATTGCATCTGAAATAGCATCATATTTATATTTCTGACTTGAAATCTTAAAATTAGCGAACTGATTGACAAGACTTAAGACTTCTATTAATTCGGTCTTAGCTTCAGGAGCTAAATCCTTGAAGGTGATAAATGATGGAGGTTTGTAATCAGGTAAACTGTTAAGCCTTGTAGCGACACTCTCTGAGACTAACTGATGCAAAGGATCTTTATAAGAATTCATATGTTCAAGTAGAACAGTTGTATCTTGCAGAACTGCAAAGAAGTCTCTCCCCGTTGCAAACATATAAGCTGCGTAAAAGTTTGATTGGTACCCTATGAGAATATCATTTTCAAAAGAAGGCTCATATTCATAAAAATTTTCTACCCAATTAAAACCACTACGGACAGTAATCCCTTGATCAGAAAAATCTAACATACTGATTAATCTAGTTCCTTGATTGTCACATACAAAAATACCTCGATAAACCCTACCTTGATATTTATATCCAAGTTGTATATTTGTTCTTTTGAGGTCTCCTAATCTGTCACTTGGGACCAGAATTATAGAATCTTGATAATCTGGATGAAAACATGCCACCAAACCGTAACTTCCCTTCCTATTCAAAAGTATTTGTAAGGCAGAGTTATCGTTAAGAGGTTTTATACCATCCTTGCTATTTAGATTTATAGTATATACCTTTCCAGCAGGGAAATCAGAAATAGTTAAGGAAGAGGAGGTCTTGAAATGAGGGGTATATTGAAAAATTAAATTGAGACTAAATTGACCATTAGAGTCTTGCAATACCAACTTATCAAAATTGGTCTCTATTAAAAATGTCGACAAATCAGAAAATCCAGAACCCTCTTTAAGTAAAGTGGAAAAACGGTTTAAATTAGATGATTCGGAAAGTGTAATAACAAAATCTGCGATGATCAGATCTTACAATAAGTCTAAGTGATTTTACTATTTTAATAGGGAAAAACGGAGTAGGAAAATCTTCGATATTACATGCTCTAAACTTTTTTAAGCAAGAGAAATATCGTTTAGAGATTGAAGATTATCATAATAAAGATCTATCTAATCAAATTGAAGTTAGTATAACGTTCTTTAATTTAAGTGAGATTGAAAAAGAAGAATATCGTCCATATATTCAAAATGATGAATTACGAGTTATAAAAATTGCTAAAGGAGATATCGAAACCGGTAATCCAAATATTTCCCAGAAATATCATGGACTAAAGAAAGTACGTCGTGAATTTATCGAAATTAGAAATTTAGTAGATAAGAAGACTCCGCAAAAAAATTTATATAATGAACTAAGAACTCAAGAAGAATATAATTCATTACAGAAAGTTTCAAGAGGAGATCAAATAGAGGAACAACTTGTTGAATGGGAACAAAATCATCCAGATGATTTAGAATTAATTATGGATAATGGTCAATTCTTTGGCTGGCCACGTGTAGGTACAGGAAAATTAGGTAAATATATGGATTTTTTTTTTATACCTGCTGTACATGAATATAGTGAAGAAGAAAAAGCTGAAGGTTCTACTTTTTTGAATGAATTGTTAGATTTAACCATTAGAAAGACTTATATTGAAATAACTGAATTATCTAAATTTATGGATAATGTTAAGATTGAATACCAAAAATATGTTGATAAGGAGAATTTACCTAAAACAAATTCGTTAAGTAAAGAATTAAGTCAGAGATTACATCAATTTGCTCCTGAATGTGAAGTTTATATAAAACATCAATCTGGAGATATTAAATTCTCTAAAACTAGATATGAAACAGAATTAAAAGAGTATGGTTTTCAAGGTCCAATATCTTTTTTAGGACATGGAGTTCAAAGATCTTTCTTTTTTATGCTTCTACAATATATTGGTGAACAAAGATTTCTGAGTGCAGATAAAGAAAATTCTGAGAAAAACCCTGAAGGTGCTAACCATAATAAAAATCTAATTCTTTTAATAATTGAAGAACCTGAGCTGTACCAGCATCCTAATAGAATAAAACTAATAAAAAAGTTATTTCAGAGTTTAACAATGGCAGAGAGAGACTCAGAGTTTCAGTTTCAAATAATATGTAGTAGCCACTCTCCATATCTAATTGACATGTCAAGTGTTGCGGATGTTCGAATACTACGAAAGATAAAAGAAAATGGTGAATATAATGTATTCATAAAAGAAGTAGATCTTGATAAAATTGCTCAAAAAATTAAAGAACTGTACGAAATTCCAGATGAAAAAAAATATGATAAGTCAACATTATTAAGCCGATTAATTTCTATTATGACAATTGAAATGTCAGAGGGATTCTTCTCAGATAAGGTTGTCTTAGTGGAAGGATTAGAAGATAAAGCTATAATATTAGCTATTAACCATCAAATGAATCAACCAAGTTTTGAGGAATATGGAATTTCAATAATCCCTGTGTTAGGTAAAACAAATATAGACCGACCTGCTTTAATCTTTAAAGCGCTAGAAATCCCTATCTATATCATTTTTGATACTGATAGCGATAAATCTGGAGATGAATCAGCAAAAAATGAAAAGATTAACATTGCTCTCAGAAAAATTATGGAAGATACAAGTGTAACAGATGCCTTTGAACAAAAGGTTGAGAAAACCTGGGCATGTTTAGATCCAAATCTAACTTCATTCTTGAAAGCAGAGTTAGAAGAGGATTTTTATAATCGAGAAATGAATAAATTAAGAGAATTCTATGAATTTCCTAAAATAAAAGATTGTAAGAAAAATGTTACAATTATGAAAGAATTTCTTGAAATTTCTTATAAAGAGGGTAAGAACATTCCTATTTTTGAACAAATTATACAAAATATTCATGATTTATAATTTCCCACTTGACATTAAATATGTTATTTTAAAAATAACTAAAGAAAAAATGTTTTTGAAAAGAAAATGAAGAATTAAACCTCAAAATAAAAGTGGAAATATCCCTTGGTGGTATTAGTTAATAATTTATGAAAAATAATTAAATTTATATTACAAAATAGTACGAAATAATATAATAATTAGTAAAGAAAGACAACTTTTTGAGGGCCATTTTATGAAAATTAAAGATATCCAAAATGTCATTGAATTACTAAAGTTAGCTAGCTTTAACGAGAAGCAAGAAGAAATAAAAGATTTTGAAAAAGATGAGTTAAATATAGATCAAATTTCACTCCCATCCAAATTTGAAGATATCTTTCCATTGATATCGATTGATGGATCTTATTGTATGTTATTTTCTTTTTTAGGAATGGATACTTTTAATAATATCCTCTTCTACTTTTGATGTCGTAAGAACCACTACGGGAATATGTTTAAAAGATTGTTCTTCCTTAATTTCAGCTAACAATTCACGACCATCTTTTTTCGGTAGATTCAAATCTAATAAAATAAGATCAGGGAGTGGTTCATTTTTAAATTTACCCTATTTTCTTAAATAAGCAAGGGCTTCTACACCTTCTTCTACTACATGAAGATTATTAATAATTTTACCTTCCTTAAAAGCTTCTTTTGTTAAACGAATATCACCAGGATTATCTTCAATCAATAAAATCTCGACCTGTCTCATTTTGTTTTTAAAACCCATTTTCTTTACTTACCTCACATTTTTCTTTTATTTTTTAATATATGATTATAAATTTTTTTTAAGCAAGTCCAAATATGTTTTCAATTTTCATAATATTTGACCTACTTATTTTGGAATTGAAAAGTAAAATGTGGATCCTTTTCCTATTTCAGATTCCACCCATATTTTTCCTTCATGACGTTGAATTATTTTTTTACATACAGCTAATCCTATTCCCGTTCCGCTATAGTCACCCTTTCTATGTAGACGGTGAAAAATAACAAAGATACGTCTAAAATATTTTGGATCTATTCCAATTCCATTATCACTCACAGAAAATACCCATTCATTTGTCCTAACCTCTCCAGACACTTGAATATGCAGAGGTTCTTCACTTCGAAATTTAATTGCATTAGAAATTAAATTTTGAAGGAGCTGTATCATCTGGGATTGATCCGCTATAATCACTGGTAGAGGATCACAAGTGAATGTTGTGTTGGTTTCTTCAATTGCAAGTCTAAATATAGATATTACAGCTTCTAGAACAACATTCATATCTGTAGTTTTTAAAGGTTTACCCCGCGTTCCGACTCGTGAAAACATCAATAAATCGTTGATCAAATTCTGCATTCTAGTAGCACCATCAACAGCATAAGTTATAAACTCATTAGCATCGTCATCCAGTTTATCTTGATACCGATTTTGTAATAATTGTGTAAAACTCACAACCATACGTAATGGTTCTTGAAGATCATGAGAAGCCACATAGGCAAATTGTTCCAATTCTTCATTAGAACGTTTTAATTCTCTTACCACGTTTTCTAATTTTTGTATATTTTTCTTACGTTCAGAAATGTCTCTCGAAATAGTAATTGCTTTAAGACGGTTTTCAGAATCTTTAAAAACT
>CAYPFJ010000009.1:0-8034 GCA_964409945.1 uncultured archaeon | reverse complement strand
TAATCGATATTTCTCTTCTGATTCTTTAAGTTTTCCCAGAGTTCTTTGCATTTCTAGTTCACTCCTTTTGCGCTCAGTAATGTCTCTCGAAATAGTAATTGCTTTAAGACGGTTTTCAGAATCTTTAAAAACTTTTCCAATCGTCTCAACCCAAATATAATTTCCATCTTTAGTGCGAAGCCTTAATTCTCCCCTTCCTTCACCTTTATTAAATCCATCTTTTAGAATTTCAATAGAAGATTTATAATCATCAGGATGGATAATATCCTGTAGTGTCTTTCCTAACATATCTTTATTATTATATCCTAAAATTCTTTGATATATATTTTCATTTATATACTCAAATTCAAATTTGCTATTTAAAACAACAATTAAGTCATTTGCATTTTCCGTTATTAATCGATATTTCTCTTCTGATTCTTTAAGTTTTCCCAGAGTTCTTTGCATTTCTTGTTCACTCCTTTTGCGCTCAGTGATATCTCTTATAGACACTATCTCTCCGAGAACATTTCCCTTCTCATCTCTAATCCCTGTGGCTGAGTAGGAGACAGGCATGAATTTGCCATTCTTATCAATGAATTCCACATCTATACCAACTATTGGTTCACCTGTTACCACACGCTCTTGGATCCGCTCAGCGATAATTTTAGTCGTTTCAGGTGTCATGTAAGTAGGGGCGTCTAGGACGGTCTTACCAATGAAATCTTCTGCTTTACAACCTATCCAATTAAGAAAAGCAGGGTTTACAAAATTAAACCTTGTATCCTTGTCTAGGAGCACTATCCCATCAATACTACTTGATAAACTGTTCTTAAGGTACATTTGTGCCTTGATTTTTTCTTCCTCCTCCCACTTACGCTTGGTTATATCTTCTCCAGAACAAAGTATTCCTATATTAATTCCATGATTGTCTCTCAATATAACAATATGCCAAGCAATTAGTCTTTCTTCTCCATTTTTCATTAATATAGGATGTTCATAATATTCTACTGGTTCAACTTCTCCAGCCAATACCTTTTTAAAAACTGATTTAATTTCTACCCTAATTCGATTTGGAACAAAATTATCAAACCAATTTTTGCCAATTAGTTCTTTTTCATTAAAACCTAAAATTTCAGAACCTTTTTTATTTACAAGAGCGATTGTTTCATCAACATTTATAACAATCATTATAACCCCAGCAATATCTAAATACATTTGGGATTTTTCTATTTCTTTTTGTAAAACTCGAGTCCTTTCTTCAACCTTCTTCTCTAACTCTACATTTAAAATTCTAAGGTGTTCTTCAGATTCTTTCAACTCATGCTCTGCTTTCTTTTGCTCGGTAATGTCCCGTGCTGCAGCAAACACGCCCATAACATTACCAACTTCATCTTTAATGGTCGAAGCGTTATACAGTACCGGTGTCACGTACCCATCTGTGTGCTTAATTTCCAATTCGTAGTCCTGTACCGAACCTATCTCAAAAACCTTTTGATATCCTTTAGATGCTTTCTCAGGCTCGGTGAAATACGATGAAAACTCTGTCCCTATCAATTCTTCTCGAGATCGTCCTGTTATTACTCCTGCAGCACGATTTACATCTGTGATCTTTCCATCTTGACCAATAGTTACTAACGGATCCAAACTAGTTTCAATTAAATTGCGATTATACGCACTTAATTTGCGAATTTCTGCCTCATCTTTGACATGTTTTGTATTATCTCGTAATACTAAAAGGATTGCTTTGGATCCGTCATAATTTTCAATTGGTGATGAAATAATGTCGAAATATTTAGTACCCTCAATAAAAGGTGTATTTATACATTGTTCAAAGCGTATCATGCACTCGTCGCTTTCAGCAAATTTTTTCATTGGACAACGATCACATGGCTGCTCAAATCCCTTTATTATTTTATAACAGTCTTTTCCTATAATGTCTTCTCCGAAGAAATTATGGGCGGGTTCATTACTAAATAAAAACTTATAATTATCAGATATGACAAAAATAGCATCCTTTAGACTTGTAAAGATGGTGTCTAATTGTTCCAGAGATTTTCTTAATTTCTGCTCTACATTCTTGCGCTCAGTAATATCTACAGAAAATCCTATAATTCCAATAACTTTGCCGTTATCGTCAACATAAGGAATTTTATTTGTACTGCGCCATCTTATACCCTCTTCAGTTTCCCATGGTTCTTCGATATTTAATTTAGGTATACCGCTATTAATAACTTCTAAATCATCATCCCAATATGCTTGAGCTTGGTCTTTTGGATAAAAGTTGAATAGACTTTTACCCTCCATAGCTTCTTTAGTCACTTTATGGGCATCAGCAATTACTTTATTAACTCGAATGAAATTATTTTTCTTATCTTTATAAAATACTAATCCTGGAATATAATCCAGAATCATTTCTATTTCTTTAGCAATTTTTCGATATTTCTTTTCCGATTTTAAATGAGGTTTAATCATTTCTAATGTCCCTTATGGTTTCACTTCTTATTTCCTTAATTGATTTAGAGTAAAATTTTGTTGAAAAAGATCCAAAACTTTTTATTATTTACATTTAAAGTAAAATTTTGTTGAAAAAGATCCAAAACTTTTTATTATTTACACTTAAAGTAAAATTTCTTATTTTTAAGGTTACTTATAACAACTGTAATAGTGTAAAAATAAATTCTTGCGATCTAGCTTTTTTTTTAGTATTGATTTTTTTAAATAGAAAGTTAACTTATTTTAGATTCTGATAACGGGTTTGTATAATTAATAATAAAAATCTACAATCAAAGGACAAATAAAGCTTACATTCACTAATTTAAATAAGAATTGAATGAGTTGTATAAAAACTGACTGAAATAAGTAAAATATTAAAGAATTCTGAAATAAGATATCATTGTTTTATAATTATTTCTTATCTTTATTTTTTTAAAACAATTCAAACATGTTTGCGACTTTTTCTAAGCAGAATTTAGCATCGTTTAAGGCTTTTATAGCAACTTCCTTATTAAACAAGTTTGAAGGTGTTTTACTGCTTTTTTCATCTCCATACATGGTTGGTTCTCTAAATTTCATTAATAAATTTGAAATTGATATTAATTTAGTTATGTTATTTTGAAATATTTCGGGGGATTTAACTTACTCTTTTATCAATACGTTACCAATATCATGCCATTTAGGGTAATCTAAGCCTACAATCCTTAGAGCAGCCTTTAAAGACAATTCAACAGCTTCTTGACATTGACGAACGCAATAAGCATAAGGTTTTTTATTTATTACATTTTCTGCAGTTTCTACTTTAAAATTAGCTTCTTTAAGTTAATCCTTCGCTAAGTCTTTATTATTCAAAGTTAAAAATCTCTCCAAATTTAATATTTAAATCTAAGTAGTATCGTTCTTTATCTAAATATATTCTTTTAATACCTTGTTCTCTAATTCTATTATTAATAACCGATAAAAATCTTTTTAGTACATTCATATCATCATAAATGATTTTCAAATCAAAAGCAATGTCAATTGTGAAAAAATTCATTTTTAATTCAGAGACTAAACGAGGATAGAAACTAGTACTAGGGTAAAATCTCCTATTATTTAAAAAATATAACTCATCTTGAATAATTTTCATCTTGTCTAATTCTATCAAAAAATCTAATCTATCTCCAAGATTAACAGAAAATCCTCGACATATAAAAAATATATCTAAATCGCTCTCTTTTTTAGCAACATTTCTAGCAACTGAACCATATACAACTAAAGATAATAAATCTTGACCAAGTTTTTCTTTTAAAATAAATAGAATCTTTAAAATTAAGTTGGAATCCTAACTCAATTAACTTAATTTTAACTACAGGGTAGAGTAAAAATTGATTGAAACGAGTAAGTCGTATAGAAATTATTTAAGCTTTATCTAAGTAAATAATTTAAAAATACCATAAATGTTCCATAAAAACTTCAAATGGGGAGAAAAAAATATGAGAGAAAATGAAAAATTTTAAAAATGTTTGAGGAGATTACTGATCGTAAAACTGCTGAAGAAAAATTACAGAAATCAGAAGAAAAATATAAAAAATTAAGCAATGAGTTGGAAACTATGCTGGATATAATTCCTGGAATGATTTTTATAAAAGACAAAGATGATATATATACGAGGGTAAATCAGGTTTTTGCTGATTATCTTCAACTTGACAAAGAAGAAATACTAGGAAAATCTACACTTGATTTTTTTCCTCAAGAACTCGCTACAAAACTAATCTTCATCGATTTCAGCTAAACGCATTTCTTTAGATAATAAGCCCTTTTCATATTTTTCTGGATCCACTTTTCTCTCTAAAGCAAGTTCTTTTAATTTAACATAATTTTGAATCTTAGTATCACTCTTTTACAAACATTCAAAACTTAAAAAATGTAGCTGTAAACCTTAAGGTAAGAATAATATCGAGAGATTTAACCTAAAACTACCTAATTTTACTCGTAAAAATTCTATCAATAATTTATAAATCCTTTAAATTGTAAGGAAGATTTAATATTTTTAATATTCATATTAATATTGAAAAGAATACAATATTATAATGGGTTAGATGGTAACTACTTTAGAAGCGTTAAAGGAAACAGCAAAGGATATGCTACCTAAGCATATTGGACTGATCATCGATGGTAATCGTCGATGGGCGAAAAAAAGAAACTTAGATATTAATTTGGGTCATTTAATTGGATATGAAAATCTCAAAAAAAGATTATTCGATTTTTTTGATGCCGGTATCCACTACTTAAGTTTGTATATATTATCACTTGATAATGTAAGAAAGCGTAATAATAAAGAGCTTGAGTATATTTATAACATAATGATTAAAGCTGTCGATACAATTATAAATGAATCAATTGTAAAAGAGGAAAAGGTTAAGTTTAATGTTATTGGCCGGGTTTCAATGCTACCAGATAAAGTAAGAAGAAAGATTGAAGAATTAATTAAATTTACTAAGGGCCATAGTCAAAATTTCATTAATCTCTGTATTATGTATGATGGTCATGAAGAAATTGTGGATGCTGTGAAGGAAATAGTTAGTAATGGAATTAAACCTGAACAAGTTAGTAAAGATTTAATTAAAGCACACCTTTATACAAAAAATTTTCCTCCATTAGATTATGTAATTAGAACGGGAATGGATGATGGAGCAAGAATTTCTGGATTCTTGTTATGGGATTCTTCTTATGCAGAATTTAAATTTAGAAATGATTTCTGGCCTGATTATAATAAAGAAATGGTTATCGAGGATTTAGAAGATTATCTACGAAGAAATCGACGAATGGGACAATAATTCTTCTTTCTATTTTAATTCATAAATCTAAAAAAAATAAATCATTAATAATTGTTAAACCTAAAAATTAATGAGAGATTTAGAATTACTATTTATAACGTGAACAAATAAATAATTTAAATTATGGCAAATGCAGACAAAATCATCTCTTTGAACATCACAAAATTCCCGCAAAATTTATTAATACCTGGGATTAATAATGAGATTACCATCCTAGCAATAAATTCTTCGAGTAAAAAGGAGAACTTTAAATTTGATTTTGAGGGAGAAAATTTAAAAATTAACATAGAACCTGATAGTTTTAAGACTAATATTGAATTTGGTCCAGGGGAAACAAAGAGTATTGATTTGAAATTAGATCCTAATTCTGATGGTTTTGGTAAATTAACAATTAATGTCCACTGGCTTAAGATTGTTGAATATACCGTTAAAGTACAAAAAGTGAGAGAGTCTATCCAAACAAGTAAAATTAAGAAAATTCTAGATAAACAAGCATTTAAAGTTACAGAAACAGTTGAAAAATTTAATCCAGAAGATTTTATTATTGATATGAAGGAAAAAGTATTAAAACAGGCTGAACATCAATTAGGTTCATTAACAGAGCAATATAAATCATCACAATCATCAGACAAATCTAGCTCTGAATTACTTGAAAAAATGGAAGCTTATATAAAACAAATTGCTAAAGGATATCTTTCAATCGATAATCCTCAAAGGGCATTAAAATTAGCATTAATGCTTTCAAATAAGAATGAACAGAGAAATTTCTATCTTAATCTAATTCGTGCTTATGCTTTAAAAAATCCTAATGTAATGCTTCAAATAGTCTCAAATTTACCAGATTTAGAAAAGCGACAAAATGTATTCAAAATTCTAGCATTAGATCAAGTATTAAATAATCCCGAACAAGCAATTAAAATTGGAAATCTAATTCAGAATTCGTCTATTAAAGAAAATCTTCTAATTAATATTTATGGTCAAATTATCCGCTCGGATCCTTTATTAGCTTTGAAATTAAGAGAACTAATTGATAATAATACTCTGAGAATTAAGCTTCTATTTAATATTGCTAAGAAATTAAAAGAACAAAATGCAAGAACTGAATTAATTAATGTAATTAACTTAATAATTAAGACACTTCTCAAAATTCTTGTAGCTGGTTTTGATAAGTCAATTTATAAAATGCTTAAAAATGCACTATATGCTCTAGCTGAGGTCGATAACCCCACTTCTGCAAATGCTATTATTGAACGTATAACAATTCAAGAAGTTAAAGAAAAAATCGCGAAAGATTTATTTGATGATATTTATATAATGGTTGATGAAATTAAAACAAAACATGATTCGGAATTAGCCTTTTCTCAATATTTTCTATTAAATACTTACGTTTCCACCATTACGAATGATATTAAAAATTTTAGCCTAACGGGGGGAAACATTAGTAATAATGTCCTTGTAAATGATTTTAATTTTAGTAATGTGTTTATCTCTTTATTCGCTTTTGATTTCAGCATTTTTCCAATACTAGACCGTGTATATAACGATTTAAAATATGCTCTAAACAAATCAATCGCATATTACACTTTTCCATCAAAAAATAATTATAATCAGGATGAGTTTAGAGTATTAACTAGTTCATTGAAACAATTTTTCAAGAATTTCGAAAATACTCCTGGCCAAGTATCAATTTTTAATTTAGATTTCATCCCATATCTAGGAAAACCAACTGTGATTATATCGCAGGAATCTGATATAGATAATAATATTTACTCTAATATTAAAAAAATCGGAGACCCCATTAATCTAATTGTTGATGATTCTTTATTCAATGGAGGTAAAATCTCCGATGATCTAAAGCAAATTTTGCCCTCTAATAAATGTAAGATTATTAATTTAGTCTTATCTTACGAGTTCATCAACGATTATAATATTTTTAAGACTTTAATACAGTCTTTACTCTAAAATGAAATAAACAACCTAAAACTATAAAATTAGGATTTGTTATATTTATTGTAAGCGAATAAAAAGAGAGAAAATAGCAATCAGAAGGTAAGATTTCTATGGTAAAAGATAAAAAAAAGAAAGAAAAAAAGAAGAAAAAGAAAGATGATCCATCAGTTGATACTTTTTCTCAGTTATACGTAAAAGAAGGAAAAGCAAAAGCACCTATAGGTATTTCATTGGGTCAAAGTATTGATAGATCGGGTGATAAATTATTTTTAGGAACAGATTATATGGAGGTAAACATCCCTGAAAGACCATGGGCTGATATGTTAGCTGATGTTGAACATTGGACTCCTTTACCATTCACCCATGGGATTGAAATGGAATTAATAATTGCTGATGATAGTGGTGAATATCCTCCCGGAGAAGAAATGGTTTACCGAATGAAAGAAATTGTGAAGGATGCAATTAAAATTATGGACGAAATGCTCTACGAGGGAAGAGAGGATTTTTTACCCGTTCCTGATTATATTAGACAAAAAGTTTTAGCTAGACCTTGGGGAAGAGATGATCTTGAAAAAGGGTATACAATGGATATACGCTATGCTTTAGGAGATAGTTCTGTTGATATAGATTCTTTTGCAAGAGATGGAAATGTAACAGCAATTACCTATATATTAGAATTAGTCACACCTCCATGTGTTTATATTGAAGAATTAGCATACTGGGCGAGCACTTTATTTTTATTAGCAAAAGCTACTTTACCTAAAGATCTGCATATTATCGCTTCCGCTAT
>CAYPFJ010000008.1:0-82640 GCA_964409945.1 uncultured archaeon | reverse complement strand
GAAATAGTTTGGGAATGGCGTGCCATTGACTATCTTGTTGCTCCTGATCCGATACCTGAAGAAGACTGGACGCATTTAAATGATGTTGATCGACTACCAAACGGGAACACATTAATTACCCTACGAAATTATGATAGTATAATTGAAATCAATCCAGCAGGTGATATCATTTGGCAATATGGATTATTAGAATATGATATTTCTCCAGAAGCTGAGAATCACACAGAACTATGGGGTCCTCACAATGCAGATAGGCTTGCTAACGGAAACACTATGATTGCAGATTCTAAGAATGACAGAATAATACAAGTTGATGAACTTGGTAATATAGTATGGGAACTGAACTCTTCTCAAATAAGTTTAGTTTGGCCACGTGATGCCGATTTATTGCCTAATGGAAACATACTTATTGCAGATTCGGGTAATAATCGAATAATCGAAGTTAATTCCACTAATGATATAATATGGGAATATAATGCTCCAGGACTCACTTATGATGCAGATAGAATTGATATAACGCCACCTACAATTAATGTACTCTCCCCTATAAATAAATCATTTACAGCTAACATTTTAGAAGTAAATATTACTAGTCCAGACTTAGATACAGATACAATATGGTATCAGTTTTGGAATGTAGATTCTAGCGATTGGGTGGATTTAACTAGCCAGGGGGGAGAAGTGGGGGCACAAATATATGAAAATGGACCCGATAGTTGGGAGCTTGAAGATGGAGAATATATTTTATATGTATGGGCTAATGATACAGGGTATCCTATGCTTGGATCAGATCAACATATTAACGTACGAGAGGTACAAGTTAGCTTTAAAATCGGTTATGGAATTATTATTGTTTCACCAAATCAATATCAATTTTTCGGAGATACCACATTTAATTTTGAAATTTTAATCAATCTTGAAGACGATTTAAATACTTCTTGGTATTCATTGGGTGTCGGACAAAAAAATATAACCTTTGTTGGGTTGACCGGAGAGATAGATCAGACAGAATGGGATAAATTTGGAAATGATACTGTATTAATCACCTTTTATATCAATGATTCAATGAGTAGAGAATTTTCTGACATTTTAACCGTTCAAAAAGACATTATTCCCCCTATAACAACAATTATTTTTGTGCCTTATAGTGGAATCGGTAAAGTTTTGGAGTCTACAACCTTTACTTTAACTGCAAGTGATATATTCGGTTCTGGTGTCGCAAGTATCAAGTATAAGATTGACAACAATACCTGGAATGACTATATTTATCCATTTAATTTATCAAATTATGTCATAGGATCTCATATAATATATTATTATTCTATAGATAAAGTAAACAATATTGAATCTGTGAAATTTATAACAATCAATCTTGTCGAAATTACAGATGCTGGCATGGATCCAATTATTATTTTCGCTATAGTGATAAGTATAATTTCTGTAGCTGCAGCAGGTGTAGTAGCTTTTTACTTTTTAAGAAAAAGAATGATTCTTATGGGTAAAAATGAACCAGAAATTATTTAATAAATTTTCTTTACTTTTATTTAATTTTTTGTTTTATTAGATTATTTTTAGGATTTACTCCAAGTATCTAAATAGAAATATCACTCATCATTTTATCTGTAAAGATATGATTTTGATTTAAGATATAAAAAAACAAACCCCAAATTAAAATCAGATAATAGGTACGAGGTAAAAGCATAAATATTATTGAAATTAATACAATTATTAAAATCCAATTTGTCCTTTTTGATTTATTATTTGATAATCTATACCCAAAATGAAAACATATCCATAGAACAACAAGAGGTACGTAGAATGAAAAATAATATTTATAAAGTCCTCTCGGAAAAAAAAGGTAGCTTAAAAATGCAGTATATATAATTATATCAAGAAATTTTACCCAATTCAGGATATTTTTATTATGCCAATATATGAGCATAGATATCACAACAATTTCTAGGCTAATTATTCCTATATAGGTAAAATTTAGAAATCCAAAAAACCAAAATACTAGATAAGGAGCTTTTAAACTGTACAAAAAATCATACCAAAATATGGGATAATTATAATGTGGGTAAGGAAAGTGAAAAGGTGGAAGAAAAGTTGGTACTTGTATTTCAGGAGTTAATATTGAAATTAAATAATTACTAGGTGTAATTAAAATCCAAGGTAAAGACCCCAGAAATAAAATAGTAATTAAGATTCCAAAATAAATAATAAACTTTTTTACGTAAAGGTAAAAAGACGCTTTTTCCTTATCAGTAAAAGACTTTAAAATAATATAAATCATAATTGGTGGAACAAAAAAGATAATTATTTGTTTAATGAGAATAGTTATTGCCAAAAATATAATTGATAAACTAAATCGATTAGTTGAGATAAAGTAAAGGCTTAAAACAAAAAAAAATGTCATTAAAGAGGTATTTAAAGCCAAACCCCCACTATAGAAAATATATAATGGATTCACTGCAGTGGCAATAAAACCCCATTCTGCTACTTTTTGAGTAAAATTATTACTTAAAAATTTATATACTACTATTGGTAATAAAACGTTAGTTAAAAGTAATGGAAGAAAAACTAATTCAATACTAATAAATGATGGAAGAATTAAAATGTAAAAGAAAAAAGGAGGATATATGAAATTTAGGAATAATTCCTTATTTTCAATGAACCAATAATGATACCATTCTGCCTCTGGAACGTTAATTCTTAAAATATCCATGTATGGTAGCCAATCTTCGTATAAAGTTTGTTTAACAAACGTTTGATACCATATTTTATAATCTGAATATGGTTCTATCGTTTGTGTCAAAAAAGTAAACCAAGGTTCATCAATCGGTTTTTGAGATATCCAATTCGAAAGTTGGATTATTAGAAAAATAGTAATCTGAATACAAATTGAAATTATTAAGACAAAAATCAGTTTTTTTTTGGATTTTAAATCTCTCCACTTTAATTCCATGAGCCATTTGTTGTCTCTTTTTTAAAAATTCAATTTAATTATCATTAGTTTATAATTAAATTAAATTTTTAAACTATCATTTAATTTACTTAATTCTATTTACGAAAATATGAATTCTTGTTCTTCCACATAAAAAGAACTAGGGTGACAATTAACATATAAGTAAAGAAAGAGAATGGGATAATATATTGTAAATAATGAATAGTACCATGGAAAAAATGTCACACTATAATAGAAATTAAAGACATTTAGCCAACTTATTCCAAAAGTAAGATAATATATTAACTTTAACTTCAATTTATCCTCAGGAGATCTTGTTTTCATAACTATAAATAGAATTAAAGGAAGTAGGTAAAGAATAGAGTGATTCCATATATCAATATAACTAATCAAAGATATTAAAATTGAAAGTGCTAAATAATAAATTAAATCATTTCTTTTGGTCAAAAAATGATAATAAAGAATTGAAAATAAAAGTCCACATATTATTAAAAATAAAATTGCAGCAGGAATATTGAAAATTCTTGAGAGAAATGTGGTCAAACTATCTGATAAAACATTAAATATGTATATGTGATGGAAATTATTTTGAATAAATCCAAAAAGTAAGGATGGGTATATTACAAAAAATATTATATTTAGACATAACATAACAAAACTTGGTATAATTCTAAGAAATGAAGATGTTTTAATCTGTATTTGAGACTTATTAATTTTTACATCAATTAGAAAAGGTAACACAATTAAAACTGTTGGTTTAAGCATTATTGCTATAGCTATAAAAATTCCACCAATTAGATTGTTACGAAATTCGTTTTCTTTCTTTTTAAAATAAAAATATCCTAATAGAACGGTTAGCATAACAGTAATTGACGTTTGAATTTGAAGGTATAATATAATGTTGTAAGGTACTAGTATTATAAACCCAATGCAATAAAATAACCATACATATTCTTTATCATTATGATTGAAATACTCTTTTGTGATTTTGAGAACTAATAAATAAGCTATTACAGATTGGAGATAAATTAGAAATAATCCAATTATATAAGAAGTTTCATATGGAAACAGCCCATATATAATGTGAAATAGAGGTGAAAGAGGAAAATAACGATACGGCATTACAAATCCTGGATCATAATATAAGGATGTGATATCTTTAAAAATTAGTTGAGATGCATGATAATAAGCTTGAAAATCATTAGGCATAAAAAGTTGAGGCATAATTCCATTATATTTCATATATAGTATAAGAAATGGATAACACAGAGGTATTATTATAAATATATAAAATGTTATTTTTTTCCTAGGTGGTATTATCCCTAATCTCGTAAATAAATCTTTTTTCATTTCTATATTAATAATAATGGAAATTTTAAATATTCTTTTTTAGTTTTTCCTACGATAACCTTAAGATTGAATTTTTAATTAAATATAATGCTTTTAGTTTTCTTTAACGATCTATTGTTAATCATGAAAATATTTTATAAGAAATAACAACTCAAATAGAATTCCTATGGTGCTAAAGATAAATGGTGCGATATAATGAACATTTTCTACGATTAAGCCCCCTATAATTCCAGTAGGAATCAATCCAATACCTCTAAAGAATGATACTATTCCATAAGATTCAGCTTTCTGATCTTCACCTAAATTGGTTAGAATTACTTGCTCAGCAGGTATAAATGTGCAGACAGATAAAGCAAATAGAACATATCCAATACTTAATGTTATAATTAATGTATGTCTAATATAATTCATCCAAAGAATAACAGATAATATGTTCATGAAAAAAAATCCAAACCCAAAGAATTGACTCAAGATTAATGTTTTTTTATTGCCAATTTTATCAGTTATATGACCCGCGGGAATTTGGAATATGGCATTCGCTATATTAAACCACAATGTAATGAAGGCTATATTTTCTTTAGTGAGATTATAGTAATCGTTTAATCCTCCAGTATAAATTGAAAGAGATATACTATATACAAATAGGTCTAATGTGAAAAAAATTAAGATCATTCTTAGTGTTTTAGTTTTGAAAATCTTAACCCACATATTTTCTTTTTTATAATTATTCTTCTGAATTTTTTGATTTTGTTTATACAGAGTCTGAGGAGTAAGAAAAAATATGAAAAATACTTCTTCAACAAGTAATAATATAATAAAAAACATCAGATAAAATTTAGAATTTAATCCTTGTCCAAAAATTATCAATAAAGATCCTGCAATAGTTCCACCAAAATAAGAAAAAAACATAAAACCAAAAATTATTCCTTTGGATTCATTAGTATTTTCAGCAACTAAAAATTGAGCATTTATATTATTCAAAATAAATCCCAAAAAGTAAAATATTATCCCAAAAACAACAAAATATAAACTACTCTGGTTTGCAAATATAAAAAATAAAAGACCTATAATATATATTGGAATACTTGAAATAAGAATGTATTGACGGTTAAACCTATCAGAAATTTTCCCTATTAAGGGCATTGGTATAAATTGTATTATTGATCCTATTGAAATAAATAATCCTGTCAATACTATTGAATTTGTAAGTTCTAATAGAAATGGTTGATAAATAATGGTAAATATACTTGTACCAAATCCATGAATTAGTCTAGTAATTACTAAAACTATCAAATTCCTACGCATCCTTGTATCCAAACTATCAAGTCTCATCGGTTATTCAAAATTTGTAATTATAATTTAGATATAATACTTTAAAAATATGTAATTAGACAAGAATATTATGATTTTATCCGATCAGAAAAAGAAAACTTACGATTTTGGAGAAATCGAAATAATTATGTTTGCTTTTCCTTTTTTTTATTTTTTTTTACAAAATTAGGATTTACTTTAATATTCAATTCCATATCGAGCAGTAATTCCTTGAGAGGAATAATAATGTTTTATCATTCGCATTTCTGTGACTAAATCTGCTAACTCTTTTAGCTTCGGATGCATTTTTGGACCTCCTGTTAAGATTAATTCAACTTTTTCTGGTTTATTTTTTATTATGTCTAATATAGGTTCAATAGATATAACATTCATCGATATTGCAACTCCTACTTCATCAAGTATAACTATATCATATTCATCACTCATGATAATTTCTTTAGCGAAGGTTAATGCCTTTTTACCTTCTTCTAAATCAAATTCTCCTGGTTCAGCGATTAGATCTGGACTACCAAATTGTTTTAATTCAAAATTAGAAATACTTTTAATAGCTTCTATTTCACCATATTTATAATTACCCTTCATGAATTGAATCATATATACTTTTAAACCATGTCCCGTTGCACGTACACCTTGCCCTATTGCAGCAGTGGTCTTGCCTTTTCCTCGTCCAAAGTATACTTGAACTAAGCCTTGCTTTAATCTTTTTCTATTCATAGTCATTGTTTTTTAATCTATTAATTTATTATATTTTGAAATACTCTATTATTTAATTAGTTTTTAATGCTAGATCGGTGTTATTTCATGGGCAAATATGAGATTTTAAATAATCAACTGAATAAATATTTGAGATTAGCTACATTTCCAATTGGTATAAAATTACTTCAAAACTCTGAAGATTTAAAAACTATCAAGTTTTTAAAAAAACTGGAACATAAAATTGCACTCTGTCAGATATTTAGTTATGCTAGATATTATGGTTGGACGATGGGATGTACAAAAGAAGATAATTTATGCCCATTAGCAGGAATTTCTATAGGTTTTGAAGAATCACATAAACTGTTTGAAGAAGGAGCATTCTTTATTGGAAGATATAATGAAACTAAAGAAGCAGCTAAAAAGACGACTGCTTCTATGCCTAAAATTCCCTATGGTAAATATTCCGCTATTGTGTCCGGAGCATTGGAACGTATAGATTTTAAACCTGATTTAATTTTAATCTGGGGGAATTCCGCTCAAATAATGAGAATCATTCAAGGATATTTATGGAAGAAGGGTGGAAGAGTTTCAATGTCAACTTTTTGTGATGGAGTCTGTGCTGATACAATAACTAAAGCAATTTTAACAGGAGATTTGCAAATTGCCTTCCCTTGCCTTGGTGATCGTCGCTTCGGAATGGCATTAGATACTGATTTAATCGCTTCTATACCATTTGGAATTATTAATGAAATAATAGAAGGTATGGAAAAAACTCATAAAGCAGGTACAAGGTATCCAATACCTTTTCAATTATCTGCACCTGAATTTTTTATAAAATTAAAAAAACAATTAGATAAAGCAAAAAAAAACTAATCCAATATCAACAAGTAGTTTTTAGCAGTAAAAGTAATTACAGTATTATGCTTGTAAATCCGAGAGCTTTAATTGAAATAAAAATGATCTAGATGGTGTGTTTTCTTTAAATGATTCAAAAGTTTAAAAAAAAGATTTTTAATTATTTTTTAATGTATTTTATTTTCTACTTTTATACAATCCAACTATTTCAGCAGATATTATGTTGTGATCTTCCATTTCTTCGGAGAAATTCTTCTTATTGACTCCTTTTAATTTATCAACATCTAATGCATAGATCTTGAATACATATCTGTGTGTGCCACTAGGGGGGGCTGGACCACCATAACCAGTTTTTCCAAAATCATTTTGTAGCTGATCACCTGGAATTGGGCCTCCTTGAGGGATTTCGGTAACATTTTTTGGTATATTCACAACAAGCCAATGGATCCAATCGCCTGCAGGAGCATCTGGGTCATTACATGAAATAGCAAAACTCTTAGCATTTAGAGGGACTTTCTCCCATTTCAGATGAGGAGATTTATTCCCTTCTCGTAATGAGAATTTTCTATCTAATAATTGATTATGTTTGAAATCATTACTTGATAATTTCATGAGGATTATTAGGATTAATTTCGTATTTAAGTATTTGTTTCTATTAATGTAGATAATCAGGAAAAGCAACTATTGCTATAAAATAGTGTATATCGTACTTAAAAGTATAAAGCAATGAAAAATTAATGATTTTCTTTATAATTTCTTTTTATAATTGAAAATTATTTAAATATAACCATTAAAATTCATGAGTAATCTCTTTTACTTTCTGTCTTATGTAATAAATAGACAATTGCTAGAATTCTTACCCAATTACTTTTTTTAATAATTTAGGATTATATTAATTTTAATTCAATAAACAATTATAATTTTAAAGTATTGAGTTATAGCTATTTAAATAAATAAAGAGAGTTTTCATGAGAACTAGTAAATTAATGTCATTAGAAGAGGCTATATCTACATATATACAAGATGGTGATCTAGTAGGGATAGGAGGGTTATCTTTCTGGAGAAAACCAATAAGTGCTTGTAGAGAAATAATTAAACAAAATATAAAGGATCTATCTTTATGTACATTTGTCGGTGGTATTGAAGTTGATATGTTAATTGCTGGAGGATGTGTTTCGGAAGTCCGTTCATGTTTTGTAGGGATGGAGATTTTTGGGATGGCTCCACATTTCCGAAAAGCGGTAGAATCTGGTTCCATCAAAATATCCGAAGAAAGTGAGGCTAGTATTGCTTTAGGATTAAGAGCCTCATATTTAAAAGTACCTTTTATGCCTCTAAAAGGTCTTATTGGAACCGATATGCCGAAAGTAAGGAATGATATTAAACAGATCGAAGACCCTCTTGGTTCTGGAACTCAAGTTATGGCAGTACCTAAGATAGATTTAGATGTAGCCATAATTCATGTACCATATGCTGATGAATTTGGAAATGGTAATATTGCTGGAGCTGTATGGATGGACGCTGATATGGGAAAAACAGCGAAAAAAACAATAATTACTTGCGAAAAATTAGTAGAAACAGAAGATATACGCTACTTATCAGGAAAAGCCCAATTACCCCTTCAAACCACCAGTGCGGTTGTTAAAGTTCCTTTTGGAGCGCATCCAACCTCATGTTATCCTATCTATACATTCGATCCGCGGCACATTCAATGTTATTTAAAAAACGATTTTGAAGAATATAAGAAAAAATTCATATTAGATAAATCACCTATTCAATATTTCGAAGAAACTGGTGGAGTACAAACCATTTTTAATATATTATTATAGGAGGATAAACTAATGAGTGAATATTCAAAAGATTATACATTTGATGAAATGATGACTGTTTTAATGGCAAGAGAAGTCAGAAACGATGATGTAATGATTGTTGGCGTGGCAACTCCAATGGTTTGGGCAGCATTCACATTAGCAAAAGTAACTCATGCTCCTGATGCAATATATCATTATATTATGGGGAATACATTTGTATTAGAGCCTCGACAAGTAAGTTTACTTTATCTTGAGATGAATACCGCTCGGACGTATCGATTTCAAGATAGTGTAGAATGTACTTTAGAATCTCTTCCTTCCGATAAGCTTACAACCATTGAATTCTTTAGACCAGCTCAAATTGATCAATATGGAAATACAAATAATGTGTGTATAGGTGATTGGGAAAAACCTAAAATAAGACTTCCTGGTGCTGCAGGAATTCTTGATTTTAGTATGTTTTATTCTCGTGGTTCTTTTCTTTATACTCCTCGTCACGATAAAAGAACTTTTGTACCAACAGAAGATATATATTTCATCTCTGGTGTTGGATTTCCTGAAGGAAAACCTTCGATATGTGGTGGTTCAGGCCCACAATGCGTCATTACCAATCTTGCTTATTTAGATTTTGATGAAAAAACAAAAAAGATGAGATTAAATTCAATCCATCCTGGTATTGAACTTAAAACTGTAAAAGATTCAACTGGTTTTGAATTAGTTATTCCCCAGAATTTAAAAGAAACTAAACCTCCAACAATAAAAGAACTTAAATTACTACAAGAAAAAGTTGATCCATTAAATATTAGACAATTAGAAGTGCTCTCTGGCAAAGAACGTGAAGAATTATTAGATGAGATCATTCAAAGGGAATTAGCAATGAAAAATAAATTTCCTAAATTATTGTTCTAAGTCAATAGTTAAAAACATCTAAAAATATCACAAAATCATATTTTTTTTTACTATTAGATTTAGTAGTTCAAAAATATCTAAAAAATAACAATAAGTTTAATGTATTATAATAAAAAATTATTAGATTATTAAGGCATATAATAATTAGTTAATTTTGCATTTAATAAAAAAAGTTATTTAAAATAAGATGGAAAGAGTAAAACACGACATTATAGATATAGATGAGTTGGAAAGAGCAATAAATAACATATTTGAAAATCATAATGAGATATTACTATGTTATTTATATGGTTCTTATGTATCAGGGAACAGAACAGAATTCAGTGATATTGATATTGGAATTTTCCTTGATAAAACATTCAAAAAACCCTATTTATATCAAGTCGAATTAAGCTTAGAAATTGAAAAAGATTTCAATAAGAAGATTGAAATAGATACATGCATTTTAAACGATGCTACGCCTCGATTTTTATACAATGTTATAAAAGGGGGGCGGAATATCTATTCAAAGGAAAAGAAAATCCAGCATGAGTTTGAGATAAGAATTTTATATTATTATTTAGATATCAAGCCAATGTTAGACATGTATGATAAGATATCCATCATGGAGGCGTTAAAAAATTAAAATAAATCGTGATTTAGTAATTACTAGGTTTAATAAGTTAATTGAGCTATTAGATATATTAAATGAGCTCAAAAGTATCAAAAAAGGAGCGTTTCTATCTAATTATAAGAACTATTTTACAGCTCAGAGAACTTTAGAAATTTGTATAAACATATGTATTGATATCGGAAATCATATTGTCTCTCTCAATAATACAGAAAAGCCTGAAACATTTAGCGAGGTGATAAAAATTTTAGCTAAACATAATATTATAAACGAGGAACTTTCAACTCGATTAATTAAAATGGCAAGATTTCGCAATTTATTAGGACATTTTTATTTAGAAAGTGACAATGAAATTATCTATAATGTTTTACAAAATGATTTAAAAGATTTTTATTCTTTTAGGGAAGCGATATTAGCTAAGTTATAAATAAAATTGTAAAAGAAAAGTTGAAAACTTTAAAAAGTTGGATTTAATCATTTTAAAAATAAGAAGCAATTCAAACATCCTACCGCAAAGGAAATTAAACTATCAAAGGAAAAGGTAGTTCCATTTGGAATTAGAAAATTGTACGTACTTGATTGAAAAGAACGTGAAGAATTGTTAGATGAAATTATAAAGATAGAATTATATATAGAAAATAAGTTCCCAAAATCAATTAATTAATAATTAATAGTAAAGAAAATAATTTTCATTGTATTTGAGCGATATAAATATATGAAATTAGTTAATACACTTGAATTGATTTATATTCCAACAACTTATTGGAATGAACGTTCAAGTGGTTTTGAATTGATTTCTGAAGGAAAACAACTTCCTCAAAATACTAACTTTTTCCTTTTATGGATTCCTTTGAATCAATCTGAAAAAGAGCTAACTGAGAAAATCAAACTTATTTTTCCAAGTATTCCAACTCAAAAGCTTCTATCCTGTAAAATTAACTTAGCAATTCCTCATAGCTCAACCAATGTAAAAGAAAATAGTAAATCTTCGACACCGTTTTTTGAAATTGTTACACACGTAGGAAAAATCATTCCCATTTTACCAGCAACCAAATTACTTTATCAATTGGAAATAATTGATAATCCTGATCGAAGTAGATTACAATATAGTAATTCTATAAAAACATGGGCTTTACTAACTAAATTATTATTCGAATTATTAAATAAAGGTCAATTTGTACCTGTGTTAGAACCAAGTACAGATAAGAGTTATACTAGTGAATGGCGTTTAATTTTAAAGTCTCAGTATGATAAAGATCGTTTTAATTCTATTTTAAATCATAGTTCTTGGACAGCCTTTTGTCTTCCTATAAACTCTTTCCATGAAGAAGGGGTGATTAAAACAAATGGTCTTTGGCACCCATCTTACATTTTTTCAACATTCATTGATAGTGTTGGAGATTTTTTAATACGTTCTACATTGAATAAAAGCAAATTTCAAACTTTCGAAGAATTTTATAGTACAGAATTAAAAAATGAAGCGAAACAAGACTATATAGTAAGGTGGGATTATAAATTTCTTAAATCACTTATCAAAAAAGATTCAGGTTTTAAAGTTGATGAATTTTATGAAACAATACTACCCACCTTACTTAAGAATTGGACTCAATCGGCTCAAAGTATTCAATTAAAGCATGAATTTACTTTGAGTTTAGAATTAAAATATCCTGAACAGAATGAAGATGATTGGTTATTAATATTCTCCCTTTTATTACAGGATGGAAATAAAACTATTCCTTTAAATGAGTTCTGGGAAGGAAATAAATTGAAAGAAGGAGAATTTTCTAAAATTCTTGAAAGCGATGAACACTATTTAGAAACAATTTTAAGAGCATTAGGTACAGCTTCAAAGATTTTTCCACCAATCAAAAGAGTTTTTTTAAAAAAAATTCAACATGAAATCAAACTTTCTTTCAGTGAAGTAATTGATTTTTTGAAATATCCAAAAGATCTACTAATTCAAATTGGATTTAATATTGTTCTACCTAATGTCTTTACAAGAGGAGGAAAACAACGTTTAACAGCTAGGCTGATAATTCGATCAAAAGAAGGTAAAAAGCTTATAAAAGGAAAATCTACTGTTTTACCATCAATATTCGATATCAATTCAATTCTAGAGGCGAGATGGGAAGCCCGACTTGGAGGAAAAACAATCACAGAAAATGAATTCCAAAATTTAATTAACTCTAACGAACCTCTGATTAATCTAAGAGGAGAATGGATTTTAGTAGACCAACAAGATCTTGAAGATTTGAAAAATATTAATCAATCTGAAACAAAAAGTTATATAGATGCTTTAAAGCTTGGTTTAATGGGAGAGATTCAATTAAAAGAAAATGGTCATAAGTATGATGTAGTTGTTGAAGGAGAATTAAGTGAAATTATTAAAAAGATACAATCAATAGATTCTTTTGAGGATATTTCTTGTCCATCTTCGTTTAAAGGGAATCTGCGTCATTATCAGCAGGAAAGCCTTACGTGGATGGGAAATATGATAAAATTTAATTTTGGATTATGTTTAGCTGACGACATGGGACTTGGAAAAACAATTCAAATCATTGCATTATTACTATTTCTTAAAGAAAACAATCCTAATAATTCTGGGAGTGTTTTGATTGTGTGTCCTACCTCAATATTGTTTAATTGGTACCGTGAATTAAAAAAATTTGCTCCTGAATTAGATGTAATTCTTCATCACGGAGTTAAAAGATATAAAAAAGCTACACAAATTCCGGAGTTCTTAACACCACATCGCATATTTCTAACGTCTTATGGAACTATTAGAAATGATATTGATTTTTTAGAAACAATTCACTTCAGTGGAATTATCATAGATGAAAGTCAAAATATGAAAAACTATTATTCAAAACAAACCCAAGCAATATACAAATTAAAAAGTCAATATAGAATTTGTTTAAGTGGAACACCCATAGAAAATCGTTTACTTGAGCTCTGGTCATTATTTAACTTTTTAAATCCTGGTCTTTTGGGAAGTGTCGGTGAATTTCAAGACAAATTTGTTTTACCAATTGAACGATTTCAAAATCAAGAATTAATTGATAATTTAAAAGCAATTATATCTCCATTTATTATGCGCCGTGTTAAATCAGATAAATCTATTATTAAGGATTTACCTGAAAAAAATGAAATTAAAATTCTAGTTCAATTGAGTAAAAACCAAGTGAAACTTTATCAAGAACTTGTAGAAAAATCGTTAAATGAAATTCAGACTACTTCATCTAATGAAAGAAAGAAAAGGGGCTTAATCTTAGGATTATTGGTAAAATTGAAACAAATTTGTAACCATCCTTATCAATATCTTAAAATTGATATTAAAACAAGGGATTTAAATGAGGAAATGAAAGAAATTGTTTCTCAGTCAAAAAAGTTGAAGAGATTAATAGAAATGACAGATGAAGTTATTTCTAATGGAGAAAAGGTTTTAATATTCACTCAATTTACCCAAATGGGAGATATTATACAAAAATTATTTGAATGGAAATACAAATTTAAAATCCTTTACTTTCATGGTAGTGTACCAGAAAAAAAAAGAAAAGAAATTATTGATGAATTTCAATCAGGAGATATTGAAAGTCCTCCAATCCTAATTTTATCACTAAAAGCAGGAGGGACAGGATTAAATCTTACTCGAGGTACAACTGTCATTCATTTTGATCGCTGGTGGAACCCTGCAGTTGAAGATCAAGCTACTGATCGAGCTTATCGAATTGGCCAAAAATCAATAGTAAATGTTTATAAATTTATTACAAAAGGCACAATTGAAGAAAAAATTGATACCTTATTAGAAGAAAAGCGAAATTTAGCCGATAAAATTATAACATCTACAGGAGAATCTTGGATTTCAGATCTAAATGATGAAAAATTAAGAGAATTATTAATTTTAAGTAATTAAAAAAAAAGTGGTAAAAATAAGCAATCGCAAAAAAGAATTTATGGATAGTCGAAGACTTAAACAAAAAAGACCATCTGTACCTCAAAGAAAGACTGAATACGAGAAACAACGTACTCATGAAGAAGTTGAACAGATAAAGGGAGATCTTATAAATTTTGCTCAAACATCATGGGGAAAACAATGGATTCAATCAAATCTAAAAATTGGACGCCCTTTTAGAATGCAAAGAGGAATTGAGTATGTTAAAGACGAACGCCGAATAGATAATCTTTCCATCAATCCAGGTCAAATTTTCGCAACTGTTCAAGGTACTGCTCCAACACCGTATCGTGTGAAAATAAATTTTGAAACTATCCCCAAGGAAGGATGGAAATCAATATTAACTAATCTTAAAAATAAAACCATCAATCTGATTGAATTATTAGAGGGTTTCTTACCAGAAGATTTAATTACGATTTTTAATAACACCGAATATTCATTATTCCCAGATGCCTCAAAAGGATTAAATGCTACTTGCTCTTGTCCTGATAAGGCGATCCCCTGCAAACATATTGCTGCTGTTATTTTGTATCTTGCTCGAGTTATAGACTATAATCCATTTCTGTTATTAGAATTAAAAGGAAAAACTAAGAGTGAAATTCTAACTGATTTGAGTTTATCACAATCAGTAGAAAGTGAACTAAGAATTGAAAAAGACCCAGAGTTACATAAATTTGATTTTAAATTTAATGTACCACAAATCTCCATTCAAGATTTATCCACTGAAAAAAAAACAACTGGATTTGATGAATATATTATTCATTTTAACCTTAAAAAACCAGGAAATATCATAGAAACTTTGGAAAATTTAGGTATACCACAAATTGTTGAAAATAAAGCTTTTGAAATCGTTTTAAGAGCGATTTATCACAAAATTACATCTGAGACTTATCGTTTGTCTTTAGAACTAAGTAAATAATTTAAATCTTATATTTGAATAAAACTTAAAAAAAAGCTAATTTAAAAAAGTATAAGAAAAAATGCGCAATTTTTCATTTTTTTATTCTTTTAATAATGAAAAGACTTAAAGCCATGATACCGCCAATTATACTCCAGATTATTGCAGTCCACATCCAGACTAATACATTACTAGGGAAATAAGGATAAAAAATCCATAGAAGTACCAAGATGGCTGCCCAAATAGTTCCAATTATTTTTTCATTTTTTTTACGTTCAGTCATGAAAAATATTGTACCTATGACACCACCGATTATACTCCAAATTATTGCCAACCACATCCAAAAGAAGATATCACCAGGAAAGTATGGATAAGCAATCCATAAAATTACTAAAATAGGAATCCAAATTATTCCAAATATTTTTTTTGTTTTATCAATTTCAACCATTTTATACAACACCAAATTAATAATATTAGTATATTAAATTTCTTTTTATATAGATTTAATATCTTTACGTTGCTCAATAATAAAAAGCTTCATTCAAATTTACCTTTTAATTTTGAGTATTTTTTATAAAAAAAGAAATAAATCTGTTTTTAAACGTTTAAGGTGCATTTTTCGAACATTTTAAAAGTTCTAATATTGTTTAAATATTAATCAAATATTTATTGAGTAATATTATTATGCCAAAAGAAAAGGTTAAAGATATTGAGATTTATTATGAAATAACTGGCGAGGGAGAAAAGTTACTCCTTATCCATGGGTTAGGATCAAGCACACGTGATTGGGAAGAGCAGGTTCCTACTTTTGCTCAAAAATATCAAGTTATTACTATTGATCTTAGGGGTCATGGAAAAACAGATAAACCAAAAGGTCCTTACAGCATGCGGATTTTTGCTGAAGATATCGCTGAATTACTTAAAAAATTGGGAGTAAAGACAACTCATGTTTTAGGGATCTCTTTAGGTGGTGGTATTGCATTTCAATTTGCGGTGGATTATCCCGAATTGGTAAAAAGTCTTATAATTGTGAATGCTGGTATAGAAGTACCAGTAGATTCGTTTAAGATGAAGTTAGAAGCGTTTAAACGTACGTTTATAGTCAAGTTAGTTGGAATGAAAAAAATGGGTAAAGTTCTTGCCCCTAGATTGTTCATAAAACCTGAACAAGAAGATTTACGTGAAAAACTAATAGAAAGATGGGCAGAAAATGATAAAAAAGCTTATCTCTCTGCAATGCGGGCGTTAATCGGTTGGAGTATTCGGGATCAACTTTATAAAGTTAAATTTCCAACACTTATTATCGGATCAGATGAAGATTATGCTCCTTCATCAATTAAAGAAGAATATACTGCATTAATCCCTAATGCTAAATTTATAGAGATTAAGGATGCCAGACATGCTGTTCCAATGGAGAAACCTAAGGAATTTAATGAAATTGTTATGAAATTTCTTTTAGAACAATCCTAAATACTTTATTCAAAAGATTTATTTTTCATCCCCATTTTAATTGAAAATAAATTATAATTTAAAGAAATTAAGACAATATTAGATTATGAAGGCTATTGTAATTGGATCTGGGATGGCAGGTTTAACAGCTGCAGCTTGTTTAGCTCGTGAGAACTATGAAGTTAATGTTTATGAACAGTTTTCTGAGATTGGTGGTGTAACAGCAACTATAACTCAAGATGGATATTCTTGGGATATTGGTCCACTATTATTAGAAGGACTTGCACCTCATGAGAAACTAGCCAAAATTTTGATGGAACTGGGAATATATAAAAAGATTGAAGTGATTAAAGAAGATCGCGGTCAATCATTTCCAGATTTTCAAGTATGGAGACCACAGAAATATGAGGGACCTTACTGGAGACGCGATTATTTCAAGAGACTTTTTCCTGAGGAAAGTGAAGGCTTGGACAACTATTATAAATTCTATGATCGTATGATGGCAATTGCATATCTTGGAAATCAGTTACCATTTGTTAAAGGCTTAAAAGCTATAGGAATTAAATTAAAACTTTTATTTAAATTTCTGAAAGTTAAGAAATTTAAAGATTGGAGTGCTTCTCAGATAACAGACTATTTCTTTAAAGAGCAAAAATTAAAAGCTGTATATCTAGGAATTTTAGCAGATATGGTTGTAAAACCAAGTGAATTCTTTGGATTAGGAGTTCCATTTTTTAATGTAGAAACTGCTTTTGATAAACGGATCCCAATAAAATTTCAAGGAGGTAAATTTCCAGTTTACCATTATATAAAAAATGGTTGTGGAGAACTAGTAAAAGCTTTAGCCGATTTTATTACTGAAAATGGTGGTAAAATTTACACCAATAGTAAAGTCCAAAAAATCATAATTAAAGACGCCAAGGTTGAGGGAATTCAACTTGAAAATGGAGAAATTATTGAGACTGATTTAGTTTTAGCAAGCGGAGGTATGTTTAATACATTCTATGACTTAGTAGGAAAAGAATATTTGTCTGAGGATTTTATTAAAAATATTGAGGGTATTACATTAATGGAATCTGTTTTTATGGTTCATCTTGGCATAGATTTTGATCCTTCACGTTTTCAAAGAGCAGCATTATGTTATTATTATCTAACTTATGATATTGAAGGGGCCATTAAAGAAATGAGAGATGGTCATTATCATGAAGGATCTGATGGGTTTTTAATATATATCCCAACAATGCATTCTCCTGAGATGGCACCCCCAGGAAAACATGCTATTACGATTTACACGGTTGGGCCTCACAAGTTAAAAGAAGGAACATGGGAGGAAAAGAGAGAAGAATTTGCTGATAAATTGATTATGGAGGCAGAGAAGATAATTCCTGGATTATATGAAGGATCTGAAACTAGGAAAATTATGACACCAGATGATTTTAAAAAGCGGATAAATGTATTACGTCATTCCTTTGGAGGCACAGCTCCAGTATTAGGACAATCTAATCCCCCACATAAAACACCAATAGAGGGTTTATGGTATATCGGAGCATATAGTGAGTCAGGAGGGGGAGTTACCGGGGTTGCGGTTGGAGCTAGAAATGTAGCTAAAATGATATTTAAAAAAAAATAAAATTCAAAATTTAATATATTTCTATGTTTTTTTTAATTCTTTTGCTAAAAGAATTGGAATAATTGAAAAAAGCATTATAATTGCTGCGATTGAATATATTAATGGTGGTGGTACTAATCCAGGTATGCCATCAATTACGATTGGACGACCCCATTGTTCGGCGATTACGTTTCCAATCCAAGGACCTATTAACATACCAACTAAGACATTAAAAATCAAGAAATACCCTGTAAATTGACCAGTTTTTTCTTTAGGATATAAATCATTTACCCAGGTCTGAGAAGAGATATGAAACGTCGACATAAACAGAACCCAAAGTATTCCCGTGATAATTAAAAGAACTAAATCTGTAGTAAATGAAAAAAGAACTAAAGAAATACTTAACAACACAACAGAACCAAGCGCAATTTTCTTCCTTCCAACTTTATCAATAAACTTGCCAATAAAAACACCTGAAAGAATCGAAACCATTAATGCAATGAAGATAACTAAGGAAGCCAGCAATAATTCTAGACCAACATAATGCTCTAAGTAAATCAAGATAAAGGGAAAATAAACATTAAATCCTATCGCCCATATTCCAATCCCTAGTAATACTAAGAAGCAATCTTTATTTGCTTTTAAAAAGTTGATATTAAAAGTGCTTTTAAGATGTTTTAATACACTCGTGCCTAATGGTCTTAAATCCTCTGAATCCTCCACTAAAAAAGACCCTGCAAGCCCGATAACTCCAGTTAAAATGCCTATAAGAATAAAAAAAGCATAATAACCAATAGCTAACACGATAAGCCCTGATGCCCCATAAATTATTAGGGTAGATAGAAGTGTCATTATTTCTATTATCGCAGTGGCTTTACCCCGGTTCTCTAAAGTGGTTATGTCAATAACATGGGCTTTTAATGCCGCATCATATGCAGTTGCACCAAAGTAACTCATAATTGAATCAAACAAAATAGCAGTAAAGACTGCCATTATAACAGGTCGTACCAAAGCCGCAAATGGAAAAATTGCTGTTGTAAATGCCCATAAGATAAATCCATACACCATAAAAGATCTTCTTTTTCCTTTAACATCACTTATTGCCCCCATTACAATCGCAGTGATTGTAGATACAAATGCTGTAATCATCACCATTAGTGATATATACATAGGAACGGGTGCAATTTCATTATATAAGAATACATTGTAGAATTGGTTTTCAACTGCAAAAGCTATGTTTCCACCAAATGCTACAAGATAAATTGATAAAATAGATTTTTTATTAAGTTTTTCTACCATAAATTAATCATATCCCATTAATTTAGTTTTTAGAGATCTTGATAGACGATATCTATTTACTGTATTGAATTGTTTTAAATTAAATTAATTTTTCAATTTAATTTCTCTTATAGAAGTACAATTTTGTCAGACAAAAAAATAAATATAACTGAATATTTTAAAAAAAGAATCTAATAGGTGAACTTCAGACGATAAAAGAAAAGTATGGAAAGGTTTTGGAAGTAGATCTAAAGAAAAAATCATTTACCAATAATTTTTATAATAAAGATTTTATTAAAAAGTTCTTAGGTGGTCCAGGTTTTGCTATTAATTATTTAATGCGAGAAAAATTATACGAGAACGATCCCCTAACTGAAAAAAACTCATTGATTTTTATGAATGGTCTTTTAACGGGAACAACTTATCCTTGTTCTGGGTTTTATTCAGTTTCGGCTCGATCTCCATTGACAAATATTTATGGAGAAGGATTGTCTGGAGGTTTTTTTGCAGCAGAATTAAGGAAAAATCTAAGTGGAATCATATTTAAAAATAAATCTGATTCTCCAGTTTACCTAATAATAGAGGATGATCATTATGAATTTAAAGATGCGTCCGATTTATGGGGATTAACAACAGATAAAACTATCCATGAGTTACAAAAAAAATTAGGAAAACAATTTAAAGTTGCTTGTATTGGTCCTTCTGGAGAAAAGGTAGTAAGGTTAGCATCTATAATGAATGATCATCATAGAGCAATAGGAAGAACCGGTATGGGAGCAATAATGGGATCAAAAAATCTAAAAGCGATTGCTGTAAAGAGTACTAAAAAAATTGAGTATTTTGATGAGAAAAAATTCAATGAAATGTCAAGGTTGATCTTTAAAGCTTTCAAAGAATCACCAATGGCAGAAATATTAAAAAGCCTAGGGACAAATAATATCGATTACTTTGAAAGATTGTCTGATGTACCTCATAAAAATTGGACCTTGCATAAATGGAGAGGTGTGAATGATATTTCTGGGGCAATTGTGCTTGAAAAATTACACGTAAGGAATAAACCTTGCTTTATGTGCCCATTTAGTTGCGGTAGAGAAATAGAAATAACCGAAGGTCCATATAAGATCAAAAATGCAGCGGGAGCGGAATATGAAACTACAGCTGCATTTGGAGCTATGTGCTTAATTTCTAATGTTGAAACTATTGCTTATTTAAATGATCTCTGTAATAAATTTGGGGTAGACACTATTTCAACGGGATGTACAATAGCATTTGCTTTAGATTGTTATGAGAAGGGAATTATCACTCAAGAGGATATTGGATTTCCTTTGGAATGGGGAGATGCTGATGCAATCATAAAACTAACAGAATTAATTTGTAAGAAGGAAGGAATGGGGGAAATATTAAGTAATGGTTCTAGAAAAGCATCTGAAATACTAGGTAAAGGATCTGAAGAATTATTGTCTGATGTTAAGGGTTTAGAAGCGCCAATGCATGACCCTCGTGCAATCTTTCCCCTTGGTTTGCAATATGCTACATCCAATCGTGGTGCATGCCATGGAAGGGGTTATGCAAATGACCAATATTCTGGTTTTACTGGTTTTAATGATATTTTAAAAATAACCAAAGAGAAACGCATCCGAGATCGTACTTTTGATAACCCTCAATTTGCAAGGGATATTGCTATTACTCAAAATTTATCTGAAGTAGTTAATTCTTTAGGGATATGTAAACAAACAATAACTTCCGGAACTCAGATTGTAGAAAATCTATTTGACAAAATTCTAGATTCAATTTACTATTTAACTGGCATGAAGATTTCATTAAAGGAATTATTAAAAATTGGAGAGAGAATATTTAATTTAAAAAGAGTTTTTAATACCAAGTGTGGAATTACGAAAAAAGATGACAGAATTCCTCCACGATTGAAGTTTCCTTTAGAAAGGGGTATAACTAAGAATAAAATACTCACAATTGATAATATGCTGGAAGAATATTATAAATTTAGAGGGTGGGACGATAATGGTATCCCAACAATTAATAAATTAAAAGAACTAAATATTAATAACTATTGAGAAAGTGGTAATAATGGTTCAAACTTTCAATATACCTTGGGCTGCATGGTATGGGGATGAGGATTTCAATCTTGAATTTCCAGATTCTTGGAATGTTAAATTATTTAAAATGGAAGATGCACCTGAAATATCGAGAGAAGAAATTAAAACTGCAATCAATAATCCTGTAGGAACACCAACAATCATGGAAATTGCTGAAGGAAAACAAAATGCTGTGATTGTTGTTGAAGATATTTCAAGACCTTCCTCTCTAGAAGAACTATTAAATATTGTTTTAGATCAGTTAAATAATGCAGGGATAGATGATGGGAAAATCACTATAATTTATGCTCTTGGTTCTCACCGCCCCTTAGACAGACGGGATTCTATCAAAAAATTGGGTTTAAGTATTGTGGAAAGGATTAATATCGAAAACCATCATCCTTATGAAAATTTAATTTATTTAGGAGAATCTAATTTTGGAACCCCAATTTATTTGAATAAAACTTACCATAGTGCTGATGTGAGAATTTCCATTGGAACTGTAATCCCTCATCCATTAGCAGGGTTTGGTGGTGGAGCCAAAGTTATTTTACCAGGTATATGTGGAATTAAAACTCTTGAGGAAAATCATAAGGCAGGAGTTAAAGGAGTAGGAATTGGGGTTGGTATCGTAACAGAATTAAGAAAAGATATTGAAGATGTCTGTAAGAAAGTAGGATTAGATTTTTCTATAAATATAGTATCTACAATGAAAAGAGGAATTGCAGGAGTGTATACTGGAAATTTTATCGAAGCCCATAGAAAAGCCATGGAGTCCGCAAAAAAAGTATATTCTACTGATGTGATATCTGACTTAAATTTAGATATAGGATTTTTTAATTTGTACCCTGAAGATACTGAATTATCTCAAGCAATTAAAGGATTTAATTTTATATTTAGTACTAAGGGATTAATAAAAAGGAAGGGTGCTATAATCTTTTTAACAGCTGCTAGTGAGGGGAGGGGATTTCATTCCTTACAAGCAGAAACAGGTGCCAAATTATATAAAAATTGGGGGGATATACTTTGGTTTAAAGGATTCATGAAGAATAAAAATTTTGGAATCTTTTCACCTAATATTAACGAAGCGGATGTCTTACATTTTTACCCCTCTGAAACAATATTTAGGAAAAACTTCAATGAAATGATTACTGCATTAGAAGATATTTATGGAGAAACTCCTAAAGTTGGTATTTTTCCATGTAGTATTCAATTACCAAAAAATAATCTCCTTATTAGATAGGTATTTATATGACCTTAATCTAAAGTTTTTATAAAAATTTAAATTAAAATGTGTTTAAAATGGAAGAGAACCGATCAAAAGAATATTCAAATAAAGATGCTGCGTTCTATAGTTTTGGACAAATCTCCTTGATTACTGCTTACCAAGCATTTACATTTTTAATTTTTACATTCTATTACGCTGTAGTTGGACTCGATGTTGTATTGATATCAATTGGATTTTTGATATGGTCGATATGGAATGCTTTCAATGATCCTCTAATGGGTTATATTAGTGATAGAACACATACTAAATGGGGTCGTAGAAGACCTTATATTATGATTGCACTTGTTCCACTTAGTCTTGTAATGTTCTTTTTATTCTTTCCGCCACTCTCATATGGGATAGTTAACCAAACAAGTAATTTCATTTATTTCATCATCATAATTTTAATTTTTGAGCTGTGCTATACTACATATGACATTAATCTTACATCTATGCTCCCCGAAATATTTATAACAAAAGAATCTCGCATAAAAGCAAATAATATTCGTCAAGTTTTTGCGATATTTGGATTAATTTTTGCTTTTATTTTACCCAGTTTTTTTATTCCCGACTACTCAGATCCATTGTATCTAACCCGATATGCAATTTTTGGCATCATTTTGACTGTAATTATCTTAATTGTTGGTATAATATTTTTAAAATTCTCCCCACGCGAAAGAAAAGAATTCCAACAAGATCATAAAAATGTACCAGGCTTCTTAACCTCATTTAAAATATGTCTGAAAAATAAATCTTTTCGATGGGCAATTCCGGCTTTTATGGGAGATTTTTTTGTAGATACAATACTTCCAACAATATTACCCTTATATGGAAAATATGTTTTGGGTATTGGTGAAGGGGATTCAATTTTCATATCTATATTATTAGGTTTAACCTTTTTATCAGCAGCAATATTCATTACTTTTTTGTGGAAACCTCTTGCTACTAAAATAGGAATAAGGAAGATGTGGATGATTTCCTCAGCAGTATGGATAATAACATTAGCACCTTTAATGTTTATTTCGGATAGATGGTCTGGATTAATTGTATTCTTTTTAGTTGGAATAGGTTTAGCGGGATCCTTATATTCAAAAGATCTTATTGTTTCTGATATAATCGATGAAGATGAGGTAAACACGGGCACGAAGCGAGATGCAAGCTACTTTGGTATTTATATATTCTTTTTAAGAGTTGGATATATTTTTGTGTTTCTTGCAATTAGTCTTGTATTCACTAATATAGGATGGAGGATTTATGAACCAACAATAGTTTCGCAGGAACAAATTTTAGGATTGAGATTATTAGGTTTTGTTTTTCCAGCAATTGCTTTATCAATCATTATTTTAGCAATGTACAAATATCCCCTACATGGTGATCGTTTGAAAGTTATTAAAGAAAAATTAACTGAGATACATACAGAAAAGAAATCTAAGATTGGAATGTAAAATAAAATTAATTTTTTTATTTTCTTTATTATTTATATTTCAAGAATAGCCCCTTTTGCAGCAGAAGTTACAAGTTTTTTATATTTTAAGAGAGCTATGCTTCTAATCTCCTTTTCAAGTGGCTTCCAACTCTTGAATCGTTCCTGTAATTCTTCTTCTGAAAGTTCCACTTCAAGAATTCTATTAGGAATATCAATATAAATTAGATCTCCATCTTTTACTACAGCAATAGGTCCGCCAACATAAGCTTCTGGGCTTACGTGCCCTATACAAGGACCTGACGTACCTCCAGAAAATCGTCCATCAGTAATTAATGCCACTCTGTTCAGTTTACGCCGTGTCATAAGATTTGCTGTAACTGCTAACAACTCTGGCATACCTGGTCCCCCTTTTGGTCCTTCATATCTAATTATAATAACCGAATCATTTATTATTTTATTTAAAGCTAAAGCATTAATTGCATCTTGTTCAAAGTTAAAACAAATAGCAGCCCCTTTAAATTTTAACATATCTCTATTTTTTACTGCGGATTGTTTAACTACTGCGCCTTCAGGTGCTAAATTTCCTTTCAGTATCACAGTTCCTCCCTCTGGATAAACAGGTTTGTCAATAGGTGTTATTATTTTATCATCTAATACTTTAGATTTGCGAATTTCTTTTCCAATTGTGTTTCCAGAAACAGTTAAGCAATCCAAATGAATAAAGTCTTTCAATCTTTTCAAAACTGCTGGGATCCCTCCTGCTTTATATAAATCTACAATTCCATAATTGCCTGATGGAGAAACATTTACAATTGTTGGAATCTTTTTACTATATTCATTAAAGATTTCCAAATCAAAATCTATCCCCATTTCATGGGCGATAGCAGGGAGATGAAGTGTTGAATTTGTGGATCCCCCGATAGCTACGTCCACCATGATAGCATTCTCTAAGGATTCTTTAGTCATGATTTTAGATGGAGTTAATCCTTTTTTCAACAATTCTATTATTTGTCTTCCAGAATTTTTAGCAGTTATATATTTCATTCTCGTCATTGCTGGAATTGTAGCAGCGTTAGGTAATGTCATTCCAAAAGCTTCCATTAAACATTGTATTGTATTAGCCGTTCCCATTAATTCACATGCACCATAGGAGGCACATGATATACAATCTAATTTATGAATAAAATCTCCATAATTACTTTGCTCAATTCCCTTAAAATCAGGTTTAAATCTAATTTCATAGAAGTTAGGGCCTCCTGGAACACAAATAGTTGGAATATTTAATCGAACAGCAGCCATTAATACTGCTGGATTTATTTTATCACAGCTAGAAATAGTTACCATAGCATCCAATCTATGTGCTTGGACCATTAATTCTATGGAATCTGCGATCGTTTCTCTTTGCGGAAGAATGTAACGCATTCCTTCGTTCCCATTTGCCCATCCATCACAAGGTGCAACTGTACAAAACTCAAATGGGAGTCCTCCTGCTTCAATCACACCATATTTCACTGCTTCTGCAAGATCTCTTAAATGTTTATGCCCAGGATTTACTTCATTCCATGTATTTACAACTCCAATAAAAGGCTTTTCATATATATCTTTTTCCTCAAGTCCTAAACCTTGAATTATTCCAGATGTGACATATCTGAAAGGTGTATCTTTGACACCTTCAAAAATCGTCTTACTTCTTTTCTTTAAATCAATTTCTTTCTCATCCATGTTTATATCCTACGTTCATGTAAATATTTATTTTTATGTGTTACAATCAAATTAATATCATTAAAAAAATAATTTTTTACATACTATACAAGTTTAATCTTAATCAGTGAAAATCATGGATGAAAAACAAATGCAATCTATACTAAATGAGTATTCCAGATTGTACACTTGTGCTGTTTCAGATGCAATCGATGAATTAGGATTTGAACCGGGTTATGTGGATGCAGGGATCAGACCTATGTGGTCTGGTGCGAGATTATTAGGTTTTGCAGGAACTATGAAGATAATTCCTTCTGAGGAACCACTTGATAGAAATATCATAGCTCGTCTAGTAAAATTTATGAGAAAAATTCCTAAATTTCCAATAATGTGCGTTGATATGTCAAATCAAATGATAGCTGCGGGATTAGGTCAGAGTACAAGCAGAATTCTTATGAAGTTAGGATTTAGTGGGGGTTTAGTTGATGGACCTATTCGAGATCTTGCACAGGTAATTGATTTAAAATTTCCCATTTTTGCGAGAGGTACAATAAGTTCTTCAATTCGCGGTAGAATGGCAATAGATTTGGAATCTGTGATGAAACCAATTCAATGTGGCGAAAGAAAAATTAAAACAGGAGACCTAATTTTTGGAGATATTAACGGAGTTGTAATTGTAAAGTATGAAAACATTGAAACTGTTCTAGAAAAAGCAAAAGAAATTATTTCTACGGATAAATGGTGGTTTGAACAGTTAGAAAAAGGACGTAAACCAGAAGAAATTGAAAAAGAAAAGCCATTACCATAAACTTTAATTACATTACAAATGTCATAAGATTAGAATATGAAGCCAGAAGAAATTTCAGCATTGGGTAAAGCTATTGATTTAGTTGAAGAATTTGCTGAAAAAAACATAATCCCAAAGAAAAAAATCAATCTAAATAGAATAAGAGAAAAATTCAATGATATTAAGAATATAACTGAAGAAGCACCAAAATTAAAACTCTATAAAAGTATTTTAAATAAATTATCCTCAATAATAAGTCAAGAAATACTGATAAAAATCTATTTTATTATAGGAGGACATGGAGGTATTATCATCAATAACATTGGTTTCTGTGAATTTGATTCTCCTAACCATGCTATGGATGCACTTTTACAAAAAATGGAATTAGCGATTGAAACCAACATGCCTTATAATCTTGAAATTGCAATCTCATGTCTAGAATGGTTAAATGAGAATTCGACTGATAAAATTTCATATTTTTTAAAATTGTTTAAACAAGGGAAATTTGAAATTATAAATCCTTCTTATTCTCAACCATATAATTTAATTATAGGTCCCGAGTCAAATATTAGGCAATTTGAATATGGTTTAAAGGAATTAAGAAAATTAGGTTTAGATTGCAACATTTATTACTGCTCTGAAAGTTCACTCCATCCACAAATTCCTCAAATTTTAAAAGGATTTAAAATAAAATACGGCTCTTTGAGAACTAGGTTATTAGGAGTTAATCCAACCTCTTTATCTTCACATATTAATTGGATTGGGTTAGATAATACTTCAATTGATACTATTGTTGATCAATCAGGAGTATTTAATGGAGAATATTGGCATGGAACATTCTTTAAAGAAATTCCGAGTTTATTATTCCAATCTCTTGCTCGTCCTTTTATGGAACATATTATTTATTCTAATCTTGAAGATTTTATGAATCCTCAACCCTTTCAAGAGGAAATCTGGCGTATATCTAAAATTTCAGAAATTTTTGGCAAATTTTTACAGTGTTCTGATTTTTTTCAAATAATTGAAAAAAATGGTGAATTCAAATACAAACGGGATGAATTCTTTCTTGGAAATTTTATTTTTTTACCATCTGAATTGTTCCTTCAAAATAAAAATTCAGAAATATTATTATTATCAGCAGAAGTTGTTAATACTATTTTAGGGTTTTTTGGGTGTAGAAGTAATGATTTATTATTTGAAGATTTATGGAAAAAGCTTTTGGTTACTCAAGCTCATGATTGTTATGCAGTACCTTTTATACGATCAGGGGATTATACTCAGACTCAATTAGGCAAAGAGGAATTAGAAAAGTTAGATATTACATTCCCTAATATAACTATTTCTGAACTTAGTCTTCAAATTCATAAAGAAATTCAAGAACGATGTCAAAAGTTCATTAATGATTCACTTTCATATTTTGTAAAAGAATTAAGTCAAAAAGATCATGATTTAAAGAATATATCTAAAAATATTTTTGTATTTAATCCTACACCTTACACTAGACGTGATGTGATTTCAGTTTATTCTAAACAAGATTCTTTATTACAGATTATTGAAGAAATCCCACAATTTGGATATAAAATTGTTTCATATGCAAAAGAAAATAACTCAGAAGATCATAAAGAATCAGAGTTTTTATTTAACATAGAGATCTTAGAAGATTTGAGCACAATAAAAGTAGCTTATAAGAAAAATAAGGTTTTCGAACTAAAATTTAATTCAAAACAAAACTACAAGCTGTATTTAGAGGAACAATATCAAAATAATATTGTTGAGAGAAACACGATAATCGGGAAATTAAAAAAAGATGCTTTTAAAATTGAATTAGTTCAATATAGAGAAATAAATAGACTTGAATTTTTTGTTGATTCAGATTCATTACAAGAAATAATACTTACACCTAAAATTGAAATTAAAAAATCTATTATTAATTATCCTTTTGGGATTGAAGAAACGAGAAGGTCGAATATCCAAACATTAGATTTTATGTGGTTAAAGGGATCTGATCAAGGAATAATATATATTCAAAAAAATAGCCAGAAATTCAAAATTGATCGGAAAAATTTTGAAATTCGAAACCTGATAACAAAAAACGGAAGATATGAATTTGCCATCTCAATTACAGATGAGAATAATTCAGTTTCTCCCTTATTTTATGTAAATTCATATTACTATAAATTTTTTGGAATTGATATTGAGGAGAATGTTCATTTTACTAAAAATTTTGATAAATTCTTATCTATAGAACCTCCTATTTCGGTAATAAATCTATGGAGACGTGATAATGGGTCTTTTATAAGGTTATTTAATCCAACTGATAAAGAATGTGCAATTAAAATAGATGGGATGTTAGTAAAAATTCAAGTAAAAGAGATCGATTTAAATTATGATTTATTACCGTCCTTCGATTCAAATAACATAAAATTAGAACCATGGAAGATAAAGACTTTAAAATTCTAAATATAATGTAAAATCAATTTCTTGAATAATTCTCTAATAATTCTTGCTTTCTATACCTTAAACTCTTAAAAAGATTTTTTTTTAATCAAATTAGCATTAAAATAGAATTTAAGATTACTAGAAATTTAACTTTATAAAAATTTTGGATTTAGTATTATTTCTGTTATTTTTTTTAAAGCTAGATAACTTTTTGAATTTTCAGAGAGATCAATTATTGATTTTCCCATTACTTCAAATTTGGTAATATTATTATCTTCAGGAATTTCCCCCAAAAGAGGTAAATCAAGATCTTCAAGCTTTTTGAGAATATAATCAATGTTACCTTTAACTCTATTCAAGATAACACCAAGTTTTTTGTATTTAGTAAATTTCTTAGCACTTTTACGAATAGCATCAGCAGTTTCAATACTTCTTATTGAAATATCTGAAACAATTAAAAGAATATCAACATTTTCTATTACCATTCTATTGATCTGTTCAAGCCCCGCTTCACAATCAATTAGAACTATATCAAAATCTTTAGAAATAGATCCAATAACCTTTCGTAAAAGAGTATTTGAAGGACAAAAACATCCAGGTCCCTCAGGTTGACCTATAGAAAATAAACTAAAATCTTTATTTTCAGCTATAGCATTATATACTTCAAAGTCAATATTTTCTGCTACTTTTTCGAAATCTTTTGCCTTTGTTAAAAGCTCATCTATAACTTCTGTTCTTAACTTCTCAAGACTTTTTTCTGGGACTAAGTTTACCATATGACTTAAATGCGGATGCGTTGGATCCGCATCAATTAAAAGCATTTTAAAATCGTATCCTTTTGAAATAATCTTTGCTAAGAGAGTCGTTATAAGTGTTTTTCCAGAGCCACCCTTTCCAACCACTGAAATTGTTAGTGGTTTTTCATAATGCCTTTTTTCTTTCATAATAGCTAAAATTATAAAATATTATTTCTCAATTTTTTCTCTTTCAACTAATACTTGCTTAATTTCATAACATTCTTCCTGATAAGGACAAACCTCACATCCCCAATCATATTCACAATCAATTCTTTTCTTCCAATTTTCTATTTTCTTTAACCATTTTTCATTTATATGTGTACTCATTTTAGAAGTAATTTTAATAAACTCATCTATTACATTGTGATAAGTATTAACAAAAAAAATCTCCATAGTTTCAATTAAATCCTTAAATCTTTGCTCATATAAATAAAAAATCGCATTTCCCAAAAATTCAAATGTAAAATTCATTATTATCGTCTCACTAATTCTACACCAAAATTTCCGAGGAATTGTTCTTATTAAGAAACCTTCTATTCCATTAGATATAAGACTAAATTGCCTCAAAGAATCCCAATCTTTTTCAGTAATAAAACTTCCCCCAATTAGAATTATCATTCCAAAATCGATAGATAAATCTGTTATATCTTTGATTTTTTGTCCAATTAGAGTAATTGCTCCGTTATTTATATGAGTAATAAAATCTGAATTAGAGAAGGGATATACTAAAGAAAATGACTTTTTATTAATACCTCCAAGTTCAAGTTTTGTTTCTTCTTGAAGAACTATCTCTTTATGCTTGTTTAGTTCAACTTTAATATTTGACTTTTCAAATAATTTAAGTGGATCTGGATTTTCTTGATAAATGTAAACATTTTTACCTTGTTGGGATTCTGAGATAATATAATTCCTTAAATTATCAAGAATTTCTTCAAATAATTCTGTTTTCATAAAATTCCATTTATGATTCTATAAAGATAATAAAAAAGAGAGGATTTATAGTTTTATCTCTTAATTGCTTTATTTATTAATTCTGAAAGATCATAGGTGTTAATACCATTATCTTTAATATTTGCTTTGAATTGGTTTAAACAAAATGGACAGCAAGAAACTATTGCTTCAGCAGCTGTCTCTTTTGCTTCTTCAATTCTTTCGTTCGCAGCAAAGCTAGATAACTCTTTAAAAGCTGATCTCACACCTCCCCCAGAGCCACAACACCAAGCATTTTGTTTATTTCTTGGCATTTCAATTAATTCAATTCCGGGAATGTTTTTCAGTACTTCTCTTGGGGGTTCATAGATTCCCATGTGGCGTCCAATATGACAAGGATCGTGATAAGTTATTTTCATGTTTAAATTATTATTGAATTTTACTTCATTATTATTTATTTTCTCTAAAATAAACTCAGGTAAATGAAGTATCTCAATTCCATGCTCAAGCTCGAATTTCTTAGGATAAGTTTCTTTTAACATTCGATAACAACCAGCACAAGAAGTTATAATTTTTTCAATCCCTTCATCTTTAAAGATATCTATATTAGCCTTAGCAATCTGCTTTGCTTCTTCAGTTTGCCCTGTCATATATACAGGAGATCCACAGCAATGCTCATCTTGAAGTAGTTTAAAATCAATGTTTAGGGAATTCAATATTTCTGCTGTGTTAATTGCGATATTTTGTTCCCTATAACTAGTCGTACACCCAACAAAATAGGCTAATTTTGAATCTGGAGATTGTTTAATATTAGAGGATAACCAGTTTGTTCTATTTTTATGCATTTCCATATAAGGATTGTATTCCAAAGCAACATGTTCAGAATACTTTTTTTGCTCTGGCATTGGTCCTAAGCCTTTTTGAACAGCCTTTTCTCTCATTGCCATTAACCATTCTCCGGCATAATAATGGATTTCAGGGATTTGACATTGTTGTGTACATGCTAAGCAAACAGAACATTGGTAAAATATATTTACTAAATTTTTGGTCCAATCTAAGCGATTAGAAGTAACTGCCCAAGAAAGGAGATTTTTTCCTCCTAAATAATAAGCCTCAAATTTTCCAAATTCTCCAGAGGGACAAACACGAAACCAACCATCTTCTTGATATCCAGTTCGGCATGTACCACATTTTCCACATTGATATAAGATATCTTTATAATATTCTAAATTTTTATGTCTATCAAGTTTTTGTTGATCTGGGACGGTTTCAATACGAGTTATACCTTTACCATCTACAAATTTTATTTTTTCTTCTTTCACCATTTTAATCATCTCCAATACCTTGTCCTGGATTCATAATATTATTTGGATCAAGAAATCTTTTTATTCTCTCAATTAGATTTCTTGTTTCTGGAAGAGTTTTATCTTTATAATGTTGAACTACCCATTTTGGAGGTTTATACATTATTGTTCCTTCGAGTTGTTGAACAGCATCATGAATTTCTTTTAAAATTTGCCTTGTTTTACTTATGTCTTCTGGATCATTTTTATTGAAATTCACATTTGTCCTAGTAACACAATAATGCCCACCAAACATAATTCTACAATAATATTGAGGTGATTTTCCGTATTTAAGACATATATCCCTTGATAAATGGTAATATTTTATAATATTTCGAGTTGTATTATAACATCCAATCCACTCTCCTCCACCACCTCTCGCAAAATTCCAACATCCCCAAAATTGAATTGGAGTTTGACCTCCTGTTGCCGGGAATATATGACCCATTATACCTCTCATGCTTTTGGGAAAATTATTAACTTGTATGTCAGCTGTTAGTGGTTCAATATTGTATTCCGTACAAATTTTTTTAATCGCATCACACTGTGCTTTATGTTGTTCTTCTGTATATGCCTCAGTCGTAATTAAACCAATAAAATCAGGTAACCCTAATGAAATGGGGTCAATAGCTACACTTTTCTGATCAAAACATTGTAGAGATTGTGCCCATCCAAGATTAAGCAATGCAAGATCAACTATTCCTAATCCTACTTTTGATAATTTAAGCATCATTGGAACTCCATCCTCCATTCTAGTAGTAAAAGGAAGGAAATCAGTCCTATATGGAAGTTTTGGCCAAATTTTTATTGCTGCTTTTGTTACAATTCCAGTAGTGCCTTCCCATCCTATAAATAATCCTGAGATATCTGGTAAAGGCTGCCTTCCATACCAATAATCAGTAAGGCTACATGACCCTGCCTTTATTAATTCTCCCGTTGGTAATACTACCTCTAAACCATTAGTAAATTCTGCTCCTGTTCCTCCTATCATCCCGAGATCCCACATTCCATAAGCTAAACATGATGGTACTACTCCTGTACCTGGGGGAGAAAAAGTTACTCCTGTCCTAAAACCGGGATGATGCTTATTAAGATAACCTACGAAATCAGCCCAAGTAATACCTCCCTCAACAACAGCATACATATCATCTTCATTTACCTCAAGTACTCGATTCATACGCCGTAAATCAACAACAATACCTCCTTTTCGAGGTGTAGCAATTGAACCAAAATTTATCCCGGATACCCAAGGAACAATTGGAATCTTATATTTATTCCCAACTTTTACAATTTCTTGAACTTCTTCAGCTGTTTCTGGCATGATGGCAATATCACATTTCCCCTCTGGTTCTGCTGTTATGAAATCATAATGATATAAAAATTGTATCTCTGGTTCTTCAGATACATATTTATCTCCAACAATTTTTCCCAATTCTGTTACAATATCGCTATTACTCATTTTAAATATGCCCTTTTAAGCATTTTAATTAATATTTATAATAATTAAAGATATTGAATTAATGATATTAAAGCATTTTCGTATAGCAGTTTAAAGTTTAAGACAAATATAATAAGATTTACATTAGAGTTTGAGCAAACATCTTAATTTTCTCTCTTATAATTTTTTCAGAAGCAAATCGGGCGTCACCTACATCTACATCAATTAAGAGCATAGGGATACCAACTTCGTCCCGTAATGCTTCTCTTAAAATCTGAGGTACGCTGCCAAATTGCTTGCAACCTATATGTGATGTAAAGATAAAACAATCAGCCGAGTATTCTTTTGCTAATTGAACACATTGATCAATAAAAGAGTAATAAAACTCAGCAGATTGCTTAACCATAGGAGCCTCCATCGCCTTTTTTGCCATCCCATAAAGCATGGTATCCAAATCTGATTTAGTATTAATTGGTTCAGCAAAATTATAATTAAAAATATCGAACAGAATAGACATTCCTAGATGGCGATCCAACCATTCCCCAAGTTCTAAATCAAAGAATATAATCATATATGGCCAAATGCTCCTAACTTTTTCCTCTCCACCATGATGTTCATTATTTTTATATCGTGTTTTTGCAATTTCTAGCATGTCATTGTAATAATTTACTTTTTCTGTACGTCCCGAAAAATAAATTGCTGCTGCTGCTGACATTGCGTTAAACATATTTTCTACGGGACAAGGTTTTGCTTTTTTCAGTTCGAAAATTTCTAATTGCATTTTAGATACTTGATTTTCTAATTCAATAGCTTTTCGTAATTTTTCATAATCAGGTTCTTGATTGATAATTTTACCTAACTTTTCTATCCCTAAATTAATTTGCTCCCCATGATAATAATAACTCTTTTCCTCTTTCAAAAAAGGTAAATCGGGTGCAATGACTGGAATTTTTTTATAATAAGAAAAAAATGGATATGATGCATATGTATTATCGCATGGAGCTGTTGGAGTTATAATAGCATCGAATTTGAATAAATCATCTAATGTCATCCCCATTGTACCTTTCTGAGATGTGCAGGTGTGAAATGGGTGACCCCAATTGGTAATTAAATCATAATATGGTTCAGACCCATGTGGTAATAATGCTGCTAATAAATATGAAACAGCTTCTATGCACACAGGTACACAATCGAAGCACGAAAGGTATTCTGTAGGGAAAGAGAAATGATGACCAATTATGGGTAAACCTTCTCGTGCTTTTTGAATATATTCTTTCATTACTGATTTTAAAAGTTTTAATCCAATTCTCAATGATGGAATTCCATGATCTGGGAGTACTCCTTCGATTAATTCATAAGTTGACGTGACTGATTCATATAACATTTTATAAGGAATAATTCTATTCTCCAATTCTGTTTTATTTGTCATATTTTTTTCCCAAACTTTAATTTTCATTCTATTAAATTTTAAGATATTGTTTGAGTAAACATGCTAATTTTCTCTTTAAATGATTTTAGAGATGTCATTCTAGCATCTCCAGCATCAAATTCAATCAATAGCATCGGTATCCCCACTTCATCGCGCAAGGCTTCTCTTAAAAGCTGAGGAACTGAACCGAATTGTTTACATGCTATACTCTGTGTATAAACAAAGCAATCTGCCGAAAAGTCTTTAGCAAATTTTATGCAATACTCAATAAAAGGTCCAAAAAATTCTGTAGATTGCCTAACCATCGGTAAACCCATAGACTTTTTACTCATGCCATAAAATATTGTCTCCAAATCAGATTTTGTATTTATGGGATCATAAAAATTATAATTAAAAATGTCGAATAAAACACTAAATCCCAATTCTCTATCCAACCATTCCATCAAATCAATTGAAAAGAAAGTTATCATATAAGGCCAGATGGATCGAATTTTTTCCTCTCCACCATGGTGTTCTTTAGTTTTATATCTTCTTTTAATTATTTCTAACATCTTTTCATAATACGAAAGATTTTCAGGAGTACCAGATATGAATATACTCAATCCCGCTGATATAGCATTATAAATATTTGATATTGGACTTGGAGTAGTTTTAATTAATTCAAAAATTTCCAATTTTAAGTTATTAACTTGATTTTCTAACTCAATTGCTTTTTTTAATCTACTAAAATCTGGTTCTTGCCCTATAATCTTACCCAGTTTTATTAATCCTTCTTTAAGTTGATTTGCATAATATTCATAACTTTTCTCTTCACGTGAATAAGGCATATCAAGTAATACAAGCGGTATTTCCTTTTCATGCTTAAAAAAAGGATAGGAAGCAATTGTGCAGTCACAAGGTGCTGTAGGTGTAATTAATGAATCAAATTTAAATAAATCATCTAAAGTCATTCCCATTGTACCCTTCTGAGAAGTACATGTATGAAATGGATGTCCATAATTATGCATTAGATCATAGTATTTCTCAGAACCTCCTTCTAAAAAGGCAGCAAGGAAATATGAAGTACCTTCGACACATACAGGAACGCAATCAAAACATTGAAGATATTCAGCTGGGAAAGAAAAATGATATCCAACAATTGGAAGTCCTTCCTCTGCTTTTTTTATTGTTGATTTTAGAACCAATTCAAGCTCTTGAAGACCAATCCGCATTGAAGGAACACCATTCTTAGGTAATATTTGTTCTACTAATTCTTTAGTAGCAGATGTAGCATTTAATAATATTCTATAAGGAATAATTCGATTTTGATTAACATTTTTGTTATACAATTGAAACATCCTCCTTTTAGAAAGCTAAAGCATTTCTAAGAATGCTTCTATTCGTGTTTGTAAACGAGTTGTATCTGCCTGGTAAAATTCTCTATCAATATTTAAAACGGGTATTTCCATTTCTTTTAATTCATGCGAAAAAAGCATATTATCGCAACCATGTAGATCACAATTATTTATCCTTTGTAAAATAACACCTTCAATATTAGCTCTTTTTATCTCTTCTTTTACAAAATCAAGTCTTCTTTGATGGTCATCCATCATTCTCGGACATGACAATCTGTAATATAATCGTTTGGTGATTCTTTCTAATGGGGATTTATTAGTTTCAAATTCAACATCATCCATAAAATTTCGAGTTCCAAAGCATAGTACATCAGATGCTAAAAATCCACCCGAATTTTCTATTAGCTCTGTAAATTCAATATTATCAACTACACTACCTACTAAAAGTATTCTTTTTTTATTACTAATATCAATATCTTCACGTTTGGTAAGTAGACTCTTAAGTCTTTTTAATTCACTATTAGCAATATTTTTAGGAATTGAAGAATTTGCCATACTTATCTGTAATGCCTCACTCCCTGTAAGCTTAGGATTATTCTGAATTCTTAATTTATGTATTTCTCTGAGAAGACTTCTATTTTCATTATGTATTTCTATTGATCTTTTCAATTTATCATTTGTAATCTCACTTATTTCAAATTTTAGTTCTAACTCTTCTTTAAGCTCTTCTACCTCTTTTTTATACCATTCAAATCCCTCATCAGTAATAACGTGAGGTAGGGCTAAATAAAATCTATGGACTTTCTTCTTAAAATTCTCTCGATTAAAGACTTTAAGATCAAATAGTTCAAACATTCTTCGACTATGATCACAGCTATTACAAATCAGAAATCCGTCTAAAAAATCATATTTTCCTCTTAAAGCCATATCCAATGTTGCTCTAACAAAAGAACAAGTAAACCTAACCATATATATATCTCCCAAGTCAGTATCCTTATTCCCAGTTGCTCTAATTCTGAATGGTAATAAATCTGCCGCATAGAGTAATTCTTCTGGTATATAAGTGCAATAAAATCCTACTACTTTTTTGCCTTTTTTTTGCCACTCATCAATGTAAGAATTTTTTATAGAATAGGAGATTGATAAATAAGGATCATTATTTAAACTTATAAAAGAACACCTCATTTACTCATTTTATACATTTCATGCTTACCTATCATCAAACATCTTACCAATTTGATAGCAGCAACATAAGATCCTTTTATTTTAGCTTTTCCGGGAATAATGTATTTTAAAAGTTTTGCTAACCCAAAAATATTGCTCTTAGAACGAATTATACTACTTATCACAGTAAGAATTTTCTCTTCTTTAACATTTATAATAATTCTTGCGACAGGATCTATAGCTTTCTCTGCATGACAATTAAAATTATTCCGATCTGTTGTGAGAATAAAGGTAATGTATCCATCTAATTCTTTAAGGTACAATTCAATTTCTTTACCTTTATGCTTTCCTATTTTTTTAAAGGGCTCGTCTTGACCATATAAATCAACCAACATTTTAGCTAATCTGGCAATATTGAGAATCTTTGTATTTCTAATTAAATTCTCGGCTCTAATATTTATATCAGATTTTTTTGAGGTTTTGGTTTGATTTATAGCTGCCACCAATTATGTGAGATTACAGTTATTATATTTTGAATTTTTAAGTATATAAAGATTTTATTGTCAAATCTTTTTTCTAATACTGAACTTAAGGTTCCTCAAAAGGTTCAAAACTTCTACAAATAGATTCTTTTTTTACATATTTATTCTTAATTTGGCAATGAAATATCTCCTCATTATAATAAACACAGTTACAACAGGAATAAAGACGATTTTTCAGCATTTTAGTTATATCTTTTAATTTTTCAGGATAAATTCCTTTACTTAATATTGTATTGAGTTTATCCTGTGGTGTTCCCGTTAATTTACAAAAAATGTCCTTTGGAGAGGGAGGTTTCCATATATCAATCAAAGATGTACCATCTACATTCTTAGTAGGAGAATTTTGGTTATTATACCCACATTTACAAGATCTTTTCCTTAAAATACTTCCACATTCAGGACAGAATTCTACCAATATTCTATTATCACCTATGGTTGTATATAATAGGGTATAATTAATTAAAAAGTCTCTAATATTATAACTGCAATTAATTTGTATGTTAATATTTATAGCTCTTTTGAAGACAAAATACTACAATCGTGTTAAAAACTCAAGTTGAAAAGATTCTCTTCTCAAATTTAATATTTTCCTATTAATATCTATAAATAATCAGCATTAATAATGGAGAGATGTATTGAGTATTTATAAAGAGGATATATATGAAGCTAAAGAGCGGTTGAAGGCGTGGTGGGATCACGAAATAATTGATCGCCCTTGTATTGCGTACCATGTAGCCATAGCTGACAAACAGGGCCATAATTTCAAGGCTTTTATTGATTATATCGATCCTTGGTTTTTAGCGCAACATTGGGATGATTTTGAAACGTGTTTGGATAATTTTGAACACGATTTAAAACACATAGAATTGGGTGGTGAAGCAATTCCACGATTTTTTCCTAATTATGGTTCTGGAATTATGGCATCGGTCTTTGGAATTACTCCTAAATTCCAATCAAATACTGTGTGGTTTCGAAAAGATACACCTGTAAATGAAATTGTATCTCTTCTTGAAAAAGTGAAGTTAAATCGGAACAACCCTTGGTATGATAGATTAATACGAATTACTGAATATTCTGTAAAACGCTCAAATAATCAATATTCAATAGCTTTAACAGATCTCGGAGGAGTAATGGACATTCTTTCCTCCTTTCTAGGTCCAACTAACATAATTTTAACCATGAAGCGAAAACCAGATATTATTGATACTTGTCGTTCTATTATACTTGATAAATTACTTAAAGCTTATGATGATCTTGAAACAATTATTGAGAGAAATGGTGGTGGGTGTAATACATGGTTACCAGTGTGGTGTCCTAAGAGATGGTATCCAATCCAATGTGATTTTGCTACCATGCTTTCACCTAAATATTTTAGAAGATTTGTATTACCAGATCTAATAACTCAAACTGAACATTTGGATTATTCGATTTTTCATTTGGATGGACCTCTCCTTTTAAACCATTTAGATGATATATTACAACAACCCTCAATTACAGGAATACAATGGGCGCCTGGAGCTGGAGAGGAAAATTCTAACTCAGACAAATGGTTACCATTATATAAAAAAATTCAATCTGCGGGAAAAAATTTAATTGTAGATAATCCAGGGGAAACTACTAATTTTGCATCTCAACTCTATAAAAAGTTGGACCCCAAAGGCTTGTTTATGCATTTAATGTTCTTTAAGAAATTAGATGCATATTATTATATACCAGAATTTATGGGAGGAAATGGAGCAGAAGGAGATTATAGAACCTTTAAAAAGAATTATAGAAAAGAACTGAGAAATAAAAACCAAACAAAAAAATGAAAATTAATAGCTTTACAATGACTAAGAATATATCCAACCCCTTTACAAGAATCGTATACCTTACTTAATAGTTCTAACAACTACTTCCTTGGTGTTATAGAGTAATATTTGAGATTTATCAACATTACCAATCAAACATAGATTATCTCGATAAGTTTGTTTTATATGTTTAGAACTTCTATTTGAGGAGCATGATGTTTAATATATTTAATCGAAGCAATAATGTCCTTTCTGGGTAATTCAAAAACGATAGGCCCTTTAAAATCCATTTGGTATATAAGATTTAAGAACTCAGGTGGAAATTTCTTACCCTTACCTAAAGCTCCATGATCGGCATATAGGTTGTCATCAACGTAATCTTGAAGATGAATCTCCCCCGTTATATCTAAGTATTTTTCCGTAATTTCCAATAAATCATAGTTTCCTGAGAATCCTCCTAAAAGATGTGCTGTATCAATACATAGTTTTGTTTTTAATTTCTTGACTATTTTAATAGTTTCCTGAAGAGGGTACTCAATATTTTCAATTGCTATTTTATTTCGGTTAATCCCTATCTTTTTAATAATTTCTTTTATACTTTGAATTGCAGTTTCAGTAAAAATATTTATAACAATAGGTTTAATTCCTGGATCTCTTATGAAACTCATTGCATTCTTGATGAATTCTCCAGTTGGATGGATTATATACATTTCAATATCATCTTTTAATTGAATAAAAGATTGATAAGCATTTATTATAGATTTAATACTTGCTTCTTGTATGAATTTATTCGGGCTTGCAAGCTCAATACTTAAAATAGGAAAATGTATTGAGTAAGATATATTATAATGTTGCTTGATTCTTTTTAATTCATCAATATCTTCATCGCTTATTTGAATAGGTAAAATTTGAAAAACATCACTTGTAATTTCAAAATGTTTAAAACCCTCTCTAGCCCTTTCTTCAATGACTTCTGAGAGACGAAATTTTGATAGTCCTTCTATACCATTCTCTTTTACAACTTTATTTAACATGAATTCAAATGATAATGGGGCAATACCAAATTTCATAGGTCTTAGTATCAATTATAATTCTACATGATATAAAATAGTAAAATGAATTTGCTTTATAAAATTTGATTTAAGTATTATATATAGTTAGAATAAATTTTAATTTTGAATTTTAATATTTTAAATGCACCTCAGGAGAATATTAAGGCATTAAAGCAGGCAATAGACAAATATCGTTAATATCCTATAAATTTAAATTAAATAATTGTAAATTAAAAAAAGAAATAAAAAATTGTTTTTAAGGTAAAAATTGAGAGAGAATAATAATTGCTGGATTTAAAATCGAGCATTGATCACCCTCCCACATTCTGCCTCTAGATGATTCGATTCTAAAACTACTTAAAGCGTCAATGGGAAATTCTATTCGTCCTTTTTTTCTGGCCCCAATAAAAAATGTTTTCTTATATATTCCGCACTCTGTTAGTTCAAATATTTGCAGAGAATGTTCAGATCCATCCTTTAAGGTAATTATTATATGCATTTGATTCAACCTTCCTGATTTTAAACTCTATCTTATTTTTATATATTGTTTTAATATTATTTGTATTAAAAATTGTTATGTTAAGTGTTTAGAAAGAATTCCAACTGCTGTAATTAAATGCGTTTGAGTGCTCTCATGAAGAATATAAGTACGTTTGGCTTCAAGCTTAAAACCATCAATAGAATCAAGAGGAATTTCAAGATGGCCTTCTTTATAGCTTTCAATAAAAAAGTTATTCCCGTTAATACCAGATGCTATTAATCTATCAATTAGCATTTTATGTTGAGTACTATCTTTTAGGAAAATTATTAAGTCCATTGTATTCACACTTTTTAGATTTCAATTATGAATATTATAATCTTTCTTCTTATACTATAAAAAACTTATTTTTTTTGTTTCTTTTGGTGAGTTAATGGACATTTATCTGAATTCATAAACAAAAATTTTCTTTTTTTTTTCTATATATTTAGTGGATATTTACCATATTTCTTAGCAGCTGAAATCATTGTAAGAACATTTTCAACTTTACAAGAATTAGTTATATCTGTACATGGACTAAGAATATAACCATCATCTCCAGCATCCATTATACATTCCTTAACAGCGTTTACAACATCTTCTTTTGATCCAAAAGGTAGTAATTGAGATACATCAATATTACCAATTAAACATAAATCATCTCCATATGTTTCCTTAAGAGATTTTAAATCCATCCCTGCCATCGGCTCTAAAGACTCCACACCATCGAATCCAGCTTTCTCAGGAAGATCCGACCATTAAAATCAACAAATTGATTCTTTTCATTTAATTGAGGGACCGGGTGGTCTTGTATATATTTTTGTGGGATATATACAGGGAACATGTTAAAATCCCATGCTGCATCAAATCCTACTTTTTGCTCTAAATTATAAATTCGATAGGATAAAATAAATCTTCTTTCTTTCCTATATGATGGTCCCCAATAATTCAATAGTTTCTTTTTAAATTCTGACATCATTATTTGACAAAAAAGAGGAATTCTGTCAGATTCTTCATGATTTAATGCCTTAATTATTCTTTCATGCGCATTCATGTTAATGAAGATTTAGAAATAAATTTAAATGAACTCAGATGAATTATATTATTCTTTCTTTTTAATTTCAAAGTTTACTTCTTCAAATTTGTTATGAATAGTTCGATAGATTTTAAATTTACCATCTTTTAATGCATGGTTTACGATTTCTTTAATCTCGTTTTCATTAATTAAACTCTCTGAAATTAGTTTTTCAATTTTTGAATAAATTAATTCCTTAATCTTGTATGAAAACCTGTTCTTTTTTTTCTCATTTATTGCTTCTGAAAGTTCAAGATGTTCTTTATGATCCCATAAATTTTGAATAAGTTCTTCAACACCTTCTCCCGAAATTGCATCAGTCATAGAAACTGGAGGTCTCCATCCACTATGAAATACTGTATCATCAAGCATCATTTCAATTTGAACCGCTATATCTTCTCCACCCAAATCTTTTTTATTTATATTATACATATCACCAATCTCAATAATACCAGCTTTTTGCATTTGAATCGCATCACCATATCCAGGAACTAAAACTACAACGACAGAATATGCAAGATTATAAATATCAAATTCAGCTTGTCCGACACCAACAGTTTCAATGATGATTACATCCATTCCAAATGCTTCGTATAATAGACTTATGTCAAAGACTGCTCTCGATATTCCCCCTTTATACCCTCTTGACGCTAGACTTCTTAGAAACACATTCGGATGTAATGATATATCTGTCATCCGCACTCTATCACCTAAAAATGCGCCTCCACTAAATGGAGATGTAGGATCGACACAAATAATACCCACTGATTTGCCTTCTTCCAATAATCTCTTACAAATTGCACCCGTTAATGTACTTTTTCCCACACCAGGAGAACCAGTGATTCCAATAATATAAGAATCATGGGAGATCCCTTCAAAATGCTTGAAAATCTCATTTGCTTTTTCTGGTTCATTTTCAATGGTTGTAATTAACTTTGCTAAAGCAACTTTATCTTTTTTCTTAAACTTATTAATTAAAGTATCAAGATCATAAGAAACTTTCAATGAAATACATTCCTCTGTAAAAAAATAGCTGTTTAATTATAATTTAATGAAAAAAATATTACATGTTTTTTTTATTTTTTGACATTGGTTTTAATAAATTCGACAATATCGGATGTCATTGACCCTGGACCATAAATATTAGCGACGCCCATCTCTTTTAATTTAGAAAAATCTTGAGCAGGAACGATTCCACCGACAAGAATCATAAAGTTGTCAAGGACGCCCCGTTCCTTTAACAAATCAATTACCTGCTGCGTATAAGCAAAATGAGCACCAGAATGAATACTTAGTCCTATGACATCTACATCTTCTTGAATTGCAGATTCAACAATTTGTTCTACATTTTGAAATCCTCCGAAAATAAGCTCCATCCCAGCATCCCTAATAGCTCTTGAAACAACTATTCCACCGCGCCAATGTCCATCAATACCAGGTTTAGACATTAATACTCTTATTTTTTTCCCACTCATAGCGACACCTCAATATTTAGATTGCTAATGGAGGATCCCAAGTTCCCCATATTTCTCTATAAATATTACACACTTCTCCGACAGTTGCTCCTTCTTTTGTAGCCTCCATGACTACTGGCATTACATTTTCTTCTTTTTCACAAACATTTCGTAGTTTATCTAAAATTTTCTCTAATTTTGCATTATCTCTTCGAGCTTTTAATTTCTCAATTCGCCTAATTTCAATATTTATTGCTTCTTCATTAGTTCTAAATACATCAGTCACCGTATCATATGACACAGGATATTTATTAACCCCTAGCATAATTTCATCGCCAGATTCAAGACGCATTCTTCTTTTATGAAAAGCATCTCTCATTTCTTTATATAAGAAACCTGATGAAAGAGTCTTATCAATTGTACCTGCTTTTTGAATTTTATCTATATATTTCCATACTCTATCTTCAACTTCGTCAGTTAACCATTCAATAAAATAGGACCCTGCAAATGGATCTATAGTATTATGGATTTTAGTTTCATCGGAGATTACTTGTTGGGTTCTTAATGCGACCAATACTGCTTCTTCTGAAGGTAAACAAATAGCTTCATCATAGGAGTTGGTATGTAATGATTGACAGCCCCCTAAATTCGCTTCTAATGCTTGAATAGCTGTTCTAACAATATTTATTTTTGGTGATTGTGCTGTTAAAGATGATCCCGCAGTTTGCACGTGAAATCGAAAACCTAAATTCCTCGGATCTTTAACTTCATATTTATCATTCATTAATTTATACCAGATTCTCCTTGCAGCTCTAAATTTTGCAATTTCTTCAAAGAAATCCTTGTGTGCCGACAGGTGAAATGCTAAACGCCCAACAAACTCATCTGCTTTCCATCCTCTTTCAATTAAATTGTCAATATGGGAACAAGCACTTGCAAATACAAAACCTAATTCTTGTACTGCATCAATTCCTCCTTCTCTATAATTATACCCAGTGAAATTTATTGGATGCCATTTAGGCACATTTTTCATAGCCACAGTCCATTCAATGAAATCACATGCTAGACGAAGGATATGATTAGGAGGACTATTCTTATATGGAATATACCCTACTGTCATAGTTAAGATATCATTTTGAGTTGTTCCCATCAATTGTTTTATATCATAACCCCGCATTTGTGCCATATTAAAATACATAGAACACACAGGAGCAGATGTAAAAGGTTCTACAACTAAAGCTACACTAATCTTATCGATCGGAATATCTTCAGTAAGAGCAAAAAGACTATCAATGCAATAGAGAGGGACTCCGGATGTTCCTACTTCTGCTGCCCCATCTTTGTTTGTAGGATCAATGCCATTAAAAGTTAACGCATCAACCGCAGCACTAAATCCCGTCTCTCCATTCTCATAGAGAAATTTCCATCTCTTATTGGTTTCCTCGGGCGATATAGAAGTATTTCTAAATTGAAATACTTTTTCCATGTCCCGAGAATAACCTCATAGTCCAAAGTCTCCCTCTATACATAGAGGGATAAACACCACGTGTATATGGGGGTACTCCAGGAAAGCTGATATCACTCAAATAATCTTTTTCTCTTATATCTAAAGGAGTATAGAGTGGTTTGATAGGAATTTCAGAGTCCGTGACAAATTTTACATCTCGTTCTTTCAAACTTTCATATAGTTTATCCCATTTTTCTTTTTCTTTTCTGACTTTTTCCAAATAATTTTTATCAAACAATCTTAAATCACGCTAATTAGCAAATTATACTTATGTAATTTAATAAAATATAGTTATAATAATTAACTAATCTTTTAAATGAGCTCAATTTTTAGCTTTGGTTAGAATTTCATGGAAAAATACTAATAATTGAAGATGATCGCAGTATGACATAAAAATATTAAGTTAAAAAAACAAAGTTATTATATATGCATAAAGAAGAAGTAGAGCTTTTTCTAAAACGAGCAAGAAATTTTTTAGATGGCGCGAAGGAGAGATTCCAGAAAGAAGATTGGGATTTAACGTGTTTTATGGCAGAACAATCTGTCCAAATATTATTAAAAGCTAAAATTTTAGAAACGGGCGGTGAAATTCCCAAAACACATTCAATCAGGAAATTATTTGGAATATTATATCAATTAACTAAAGATGATGTATATAATTATGATAGAAAAGCGCTTATATTTCTAGAAAGTGCTTATTTAAATTCTCGATATTTTAGCTTTGTGTATGAAAAAGAAGACGCTAAAGAGGCTTTAAGTATTGCGGAAGAGGTAAAAAAAATTGTCAAATATGTTAGAAATTATGATAAGAACAAATGATATGATTAAAAATTATAAAAATTATTTAAAAAAGATTGTAAGTAGTATAAAATCTATTTTAAACAATTCTCAAATATTTTTATTCGGAAGTGTACTTAAAGGAGATTTAGTAGCTGGGAGTGACATTGATATTCTGATAATAGCAGATGTACCTAAAAAACACTTAAAAAGAGCAGATTTAATCGCAAAAATCGAGGAAAATGCGGGATTACCACTTAGCAATCCTTTTGAATTTCATTTATTAACACAAGAAGAACTAAATACTTGGATTAAAATCTATAAATTAAAGTTTGAGGATATTTCAGCATATATAGAAGACTAAAATTATTCCATAATCAATAATATAACTATGAGATAAATTTAGATTATTTTATATCAAATAACAGTTATCGAAGAATATAGAATCACGCAAATAAACTAATTATATTTGTATAATTTAATAAAATTTAGTTAAACATTTAGCTAAACCATTTAATTTTTAGAACAAATTACCAACAATACCTATTCCTATTACATTTGAAATTATTGCTGAGAAGAATAATATGATTATATTAAAAGAACTCAATAATACTGCACTAAATCGTTTAGTATGTTCAAAAATAATAGTGTTACCGATAGTAACTATAAGCAAAATTAAGAAAGTAAATAAAACTGAAGGTAAATAGGAGAAATTTTGAGCAAAAATCATTAAGATTCCATAAATCATAAATGCATAGAGTATAATTAGTTTTGCTTTAGTTTTTTCAGATTTTACAAAACTTAATTGAGGGTAGATAAGTTTTCTAAATAAAATTTCTATTGAATAATAAACGGGAAAAAATAACATCGAAATGAATATACTTATTATATTTGAAGGCCAAATAAAGGCGAAAGGATAAAAATAGCAAAAAATTAAATAAATAAGGATAAAATACCAAGCACAAATCGTTGAATAAATAAGAACTCTTATATCCAATTCTTTTTTAATGTGATTTTTTATTTCTCTTAACTTAGATTCAACTTTTTGCTTTTTAAAACCTATAAAATATTTAAGTAGTTTGATTACTAAGTAGAAGAAACTAAATAGAAGTGATGCAATAAATATTCCGATTAATCCAAAAACGGAGGCAAAAAACTGCCAATTTAAGAGAAAAATCGAAGAGAAAAAAAATATTATTATAATTTTGCCAATCTTTCTCATTTTAGAGAAGCGTTTATTTTCATTCTTACTAAGTAGATTGCTTGATTTTGAATTTATTCGAAAAAATTTTGAACTATATGAAATAAGTAGAAATATTATTGAGATTAGTAGCCCTAAGTTTAAGATAATTAATATATAATTCCAAAAGTAGGTTATTATTATTGGTCCATTTATGGTTTCGGAATTAAAAAACTGTGTTTCGAAGTATTGAATTGAATCAATAAGAGCTTGGTCAGAGAATAATTGATGCCCACCTCCAATAAGGGGCCTTGTTACATTAATTACTATACAATTTGTCAATTTTTTTGCGACTAATGCATTTTCAGAATAATCTAAGGCTTCATCGTTTACATGCATAATAATTAGTAGATTTTCAGAATTTGTAGCATTGATTAAATTAGCCGGGATATATTGCTCATATCCTTGCCATCCAAGCCCAAATTTTGGTGGTGTGAAATTTACAAGAGGTGCCCAAGCAACAGTTGCTTTAAATTCTGGATTTAGAGCTTGATTCATGAGAACGACCATACCTCCTAGTGAATGACCTATTAATCCAATCTGAGAAATATTAACATCTGAGAAAAATGATAAAGTCTTGAGTTTTTCTAATAATTTTGTACAATCTTCAGCAAGAGCAGGTATATTAGTTGCCGTGTCAATATCATTAATAGTACCACCACTTTCGCCATGTCCATGATAATCCAGAGCAGCAACGTAAAAACCACGTTTAGAGAATTCTATAGGTATTCTAAGATCGAAATCACGCTGACTTCCAATTCCGTGACAATAAATAATCAATGGTCTCTTTTCTTGAAAGGATAAAGATTTAGCAGGATAATATAAATTCGCATATAATGTCGCTCCCGCCGAGTAAAAGTGCACTCTCTCATATTTATTATAACTTTGAGATTTATTAAAATCTAAACCTATAAGTGTAAAAATCAAGACTATGATTAAGAGTATAATTTTCTCAAGATTTTTCAGATCTCTACTATCAACCTCTTCTTTAAAGAACGATGTAAGTTTTTGATGTAACTTATCCTTAATAGATGATAATCGGCTCTTTAGATTTATGATTTCTTCACTTGATTATTAAAATTTAAATTTATTATAGAAATAATGAGTTTTAATTATAATTTTATTGTAAACATACTTAAATATTAATACTATAATTATGTTTTAAACACTCCTATTATAGTTAAAAACAGCAAGTAAGGAATAAAAGATTTAATGATTGCTAATAAAAACATTAATAATCTACATAATTTAACTATCTCAAATCAAAAAATTATTTGAATTAACAATAATTTATTCCAATATAATGGCTCAAGAAGATATTCTTGTATATGTTAGTTTAGCAGTTTCAATTGCAGTACTTTTCTTATTAATCTGGGATCACCTCAAAGATGACAGGATTTTATCTGTTGAAGTTCAGGATTTTTATAGGGATATAGAGATGCTAATATTTACAAACCTCCAAGTGAAATATTATGAAATACTCCCAACTAACAAAGGAGAAATGGAAGAACAAGAACTAAAAACATTAATAAAAAATAAGAATCGAGATGTAATACAAAAAAATTATTTAAATACAAAGATTAATCAAAATTTTAAGTTATACTCCCAATATCTCGGGTTAACTCATAATAAGGAAAATGATGCCTATTTAAATGGAACAATCTATATATTAAAAACGGATGGTAGTCTATTGAAAAGAAATATTGAATCTAATACCGAGGAAGATATAATAACTTCATATACAGAAATTAAAACTCAACAAATTACAGAAATTTTAGTGTATCTTAATAGCTTACGTTTCTATTGGAAAAAAAAATATTTTAAGTTTGTTTTTCGTCCAAAATTAAAACAAAAAATAGTTTTTGACGATTTATTAGGTTATGTGAACCCTTTGGAACAAAAAAAACCGAAATATTTAAGGAGATTTCGAAGAAAGTAGATTAATGCATAATTATAAGCCATATATTATCAATTTCTTATTTTAAATTAGCTATACTTACTTGCTTTTTAGTTTTCTAAAAAAATAATTTACTTTTTAATTCCAATTAATCTTCACAACCTGGAAAATCTTAGAAAAACCTAATTATGTCATAGCTTTGACATGAACTTTTATTATCAATATTGGAATAATTATGATAGAATTACACTATCGTTTACATGAAATCACAGGATTTTTCATGTTTATATTTCTTCTGCCTATTACTGCTTTCTTTTTGCTCATTTATATTAATTATAAAATATCTCCATTTAAGTAATTCTACTCTAATATATAAGCTAATTCAATTAAATATCCTTATTTCTTTTTAATTATCTAAATATTCATAAACTATATTATATATATCTTTGGCAAATTTCGGTTGATAATTAAAAATTTTTTGCGGACTAAATGTTAAAAGACGGAATTTTATTGTTATTTGAAAGCCAAAATCAACAATATCAAATCGTGGTTTAAGTCGAAAAATACCACTATTTTTATATTTCAAACACAGCTGTTCTATTTTGCCTATTATCAATCTAAACCTTTTATAGGGAAAAGTCATTCTAAATGAATAGTTATAGAGTTTTGGATAAAATTTAGATTGAAGCTTATCATAGGCTTCTTTTAAATCGCGTTCTAAATCCATATCACCAAGACTCTCTTCAATCTTTAAAATCCCTTTATCTTGAGGGACAAGAATTTTTTTTTTGAAGTCCTCATAACTTTTTCTCCTCCCAAGCTTAATTGTGTAATTCACAATAGTAGTAGAAATTATTTGAGAATTTGATTTCTCAATTAAAATATTATCAAAAGTCTCTAATATGGTTTTCGATAACCCTATTGATCTTATTATTCCTTTATCGTTCTGAATCTTAACTAGATCTCCGACATCAAAAGGACGTATAATCATCAAAACAATTCCTGAGATTAAATTGGCGAAAATTCCACTAGATGCAAAAGCAATTGCAATACTTATTGAACTTGTCAAAATGGCTACAAATTCTGGCGGTATATAACTAAAAATTGGAAAGCCTTCAATTATAAAAAATACGATTACAAAAATAGAGATGATTTTTAAGAAGAACTTGATAATGATTTTTTCTTTTAATGGAATTTTTTTAATATGCCCTACTATGGATGATACAATCTTGTTTATTAAAAATATTGCGATTCCTATTAGAATAAAATAAATTAGAGCCTCGAAATCTGTTTTAAATAATTCCAATTTTATATCACCAAATTTGTGTTTTTGTTATTCTGATTCCAATCAAAATAAAGCTCATCGTGATATATTTGAAAAAGAACATCTTTAAGAAAAGGATCTAAATATTCTAAAATTGAATTTGGATCTTTTGATAATATCTGAAATGTAATGCTTAAACGATCAGCAATAGTATTATTAACATAACTATAAGGTTTAATTCCAAATATTGGTTCATATTTTTTAAAAATAGGTTCTAAAATATCATCAATTCTTTCCCCGTTAACTGTTCTTAGAAGTTCTACAACTTTAACATATCTAGTTAATTTTTCTTTCCCAATAAAAGTTTTTTTCACTTTCTTAACGACGGATCCCAAATCTAGTTTATCAAGTTTTTTCAATTCAACATGAGTGTATCTAATTACTGATGAATTAAACACAACTCGATTTGGAATGTATGTGATGCTTCCATCAAAATCCACTAATTTTATATGATTTAATGTTATCTCTTTTATTATTCCATCAATATTATTAGTTTGAATTAAATCTCCTACTTCAAATCCGCCTGAAAATAACAATATTATTCCACTAACAATATTATTTATGGTATTTTGAAAGGTTAAAGATATCGCTACAACCATAAAAGAAATAATTGCTAAAAAATAAATCGGTGAAATCATAAAAATCAACCAAAATGGAAAGAATAACCATATGATATTTATAATTATTGTGATTATATAACGAACTAATAAGTTTTTAATCAAACTCTGAGATAAATCAATTATTATTGATCTTGCAACATAAACAACTAAATTTAAAAGCACTACATTCAATAATAATTTCTTAAAGCCAAAATAAAAATAAACTAATACAAAAATTCCTATAATTGAAATCCATATAACTATTCTATAAATTCTCTTCATATGAAATCATTTATCTTATCTCTAAAGTTTTTATTATTTTGAGAATCTTAATTTTATTTAAAAAAAATATAAGGAAACTTTTATTTTAAAAGTTGGCTTATTAAATTATTGTTTTAAATTAACTTTATAGGGTTTAAGTGAGATAATTTGAGAAGATTTTCTAAACCTCTAAGAAATGCAATTCCTTCAAGTAGAAGAAAGAAAAAGGTTGGTCTTCCTCCAGGAACTCTAATTTATACAGGAGATAAAGTAAAAGAAGAAACTAAAATTAAAGTAACTGATTATACTGCTGATCGTTTTAATTCAGAGGAATTTAAAGAGATTCAGATAGACCTTACTAAAATTGAAAAACCTTTCATTAAATGGATTGACATATACGGTCTTACACAAATAAAAGTTATTGAAGAGATTGGTCGTCAATTTAATTTACATCCTCTTGTTCTAGAAGATATTTTAAGTCCAAATCAAACACCTAAATTAGAGGATTTTGGGAATTATATTTTTGCAGTTCTACAAAAGTTAAGTTGGAATCAAGAAAAAGAAGATTTTGATTATGAGCAAATAAGTTTAATATTAGGAGAGAATTATGTAATTTCATTTCAAGAGTGGGATACTAACCTGTTTAATCCTATTTATGAGAGGATTCATGTTCCAAAAGGAAAAGTTCGAGTAATGGGGGCAGATTACCTATTTTATGTTTTAATTGACATTATAATTGATGATTATTTTATTGTAATAGAAAAAGTAGGTGAGAATATAGAAAATATTGAAGATATTTTAATAAAAAATCCTGAACCCGCTACTCTACAAAATATATATCGATTGAAAAGATCTTCTATTGAATTGAGAAAATCAATATGGCCAATAAGAGAAGTAATTAATAAATTACAACGTGAACAATCAAATCTAATCGGTGATGAATTGCATATATATTTAAGAGATATATATGACCATATTTTTAGAATTAGTGATCTTTTAGAAAATTATCGAGATATCATTTTTGGGATGTTAGATATGTATTTATCAAGCGTTAGCAATAGAATGAATGATATCATGAAAGTTTTAACAATTATTTCAACAATTTTTATCCCTATATCATTTTTAGCGGGTTTTTACGGCATGAATTTTCATTACATGCCTGAACTATCAAAACCAATGGCGTATCCGATCCTAATAATGATAATGGCTTCAATAGCTCTTGTAATGTTATATTTCTTTAAAAGAAAAAAATGGATATAAAAAAGTTAAAAACAATTTTTTTACATCTATAATAATTATATTTAATTTATCCTGCCATAACAACACCAGGATGTCTAATTTTTTCTCTTTCAGAAAAGATCAATGAAAGTTCCTTCTTTAAATCAGCCAGTTTATTTTCTTTTTTTCTTACATCTTTTTCCTTTTCCAATACATCATCTTTCTGTTTTAATAGTATCTTTTTTTGGTTATCTGCATTATTTTTGACTTTCAAAATTTTATCTTCAGAAGCATTTGCTCGAGCAACTTTTAAATATGTAGTTTGCATATTAGCTAATTTTGCTCGTGCTTTCGCAACATCCAATTTTTCTTTAGCTAATTTTAATTTTTGTTCAGCAACTTGTTTCTCTACTAAGACAATTTTTTTATTAATTTCAGCAACTTCAGTTTGATTTTTTGCTATCTTCTCATTATAAATTGCATAATCATTTTCAATTCTTAGTTCTTCATCCGAAAAATCTAGAATATGATTTTTTTTAATTTCTGTTTTTTCTTCCGCCAAAACTTTTCTTTTAATCGCTAAATCTTTTTTTATTTCAGCGAGATCATATTCAATTTTTAATAAAGTTTCTCTAGCTCTTGCTTTTTTAATTTCAGTTAAAGCATTAATCTTTTGTTTTTGGGCTAATTCTTTTTCAGATTGAGCTATTTTACGATTGTGTTGAGCTTCCTTTTCAATTTGTGTTAAATTTTCCATATCTTTTTACCTTTGAAACGGGATGTAAAAAATGAATTTATAAACATATTTTAGCTAGTTAAAATCGTATTTAAATTTAATCTGTTTATAATTATTGTTTTGATTTTAGACACGTCTTACTTTTAAATATATGTAAAAAAAATATTAATGTGTTTTGTTTAGTCTTTTATTACAAATTTAAGATAATTCCCCTTTTAAATATGTTATTTTATACTCCCTTTTTTTATTTATATTTTTATTTTTTGAGTTTTTTGAAATTTTCTACTTTTTGTATAATTCTATTTAAATTTTAACTCTAATTGAATTAAATTTGAGGTTTTTTCTTCCTGCAATCCTCTAAACATATAATTTTTATCTCGCAATAAAAAATAGAAAAAGAATTGATGAGAAAAAAGAAGGAATTTACATATTATAAGATTTAAGATATTTTTATTAAAAAATCATTATGTAGTTTGTAAAGGTTCTATTGAAATAAGCCCATATTTTTTCAGATTTTCGCTTTGGGCAAATTGTCGTATCATATCCTCTTTAAGATCTATTTTTTGCTTAACTCTCCTTCTTGCTCTATGAATTGAAAGACCATAGACATCTCCTGCAGCCTCTAAAACCATTTCGGACAATGAAGGATGACTATGAACAGTGTTAGTTATATCATGAATGCTTAGTCCGTTCTTCATTGCTAGAGCAATTTCTGCTATCAATTCAGATGCCGAAACACCAATACAAGAAGCTCCTAATATATCATCTGTTTTTTCATCAACAATAATCATTAGAAAGCCTTCTTCTTCCCCCATACATTTCGCTTTTGCTAATGAAGCATATCCAAATCGACCTGTCCTTATTTTAACTCCACGATCTTTGAGAAATTTTGATTTATATCCAACAGATCCAATTTCAAATGCAGTAAAAATTGAAGCAGGGATTACTGTATAATCTGCGACTACTGGAAAAGTATCGAATCCTCCAATACTGCTAAGGGTATTAAATACTGCGATATTTCCTTCATAACTTGCCACATGCGCTAACAATATTCCTCCAGTAACATCCCCTATAGCATAAATTCCATTTTCATTAGTTTCTAATGTATTTGGGTTCACAACTATTTTTCCTTGATTAACTTTAATTTTAGTATTTTCTAGCCCTAATCCTTCAATACATGGTTTTCGTCCTACTGACACAAGACAGAGATCCGCTTCATGAAAATATTTCTCAGCAGAATCAATTTGGTCTTTAGGAACTTTGGAATCACAAGTTGTTGCGATAACTTTTGAATTAACCATTTCTATTTTTAGAATATTACAATTTTCATGGATCTCAATACCCATGACATTGAATTTCTTTTTTAATTCCCGAACGACCAATTCTTCTTCAATAGCGATTATTGAGGGTAAATACTCCAAAATTTTTACTTTGGACCCAAATCTATTGAAAATGTTTGCGAATTCACAACCAATCACCCCACCACCTACAATCAATATAGTTTCCGGGACATTGTTGAAATCTTTAGCTAAGACATCATCACTTGTAAGTATAAATTTATGGTCAATATTAAAGGAGGGGATTAAAGTTGGTTTTGCTCCAGTTGCTATTATTAAACGTTTTCCTTTTATCTGTTTTGTATCCTTACCTTCAATATTAATTGTTATTCCATAATCCAAGGATGCTTCAAGAATCCTAGCGGCTCCATAATATAAATCAATTTTTCTTTGTTTAATTAAAGTCTCAATGCCACTTATTAACTCATTCACAATTAAGTTCTTACGATTTATGGCATTCTTGAAGTTAGGTTTAACTTCTCCAATTATATCCACTCCAAAGTCCTTTGCATCCTTTTCAATTTTTTCAATTAATTTTGCTGAGCTAAAAAGTGCTTTTGTTGGGATACATCCACGATTTAAGCAAGTTCCCCCAACATTATCCTTTTCAATAAGAGCAACTTTTGCGTCATATTGCGCAGCCCTAACAGCTGCATGATAACCTCCTGGTCCCGCACCAATTATTATAATATCATATTTCATTTCAAATTTCACCTAAATTTTTTAAAGAATTTATTAATAATATATTTATTTCCATGAAAAAATAACATTGTTTTTTATTACTTCCGTAATCCCATTAATCTTTATCCAATGAGGAAGTTTGAGTCTAAAAAATTGTTTTACTTATAGTATATTTGCTTTTAAATAAGCTTAATTTCAATATATAAATTCCATACTGAAAGAGAGAGCTAATTTAATAAGTTATTAAGGAATTATAATCGAAAAATCTTCATCTGGATTAATTTATAATGATACCATATTTCTTTAGATCTTCTATTAATTTTTCAGTATAGTAATAATGGATTCCGTTAAAACCTAAAGATCGAGCAATCTTTATATTTTTCTTCTCATCGTCAATTAATATTGCTTCTGATGGCTCACATTCTAAATGCTTTATTAGTTCTTTATAGAATTCAATATCATTTTTGTTCATATTATAATCAAAACTAAATACTATATCATCAAAATACTTTAAAAATCCGCATTTTTTGTCCAGATATTCAATGCGTTCTCTTACATTTCCACTGAAAATCACTAATCTATATTTTTTTTTTAATATGTGTAACAAATGTTCAATACCATAGTGAATACAATAAGACCCAAACCATATATATCGTGTGTGCTTTCTTTCCTTTCTATTAATATCCAATTTTAAAAATAATTTTTCTTCAAACTCATCAATAGTCATTAACCCTCTTCTTAATAAATTACCCTCTGAATGTGGTTTATCGCTAAAAATTTCCCGAAGTAATTTTTCATCTTTAATATCATATATTTCTTTGATCTTCTCTATTGCTAGAAATGAACCTAATGTAAAATAGACTCCTCCCAAATCAAATATGATTGTTTTTATATTATAAATAGTCATAATTGAATTATAAATAAAAATATAAAAAAGCTTTTTGAATACATAATCAAATATTCAATATTTTAAAAAATAAAACATTTTAATTTTATTGAATTTTAAGACTTTGATTCTAATAATCTCATTTAAACTCAAACTCTAAATGAATTAAATTTGAGGTTTTTTCTTCCTGTGTTGTTATAAATTCTAACTGAAAATATTCGGATAACAGATTTTTATATAACATAGAAAAGTAATTTGCAAAGATTTCATCTAGATCATGCAAACCTCTAAAGATAAAGATATTATCTCGAATCTGAATATCGATAGTATTAAACCATTTTAATCCATTTTTTCCATATAAATTAATTGAAAAGGCAGCATAAGTCTCCAATGAATCGTTATTCATAGGTTTAGCTACCAAGAATTTCATTAGATCAGAATATAGGGAAGAAACTTCATTAGCTATAATATTTAAATCTTCATTATTCATTTTAGATAAAATTTTAGAGAATGCGATTTTAGATATCATAATTAAGTTGTTATTTTGATTAAATAATTCCAGATTAAGCCATTGTTCAATGGCATTTTTCGCAACCAATCCACGAGTTTTATTGGTTTGTTTTGCAATAATATCTAATTTATTGAGTACTTCTTCTGAAAGTCTAAAGCCAAGAAAATTGTCTTTTTTCTTTATTGGTTTTTTTGCCATTTTCTCTCTTTTTTCTTTATTAGTGTCTTCTTTAAAACTTATTTATATAAATATAAAATGTCTTTATATGTATATAAAGTTGTCGATTGTATTTTATATTTTCAGATGATAACATTTAAATATCATGTTATCATTATACTAAATTATCTATAATAACTAAAAGAATTAGGAGGAAAATCACTTAAAATGAAAGGAGACCCCGAAAAAAAGAAGAAGAAATATGATTATGAATATGATGATAATGATGATAAAAATGATGGTGATGACAAAGGTGATGATTCTGATGAGGAGGATGATGGAGATTATGAACATGAAGAAGAAGATCTAGATAATTATGATGAAATTTATAGTTAATATATTCAAATTAAAAAATAAGTAAAATCATTTTTAAAAAAAAAGTTCAAATAGAAAATTAAAATAAATATTAAACAAAAATGGTGGATTGATATGGAAGAAACTAAAAATATTGAAAAATTAGCCGAAGAAAATTCGAATATTGCGAAAGAAGAAAAAGACGCAGCAGGAGAAATGAAAGCTTTAGCTAAACAAACTGTAAAAAGGGCTAAAGCTAGAGAAACGCTTGTTAAGAATGAAATTGATCTAGCAAAAATACGAGAGCGATTAGCGGAGAAGAGTAGGAAATTAGTTCAAAGCAAAGAAAAAGTAAAAAATCTTTTGAAATTTAATGATGAAAATTTAAATGCTGAGAAAAGTCTGGCGATATACAATGAAAAGGTTGCTGGAGCTCAAATAAAGATTGCTGAAGTTCAACGAAAGATTGCAAATGTTGAGATTGAAATTGCGGGAGTGAAAGTAAAACTTGCTAATAAGAAACTTGAAGAAGCTAAAGAAAGAGATAATTTAGCAAAAAAGCAAATAGCTTATGTAAAAATGGTAAATACGAATGCTCCTGGTGAGAAAATTTCAAAAGCCGAGGAAGTATATCTTAAAATTCAGAAAGAATTAACTAAGCTTGAACTTGATGCAATGGCAATAAATAAAAATATGATGGAAAAACAGAATAATTTAGCTGATCTTAAGAAAGAACACTCAGAAAGATTAGCTGAACGCGAAAAAATAAGACCTGCAACAAACAGATCTTAAAAATTGATTCAAAAAAATACATAAAATTAAATTTTTTTTATTTATCTTTTAAAAGAACAATAATGAATAAGCTTTTAATTTTAAAAATCTATTGTTAGAATAATTGAAAGTAATAAGGAGGATGACTTTATAATAGCAAATCAATCAATACTTTTGTTATTGCTTTTATTTGGGCTTTTAATAGTATCCATAATTGTGCTGATATTAACATTTATCGAAGAATTGAAAAAAAAATCAGATGATGGCTTTATCTTTATCATTCTATCAGGAATGGCAGTTACTTTTTTAATACCTGTAATTTTAGGATTGATTCAAGAATTATACTAATATTAAAAATTAATTTAATTAACCTTATTCACTACTTTTCTGTAATTTTTCCTTAAATTGTTGGATTTCACTATTTTTTTTTTCTATTTCATGATCTAAACTACTGAATTCACTTTCCAAATCATTTAATTCTTTCATAAGTTTCTTTTGATCTCCTTCAATTATTCCTTTATCGATATCATTTAATTCATTACGCAAATCCATTATTTTTTCCATTTTATTTTTAAGGGCATCTTTTAAATTTTTAACTTCTTCCTCTTTTAATAATATATCTTGTAATATCAGTTCTTTTTCATCCATATCGATTAATTCTTCAATTCTAGTCATATATCTCTTTATTGCAGTTAATTTTAGTTCTTTTTCTTCTTCTTTCTTGAAAAAAAGGGCGATGTTACTATCCTCACCAAGTTTCAAAATAATAATAGACATATCATCAGCTTCAAAAATGATTTTTTTATAATTTTCAAAAGTATAATTACAAATATCGTAAAGTTTCCTTATGTGGTTTAATATTTCTGCTAAATTTTCGCCTAATTTTGGTATATTAATTTCTTGTTCAAATGTAGTTTGAAAAATCGTGCCATTGTTATAGAACATAACAATATGTTTAACTTCTGGTAAAACCGCTTTAATTCTTAGAATATTTTTAAATACCATCTTACTATCACATTATTATAATTTTTACTTAGCTTAAAATGAATTGCATATTTTTTAATAACTTATTCTAATTTTAAGCTTAAACCTTTACTTTATTATTAATTTTCTAATTTTAGATATAAAGTTCTGTATTTTAGAGGTTTTACCTTTTTTTAATTTTATTCTTAGTAGCATAGATAAACTAAATATAATGAAGAATATGATTAAAAGAATCATCATTCCAATTAAAAATTGGTAAATTATTACAAAATAGAGAGAAACAATTAATAACTGGTAGTTTGTTGTAAAAAATCCTAACTTAAAAAATTGTTTCATACTAATTGGTCGTTTATTCTTTTCAGCAATATTAGCAACAAGGATATTATCACCCATAGGAGTCAAATTGTCACCCCAATTAGCTCCTAATGCTAAACTAAAGAATGGTTGATTTACATTTTCAATTGATGGGATTAAAGGCATTCTTCCAATTACAGGAATTAATATTTTGGTAATAGGAATATTATCTATATTGCTACTTAGATATGCAGAGAACCATATAATTATTAAAATCTCATTTAACGGACTTCCTCCAACGATATATGTAATCCCTTCACCAATTGAATATAAAAGTCCAGTATATTCAAGAGCACCCGAGATAATGAAAATTCCTATAAGATAGAGAATGAGTTCAAAATCGATTTTTGTTATTATATCTTTAGGATTTAGTTTACTTGTAATTATTAATATTAATGCCACCGTTAAAGCTAAGATATCAATTGATATAATAGTGGGAGGAATTATAATAAAAAGTAAAAATGTAACAATGAGTGCAATCGCAGATTTATATAGAAGCATTTTATTTTGAACAAAATTCCAGGTATTTATTTCTTTTAAAATCTGAAATCCTCCTGTGGGTATTTCCAAGTCTTTTTTATATAAAAAAATAAAGAATATTAAAGTCAAGGGGAACATTAGTAATGAAATTATACCTACATTTATAAAAAAATCAATGAATGAGATATTTGCATAATTCGTTATTAAAATGTTAGGAATCGAAGATATTGAAAAAACTGTTCCACCTATGTTTACTAAAATTGCTTGCGTTAATATATATGGAGAAGGATTTATATTTAATATTCGTGATACGGTTATAATAAGGGGAATTAATATAATGACTGTTAAGATATTATTTAAAATAGAAGATAGAATTACTGTTATAATTGAAAATATTATTAGTAAATAAATCGGTTTTTCTCCTGTTAATTTTATCAAACCTATGGCAATAAATTGAAATAATCCGGCCTCATTAGCAATTTGCACTATAATCATCATACTTAAAATTAATATTAAAGAATGTAAATTAACAAAACCCTCTGCTTGAGTCCCAAATAAAAATTCTACTATTTTAGAAAAGGGTTCTCCCTCAATGAAAAATAATGTAAAAAACGCAATTAATGCTCCTACAAGCGCAGCAATTGCTCTATTTAATTTATTAGTTAAAATTAAAATAACCACTGCTATAAAGCAACTCAAAATAATAATACTACTAATTATTTCCAATTCAAACACTTAATTTGATTTGATTTATTCATTTTTGAAGATTAAAATACTTAATAAATTTATTGCTTTTTTAATTCTAAATCTATTAATTTAAAATCTAGGGTTCTTAGGTATTGATCTCATATACAATAAAACCTATAGCAATTTTTATAAAAAAAATTTATTTCAGTATATTTATACATTGTATGAGATTAGACAGCTGGGGGCCTAATTTTTTCACGCTCAGCTAATTTTTCTGAAAGTGCTTTTTTTAAATTAGCTAAATTGTCTTCTTTTTTTCTAATTGCAGCACTTTTTTCAGAAACTTCTTTCATCGCTTTAGTTAAATGTAGTTGCTGATTTAGATAGTCTTTTTCTGCTTTTGTTATTTTTTCGTTTAAAGCTGAAGTTTTCATAAGTTTAATATACTTTAATTGTTTATTTGCTAAAACTTCACGTTCTTTAGCAACTTTCAACTTTTCATTTATAATTTTCATTTCATCTTCAGCAATGTCTATTTCTATATGCGCTATTTTTCTTTGCACCTCAGCAACGTTTCTTTGGGCTTCAGCGATCTTTTCGCTATAAATAATATATTTTTCTTCAATCTCTAAGTCAATATCAGAGAATTTCAGAATATCTTTAACATTCTCTTTGTTTCTAACCAATTTAATATTTTTTTCAGCTAATCGTTCTCGCATTTTTGCTAATTCAATTTCACTCTTAACAAGTGTTTCTCGTGCTTTAGCTCGTTTTTGCTCTAGTTTGATGGTCAATTTGAAATCTTTGGTCAAAATTTTTTCATTTTTAGCAATATCTAAATTTTTATTTGCTGTTATTTCTAGGTTTTCAATACTTTCCAAATGATAACACCATTTTATTTTAAAATTAGACTTTTTTGGATATGTAATGATTAAAGATGCAAATGAATATAAATTTATCTTTGAAGGATTTTAACATTATTTGAATAATATATGTTTAACAGCTTTTTAATTTAAAATAAAAATAGAATCATTCAATTTTTTAATCTATCTATGATAATCTGAAATTATTTTTTGAGATTCATGCTTAAACATTTTTGTAAATATACTATTATATTCTATATAGGTGGAGGTGTTATGATCGGAGTATACTTAATAGTTGTTGTTTATGCTGGTTCTGAAAAATTTTCCCGTAAATTGGATTCGGAAATACCTTTTATCAAATTTAGAGAGGAATAAAATTAATTTATTTCATGATTTTGAAATAAAATATCTAAATTTTCCACTATCATCATCAATTTGCCATGCTTCAAAAAAATCAAAAGATATCTTAGTATGCCATAGATTCTCTATATTTTCAATGCCATTGTAAAGATCTGTTAAAAGAGTTTTATCACATGGATATTTTCTGTGTGAAGGATATAACTCAAGATTTTTATGACTTTCAAAAAGATCAATCAATTTAGAAAGAGTTTCAAGAACTTCAGAAAACCTATCTTTTTCAGGTAAAAACTGGTCCCCATAATAAGCTACATCACTAGTAAAAAGTTCGCCTGTAGATGTTATCAAACATATTGAACCAGGAGAGTGACCAGGACAATGAATGACTTTTACTTCTATTTCCCCTAAATCAAATACATCTCCATCTTTTAAAGGTTTAATAGTGTTTGCTGGAGAGATTAGAAAATTTTGTTTTGCATAAATCTTTACAATTTCATTTGGAGAATCTTTAAAGAATGAAACATCATAAGGTTTCGAAACAAGTTCAACTTCATTTTCATGAATGTAAACCTCTCCAAATTCTACATTACCTAAAGGATGATCCCAATGATAATGAGTATTGAAAACTAAAAGTTTTCTTTTTCCTATTAACTCATCTACTATTGGCTTTATAGGGAAAAGCCCACATCCAGTATCAATTAAAAGAGCCGTATGAGAACCTAAAAGCAAATACATGTTAAGAGGATCATTAGTATAAACGGGATGGACAAGAGAAATATTCTCTTTAATTACATATAAATAGTCCTTATGTTTTGAAATTTCAAAATGATGGTTTTTACTACTCATATTTTAAGAAATGTTTATATTAGATTTAATTTTAATTGCTAAATCACTCTTTAATATGATTACATAATTGGAAAAACTATAATAAACCTATATTAAGAATTTCATTGAATAACGATTATATAAAAAATAAAAGTACCTATAAGTGAACGTATAGAATTGAGCCAGTTAAACAATTAAATTAAACGTATAGTCCGCAAAGGATTAAGTGTATCTACTCAAATTAGTGAAGAAACGGTTACAGTTCATAAAGATAAAAAAATTTGCTTAGTGAGCAAAGGAGAAGTGTTAGGTTTTTCATATATTTATAACTGTGATGTGATTTATTGTGAAATTTGTGCACGAGCGTTGAGTGATTTAGAAAGTGTATGTTGGGTGTGCAATACTTCCATAGATAGTTCAATACCTGTAAAATCCTTTTTTCTTGATGAAGATAAAATTGAACTTAAAACTTCTGGTAAAAAATTAAAGAAATCAGAAAAAGATTAAATTGATTTTTACAGAAGATAGGTAAATTTCATATATCTTTAATTCATGAATTAGAAATAACTTCATTCCGATAGTCTACCCGAGGTAATTTACTAATTGGGTAAGGTAGATAAGCGTCGTCAGGAATAGGATCAATGTAAAAGTGGCGAAAGTTTTTGTCTTGCATTCGGCAGAATGGACTTCTATGATTGTAAGCTGGATGTTTGACCATTCGCATCCATATCTTTTTCAAGGATTCATTATGTACATTTCCAAAAGAGAGTGGTGAAAAATCACAGGGAGAAATATCTCCATAAGCAGAAGCGTAAAATTGAATATTTGCTGCTAAACATCCTATCCCAGAAAGATATGCTTCCACAGAATTCTGCCACGATTGAGATGAGAGAGGAGGTACAATCTTTTTCTTAAAAGCCTCAGCAGAATAATTATGAAGTTCTTCTCGTAAATTAAATGTTAACATTTCACTTGTATCATGCAACATATTTCCGGTAGGTACACAATCAAAATAGATTATATTTTTTAGACCAAGATCCATAGCTAATTTATGTAGTTTCTTATATCCTCCTTTTTCTGTTCCAGAACGAGTTGCATATCCAGAAAATCCTGCAAAAATCCCTTTTGATTGTACTCTCTTAATTCCTTCTATAGCAGTCTCAAAAAGACCTGGCATTCCTCTTAAGTTGTTATGTTCTTCAGCATCAGGTGAATCTATACTCAAGAATAACGAATAGAGCCCCGCATCAGCCAGTCTGTTAACATTTTCATCTGTAAGAAATTGACCATTTGTAAACATAACAGGCATTGCTTTTCTCTTATCTACATGAGAAATAAGCTCAAAAAGATCTTTTCGTAGTAAGGGTTCCCCTCCAGTGAAGGCAATAATAGTTACTCCCAATTTTTGAGCATCGTCAATCATCTTTTTTGCCTCTTCTGTAGATAATTCTTTTTTATTTTTTCTAAGATGCCTCCCTGCACTGCAATGAACACATTTGCATTGGCATTCATAAGTTATTGCAAAAGTCATCGCAATTGGAAATGGATACGGCATTAATTGGGACTTTATTAAGCCTTTTAGAGCACGAAACATAGGTCTGCTTCCGACTGGTGGAGCAAAAGTATTTGAAACCGCCTTTCCTTTCCATCTTCCAACTTCCATATTTTTATAAAAATTAGCTTGTAAGAGAATCATAAAAATTAGTCGGTAAATACTTAACCTATCAAGAATTGGATTGAGAATCCCCGAACCTACGACTTGACCATTCTCAAGCTTTTTATAACTTATGAGATTTCTCCCAAAGAGTTTTAAAAAAACTTGTTCAATTTCCATTGACGTTTCTTTCCTTAAAGTTATTTTTTTTTTTAATTAAAAATTTTTATGAAAGGTTTTAAACAATGACTTGCTTGATTTTATTTTGTTTAAAAACCTATTTATTTAATTAAATAGTTTCATGTCTTGTTTAAGCTTAAGAATATTTAAAAATTTTGTAAAAAAAATTTGTCTTTTTATTTAGTTGATAAAAAATGGGTATTATCCAATTTCTCACTCTGATAAAAATTTAATAAAATATAATTAGGATTGTTAACTAATCTTTTAAAATAGATTATTTAAAAAACAGAAAATTATATGTTGATTTTATTATGGATTTTTCTTTAACTGAAAAACAAAAAATGTTAAAAAAAATAACCAGAGATTTTGCTGAGGAATATCTTGTACCAGTAGCAAAGGAAAGTGATGAGAAGCAAGAATTAGATGAAACTGCGTTTAAAAAGATGCAAGAAATGAATTATTTTGGAGCATGTCTTCCAGAAGAATATGGAGGAGCTGGGCTTCACAATGATACAATAGGCTTTAGCATTATTATTGAAGAAATTGGTCGTGCTGATGCTGCATGGGGAATTGTCATTGCTGTGCATAATGGAGTTGCAGCATACCCTATTTATAAATTTGGAACTGAAGACCAAAAACAAAGATTTTTAGAAGATCTTGCGAGAGGCAACAAAATAGGAGCTTTTTGTTTAACTGAAGCGAATGCAGGTTCTGATGCGGGAGGAGTTCAATTAACCGCAGTTAAAGATGGAGATGAATATATTTTAAATGGTACTAAAATATTTGCTACATCTGGAGGTATTGCTAAAACATTGTTAGTTGTAGCTAAAACAGGAGAAAAAGACAGTAGAAGACAGATGACGGTATTTATTGTAGATGGAGATACCCCTGGTTATTCTGTTGGAGTAAAAGAGGATAAATTAGGTGTAAGGGCTTCAAATACTTCAGAACTTGTATTCGAAGATGTACGAGTACCACAAGAAAATATTTTAGGAAAAGATGGAGAAGGTTTTAAGATGGCAATGAAAATCTTAGATTTTGGTAGGATAGGCATTGCTGCTCAATGTGTGGGTCTAGGGCAAGCAGCATTAGAGGCTTCAGTTAAATATTCAAATGAAAGAGTCCAATTTGGAAAACCTATAGGGAGATTTCAGGGAGTACAATGGAAAATAGCGGATATGGCATGTGCTGTGGAATCCGCTCGTTTATTCACATACAAAGCAGCATATTTACATGATAAGGGTGAAGAGTTTGGAATGGCTAGTTCAATGGCGAAATTAGTAGCTTCTGAAGCTGCAATGCAGGCTGCCCATGGAGCAGTTCAAATTCATGGGGGATATGGTTTAATGAAAGCATATCCTGTAGAGAGATATTTCCGTGATGCTAAGATGGGTGAGATTTACGAAGGAACGAGTGAAATTCAGAGATTAGTAATTGCAGGTCACCTATTAAGAAAAGGAGCGTAACAAAAAAAATAAATTAGGAAATATGAAATAATTAAATAATTTCTTAATTTTTTATTTTGTTATCGGAAAATTTATTTTTTTAGAAATTTTTATTCCTTTCAAAAATAGTTATATGATTTTTGAGTTAAGGTAATGAGGTAATGATTTCGGATTGAAAATATTCGTGTGTATTAAACAAGTACCAGGGGTTTCGGAAGTAAAAATAAACCCAAACACAAATACCCTTGTAAGAGAAGGTGTTATATCAATACTTAATCCGAATGATCGAAACGCTCTTGAATTGGCTTTGATACTTAAGGAAAAGCAAAGCGCAGAAGTTATAGCGATAAGTATGGGGCCGCCTCAAGCAGAAGAAATTTTACGCGAAGCTTTAGCAATGGGCGTAGATAAAGGATTTTTATTAAGTGACAGAGTTTTTGCTGGAGCAGATACCTTAGCTACGTCACACACTCTAGCTCTTGCAATAAAAAAGTTATTAAAAGATTCTAATTCGGAAGAAAAATATCTTATAATTTGTGGTGCTCAAGCGGTAGATGGCGATACTGGTCAAGTACCACCAGAGTTAGCAGAAGAACTGGGAATTCCGCAAATTACTTATGTTCAGAAAGTTGAATTAAGCGCAGATAAAATTCTTGTAGAGAGAAAATTTAAAGCTACAGAGATTGTTATTATTGAAACTAAATTGCCTGCAGTAATTTCAGTATTAAGTGATATAAACAAGCCTAGATATCCGAGTATGGCAGGAATTATGAAAGCTTATGATAAAGCAAATGTGATATATTTAGATGCTAATGCTTTAAATGCAGATAAATCTAAAATCGGTTTAAATGGTTCCATGACTGAAGTTAGGAAAATTTTTTTTCCTGAAAGAAAAGTAAATCCCATTATGTTAGAAGGGTCCACTGAAGAAATAGTTCAAAAGTTATGTCAACATTTAAAAGAAGATAAAATTTTTTAAGAGGAACATTCATTTGAGCATTATAATTGATGAAGAATTATGTACTGGGTGTGCTAACTGTGTTGAAAGCTGTATGTATGGAGCTATTGAATTAGATAATAATATCGCAAAGGTTCTATCAAATTGTACTCTTTGTGGAGCATGCCTAGAAGTCTGCCCTGAAGAAGCGATTTCTATGGAGCGGGATGAGGTTGAGGCTAAAAAAATAGATATTTCCCAATTTAAGGGTGTTTGGATTATTGCCGAAAATTACAATAAAAAAATCCATAATGTCTCATTACAACTACTGAGTAAAGGACGAGAATTAGCGGATATCTTAAAAGTTAATTTATCATTTGTCCTATTAGGAGCTAGTTTTGATGATAAATTAGAAGAACTTAGCCTATATGGGATGGATGAGATTATTTATATTAAATCACCGATTTTGAAGGATTACTACTCAGATTTATATACAAAAGTAATTACAGAATTAGTGTTAGAAAACAAACCGGAAATTATATTAATTGGGGCTACCCCTACCGGAAGAGATTTTGCTCCCAGAGTAGCAAAAAGACTCAATGCTGGGTTAACAGCAGACTGTACCGGATTAGAGGTAGATCTTGAAACTGGAAATCTCCTTCAAACTCGTCCAACATATGGTGGAACTATTATGGCCACTATTAGAACACCTTCTAGTAGACCACAAATGGCTACTGTAAGAGCGGGTATTTTTAAAATGCCCGAGAAGACCAATAAAAAACCAATTATTAGGAAAATTGATTATCAATTCGAAGAAAAAGATTCTGTCTCAAAAATTGTAAAAGTAATAAATAAAACAAAAAACACTGTAAATCTTGAAAATGCCAAATTTATTGTTGCTGGAGGTCGTGGTGTCGGATCTAGAGAAAAGTTTAGGATTATAGAAGAATTAGCAGAGGTATTGGATGCTGAATTGGGAGGATCCAGAATAACTGTTGAATTAAATTGGTTAGAACCAGATAGACAAATAGGTCAGACGGGTAAAACTGTTACCCCAAAATTATATATCGCGTGTGGAATTTCAGGCGCGATTCAGCACATAGTTGGAATGCAAAATTCAGAAATTATTGTAGCGATTAATAAAGACCCAAATGCTCCAATCTTTAATTGGGCTCATTACGGGATAGTGGGAGATTTACATGAAATCATCCCAGTTCTAATTGATGAGATTAAAAAGATTAAAATAGAGGAATAATTTCAATATCGCCTTAATTTATAATATTGGTTATTAAATCTATTTCATTAGAATAATTTAATTATTCATTTTTCTATTTATATTCATTTAAAAATGAGAATATAAAATGAGATAATCAAGGATGAAAAAATTAATTTATGCGTATATGTCTGATTGTTCAGATCCAAAAGATTTAATGCTTGCAGCAAGTATTCGTAAATTTGGAAGCTCTTTATCAGATAATCCAATTTGGGTGCTAATTCCAAAAGCAGTAGAAAGTATTGCTAAAGAAATGAGAGAGCTATTTTTATCATTGAATGTTGAACTGATTTCTTTTTCACCCGGGGATGAGCCAAATTTTCCATTTATTACATATGTTCTTGCTGCTGCAAAAGCTGAATTATTAGCGAAAGAAAAGACAAAACTTCTTGCATGGCTTGGGTCAAATACAATAATTTTCAATGAGCCAAAACACTTTCTTTTAGATGATCATAAGAATTTAGGATATAAACCAGTTCATCACACTAATATTGGGTCATTTTTTGATGAACCAATCGATCCATTTTGGGAACAAGTATATCAAAAATGTAATGTATCTAAAGAACAGATTTTTCCAATGAAAACACACGTAGATCATAACAAGCTTCGACCTTACTTTAATGCGGGTTGTTTAATTATTAGACCAGAGAAAGGACTGCTTCAGTCATGGTGGAATTTTTATAAATATTTATTTAATGAACAAAGCTTTAAAGATTATTACAATAAGAACTACTTTTATGCTATTTTCATTCATCAAGCAATTTTATCAGGTGTGATTCTCTCGACCATGGATCGAACTGAACTTTATGAACTCCCTTTTGACTATAATTATCCATTAAATCTATATTACAACTGTCCAGTTGGTTACCAGGCTAAAAATGTCAACAAATTAATTACAGTTCGTTATGAGGATCCAGAAGATCTTAAAAAAGTTCCAATTCAAGATCCTTTGAAAAGTTGGCTAATAAATCAAATAGATAACCACTTCATAAAAACATTATCTTCTGCTGAGAAAGTTAAATTCGGAAAAGTTTCTTTAGTCTATCCTGTCCCGATCATTCTTGCTGGGGCACTTGTTAATAATCAACCTAATTTTGAGACATTGGGAGACGTTGGAATTATGGGTATTAAACCTCCACTTGTTTACATTTCTTCAGGTCAAAATCATTATACAAATCAAGGAATTCTCGAAAACAAAACCTTTAGTATAAATTTTCCAACAACTCACCTTCTTGTAAAAACTGATTATTGCGGAGTAGCATCTGGAAATGATGTGGATAAATCACAATTATTTAACGTATTTTATGGTGAATTAGAAACAGCACCCATGATTCGAGAATGCCCTGTGAATTTAGAATGTAAAGTTATCAAAGAATTCTCCATTCAACATAGACAGATATTTATTGGAGATGTTGTACAATCTTATGTGAGTGAAGATTTTGTGATTAAAAGCGAAGAAGGACAGATAATTGCAGATATGGCAAAACTAGATCCAATTATCTACGCATTAGATAATCGTTATTACAAAATTGGTGAAATAATCGGAACTGGATACCAAGAAAGCAAAAAATTCAAACAGGATTAATTGAAGTTTAAAGAAATCAGAGCTCAAAAAATGGATATCTCCCAATTTAGATGTGTTTGGGAAATTGCAGAACATTATAAAAAAAAATAAGGAGTAATGGAATGCTATTTTAGTATTATTCGTGGAGGAATAAATTATGGGCTAAAAACGAACATTCCACTACCAGAAAAAAAATAATTTTTTTTTCTATTATGCATCTAGTCACCCATCCTAATAAATGTTTCGTGAATTTAATGAACGTTCTGTTCCATTATTGCGTGAATTGTATTGCTATGATATTATTATAAGATTGAATTTTTTATATTTCTTTATTACACCCTTATTTTAAAAATAAAAGCTAAACCAACTCATAAACTTAATTGAAAAACAAAATTTTTCTTAAAAAATATGGAAAAGAAATCGTTTCTTATGAAAATGGTTATCCGAAATTTTGCACAAATTGTTAATCTAATTCATTTTTATAAAAATAATTTTGAATTTTATTAAGATCCTAATAAGGATAAAACCCCAATTTGTCAATCAAGAGACTTATATCTCCAAATTTTATAATTATAATTTGAAATATACTTCTCAATCACCTAACTTTTGATTTTAAGATAAATTGTTTAATCTTTTTCTAAAGAATCTTAAAAGGAATAACCTAATCTCAATATAATTCTGTTAAATTTTAGAAATAAAAATAAAAAAAAGATATAATTTGATGTTAAAATTTACGATGGATGTTTTGTTAAAATTTTCCCTTTCTTCTTCAAAACATATACGACAACGACAGCTCCCGCTGCTGCTGGGATACCGATTGCTAGTGCAAGTATTAATGCTGGATCTAGTGGAGGTGTATAAGATGCTCGTAAATCACTTGTTATGAGTATTTCAGTATCATATTGACTTATTGATAGCATAAATGTAGCCATGTTATTTCCGGCTCCATAGAATTCAAAAATTAAATAGAAATGATCAGAAAATGCACCAAATTCAATAGTCATATTATGATCATCATTTAATAATTGTACAATTTCTGTATTAGGTCCCCCACTACCAATCCAAGGAAGATCCTGCACTAAATATAAGTCATATCCAGAAACAGATATATTTTCAGTAGTAATTACTAACTGAGTCCATTGATATGCTGTTCCTTCAACCTCGACAACAAAATATGCTTGATTGCTTGTCACTGTTCCAGGATTCATCTCAGTATAATTCATAGTTGTAACTAATCCATAATTATAGATTGATCCCGTTAAATTAGAATAACCCGCAGACGTAAAGTTTGTTATATCTCTGGAATGAAGATTTATATCAGGGCTTAAAGCTTCAATGTCGTAGGTGGTGTGGTTAGCATAACTCCAATAATTTTCTACAGCGAATTGAACAGATACTGCACCAGGATTTGTCCACATTTCAGGAATTATAAGAAGTCTATATTTTCCTGGTTCAATACCAATGATCATCGGATCAGTGCCTCGAATGATATCTGATACATCACCATCATAATCACTAATATCTCCATCTGAACCAATAATTAAATTTGTAATATCAGATGGTTGAGCTATACCCGATGGGCCCCAATAATCATCGTATTTATATCCGGAATCTCCTATCAACCAATATTGCAAATCCCCTACTAGGGTTGCATTTAATAATGTTAATTCTTGTATTACAGGAACAGTTCCACTGCTGTAATCACTCGTACAGTCTATTCTCATCCAGAAATAGTCATTTTCATCAATATTTGGATCTATATCAAGACCACCAGTTCCCCTTATCCAGTCATCAAAATCAGTACCAGAATCTCCCAACACATCAAATTCTACTGTACCATCCGTAGTAAGTAGACTAGTACCGTCACTTTCCCAATCAAGAGTAGGCCATCCACCGTCATAGATATCAAAGTGCATATTTCCACCAGCTCCAGGAACTGAGAAATCAAATGTCATGCCAGTCCATACATTTGGGGCTGCAATATATAAGAAATCATTTACAGTACTAGATCCATCAAGTGAAAAAACAGGTTGAGGATAACCATAACTGTAGAATTCTGAGTCTGTACTGTTATACAAATAAAGATACGTAGGCGAAAATGAGGTATTTAGTCCAGGATTATCAGAAAGCCATATGCTTGTATTCAATCTGAATTGGCCAATATCTGGAATCTCAATATCAATTCCTACTGGGTCCTTAAGGCTTCCGAAGACTGAATCTGGTCCAAATTCAACAGTTAGAAATTCTGTAGGAGATTTTTGAGGATATACTAATTCGTTTACTGGGATAGATTCATCAGAACATTCATATACTTGTGAACTAACCTTAAAAAGGCCATTTGCAAAAGGATTGGTGTTTTTAATAACACCTATATAAGTTCCAGCTGGCATGTAGTGCCAACGCAAGTCAGTTGAATCCACTGTTCTTGTCAATATAGCAGTATTTATGTCATAACACACAAAATTTTTTGAATCTCTATAAATATACGCGTTTGCAACTCCTAAAGAATTCAAAGCTGGGGCTCCAAGAGGATTAGGCAAACTTGTATAATTAAAGCGTATAATTGAATCCTCTCGAACCGTAAATTGTATTGTTTTAGCTTCTTCCATAGAAATGCTAAATATGGTTGTATCACCTAATCTATACACTTCATTACTAGCTTTTGTTAAGAATAATGTATATCTATACCAATCCCCAAAATCGTCATCAGTTAATGAGACATAAGCAGCACCACTTTTAGGAAAATATATCTCATGAGATCCAGTACCAACATTACCATCTAAAATATAGCCATTAGCACATGGAGTCCAAATGTCTATTCTTGGAGTAAATCCAGTTGAAAATTCCTGATAAATATCTAAATTAAACACTTCTCCTTTTTTTCCGTTAAATCTAAACCACTGTGATTGCCAATTAGCAATCTTAGTCACATCAAGAGTTCCATAATCATCAAAATTACCTCCAAATCCTACAGAGTTTAAAGATAAGGAAGAAATATCAACATCTAAAAATTCTAGATTTAAAGAGGCAGGATCGCTATAACCTGTTACAACTACAATTAAACGATAAGCACCGATTTCACTTGCGGAAAATAAAATATATTCATAAAGTGGATTAATTCCCATGAAATTTGTTACGTCATCATAACAATCAACAGTCTTTCCTGAGGGTGAAGTTAAGAAATATATATATGTAACTGAACCCGGAATAGGCGTTATCCAATCTATTTTTAAAGCCTTTGGACCTGTGCCTTTAACAATTAGATCAACTTGCATTGGATGTTCATAATTGAAAGGTTGAGAAAAAACTCCGCCTTCTCGCATTGCATAATAATCAAAGACAGTACTTACTGTAAAAGGTGATAATGTTTCAGCTTCAGCATTATACGCAGAAACATTTAACCATCTAACTTCATTCCATGGATCGATTTCATCATTAGATGACATACTGCCTATACCCCAATTAGCTAAGTCTGTGGGATAATATAAAGAAATATCTTCACCTGGATAATTAACTATTTCTTCAGCAACAGTACCTCCTAACCAATTGGTTACTGTAAATTTACCTTGATTTGTTCCATCAACATATAAAACACCAACTGTATTAGGAGATGGAATTAACGCACCATAACCTTCTGGGCCAAGTTGGTCTTCCTTATCAAGATTAAAGACAGCATCTTCTTGTATAGTTCTTGCTAATACATTAGATATCGTAATAGTGTTGAATAAAAGAAATAGGGATATTCCTAAAATCACAATTACCTTTCTATTTTTAATTAAATTTTTCATTTTTTTTCATTTTATTTTTTATTATGGATCTAAAAAACGATCTGTAAGCTAATAATTAGTAATTTGAATATTTAAATAAAGGGGTATAATTTTACACATATTTGACTAAATATTAAAGAAGAATAAGCCCTAACTATGAAGTTCTGATTTTAATTTTTTTAAAGAATATATAAATAAATCTCCAATGATAAATTCGCTTAAATTTATTAAGTAAATGGATTGTTTTTATATTATCATATCTGGTTGAAATTTATTTCAAAATTTGTTATATGATTTATAATTTCTAGTGAAGAATCTGATAAACATTATGTACCTTTTGTGGGACTTCTCGAGGATTATGTTGGCCGTTCTCTTATGGATTATTATAGTTGGGGACATATTGCTTTTGGAATCGCTAGTTTTGCGATCTTTTCATTAATTATTACTTTATGGGAATTGTTCGTTGGACCCGCACCAATATCATGGTATTTTATTCTTATCTTTGTTCTTGTTATTGGTGTCGGCTGGGAGATAATAGAAAATACAATACTGTTGAAATTAGGTTTAAAATACGAAAATAGAAAGGATTCTTTTGTCAATGCTTTTTTTGATATAATCTTTGTTATTGGTGGCGGTGCAGCTACATGATTAATGAAATGGATAATTATGGATGTTATGGGTGAAAGAGGACGATGGTTTTATGTGTCAGCACTTATATCTTTCCTAATTATGTTAATTGCCTATTTTATTGGATTCTATATTACAAATGAGACCACAAAGAAAGCAAGAAAAGAACATGGGAAATTTGTTAGTTAGAATTTTTTAAAATCCTTCTTTTTTTTAATTTTTCATCTTCCTTTTAAAATAATGTTTTCGAAAGCAAACAAAGCAGCCCCTACTGCTCCAGTTAATTGTGGATAAGGTGGTATTAAAATATCACCATTAATTTCATTTTTTAATATTTCTCCAATAATGGAATTATAAGCTATAAGTCCACCAGTAAGGACTAAAGTTCCCTCTAATTCTGTCATTTCGATTATTCTTTTTATTACAGACCCAAACGCGCTTTTAATCAAATCTTCAACTTTTTCTCCTTCTTTAATTCGAGTAAGAATTTCTGTTTTGGCAAAAACTGTACAAAAGCTAGCAAGTGGTACATTTGATGTAGATTTGGTTGCTAAAGTATTTAATTCATTCAGAGGAAGATCAAGGCGATAAGCAATTTCTTCTATGAATGCCCCTGTGCCTGCGGCACATTTTCGATTCATTTTGAACCTTATAATTTTTCCTTGCTCATCAAGTTTAATAACCTTAGTATCTTGCCCTCCTATGTCAACTATTGTGATTTTCTTCGGAAAATAGTGGTAAGCTCCCTTTGCATGGCAACTAATTTCAGTTTTACGAGTGTTAGCGAAGATAACCTTATCTTTTCCATACCCTGTCGCTGTAATATGCTTTATAAAAGTTTTAGATAATGAACCATCAGAAATGGCATTCTCAAAAGCAGTTTTACTTGAATCTTCAATAGATGTACCAGTACGCTTAATAAAAGAGCCTACAATCTCTTTTTTATTATTTAAAATTACACATTTTACATATGAAGTTCCTACATCGATACCTACAAAGAAAAACTCATTAAGCATAATTATACGATAATAGAATTATAAACTAATCATGATTTATAGGAGGTAATTCACATCCTCTAATTAAGGATACGAAAATTTTGTTATATGGTGTAGGTATTCCTTCAATTTCTCCATATTCAACTATTTTTCCATTAAGAAATCCAATTTCTGATGGATGACCCGCATTAATATCTGCCTCCATTGAAACTCTGTGGTGACCTGCTTTATCCAGATAACTCATACCTTTATCTAAAAAGTCTGGTTCGAAGTTTATACCGCGTGCTTGTGCAACCTCTATTCCCTCACGTAGTATTTCTCTACATATTTCTCTCGTTTCCGTAAACTCCATTGTTTGCTTCATAGTAGTTCTCGTGGTAACACAGACAGGACTTATTGTATTGAGTATACATTTTATCCATTCAAACTTTTTTATTTCTGGAGTAAAGATAGTCCCTAATCCAGTAGAGTTGATGATTTCTGCTAGTTGTTTGGTTTTATCTTCTGCTTCTGAGGATATTACACCTAAATAGTTTGGTGGGTTAAAAAATGACATTCTTATAATACCATCCTCTATAATATTTCCAGCATAGTTGACAACAATACGAGCTGTGTTTTCTTCTCCTACATACTCTGCAATAAGTTCCTCTGTATCAAACCCATTTTGTAAACTAATTAAAGTTGTTTTAGGTTCCATAACTTTTTTAATTTTTGGTAAAATTTCATTAAGATAATATGCCTTCACAGCGATAAATACAGTATCTACTTCTTTATTTTCCAGCTCATCTATATAATAACATATGTTTTCTTTTGGGAATTTGACATTGAATTCTTTTAAATTTGTCAATGTTAATCCTTTCTTTTTTATCTTATCCATATGATTCTTATTAACATCAACAAGTACCACGTTGTGTCCTGCTTTAGCAAGATGAGCTGCTAAAATTCCACCAGTAGGACCAATACCAATTATTCCAAATTTATAATTTTCCACCATATTTCATCGCTTTTAAAAACTCATAAAAATTTTCTATATTGATATCTCTAACAATTTTTTCATTAATTCTGATAATTTTTCTGCCGCTATTCTTCTCTTATTCAGATTGATAGTATTTGCATCTATAAATTGAAGTGCCTTTGGAACGCAAAATTTTACACATATAGGGTCACCCTCACAAAGATCACATTTTAAAATCTTTCTATTCTTACCAATTCCTACTCCACCAAGCGGACAGAACATTACACATAGTTTGCATCCTACGCATAAATCTTCATCGATAATTACTGCCCCTGTTTTATCATTTCTACTTATAGCACCCATAGGACACACAGTTTCACAAATGGGTGTTTCACAATGTTGACAAATCATTGGTATATATAATCCAGCATTTTCCCACTTTACGATATGAATTCTTGCTCGAGAGGGATTACTAACTTTTTCATGATAGAGAGAACATGCATTTTCACATAATCTGCATCCAGTACATTTTTCTGGGTCAACAAATAATATTTTTTGCATTCAATATACCTCAGTTTAAATAATTTTAGTTGGTTCTCTTTCAATTCCAAGTTTTTGAAGGATTTCATTAGTAGGGACTCCATTATTATCCCAGCCATGAAGGGCATAATACTCATCAAGCATTTTTTCAAATTTTTCTCTATCAATTTTTAGACCTTTGACTCTGGGAAGTCCTATAGGTGTAGCTTCCTCAAAGTACCGTTCTGGTAGAGTATCGTCTTTTCTTGAAAATCCCTCCCTGATATTAAACATTCTTTCAATGGTATAGATTCTTTCCCCAATTTCCATAAGTTGAGGTGTCGAATATTGCATTCCTGAAACCAAATGGATTAGTTTTGAATATTCTTCCCATTTAGGAGCATGCACTGCCAAGAAAACCGTTTGAAATTTACATGTCCCCAACGAATCTGTAATTGCGTATAAAAGTTCTTGCCACCAAACCATGCGACTTTTCCCTTTATAAGATCTATAATCTGATGACATAGAACCACCATAAATTTCTTCTAAAAAGTCTTCCGGTAATCCATAAAGATCGATAGCTGGTCGACTTCTTAAATGATCAGCTCCTCTCGTTGATGTGGCAATGCCTAAAGCTAAGCTAGGAGTTGGACGTTCGTCTGAATGTAAATTGCTCATTCCCTTCACTTTAATGGCATAATATTCAGATTCGTTTCCTATCTTAGCTATAGCATTTTTAAATCCATCAGCAAGTATATTACCAAAACCTTCACGATAGACAATTTTTCTAATTAGTTCATAGAGAACTTCTTCACTACCCCACTCAAGCTTTAATCCATCTGTTACTTTTTCAGTTAGGATTCCTTTCTCATAAAGTTCCATAGCCCAAGCAATGAGTCCCCCAGTTTCTAAAGTATCTAAGCCATACTTATTAACAAGATGGTTAGCTGTAAGAACAGTTTCCATTTTTTTACAATCAACCATCGTACCAAATGCGCCTAAAGAAGTATATTCGGGACCTTCTGCAAAAATAGGAGCAAATGAACCTTGTTTTAATGTATAGCGATGACGACAACTAACAGGACATCCATAACAACCCGACATTCCAATAGTATATTTATCCATTTCTTCCGGTTCAAGATCCCAACCCTGCTCTAATTGATTTAACTGAAAATTTCTTGTTCGAATTAAACCTGTGGTATTTGTAGTACTATATATTATGAGTGTCCCCCATTTTGATGCCGCTCTTGAATATCGATTCTTCATAACCATATCGATGATTTCTTTACAATATGTTAATAAAGCCTCTGGGTACGCAAATTCAATATCCATCGTTCCTCGAGCAGCTATCGCCTTTAAATTCTTTGAACCCATAACACAGCCCATACCAGTTCGTCCAGCAGAGTTTTTCATACCAGTTCTTATATTAGCAAAGCGCACAAGATTTTCTCCAGCTTTACCTATTACTAATGATTTGATTTCTTCATCTCCATGATCTGAACGGATTATAGTTTGTGTTTCAAATGTATCCTTTCCCCATAGATGATTAGCATCTAATATTTCTATTTCCCCATCATGTATCCAAAGATAACTAGGCTTCTCAGCTTTTCCTTTTATCACCAGATGATCAAATCCCGCCATTCTCATTTCTGGAGCGAAGAACCCTCCAACGTTTGAATCTCCAATTGCACCAGTTATAGGAGATTTTGCCGCAATATCACATCTTCCACTTCCAAGCGCGGGAATTCCAGTGAGTAAACCCGCACCTACAAGTAAAACATTTTCAGGACTTAAAGGATCAATTCCAGGTGAGAGGTGATTGTATAGAAGATACATATTTATACCTCTACCACCTAAAAATTGCTCTCTAATTGATTTTGGAATCTGCTTTTTTGTTATTTCTCCAGTAGATAAATCAATATATGCAATCTCTTTATTCCAAACTATAATTTTCCACCCCTACTCTTAATGGTGTTTAATTGCAAATCACTATGCTTTTTAGTGTGATGGGAATGCGTGCCCACTTATGCTACAGAATTGAATTCAGAAGCAATTTTAATACTAGTATTCACTTGTAAAATTAAAAATTTTTACTTTTTATTTAAATTATCCATTAGATTTAAATATTTCAACAAAAACTAATAAGTAGTAATTTACTTTAAAATAATTACAATATAAGCCTTAAAACAAAATTTAATAATTAAAATTATATTAGAACTATTATTAAATCCTTAAAAACCACTAAACGAGCTTATTATTCCATATATAGAAGTGATTCATAATGAGTAAAGAGACTAAGTGTAGGTGTATGAATTGTCTTGAACGCTTTCCAGTTCCTCCAAATGCAAAAGAGGCTACTTGTCCTCGCTGTAATATTACATATAGAATTTCTTGGCCATGGCCAGGCCAACCAAAAGTCAGAGGATTGGCAAAATAAGGTCAAATTATTCAAATTGCATTGCTAATTCAAATAATTCTGTAATATCATAGATTTTTAATGATCTTTCAGCAAAATTTTTCGTCCGAGAAGCAAAACGGAAGTTCAATTGGCATTGTGGACAAGCTGTCGTTAAAATATTAACATTTAGAGGAATAAAATCTTCTTTTAACCTTGTTTGAGTTGATTCTAAACTTACTTCATTGTTAAATGTCCAAAGTCCACCTCCACCTCCGCAACATCGTGCACAATTTCTATTCAATGGCATCTCAACAAGATTAAGATTAGGTATTGCATTTAATACGTTTCGAGGTGGATCATAAACGTTACTATGTCTTCCAAGTGAGCAGGGGTCATGATAAGTTACATTTAAATTTAAAGGTTTAAGGTTAATTTCTTCAGTTTTAATCTTTTTTTCAAGAAATTGAGAAGTATGGAGGATCTCACAAGGCATATTAATATCAAGGATTTCAGGATAAAGCCTTTTGAAGGTATAGTAGCAACCAGAACAAGGGGTTACTAAAGTTTGAGCCTTAGTTTTTTCAATCCTTTCAATAGTATCGTTCGCAACTTTTTTAGCTTCTTCCCATAATCCAGATGAAATTAATACATAACCACAGCATCCTTCTTTATTCCCTAACGTTGTAAATTCAGTATTGCTTCGGTTTAAAATATTAATAAATGCTTCAGCTGTTTTTGGAGTTCGTGTTGCTACAGTACACCCTAACCAACAGAGAATATTTGCTTTTTCTGGTAAATTCAAATTAGAAATGCTTTTTACTCGTAAAAGACGCCGATTAGTAGGTATTGCAGAGGGGTCTCCATGTTCAAAAATATTATCAGCTGCAGTATGAAAAACCTGTGGTGTCAAATTCTTTTCAGCTATGAGATGCCTCATATAAAGTATTGCTTCGTGAAACTCTAAATCTTGAAAACATTGAGCATAACAAAGTCCACATTTTGTACAACTATATAATATATCCACAATCTTGTCTGAAAATATTAAATCACCTTTCATTATTCCTCTGGTAATAAGCATTCTTCCTTTCGAAGACCATGATTCGATTCCATTAAAAGAAGGGCTTACAGTGCAATAACCACTACATGTAGTGCACTGCTGGCACTTAGTTAGTGTTTTTCCTAAAAATAAATTTTGTAGTGCTAAAGCAAGATTTCTATAAGTCCCATATCCTTTTATATCAAATTTATCAAATTTTGCTATACTTCCGTCCTTTTTTCCGATCTCATCGATACAATTTTTAAGCGTAGGAATCTCTACATTATCTAATAAAACTATAGTTTTAGAGGATTTGTTCCTATTGTGCGAAAATAATTTACCCCTTTCAATTAAAATAGCATCTTCTTTTTCGATAAATCTCTTTACATCGTTTTCTTTCTTCAAAGAAGTGACTCTAACAATAATATCAGGTTGTATATCAAATCTATCAAGAAAAATTTTCTCAAAAGAATAGACATAACGGTCTTCTAAATCTGTTAGAACTTGATCTTTTTTTACGACCCGTTTCAATTGTTCAGTAATTCTATCTTTAGAATTCATTCACATCAGATGATTTTAAAAGATGATTTATATAATAACTAATATATCTATTGATTGTAGAATTGAATAAAATGTTTTTAACCTTGCTATTAACCTTTATAATTCTATTGGATAAAATTTTTAACAAAATCATAATATTAGAGATTTAATGGCAAATGTCACACTGAAATTGATGACAATATTTTCAACCGAGGTTGGGTTAACAGAGATCAATTATTCAAATGTGGAAATACTAGGGGATGTGATAAATCAATTCATGAGTGAGCATGGAAAGAAAATTAGGAAGAGTTTTATAGATTCACATGGAAAATTAGAGACTCATGTAGTTATTTTAGTAAATGGAAGAAATTATATGTTCTTAGAAGAATTAAATACAAAATTAAAAGATGGAGATCAAATTGTTATATCCCCTCCTTTAGTTGGGGGATAAAGATATTTGTAAATAAAAAAGAGTTACATTAAATGGATCCGAAATTTACACTTAAAATATATAATTATCTTGATGAAAATGGTAATAAATATATAATAAGTAATAAGAGCATTGAATATATACCTGTAAAGCCATCTTTTAGTTCAAGTGGAGTCTATAATGGGGGTAAATATGTAAATAAAGAATTAAATAAAATACAATATGATTGGATAATCTCGAATTTAAATTTTGCCATAAAAAATAAGAATATACACATTAAAGATAGAGTAAAAACCTCCGGATTGATAATAATCCGAGATAAAAACAAAGAAGATTCATATGTTTTGAGTCCAGATTCAGAGGAAAAACATAAAATTGAAAGTTTATTACAAGAGATAATTTTAAACAAATTATAGAATAAGCAAATTAATCCAATCGGCTACTAAAGCCGGTTTCGTTTGGCCTCTAATTTCGATCGTGTGATGAGAAGTGAATTTCATACCTTGTTTTACTAACTCAACTTTTGAAATATAAGTAACATCTCGAATGAATGCGCCAACAGGAACAGCTGAGATGAATCTAATTTTATCAAATCCATAATTTAGAATTGCTTTAGCGTCTGTTACATAAAATTGCATGGAGTCTTTCTCTCCATCCTGTAATGTAAAGAATCCAAGCATAGACAAAACAAAAAAACCATGAGCCACAGTTTCTCCATAAAGTGATTTTTTTGCTAATTCAGGATTGATATGAATATATTGGTGATCACTTGTAAGATCTGCAAACTTATCTATAGCTTCTTGGGTAACTTGATACCACTTTGTAATAAATTCTTTCCCAATATAATTCTTTATTTCAATAGCTTTTATCTTATTAACCATTTTTTATCTCGTTCTTTCTTTCAAATTTTTTTATTTACAATTACTTAAAAATGTTATATTTTTTTCTTGAACAGAATTTCTTTTAACTCTCTTCTAGTTGTTCAATAAAGGCTTCTATACTTGTTCTTGATTGATCATCTGAAAGACATCTCAAGTCGTTTAAATCTCCATTTATTACTAAATTCGGTACTCCAATTTCTTTTTCGAGCCTTTGAGGCATTCCATACCGAGAGTTAGTGTTATGTGGACAGGTTTTTGCATCATGAAAGATGATACCATCAATCTTAAAGAATTCTATCATTTCATTAAGATATTTTTCTTTAATTTCATCTGAGCGAACGA
>CAYPFJ010000007.1:0-93993 GCA_964409945.1 uncultured archaeon | reverse complement strand
TGGACCGGAATATGTTTATAGACCTAAAAAATTGTTTCAAGTGCTTAAGAATTCTCCTGAAGATATCTATAATTTTTTAACAAAACCATTCATTGTGGATCCAGATATTGAAAATATCCAGAAATTATTGGTTCAGCATCGAGAAAGTGGTGCTAATCAATATGAGTTAAATTTTACCACTGAAGATGTTGATAACACCATTTTTTCTGGTTTTCTCACTGCATTGGATCATATTGCAAGTCATGCATTAAAAGTAGGAGAAATATTATCAATAAAATTTAGCCTTGGCCATCTATCGGGTGGATTTTTTACAAATAGAGAATTTAAAGTGGTGTTTTTACTGAATGAGATTCCATCACCGACTTTAGAAGATAAAATTATTAAATTCATTAAGGATGTTGAAGATAAATTTAGTAGTACATTTCATAAACTTCATTTGGGCTGTCAAAGCTATTTGGGTGGAAAAGAGATGAATGATATCTTATCAAATGTTTTCGGTTCTGAGATATTAAAACTTATCGGAGACACAACTGGAACTAAACCCTTAGAAATGCCAGAAGAATGTGATTAAAATATTACTTTTTTATTTTATCTAAAAAACTACTTTTTTCTCTTAATATTTCATACTTAAAATTTTTGCTAAATAATAAAAAATCATACTAATTGCTTTTTTACTAATACTTAAGTGAAGTACCTTTAGAAATCTTCAATAATTATGTTAAATAATAAAAGCTATAAAATTAGAAATAATGGAGAAAGAAATTGGTAAATAAACTAAATCTTAATAATTCATTCAAATTATATGATGAAGCATTAAATTTAATTCCCGGTGCAATTTTAGGGATACGGCGTCCATATAACTTTATTGAAGGGGAGTATCCTATATTCTTTGAATCTGCAAAAGGTGGAAAAGTAATTGATGTGGATAAGAACGAGTATATTGATATGTTATGTGCATATGGACCTATAATCATTGGTCACAGGGAGCAAGAAATTGATAATGCTGTTATTGAACAAATACGCAATAAAGGGTTCTGTATGTCTTTAACTCAACAAGTTCAAAATAAATTGGCAAAAAAATTACGAGAATTGATACCATGTTGCGAGAAATTAGTATTAATGAAGATGGGAACTGATGCAACAACAGCAGCAATAAGAGTAGCAAGAGCCTATACAAAAAAAGTTAAGATTCTAAGCTGTGGTTATCATGGTTGGTATGATGCCTTCAGTGAAGTCCATGGAATTGAAGCAGGTATACCTAAGAAATTATATGAAGACTTTTTGGAATTTGAGTTTAATAATTTAGAAGAAGTTGAAAAAATATTTAAAAAACATACGAATGAAATTGCGGCTATTATTGTAAATCCAATCCATACCCCAGGTGGACGAGAAGTTGAGATGCCTAACCCAGGTTACTTAGAGGGTTTGCGTGAATTAGCAACTGAAAATAATGCTTTATTAATATATGATGAGATTAGAACTGGTTTTCGAGTAGATATGGGAGGAGCACAGAAAATGTTTGGAGTTATTCCTGATCTTGCTGCATTTGGTAAAGCCATGGGAAATGGATATCCTATAAGTACTCTTGTAGGAAAAGCAGAATTCATGGATGTATTAGTAGAGAAAGTATTTCTAAGCTCAACTTTTTTCCCTAACAGTCTTGCTCAAATAGCATCTCTTAAGACAATTGAAATACTTGAACGTGAAAAAGTATTAAGCAATATTCGTCAAAAGGGAATTCAATTTGCTAATCAAGTTAAAGAGAGTATTGTGGATAATGGTATTCCTTGTATCTATTCGGGAGAACCTTGGATGCCATATATTACTTTTATACCTGATAAAGATTTACTCTATAGAAAACTAAGAGAAGAATTCTATCGACAACTCATTAGACGGAAAGTATTCCTTCAACCTTTCCATCATGGTTATATTTGCTTCCGACATTCTGAAGAAGATATGAATTATGCTACAAATATGATTGATGAATCTTTCAAGGAAGTTAAGAAATTGTTATGATTAATTAAAATTTGAGTGAAAAATTTATGGAAAAATTGATTATAACTGCAGCAATAAGTGGAGCAGAAGTCAGAAAAGAAATTAATCCAAATATTCCATATACTGTAAAAGAAATAGGAAAGGAAGCTGAATCTGCTTATAAAGCTGGAGCAAGTATAATCCATTTACATGTCAGGGAAGATGATGGAACTCCTACCCAAAATGAGGAAAGATTTAGAGAATGTATTGGAGAAATTAAAAGAAATGCTCCTGATGTAATCATTTTACCTTCCACCGGTGGCGCTGTTGGGATGACAAACGAAGAAAGACTTCAACCTATTTATTTAGATCCTTCTCCTGAAATGGCTACTTTAGATTGTGGAACAATGAATTGGATTGGTGGAGATGAGATTTTTCTTAACACAGAGAATACAATAATCCATTTTGCCCAAGAGATGAATAATCGGGGAATTAAATACGAATTAGAATGCTTTGATAAAGGAATGATTGATACTGTTTTAAGATTGCATAATAAAGGGTATATTAAAAGTCCTTTGCATTTTAATTTCATGTTAGGTGTAAAAGGAGGAATTAATGCTTCAATAAGAGATTTTTTATTCTTAGTTAATAGTATTCCTAAAAATTCTACATTTAGTATTGGAGCTATTGGTAGGTATGAGTTTCCGATGATTACGTTATCTATAATAATGGGAGGGCATGTTCGAGTAGGTTTTGAAGATAACCTCTATTTATCTAAAGGAGTATTAGCAAATTCTAATGGGGAACTAGTAGAAAAAGTTGTTAGAATAGCAAATGAATTAGGGAGAGAAATTGCTAAGCCCGATGAAGCACGTAAAATCTTAGGTTTATTATAATATAATATATTTGAGTTTTACAGGATAAAATTATGTATAAGGAATTAGCAAAATATTATGACTTAATCTATTCTTGGAAAGATTATAAGGGTGAAGTCAGTATGATTAAGGAATTGATTAAGAAATATAAAAAATCTGATGGTAATAAATTGCTAGATGTCGGTTGTGGTACAGGAAAACATTTAGAATATCTTAAAGATGAATTTTCTTGTACTGGCACTGATATTAATGCAGAAATGCTGGATATTGCAAAAGAAAAGGTTAGCGATGTAATTTTCGCCCTAGCAGACATGATAACTTTAAAGCTTAAAGATAAATTTGACATAATTTTATGTTTGTTTAGTTCAATTGGTTATGTAAAAACATATCCAAATTTAAAAAAAACAATAATTAATTTTGCTAATCATTTAGAAAAAGGAGGAGTAATAATTATCGAACCATGGTTTACAAAAGATACCTATTGGGTAGGACACCCCGGTATGACCACTTATGATGGTGATGATATTAAGATTGCGAGATTAAATACAGCAAAATTAGAAGATGGTCTTTCAGTTATGGAAATGCATCATTTAATTGTTGAAAGAAATGAAGATGTTAAATATTTTGTTGATCGACACGAATTAGGACTCTTCGAAATTGAAAAGTTTTTAGAAATTATGACTGAAGCTGGATTAAAAACAGAATATTTGAAAGATGGCTTAATGAGAGACAGAGGGCTTTATATAGGAATGAAATCATAAAAAAGTTATACATTATTAATTTAAGTGATAATATGAAAAAAGGAAACAAATATGGAACTCATCGAGTTATCGAACCTAAAGGAGCACTTCCCCAACCAGCATTAAAAATATCAAATGATATGGAAATATTTGATAATGAAATTTTAATTAATGTCGACTATTTAAATATTGATTCTGCGAGTTTTATGCAATTAAAAGAAGAAGCAAAAGGTGATCTCGAGAAAATAAAGGTAAAAATATTGGAAATTGTTAATGAAAAAGGTAAAATGCAAAATCCGGTGACTGGTTCTGGTGGAATGCTTATGGGGCGTGTGGAACAAATTGGTGATGCATTAAAAAATAAAATTGATTTAAAATTAGGTAATAAAATTGCTACACTAGTTTCCCTTTCATTAACACCACTGAGAATTAATAAAATCTTAAATATTCAACCTGAAATTGATAGAGTAGAAATCAATGGAAAAGCCATTCTTTTTGAGAGTGGAATATATGCTAAAATTCCTGAAGATATTGAAGATACGTTGGCGTTAGCTGCCCTTGATGTTGCAGGAGCTCCAGCTCAAGTAAAAAAGCTTGTTAAAGAAGGTAATGTGGTATTAATTCTTGGAGCTACAGGAAAATCAGGTTTAATGTGTTCCTATATGGCAAAAAAAATGGTGGGGAAAAATGGAATAGTCATTGGCCAAGCAAGAAATGAATCGCGCGCAACATTTCTTAGAAATACAAATTTTTGCCATAAGATTATTATAGGTGATGTTCGGAATCCTATAAATATTTTAGAAGAAACCTTAAATGTAAACAATGGACAAGAAGTAGACATTTCAATTAATTGTTTAAGCATACCTAATACCGAAATGGCTAGTATTCTACCAGTAAGAGACGGGGGAATAGTCTATTTCTTTTCTATGGCAACAAGTTTTACTAAGGCAGCTTTAGGTGCTGAAGGAGTAGGAAAAGATGTTACAATGATTATAGGTAATGGATACACAAAAAATCATGCACAAATTACTTTGGATTTAATACAAGAATCAGAAATGCTAAGAAAAATCTTTAAAGAAAAATATATATTATAACTTATTGTTTTTAAAAAAAACTTATTAGAAATTAATAAGTCTCACCTAATATTACAATATTTCAGAGAGTTTCTCCGAATTCTTTTTTTTAACTTATTTTCAAAATAACTTAAAATCTTAGTATTCTTTTCGCAAAAAATTATTGTAAAGGATTTTATAAAAAAATGAAAAATTAGATAAATTATTTGAGGATAAACGTTTTTAATTAATTGTTTGTCAAGTTACATACTATAGAAATTAGTGAATTAAAATATGAAAGTCAATAGACGTAAAGAATTATTTGGCAATGTTAATGATAAGGATTGGAATGATTGGCATTGGCAAGTTAGAAATAGAATAACAACTTTGGAAGAACTTAAAAAATATATCACTTTAACCAAGGAAGAAGATGATTCTCGAATTTTAGAGGAATATAGAATGGCAATTACCCCCTACTACTTATCCTTAATCGATCCTGATGACTCATATGATCCTATTAGAAAACAAGCAATTCCAACTATTCATGAATTAAATAGATGCAGTAGTGACTTAGAAGATCCACTCAGTGAAGATATTGATTCTCCCGTTCCAGGTTTAACTCATCGTTACCCAGATAGAGTCTTATTTTTGGTAACAGAGAAATGTTCAATGTATTGTAGACATTGTACAAGGAGAAGATTTGCGGGACATCTTGATATGGGACCGCAACCATCACAGATAGATGCTTGTATTGAATATATAAAAAATACTCCTTCTATTAGAGATGTGCTCTTATCTGGAGGAGATGCGTTATTAATGTCTGATGAAAAATTAGAAGAAATTCTCAAGAAATTGAAAACAATAGCTCATGTAGAAATTATACGTATAGGTTCTAGAGCTCCAGTTACTAATCCTTTCCGTATTACTCCTGAATTATGTGAAATGCTACAAAAATATCATCCAATTTGGTTTAATACACACTTTAACCACCCAAATGAAATAACAGAAGATTCTAAAAGAGCCTGCGAGATGTTAGCTAATGCAGGGATGCCTCTTGGAAATCAATCTGTTTTGTTAAAGGGAGTAAATGATTGTATTCATATAATGAAAAAATTAGTGCAAGAATTAGTCAAAATTCGAGTGAGACCATATTATATTTACCAATGCGACCTTTCTTTAGGTCTTGGACATTTTAGAACAAGTGTGGCTCAAGGTATTGAAATAATTGAAGGATTAAGAGGTCATACTTCAGGATTATGTGTACCTACTTTTGTCGTTGATGCTCCGGGAGGTGGTGGAAAAATACCGGTTATGCCAGGGTATACAATATCTCAAGGAAATACTCGTGTTGTATTAAGGAATTTTGAAGGTGTCATAACGACTTATGAAGAACCAAATGATTATGTACCAGATTGTCATTGTGAAGATTGTGAAAAACAAATCGGAGTAAGTGCCTTATTGAGTGGTGAAAAAGTTACCATTGAACCCGCAGATCTAAAACGGAAACTAAGAAGGAAAAAACTAACTAAATAGATTTTTCACATTAAATATCCTTATATTATTCCATATCCTTAATATTATTTGAAATAACTTGCTTTGTATAAAATCAAATTAAATAAGGATTTAAATTTGTCTAACTCAATACCTAAAGATTTAGTTCATGCTAAAGAACTCATTAAAAAGAATAATTTTAATGACGCTTTCCAGGTTCTTTCAGATTTCGAAGAAAAAGAGGGAAATAGTCTTCATAATAAAGTTTTATGCCATCTACTTCAATGTCAACTTTTACTATGGCAAGGTGAATATGTAGATGCGATCAATCTTGCTGAACGGGCATATAACGATAGTTTAAAATTAGGAAAAAATATCTTAGCAGTCGATCTATTACTCTTAAGGGTAGATGCCCTATTATGGAATTATCAAATGGATAAAGCTTTTGATGTACTTATACAAGCAGAAGAATTAATAAATACATATTCTGAAGAAATGCCAAACGAGTGCTTAAAACAAGTAGCTTATATGTCTTATCTCAAAAGCACTTATTATGGGAGAAGAAATGACCCTGATTTAGATCGTATTTTTGAAAATGCCGAAAGGAGCTTAGAATTGAGAAAAAAACTTGGTAACAAATTAGATATTGGTATTTCTCTTTTAAACTACGGTGATACATTAACCTATTTTAAATTAGAAATGGATCGGGGATTAGAATATTTAACTCAAGCTTTTGAGATTGGTAAAAAATATGATATTAAATATCTGTTAGCACTAGCTACGCGTAGTTTAATGATCTATTATGGTAATATGGGAGAAATAGATCTAAGTCTCATGTATGCAGAGCAGAGTTTAATATTTTTCAAGCAGATTAATAATAAATCAAGGGCTGCCGTGATTCTTAGTGTAATTGGAGATCACTATAAATTAAAAGGTGAGTTTGATCGATCTATAGAGTATATGGAGCAAGCTCTAGTGATAAATAAGGAAATTAGGGGAACTAGCCAAGAACCATTGATTCTTAGTAATCTTGTCCAATTAAATCTAGAAAGAGGTGATCTTAATAATGCTCAACAATATTTCAAACAACTGGAGCAGCTCAATAATCAAGTAGATAATGAATGGATTAATTATTTATACCGTTCTTCCAAGGCTCAACTACTTAAAAAAAGCTCTCGAATTAAAAATTTGGAATCTGCACAAGAATTGTATAAAGAGCTTATAGAAGAAAAAACACTGTTTCATAATGAAATAGTATTAGAATATTGTGATCTATTGCTAATTGAATTAGGAATGACGAATGATGTAGTAATACTAGATGAGATCCGATTCTATTTAAATGAGTTAATTGAGAGTTCTGAAAGATCAAATTCGTTTTGGTTGTTAGCCAATTCTTATCTTATACAAGGAAAAGTATCATTAATAAAATCTGATTTGAAAAAAGCTCGCAGATTTTTGATCCAGGGTCAAAAAATTGCCGAGAGACAAGGATATCAAAAATTAGCTATAGAGTTTACAAAAGAATATGAAGATTTAAATGCTCAAGAACATTTATGGGAGAATTTCAATATTACAAATGCTTCAATATCGGAAAGACTAAGTTTAGCTAAAATTAGTGAACATATAAAGCAGACGCTAAGAAATCGAACAAAGCTAACAACTCAAATTACTGACGAAGATTTTACAATTCATAAAGAACGGAAGATTTGCCTTGTGTGTAGAGGAGAAATTAAAGGCTACATGTACGTTTGTGAATGTAATGCGAATTACTGTGAAAGCTGTGCCCAAGCATTGACTAACTTAGAAAATGTATGTTGTGTGTGCAATGCACCGATGGATCAATCAAAACCTATAAAACCTTATAAGGTGGATGAAAAAGAAATTGATTTGAAAATTTCAAATAATGACTCAAAAGCATTTAAAAAATAATCATAAATAAAATATATACCTCTATTAAGTCTAATTTTAAACGTAATCTATAATTAATATATTTAAGATTTATATCTCTTTTAATCAAAAACTCAAATATTTTTAGTGCGAATATGGACTTTATGACTAATTTTCTGAATAAAATTGATAGGAAAAATATTATCTCTATTATTGGTCTTGCTAAAAATGTGAGTAAAACTACGACCCTAAATTATATTATAAAGAATTTAAAAGGGTATAATTTAGGTCTAACATCTATAGGAAGAGATGGAGAAAAATATGATGTAATTACGCAGTTACCGAAACCTCGAATTTTTATTAAAAAGGGTATGATTGTAGCAACAGCTAAACAGAGTTTTGAAGCAAGTGAAGTTGAAATGGAACTATTGAGCACTACTGATTTTAATACTCCTTTAGGCAAAGTCTTAATATTAAAGGCACTGGGTGATGGTTTGGTTGAATTAGCAGGACCATCAACCAATAAAAATTTGAAAAAACTATGCGTAGAATTAAAAAATTTAGGATGTGATTTGATTCTCATTGATGGCGCCTTTGATAGGAGATCTTATGCAACACCCGTTATATCTGACGCAACAATCCTTTCTACAGGAGCTTCTGTATCAGAAGATATCCAAAATGTTATTGATTTAACAGCTCATACAATTGATTTATTAAATTTAGAATGCGAAAAAGAAAAGGAAATTTCAGATATAGCTAGGGATATATTTAAAAAAGCAAAAGTAGGTATAGTGGATAATCAAACTAATATAAAATTATTAGATGTGCCCACTCCTTTAGATGCTGCAAAAGATATTTCAGCAAATTTAGATGAAAAATCTCGATATGTTATAATAAATGGCGCAATTACTGATAAATTATTAGAAGATTTAATGAAACTTACGCAGAAGTATGAGGGAGTCACGTTCCTAGTAGAAGATGCAACTAAGCTTTTCTTAAGTAAAAATTTAAAGAATAAGTTCCAAAAAAAAGGTGGAATAATAAAAGTCTTACATTCCATTAAGGTTATAGCAGTTACAATAAACCCAACTTCTCCATTGGGATATCAATTTGAAAAAGATAACTTTTTAAATTTAATGAAAAAAAATCTCGATGTTCCTGTTTATGATTTGGGAGCAGGTAATTAAAATAGTACAAATTAATATTAAAAGTTAAAATTGTGAATAGATTGAATGAAAAAGGAAAGCAATTTAAGAGTAAATTGAATTTAGATTTTACATTAGTAAATAAAGCGAGGCAAACAGCAAAAAAAATTGCTTTTGAGACTCAAAAATTTATTGATGTTCATACTACCACAACTATAGAAAGAACAGTTTGTAGATTACTTGGGATAGATGGCGTTGATGAATTTGATGTACCTCTTCCTAATATTGTTGTAGACCATATCAATATGAAAAATCGTCTTGGAAGCGGTGTTGCCAATCTAATTGGTAATGCTATATTACATACAAATCTTACACCTCAAGAAATTGCAAAAAAAGTTGCAAGGAATGAGTTGGATTTAACAGAATTATCATTAAAAGATATTTCTGATATTAAAGCAACGATTAATGTCATTGCTCAAGAAACCTTAGTGAAGATATCTCAAAATAGGAAAAAGAGAGAAAATTTACTTCAAAAATATAGTGATAAAGAGGGACCATTGATATATGTTATTGTGGCTACAGGAAATATTTATGAAGATATTATACAAGCTCATGCAGCAGCAAGGCAGGGAGCTGATGTAATTGCTGTCATTAGATCTACAGTTCAAAGTCTACTCGATTATGTACCTTATGGTGCAACCACTGAAGGATTTGGCGGAACTTATGCTACTCAAGAAAATTTTCGACTGATGAGAAAAGCGTTAGATAAAGTGAGTGAAGAATTGGGTAGATATATAAGACTAACTAATTATTGTTCTGGTCTATGTATGCCAGAAATTGCAGCTATGGGGGCATTTGAGAGGCTTGATATGATGCTAAACGACGCCCTTTATGGAATTTTATTTCGTGATATTAATATGAAAAGAACTATTATTGACCAATACTTTTCAAGAATGATAAATGCATATGCTGGTGTAATTATAAATACTGGAGAAGACAATTACTTAACTACAGCAGATGCTTATGAAGCAGCTCACACGGTTCTTGCTTCTGAATTTATAAATGAACAATTTGCATTACTTGCTGGATTAAGGGAAGAACAAATGGGATTAGGTCATGCATTTGAAATGAATCCTGATTTAGAGAATGGTTTTTTATATGAACTTGCTCAAGCTCAAATGGCACGCGAAATATTTCCGAAAGCTCCTTTAAAGTATATGCCTCCAACCAAATTTATGACAGGGAACATATTCAAAGGGCATATTCAAGATGCATTATTTAATATGATAACTATTATGACAAATCAAAGAATTCATCTTTTAGGTATGTTAACAGAAGCAATACATACACCTTTTATGTCAGATAGAGCTTTATCTATTGAAAATGCGCGCTATATATTCAATAATATGAAATCTATTGGTGATGAGATAGAATTCAAGAAAGGGGGATTAATGGAAAGAAGAGTTGACGAAGTCCTTCATAAAGCATTTGATTTGTTGAAGGAAATCGAAAAAGAAGGGTTATTTAAAACAATTGAAAAAGGAATTTTTGCTAGTATTATAAGATCAATAGATGGAGGTAAAGGTTTAGATGGTGTAGTTAAGAAAGAGAAAGATTACTTTAATCCCTTTATTGAACTTATGAATAGAGAATTAACAAAAGGAGGGAATTAGAATGGGAGGAGGACAATATTCAACTGAAAAAGAAGCTTTTGATAAAAACCTTGATTTAACAAAAATTAAACCTTATGGAGATACAATGAACGATGGAAAGATACAATTAAGTTTTACACTTCCAGTTGAAGATGGTGATAAGGCAATTGAAGCAGCTAAAGAGCTCGCAGAAAAAATGGGATTAAAAGATCCAGAGGTTGTATATCATTCATCATTAGACAAAGGATTCACTTTTTTCGTAATTTATGGAAAAATAATTCATTCTCTCGATTATACTAAAATTCAAGTAGAAGCTGTAGAAGTAGAGGCTATGTCTAAAGATGATATAAATACATATATAAGGAATAAGATAGGGCGTAAATTGGTTATTCTTGGAGCATCTACTGGAACAGATGCTCATACTGTTGGAATCGATGCAATTCTAAATATGAAAGGTTTCGCAGGTCACTATGGTCTTGAACACTATGAAATGATTGAAGCTTTTAACTTAGGGAGTCAAGTAACAAATGAAGAATTTGTTAAAAAAGCAATAGAACTTAAAGCTGACGTTTTACTTGTCTCACAAACAGTGACACAAAAAGATATACATATTAAGAATTTAACTCAATTAGTTGATCTCTTAGAAGCTGAGGGTATAAGGGATAAAATTATATTGATTTGCGGTGGAGCCAGAATAAATAATGAATTAGCAAAGGAATTAGGATATGATGCTGGATTTGGACCAGGAACCTATGCTGAAATAGTCGCGTCATTTTTTATTAAAGAACATGTAAGAAGAAAGGGATACAATTAAAAATTTCATTTTCTATAATCCCATTTTATTCCCAAATATAAGAAAAGAACATCTAACCTTTTAATGAATCTGTTCATATTATTAAGTAGTATTTTAGATAAAGAAAGAAATATGAAAAAATATGCCAACTTCAAAAGACTTTATTGAGATGGATAATAAATATTGCGCTCATAATTATCACCCAATTCCCGTTGTAATTTCACGAGCAGAAGGAGTTTGGGTTTATGATCCGGAAGGTAAGAAATATTTAGACTGTTTATCAGCATATTCAAGTCAGAATGTGGGTCATTGTCATCCCGAAATTGTTGCAACGTTAAAAGAACAAGCAAGTATTGTAACACTAACATCTCGAGCTTTTCATAATAATATGATGGGACCTTTTTTAAAAATGTTAGCTGAAGTTGTTGGACCACATATTAATGACCCAAAAAATTCTGGCATAATGTCTATTCCTATGAATACAGGAACGGAAGCTGTTTCTACAGGTTTAAAGGTAGCTCGAGCGTGGGGTTATATTAAAAAAAAGATTCCAAAAAATGAAGCGAAAATAATAGTCTGTAGAGACAATTTTCACGGAAGAACCATTACTATTGTAGGTTTTAGTTCTGATATTTCTGCAGCTCGATATTATGGAAATTTTGGACCTTATACACCTGGTTTCATAATTATACCCTATGGAGATGCTAAAGAATTAGAACACAAAATATTAGAAACTGGTCCTGAAAAAATTGCTGCTTTTTTAGTAGAACCTATCCAAGGAGAAGCTGGTGTAAAAATTCCTCCAGAAGGTTATTTAAAAAAAGTTAGAGAAATTTGTTCTAAATATCAAATTTTAATGATTCTGGATGAAATTCAAACAGGATTCGGAAGAACTGGAGAATTCTTTGCTTGCGATCATGAAGATGTGAAACCAGATATGTTATTGCTTGGTAAAGCTCTTGGAGGTGGAGTATATCCAGTTTCTGCGTGTGTAAGTACACAAGAGATCATTGGTCCTGATGTGATAAAACCTGGTACACATGGAAGTACTTTCGGCGGTAATCCTTTAGCAGCGGCAATTGGTATGAAATCAATAGATATTCACCTACGAGAGAATTTAGCAGAACGTGCTAAGAAAATGGGTGCTTATTTTTTGAAAAGATTAAAGGAAGTTGCTGAGAAGAAAACTAGAATTCCAATTAAAGAAGTTAGAGGTAAAGGATTATTAATCGCTGTTGAATTTGAGGAAGATGCCAGACAGATTGTAGAGGAATTAAAGGACAATGGAATTTTAGCAAAAGATACTCACTCTACTATCATTCGATTTGCTCCTCCGTTGGTAATAACAAGAGAAGAAATTGATTGGGCTATTGATATTATAGAAAAAGTGTTTGTAAAACAATAAAATTATTTATCTAAAATTATTTGAGTCCCAGCTTTTCCTTCTAATGCTTCTTTTATCTTTTCAATAGAAGTAATTATAGCTTTTTCTCCTCCCGCTTCCATAAAATTTATTACTGCTTGAATTTTTGGACCCATACTTCCGACGGGAAACTGGCCTTCTTTTAAATATTTTTTTGCGTCAGATACAGAAAGATTTTCTAAATCTTCTTGATCTGGTTTCCCGTAATTTATCGCAACTCTCTCAATATCAGTAGCAATAAGAAGAATATCTGCTTCAATTTGCTCAGCTAATTTTGAACTTGCAAGATCTTTATCTATGACGGCTTCGACTCCATATAACTTCTTCTCTTCTTTTATAACAGGTATCCCACCACCACCACAGGCTATTACAATCCAACTTCCTAATTCCATGAGTTTCTTTATTTCACGCCATTGATAAATTTTTTTTGGCTTAGGAGATGGTACAACTCGTCGCCAGCCTTTGGTTGTTTTCACTTGACCATGTTTAGTACGGACAGGATAAGCAGGTCCAATTGGTTTCGTAGGATTCATAAAAGCAGGATCTTTTGGATCAACCTTAACGTAAGTTAGAACTGTTAGAAAAAGTTTTTCTTCATCCAGCCCTATTTTCATGAGCTCCTCATCTAAAGTACTTTCAATCATAAAACCAATCTGGCCCTGAGTTTCTGCTACTAGTATTTGTAATGGCCTTTTTGATACAAATTCAGTTCCCTCTTGTTGTAATAAGAGATTTCCAACTTGTGGACCATTTCCGTGAGTTATAATAATATTATAGTTTTTTGCTAATTCCGCAATTTGGCTTATAGGAACTCTAAGATTCCGAAATTGTTCCTCTGTTGTACCTTCTTCCCCAAACTTTATTAAAGCATTCCCACCAAGAGCTACTATTAAAGTTTTCAAAGAAAAACCTCTATTATTGAGATAATTAACACTAATGGAAAAAATAATAATATTTAACTTATTATTTAAAATTTTGCTCGTAAAAAGAATTCTGTAATTTATTATGGTTAATATTTAAATTTCTCGGTATCAGTATGGAATAAGTTCAATACTCTCGATTTTTCCGAAATGTTTAACATTTTTAGTTATAATTTTATTTATACCATTTGAAAGCATAATACCAATAATTAATATATCGTTGTCATCGATTATTTGACCTTTAGACTCGAGAATATCACATATTTGTGCGGCTTTTTCAGCTTCTTTATATCCTAAAGGGAAGATTTCCATACTACTAATAAATTCCGTCCACATTTTATAAAGTTCCCTATATCTTTTTTCAGAAATTTTTCTTTTTGTATGTTCTAAACCAATATTAATTTCATAAACCGTAATTGCTGTAATATGGATTAGATCTTCTTGTTTAGAGATAATGTTTTTAATTCTTTCATTACCATTTAAATATTCAATACATGCAGAAGTATCAAGAATTATCATTTATATCCCTTAATTCAGATTTTTTCCAAATACGCCCAGGACGATTTGTAATGTCATCCCAAATCTCATTTTTCTCCTTTTCTGAAAGATTCCATGCTCCAAAGCTTTTTTCCATCTTACTCTTTTGAATTTTTAATAATCTTAAGAAAAGCTCAGAAAAACTTTCATTCTTTCCTTTAATTTTCATTAATTTCTTATACACTTCTTCAGTTATACTAATATTTTTAGAAGTCATATGTATATATATATACATACACACACATATTTAAAAATTATAGAAATAATAAATGATATATCATCCTAAAATTTCTCACGTAAAAATAACATAATTGCTTTTTGGATATGTAGTCTATTTTCTGCTTGATCGAAAACAATCGATTGAGGACCATCAATTACTCCTGTGGTTTGTTCATACTCTCTCATTGCTGGTAGACAATTCATAAAAACTGCGTCTGATTTTGCCTTTTTCATGACTGATGATGTAACTTGAAATGGCATAAATGCTTTTTTACGTTGTTGTTCCTGTTCTTGAGGAATCCCATACGACATCCAGCTATCAGTATATATAACATCTGCATCTCGAGCTGCTTCTATAGCATCATGAATAATTTTTACTTCAGCACCGGTTTCTTTTGACAGATCTGAAACTTCCTCTAACACTATTTCTTCTGGCGAATATTGCAGAGCATTAGGGCAAGCAACATCCATTCTCCAGCCAAATATGGCACACATCCTCATTAAATCATATGTAACATTATTATGAGCATCTCCAAAATAAGAGAGTTTCATGTTTCTTAAATTGTTCTTTTTCTCTTTAATAGTCTGAAAATCGCCTAGAATTTGGCAGGGGTGTGCAAAATCATCGAGCATGTTTATAACTGGAACATCAGCATATTTAGCTAGATCCCAGACGTCTTGGCGTTTAAATACACGAGCTGCAATAATATTTACAAATCTAGACGCAACTTTTGCTGTATCAGAAATGTTTTCCTTTTTACCTAAGGGAGAGTCTTTTATAGAATAAAAAATAGCATGTCCACCTAATTGTTGCATTCCAGTTTCAAATGAAATGCGGGTTCTTAAAGAGGGTTTCTCAAATAGCATTAATAATGTCTCTCCTTCTAATTCAGAGCTAAATTTTTTAGAATTTTTCTTTACCTCAATTGCTTTATTAATGACGTTCTCGCACTCTTCTTTTGAAAAATCTGAGACTTTTAATAAATGTCGAACCATTATTACTCATTTAGAAATTTAGATGATAATTAAATAGTAAAAAGAAAGGTCAGATATAAATCAAATGAGGTGGTTTTTTTTGAAATATTTATTTCAATTCTTCTTCAATACCAAAATCGCGAGAATAAGAAAGAGTTTCTAAAATCTCTTTATCCTTAAAGTTTATTTTTTCTGTCAAAATACGATTGAGAAGTTCTCCTAATCCCGGTCCTAGCATAAATCCTTGACCACACATCCCAACAGCATTGATATATCCTTCAATTTCATTTACGTTACCTAAAATTGGATTCCCATCAGGAGTCATCGGATATAAACCACGCCAAGTTCTTCTTATCTTTATATTTCTTAAACGAGGTAGAAGTTGTATCATTCTTTTTGAAATCTGAGGTAAAAATAAACTGGTTTCGCGACGATCCATTCCTGGATTATTCGGTTCAGGAGTCAAACAAAAAATAATTTTACCTTCTTTATTTTGGTAGAAATAATAGTTTTTAGAGTTTCCAAATTTAGGATCAGAACAAGATCTAATGTCTACGATCATTGGCTTAAAGAAATTTTTTACTGGTTCTGTTATTCCCGCTTCATGTGATTCTGGTTCTATTGTTGTATTTATACCAATCATATCACTAATTTCTTTAGCATGAGCACCAGCTGCATTAATAATTGATTGGGTTTTGTATTGACCTTTAGTCGTTTGTATACCAATAACTTTATTATTTTGAGTTAAAATATCTATAACTTTTTCATTAAAATGATAATTAGCACCTAAAGCTTTTGATCGGCGAAAAAAAGCATGTAATGATAACAATGGAGAAGCATTTCCATCTTCAGGGCTATATGTACCACCTAATAAATTATCATTATTTATGCCTGGTATTAGCTCTTTAATTTTCTCAGCATCAACGTAGTTGATATTTAGACCATAACTTTTTTGAAGTTTTACAGTATCTTTTAACAAAATTTCATGTTCTTTAGTATATGATAAGAATGTATAACCCCCTTGAGACCACCAAATATCATCTCCATATTTTTCTTCCCAAGAAGAGAAAATTTCTATTGATCTTTGACATAGCCATATTTTTCCTTTATGGGAGTGAGTAGCTCTAATACCACCAATAGCATGTTTGTTGTCTGCTTGTGCTACTGATGGTAATGAATCAATTACTAAAGTTTTTAATCCTTCATTTGCAGTAGCTAAAGCTGTAGGAACTCCAACACTACCGGCTCCAATAATAACTACATCATATTCAACCATCTACAGCTCCTCCTTATTATTTTTCGTATTAGCAAAAATACCCATTGGGACTTCTATAAAGAGAGGGCGTTTTGTACCTGGGGTAATCTCATCCATTGATATACCTTCTTCTCTGAATATTCTTTCAATTAGAGGAGTACAGGTTTTACCTCCACAAGCTCCCATTCCTACTTTTGTCAATGCTTTTAACTCATTGAAATCTCTAACACCTGATTGAATCCACTTTCGAATTTCTCCTACTGACACACGTTCACATCTACATACTATTGTTTCATCGTCTGTTAATGCTTCATGGTATAAATCAATTGGTTCATTGAATTTTGATTTATAAAGTTTAATTCCTATAGCTTGTTGTGCAATATTTGAAGGTAATTTAACGCTTATGAGTTGAGTTTTAGGAAATTCTTTTAATATTCGAGATCTATGAATTTCAAATATCCCTAGCTCTTTTTCATTACTTACTACGATAATATTTTGCCCTTTTTCTAATTTCTCTCCACTAAGTTCAAATGGAAAAGTAGCCAATGGATTATCCTTATCTTTTCGATAATCAATTAATACAACTGCTAATCCAGGACAGACAGCTACACATTTTCCACATCCGAAACATTCTTTTTCACCCTTAAAATATGGCAATTGGGTAATTAAATTATCAAAAGTTTCAATCTGCTCTTGATCACATACAGTAGTACACGGATTACAAGGAATTTCTTGGTTACAATAAAAAACAGGATAAACTCCTTCTTCTTTAAATTTAATTTCTGTTTCAATAGGTTGTGGTGGTTTTGCTTTCATTACTTCAGCAAAATCTTCCATCTCCTCAATATTTTCTAAAAACTTAACTCCAATTTCTTTTAAAATTTTAAAAGCTTCAATCTTACCCGTAAATATTGCAGCTGAAGCTTCTGCGATTTCTTGAGCATCGCCTGCTACCCAAACTCTAAATCCAAATTCCTTTGCCTTATGATAAAATTCGTCAACAGGATTTAATCCTACAGCAATTAAAATAGTATCACAAGCAAAAGATTTTTCCGTTCCAGATATAATCTTAAAATCTTTATCAATTTGTGCTATTGTTATAGACTTAACATCTTCATTACCATTAGCTGAAATAATAGTATGACTTGTATAGATTGGAACACCTAACCTTCTAAGTTTATCCGCATGAACTTTATATCCACCACAATGAGGTAAAGCTTCAATCAAACCTACAACTTCTATATCAGCTTGGATTGCATGATATCCTGCTATCAAACCTACATTACCTCCACCAACTATGAAGATTTTATCTGCTGCTTTTATTAAATCACGATTTACCAGAGTTTGAAAGGCTCCTGCTCCATAAACGCCTGGTAATGTATTTCCTGGAAAAACTAACATTTTTTCTCTAGCACCAGTAGCAATTAGTAAATACTTAGGTTTTATCAATGCATATTCTTCATTATTTATTAAAATACCAATTAAACCATCGCTAAAAACTGCTAGGCAAACACTATTCAACCAAACTTGAACATTTGATATAACTTCAACAGATTTTCCCAAAATTTTAGCAATATCTATGCCACGTTTACCAGCATATACTTCTTCTTGAGAACCAAAAAATTTGTGAGTCTGAAGCACTAATTTTCCTCCAAGTTCAGCTTTGTCATCTATTAGGATCACCTCAATATTATTCTCACCTAATATTTTTGTAGCTGATAATCCTGCTGGACCCGCACCAATTACAAGCACTTCAGTTTCAACAATTTTAGAATCTCCTACAGTTACAGCATTATCTTCAGGAGGTAATTCTGGTAAGCCATTACAACTTTCTATTATCATACCTTCCTTAAGAGGAGTCATACATGCTTTTACTGGAATACCATTTACGATTACATTACATTGAGCACATTGTCCGTTTGCACAAAATATACCTTGTGGACTATTGTCTTTTATATGGTGGCCAAAAATCTTTATTTTATTTAGGAAAAGTGCTGAAGATATAACCATTCCTTCAAAGCCAGTTAACTTTTTCCCATCAAAATTAAAAGTAACTTTTTTTTTCTCTGTTATTTCTAAAATGGGGTGTTTTGCTATATATTCCATCTGGAATCTAATTAAAAATTATTAAGAATAAGAATATTCATTGATGAGGTTTTATGAATTTTACGACATCTTCATAATCAATTCCTAACTCTTCAACTTTATCGATTGTTGGACACCCATTTTGATTCCATCCGCGTTCTTTATAGACTGCATCTTGAAGTTTTGAATATTGTTCCTCACGATGCTTTCTTAGAATTTTTATCTTTTCATCTGTATTTTTATCAGATATATCAAATCCTAATTCTTTAAGTTGAGTATCATATCTTTCTTGGCGACTCTCATATTCTAATGGTGTTACTGGTCCCATTGCTCTATAAGGGAAATTTGAATCCCCTTCACGCAACCCTTGACCTAATCTTATATTGAAAATTCTTTGGAAGTTGTATACTCTTTCCGACATTACTATGAGATTATCAGGAGTTGAATTTCTCCCTGTAACCGCTGAAAAATATTTCGCATACCATTCAACATGGTAAGGTATCCTTGCTTGTAGGAGTTCTCCTGTTTTAGGATTTTTCACAGGAAGCTCCTTATTTTGAGGTCCTATCGCATCATTCCAAGGAAGTTTACATAGACCATTTAATCCAAACCAAGTACGCCAATAGGGAAACCATCGAAGTGCCTTAGCTTTATCCTCAAAAGTTGGAATTGTGTTTCTCACCATATCTTCAAAAATTAACCAAGCTTCATCATGTTGTGGCCCTTTTAGTGCTAAACCATATCCTCCTTGTTGAGCGAGGGACTCTTTTGTTATATATTCTGAGAATTCTAACCCTTTATGTTCCATTCCAATATCCTGTAGAAATTGAGGATCTGCACCATAATTATCAGCGAAATATTTTTTCATTTCCCTTATTCCTTTACCAACTATAAGACCAAATCCTTTTCCTAAGGCCATTTGGTGTATTAATTCTAACGCAACTTCAGCATTTCCAAAATTCAGTTCAAGTCCTCCTGTGATCTTTTTATTTATTATGCCTTCTTCATAACATTCCATCACAAAACCAATTCCAGTACCTACTGAAATTGTGTCTAATCCATAAGTGTCACAGTAAAAGTTTGTTTCTAGTACCCATTTTATATCCCAAACACCCCAATTTGACCCACATCCCGCTATTGTCTCATATTCTGGTCCCTCAACTATAACTTCTTGCCCTTTAAATGGACCAGTCATAACTTTATGTCCAAGAGTATAATGTGAGCAACTCATTGTGCATCCAATCCAACATCCATCTGTTCCTTCTTTAACATGGTAAACTTTACGCATCTCTTCACGATTATATGGTATATTTTTATCTTTAATCTCTTTATGAGATCCATACCGAAAGTTTTCAGTTGGAAGAAGATCCACAACATTCATTATATCTGGCAAATAACCCGTTCCAACTCTTCTCATTTCATTTTGTGAAGGATCCATTTCTACAATTTCTTTGCTATGAATTCTTCCCAACTCTCTAGCAGCCTCTAAGTCTGCGGGATTATTTGATTTTATTGTTACTCTAGGAGAACGACAAACTAGTGCTCTTATATGTTTATCACTAAATACAGATCCTATCCCCCCTCTGCCGGCTTGCTTAACAGAAGCATGTTTACGCGTTATTGTATACCAAGAAAAATTAAGCATCCCCCATTTTGAGTGTTTAGCAGCGGGACCAGAGCTAACAACTGAAATTTGTCTTTTTTCAGCATCATCTTTCGCATATTTTTCTGTTAATTGTTGAGTGAGTTCATGGGAATATTCTGAAAATCCATCCGAATATTCTACTTTTTTTATATGGATTGATCCTTCTATTCCATCGATATATATAATCACATTATGTTCAGCTTTTCCTTGAATCTCAATAGCATCAAATCCAGAAAATTTAAGATATGGTCCAAAGTAACCACCTACATTGCTATCCACAATTATACCTGTTAAGGGAGAAATTGAAGTCACCAATGATTTACCTGATCCCGGATAAAAAATACTCCCTCCTAATGGTCCAGAGGATATACATATTTCATTTTCAGGATCATCCCACTTAATTGCTTTATCTTTCGGAATTGAATTCCACATTAACCATAAATCAAAACCCTTCCCCCCGATGAATTTTTCTTTCATTTCATCAGAAACTGGTTTTATAACAATCTCATTTTTAGAAAGATTGATATATAAGGTCCGATTTGCATAGCCTTTTTGGACATCTTGGATTTCATATTTCTTCTCTGCTAGAATCATAGATTTTCACTCAATTAAGTTCTAGTTATTAAATTTAAAACATGATTTTAAACTATGGATGATTTAATGAGACTTAGGAATTAAATATTATTTAACTAAGTTTTAATAGAAATATTAGAAAAAAAGAAATTAAAAAAATATACTTTATTTTGGGTTGTTTCGTATCTTACTCGCTAAATCTTTAGCCCATTTACGAATTTCATCCCAATTTCTTGAATCGTAAACTCCTGGCTCTGTTTCCTTAAAACCTGCTGGAATGAAATTTTCTTTTTCAGAATCTAAGATTTTTCTATAAATATTACCCATCTGATTATAATCCCAGATACCTCCAAACATGGTCATCGATATTGGATTCAAATCATATTTAGAAGCTTTATCTTCAAGATATTTTTTAGTAATTCTACTAATCTCATCATGTTCTCCTTTATATTCCATGAGTGCTCGCCCACCTGAAGATACAAAGATTGCCACTTTCTTATTCTTGAGCTCAGAGCTAAACTTGTTCAAAAATGTTTTAGCTTTTCTCGTCCACATATTCATTTTCATTCCACTTCCAATAATAACGAGTTCATATTCTGTGATATCTTTGACCTTCTCTTCCTTGAGATTTACAACTTTTACCTCAAATCCTTCATCTCGAAGAACTTTAGCAATTTCTTCAGCAGTACTAGCTGTTGCTCCATAACGAGTGCCATACGCAATTAATATTTTGGATTTTTCCATTTTTCTTCCCTATTGCAATTATTAAAATTTTGGCTAGTTAAGATTTATTATTATTATAAATTATTCAAATATTATGCCTGCATTTGCTCATATTGGAATTGGTTTAGCGACTAAGCGATTTGCTCCTCAAATACCCCTTTGGGCATTATTAATAGCAGCCATGTTTATCGATATCTTGTCTTTTATGTTTTTATTTGCAATTTGGATTTCGCATGGGCTTTTTATGTCAGTTATTTGGACAGTTATTGCTATGTTAATAACAGCATTCATTACAATGCGTCTAAACTCAAAGAATGAGCAAGATAAAATAACCAAATCAATAAGCTGTAGTCTCGTAAACTTAAATGCTACCTTGATTATAGGACTTCTTGTTTTTAGCCACTGGATTTTAGACTTCATTGGTTGGCCAATAAGTGCCATAAACCTGAATGCTACAGGAGTACCACTTCTCTTTGATGACGCCGTAAACATAGGACTCGGAGTATACAGTACCTGGTTTGGAGCGTTATTAATGGATATCGGTGTGTTTGTCGTAGGACTCGGGATTTACATTCATTACGCAAAAAATAAGAAGATAAAATAAATTGATGAATTTTCTTAAGATAAGGTTGAAATAATTACTATTATCAATTTTTTCTAAAATAACAAATTAATCCTCCAAATTGTTCTACGATAGCACCCGCCTTGGATTCTAGCTTGACAATTTTAGTTTTAATTTCAAGATTTTTTGCGATCTGTAAAATTCGATGTGTTTTATTTCTATTTTTTGGATTTTTTAGATATTCTTCAGTTAAGATAATATAATTTGGCTTAGGAAGATTAGGATTTTGTTTAATTAGTCTTAGTTCAGTATCGATTTCTCTCCAAGTATAAAGAATTTTTGAGAATTTCTCATTTTTGTTAATTATTTCTGTCAGTTCTTCTAATATCAGCAACCCCTCTTGATTTGAAGTTTTATCAACGATATCTTTAAAATAATTTTGAGTTTTTAGGTAATATACATCTTTTTGAGTTTTTGCCTGATTACCTATGATCTTAGAAAAAACAACTTGATTATCTCCTTTTTTTAATAGCCATGAATGATGTTTATTAACGTGATTAAGAAACTCATTAGAATATTCTTCTTTCGGTGGGGAGAGCAGTATTACACTTCTAATACCTTCTTTAACTATAGGTCTTAATATGTTAATGATTTCCTCATGAAAATGATACAATTGTTTTTTATCTTGATTCCTTCTCTTCCTTCCACGTTTTATCCTAAAGTGTAGCCTAATATTCTCACTAAATATTCTCCAAAATACAGCATTATTATCATGTAGACCAATGAGAATTGCTATTGGATGACCACGTTTTACCTGTTTTTTTCTTTTTTTAACCATTATAATATAGAAAATTTAAAAAGATAAAAAGAAATGTAAAGATTTTTCTCAATAAAAATATCAAGCACTTCTTCTATTGTTGGACTTTTTATAGCTTCGATATCGTAGCTGACTCTTACAATTGGTTTATTGCTCTTGATTAATTTTTCAAGATTTATTGGACTTCCATCAATAATAAGTTCAGCTTCAGCATTATTTAGAGTATCTTCCATATCCTTAATTTGTTGGTCATTATATCTCATTGCGGGAACAATTTCAGTAATCTGAGGAAATTCTTCAAATACTGATTTGATTGTGCCTGATAAATAGGGTTTAGGATCAACGATAGTAGCTCCACTATTTTTAGCCATTGGGTTTTAGACTTCATTGGATGGCCAATGAGTGTAATAGACCCTAACGCTACTGGAGTACCACTTCTCTTTGATGATACTGTAAATATAGGACTTGGAGTGTATAGTACCTGGTTTGGAGCTTTATTAATGGATATTGGTGTATTCGCTGTAGGGCTCATTATCTACATTTATTACTTGAAAAAGGTTAAGACGTAAAAATTAGAGGATGAGATTTTAGAATTTAATTAAAAAAATAAACTATTTTTTTAAAAATTTTTTAATAAAATTATCAAGGACTTCTTCAATCGTAGGACTTCCAATTGACTCAATATCATACGATACTTTCACAATTGGCTTATTAGCTTTAATTAATTTGGTTAGATCAATAGGACTTCCATTTAAAATAATGTCCGCCTTCACATTATTGAGTGTTTTTTCTAAATCATCTATTTGTTGGTCAGTGTATCCCATAGCAGGAACAATCTGGGTAATTTGAGGGAAATCTTCGAAAATTTCTTTTATAGATCCTACTAAATATTTTCTCGGGTCTACAATTTTTGCTTCTGCATTTTTAGCAGCAACATATGCTGCACCAATTGACATACCTCCATGAGTTAATGTTGGTCCATCCTCTACGACTACAACTTTCTTTCCTTTTAATTTTAAAGGATCTTCTGCTTTGACAACTGAATTTGTATACACTCTTATTGCGTTTGAATTCAATTCATTCAGATTTTTTTCTACGATCTTTACATCTTCTGGTCTCGCACTATCCATTTTATTTATTACAAAAACATCTGCATACCTAGCATTCACTTCTCCAGGATGGTATTTATTCTCATGTCCAGGTCTTAAAGGATCTACAACGACAAATAATAAATCAGTAATATAGAAAGAAATCTCATTATTTCCCCCATCAAAAATAATTACATCTGCTTCTTTCTCAGCTTCTCTAATTATCTTCTCGTAATCGACTCCAGAATAGATCACTAATCCTTGTCTAATATATGGTTCATATTCTTCACGTTCTTCAATAGTGCAATCGTATGTATCTAGATCTTCATATTTCTCAAATCTCATAACATTTTGTTGGACTAAATCGCCATAAGGCATTGGTTCACGAATTGCTACAACTTTATATCCCTTACTCTGTAAATATCGATATGTAGCTCGAGAAACTTGGCTTTTACCACATCCAGTTCTTACCGCACAGATTGCAACTACGGGTTTATTAGATTTAAGTTGAGTAAATCTTCCAGAAATTAATCGGTAATTAGCACCTGCAGCAAGAGCTCTCGATGCTTTATGCATAACTTCTTCATGAGAAACATCCGAATAAGCAAATACTACTTCATCTACTTCATATTTTCTTATATAATCTTCAAGTAAATCTTCTGAGACCATCGGAATTCCATTAGGATATAATTTACCCGCCAATGCGGTAGGAAATTTCCTTTCAGTCTCATCAGTAGTACCTACATTTTGTTCTCCAGCAATAGTAAACGCTATAACTTCATATTCTTCATTGTCTCTAAAGACTGTGTTAAAAACGTGAAAATCATAACCTAATGCTCCAATGATAATAACTTTTTTTTTCATTTTAAGTACCTAGAAAATATTAACATTATTGATCATCATACTTAATTTAGGACAAATTATTAAGATTATTAATTCTATGAAGGGAACGATAACCCACCCTTTATATTCGACTTTTTGGAGGAAATTGATAATTATTAGTCCACAAGAAGAAAAAAAAAGGGAAAGATCATGAAATGCTGAAAACAAGAGATCATTTATTTTCTTTTCTAAGCATAACTGGGTTAAGGAAACCAAAGAATTCCTCGATAAACTAGATCTGATTATCGATCCTCCTATTATTTTAGATCAAGATCGTCTTTTAGTAAGTATTATAACAGAAAGTAAAAATATTGATGAATTTGTTGCTTCCCTAAATTACTTTTATAATAGAGAATTGGAGATTCTAAGCATATCTCATATACATCCTAACTATGAAAATCTTTTTTTAAAATTAACAGACCGTCAGAAAGAAATTGTGTATTACGCTATTCAGCATGGATATTTTGAAATACCTCGTAGAATCAATTCAAAGAAAATCTCTACTCATTTTAAAATTTCTCGGAGTGCATTATATGAACATTTGCGAAAAATAGAAAGAATAATTTATCACACAATATTCAGATAAAAATTATCATATAATAACAATTGAATGATTCTACTAAGGGAATGGGAACCCATCATTGAATTTTAGTTTAAAAAATAAGGTAAATGTATCAATTGTAATTATAAAATAGATTTTAAGTTAATGAACTTTTGTTGCTATTCTCAACTAAAGCCTCTATTATCTGTGGTATAACTTCAGGAGTTAAAAGTATAATAATATTATCAGATTCTCTTCTTTTTCTTTTGCTTCTTTTTCTTCTTTCTTTTTTTTTCTGGTTCTGGGGTAACATCTACATCTACTTCAGCAACAATAAAGGCTAGGTATATAGGAGTTGATTGAGGAAAGCGTTGGTCATTAAAAATATTGAACTTTATATCTTTAATTTTATAGTATTTTTTGCTTTCATGTAAAAGTAAAAGATTTCGATTAACCTTGTTTGTAAAATCTGAAGGCTCATCAAAACTTCCTCCGACCACAAATACTTGATCAATTCTTACAATTTTTTTCTCTTCTGGAACTTCTTCCATAATTCATATCAGAAAATTAAAAAAAAGATAAATAATTTATGTTTAGATTATAATTATTATAGAACACCAGTCTTTAATTAGATGTTTTAAATATAAATATAGTATTTTTAGTTTTACGAATCGGATATTCAATTTAGAAGTTAATTAAAATTATGAATAACATTTAATGTTCTTGAATTATTTTTTTATATTTAAAAAATAATAATTAATTAGCTGAAGTGATGTGAAATGATTGCAAGAATCTGGCATGGTTGGACCTCATTTAAAAATGCTAATACTTATGAAGAATTACTTAGAAATGAAATATTTCCATCCATTAAAAATAGAAATATAAAAGGGTATAGAAAAATAAGTCTTTTAAGACGTTCTTTGGAAAAAGAAGTTGAATTTATTACCATAATGATATTTGATAATTTGAGTTCTGTTAAAGAATTTGCAGGGGAAAAGTATGAAAAATCCTACGTTCCTCAAAAAGCACAAGAAGTTCTTTTGAAACACGATAAATTCTCGCAGCATTACGAAATTGTGAATGAATTCGAGTACTAATAAAGTATTACTTATCTAAATTTTCCTTTACTCTAAACTCCACAATCTTTCTCACTAGATCATAAGGTATTGGCTTTTTTATTGAAATTAGCCTTTCTCTTTATGAGTTCTATATTCAATTATTTTTAGAAAATATGTGATTCTCAAATATTAATAAATCCGTTTCCTATTATTATATTTAAAGGAACCAATATTATTAAATTAAAATTTTAATGGAAAAATAAATGACAAGTGAATTAAACAATAAATTTAGAAAAAGAGCACGAGATTTTAAAGGAAGAATAGAACTAATGAAAAAAATTCCAATTGAAACTTCCATATCACTTTTTTTTGAACTATGTAATTTTAATTTAAATAATTATATTAAAACTGAAAGAGAGAGATATCCACATAAATCAATTAAAGAAATCATCATTGAAACGATTAAAATCAATAAAAAAATAAAAAGGGGACAATAAGTTATGGAAGTGCGATATGAAAATGCTTTATTTCAAATCATTACTTTTTTAGAAAAAATTGAGAAAGAATTTGGTATTAAATATTATTTAGTTGGAGGAATTTTAGTAAGCATTTATTCTGAGACTTGAACAACACAAGATATTGATTTTGTTGTTGATATCTATTCAGTTAATCATAATATATATACATATATTGAACTATTAAAAAAGAATGAATTTTACCCAATAAAAGACTGGATTTCTGCTTCAATGATAGCAAAAGATCTCCAGTTATTACAGTTTTTAGATAAGCAGCAAGTTATTAAATTTGATAATTATATCATTTATCGAAAAAGCTATAGTAAATATAAGAAAATTGGACCGCTCGGTTTAAAAAGAAGGGTTAGAATTAATTTTGGAGGATTAGAGTGTTGGGTTGCCTCGAAAGAGGACTATATATTAAGTAAACTTGTATTTGGAGGCTGGCAAGATAATACTGATGCTTTGGGTTGTTGGTTACGTTTTCAAGATGAACTAGACAAGGAATATTTGAGCTTAACTAGCAAGGAACTTGAAATACAACGAGAATATGCATTGTTAAAATCTGGAATAGATGATCCAGATGAGTTTTTCGAGCAATTAAGGGATATATGACAAATTAAGACATAGCAAAACGAGGTTTTCTTTCAAATTACATCCCAATATAATTTTCTATTATATCGATTGCCCTTGAAACACCATCTTCAGCTTGAATTTTAGTTCCTAACTCAGCTGCCTGTTCACGCATTTTTTCAGTTCTGATAATATCTTCCATATTGACTTCGATTGGCCAGAATTCTATTCCATGTGATTTTACTTGTTTTTCATAATCTTGATTTGTTACCAAACGTACAGTATTTCCAGCTTTTGTTAAACCCTTTCCGAGAGCTAGAAATGGTTGAACATCCCCTTGACTTCCAGGTGCAATAATCCCAATTTGCATTAAATATTATGCCTTAAATATTCTTGTTATATGGCAATAAAGTAAAAGATATAAAAAAATTTATAATTTGAATAAAAATTGAATAGGGTTTTTCTTTACTTCTGAAAACTTTTCCACTTTTCCTCAAGATTAGGAGCTTTTAATGTTTCCATAATATATTTTGCATATTCTTCCCCTGTAGCTCCAGTATCTCTACCTGTAATTTTAAGTCTCTTTTCATAAATAGCACAAATATCCAACGCCATTTCTAGTTTTTTAGCTTTTTCTATAAATCCAATATGATTTAACAGCATTGCAGATGCTTTTATAATACTAGTTGGATCTGCATATTGAATTCTACCTGTTTCTACCATTCTTGGAGCAGTACCATGAATTGCTTCAAACATTGCATATCGTTTGCCAATATTTGCACTACCTGCAGTACCAACAGAACCTTGAATCTGAGCGGCTTCATCAGTTATGATATCTCCATATAGATTTGGTGCTACAAATACTTTAAATTCTGATTGACGTGTTGGGTCAATCAATTTTGCTGCCATGATATCAATGTACCAGTCATCGAATTTTACTTCTGGATAATCATTTTTAGCAATTTCTTTTGCCATGTTTAAATACATTCCATCTGTCGTTTTGACTACATTAGCTTTTGTCACCAATGAAACCTTATTAAGCCCTGTTTTTTTAGCATACTCAAACGCTAATCTTAAAATACGATCGGTTCCCTGTTTTGTATGCACACAGAAGTCAAAAGCTAAATCATCAGTTACTCTAATTCCTTTTGAACCCAACACATAAGCTCCTTCAGTATTTTCTCTGAAAAATATCCAATCAATTCCTTGATCAGGAACTTTTACTGGACGAACATTTGCAAATAAATCTAATTCTCTTCGCATAGCAACATTCGCACTTTCGAGATTTGGCCATTTTCCAGAAGCCAAATCAGCTGAACTTGGTGTATGAGTAGGACCTTTTAAAATAATATGACACTTTTTTAATTGTTCTAAGGATTCGTCGGGAATTGCTTTCATTAGATTTGCTCTATTTTCAATAGTGAGCCCTTCAATATCTTTAAATTCTACCTTTCCGTTTTTAACTTCATCTTTCAAAAGAAATTTTAGAATCTCTTCTGCGTGTTCTGTGATTTCTGGACCTATTCCATCACCACCAGCAACACCGATAATTATTGGTTTCAGAGTAGAATAATCTATCCAATCTGCGCCTTTTTTCAAATTCTCAATTCTATTTAACTGTTCTCTCACAAGTTTTTCAAAATGATTTCTAGCATTTTCGATTACATCATTCATTTTCTTCTAATCCTCGAATAAAATATTTTTATTTTCTGAATTTTCTATTACTTTTATTGATTCTGATTTATGTAATTTCAATGGAATACTACCCATATACTTCCCATTGGATAATTACAATTTTACTTTTAACAATATAATTTAAAAGATTTAATAAGGATTTTTAAATCCTCTAATTTTAAAGTATAAATACTTTTATAATCCTTCATATAAAAGAATTAAACCAGTAACCATAAGGATAATCGCTATTCCTGGAAAAATAGATGCTCCATAATAATCATACAAATGAAATCTCCCTTCATTAACAAGTTGTCCTAAAGTAATAATATTTGAATCTGAGAATCCTAAAAAGTTAATAGATTCAAAAAGTATAATTGCGATACCAAACATTAATGGTAGATACTTTATAATTGATTTAAATACATTAATTTCTAAAGTAGAAGCATTAGCAGTTATCCTTGTAAAGCTCGGAATAAGCACTATCCCAATAAGTATCATTGTAATTACAAAATTATTTCCAAAGATCAAAGATATCAGAAAAACCAGAATTACGCTTGGAATTATATATATAACTAATGTAAATCCTGTAAGTAAATTTTTACCTCTTTCGTTTAATCTACCAGCAATAAGTCCAAATAATAATCCTCCTAATATCCCTATAACAACAGCTCCAATTCCCACCAAAATTGAGAATGCTACACCCCAAACAATCTGACTAAGCATATCACGCCCAGAATCTCCTGTTCCTAAAAGATGATCTGAAGATGGTGGTTGCCATGATCCTGGAAAAAAACCTTTTAATTCTGTGAGAGAGTATTGGCTTATCATTTCAGGGTATACTGCAACTATAATAAAAAAGCCAATTATTATTAATCCAATGATTGTAAGAGGAGATTTCCATTTTAAATGCGGATAAGTTTCGTCAAAAGATCCAGGAGATATAAACTGCTCCGGTTCACGTACACTAAAAATGATATTTAAAACAACTGAGGTGATAGCTAAAAAGATAACAATCATATTAACAAATGCGATTATAACGAAAAAATCTCCAAGAATTATTGCATTTAGAAAATAACTACCAAAACCACCTATATTGAAAGTAGTTTCTACTAAAATAATTGAGGTAAAAATAAATCCAAAATGATAACCAATAGTTGCTGTGTTTGATATTAAAGATTTAGTAGTAGTGATAGCATTACTTTCTATAGTAGAACGATATTGTCTAGTTACAAGTGCAGTAATGATAAGAGTTAAACATAATTCTGGCAATATAAAATGCAGTAGGATATCTACCGCTAAAGCTAAATTTCCCTCAATTAAAGAATCTATTATGAGAAATCCAGTTAATAATGGTGGATCTTCGTATGAAAGAGTCTTATAACCAAATACTGGTAAAACGTTCAAGATATAACCAAACACTAATTGAAAGATCATTGCAAATACAAATGTAGGAACTGCAATAGCAACAGCTACGTATATATTAATATATTTTCCAATCTTATGATCTTCAAATTTTCTTGAAAGTCTGCCAAGTACAATACCTACTACTAGTCCTATTATTAAAGGAATAAAAATAACTTCAATAGTTCTAGGAACCGCCCTTCGAAGCATTTCAGTGACTGGCATGCCTCCACTTATAGCAATTGAGATTCCCCAATTACCTGTAAATAGATTACCTAAATATCTAAAAAATTGGATGATAATCGGTTGATCAAATCCTAATTCATGTAAAGCATCTTGTAATTGTTGAGGTGTGGGAGATAAAATTCCCATAGAAGCGAGATATTGCCATGCGGGGTCACCTGGTATGAATCGAACAATTATAAAGTTTATGAACACGCCAAGGATAAAGATAACAAACGAGATAACAACTGCGAAAATTATATTTTTATGAACTTCCTTTAATTCAACCAGAACAATCACACCCTCTTAAACTATTAATCTAACAATTAAAAGTTAATTTAAAAATAAGATCAAACTACTATATAAAGATTGCTCAGAAAAAATTCAAAGAGATTTTATTGATGCCAATAAAATCTTTATACTTCTAATTTTAATTTTTAAGATTTTGATTTGTTATTTTAATGATACTTCTAATTCTTAATCAACTAGATTTCTATTCTGAAAACAAAATTTCATCCCACGGCTGTCTATAAAGTCCAGCCCGTTGTCGCTTCTGATCAAATACGTGTCCCATCATCCCAATTGAACGTCCAAGGACGAATAGACCATTTAATGCTTCGCTATATATCACATCTTCAATTTCTTCAGGTGTAAAATCTAAATTTTCTAATAAGTCTAAAAATGTAATCCCTATACAACCATCAACATTCAATATAAGATTATTCCTTTTAGCAGTTGTTAGTTTTTCTACCTCTAGAGCAAAATCTAAGTGTGGATGCTTTTGAAAATTTTTAAATACAAATTCCTTAAGTAAGACAACTCTTACATCTGGATTTTGAACGGATTTAATTCGATGTCCTATTCCTGGAATATTAATTTTAATAACATCTTTCATATATTTTATAAACTCTGCTGGTTTCATTCCATTTTGTAAGGCTTCCCTCACATATTTTGCTGCATCTGATATTGCGCCCCCAAATCTAGGACCAATTGTTAAAATCCCACTTGCTAAAGCTGACATAAGGTCTTTCCCCGCACGAGCAGTAATTATAGCGTTATGTGCTCCTGATACTGCAGGACCATGATCTGCTGTTAATTTAATTACCATTTCAATAAATTGTTGAGCAAACTCCGGCAACTCTCGCTTAAACCATAAGAGGCCAATAACATACCCAATTGATCGATTACCTCTAATTATATCCTCCAATCCAACCCCTGCGAATGTAGGAACATCTCCTCGATCATCACTGATAGTTACTACAACATCAGAGGGTCTTCTAACTATTCCTAATCTTATTGCCTCATTAAAATCAGTAGGAATCTTAGGAGGCTCAATATCTTTGGCAGGTTTAAGTTTTCCTTCTTTTACTAGCTTTTCATAAATTTTTTTGATCAATTTATCAAAATCTTCATAAGATTCCGGGACAAGTGCTCCAGCTTCCTTTAAGGCTTGATTTTTAGCATCAGCAGTCTCTTTTGAAGTACCTGCCATAGCACCAGCATGTCCAAATTGTAAACCTTGAGGTAAAATTTTAGCTGCTGTACCAGTTACCCATATAACGAGTGGTTTAGTAATCTTTTTATTCTTTAAAGCATCTACGATCTCATATTCCTCAGTTCCACCAATCTCTCCAAGACAAACTAACATTTTGATATTTGGATTTATTTCATAACGAAAAAGATGATCAATTAATCTCGAACCAGGATAACGATCTCCTCCAATTGCTATGGATTCATAAACTCCATCCGTATTTTGAGCGATCATAAAATTCATTTCATTACTCAGACCACCAGACTTAGAAACAAAACCTACTGAACCAGGGCGATATAACTTTGAAAGAATGATATTTTCAAGTGTTCCCGCTGTATTAGCGATCTTAAATGCCCCAGCCTTTATACCGCCTACTGTTGCGGGACCTATGATGATTTTATTTTTTTCATTAGCGATTTTAATTAAAAGTCTACTTTGTCTTTCTGGCATGCCTTCCGCGATAATAACCACTACTCGAATATTACCTGCTTCAAGTGCTTCTTTACTTGTATCATAAGCAGATCGAAAAGATGCAAAGTTTATCATGACATCAGCATTAGGATGCTTTTTAACTGCCATTTCAAGTGTTTTATAAACGGGTATAACAACTTCTTTGCTTCCCCAAAAAGCTTTATGATACGCTACTGCTGCTTCTTGAGTGGGCTGAATCATTGCTGCAACAGAGGGTTTTTTTCGTCTACAAACATAATCAAAATCAAGCATTCTTTGAACGGGCGCAGCTTGAAGGCCATATATTATGGATTGGGTATCTTCATTAAATAACTCATAACTTTCCAATTATTATTCACCTCTCATTTTTTCAATCATTCGAGATACAGGACGCGTCATACTACTATATCGATCATAAATGTCAATAGGAATCCCTGTTTCTTCTCCAACTTTTCTCATTAATTCTAAACCTTGTTTTTCATTAGGACCACCTCTGCGAACTAAGATTTTCACATTTGCTCTCTTTAATTTATCAACTGAATTCTTTATCACACTAACAATGCCTCCAAAAGTAGCCTTCACGTCAGTAAAATTTGCAATTCCTCCTCCAATTATTAAATATTTTTCTCTCCCTTTAGGATCTGGTTTTTCTGTAATGATGTCAATTACAGTTTGAGCATAAATTTCAGTATGTTCTTGGGAAGGATTACCTGAATATTCTCCATAATTACCCAATTCTTCTGAAAAACCAAGATCTGCTATAGTATCAGTATAAATAACACTTGCTCCACCCCCAGCTACCATCGTCCAGACACGACCTTCTCGATTTAAGATAGTCAATTTAAGTGAAGCTCCTGTTTTTTCATCAAGTTCTTTAATTTTAATTTCTTCAGCACTCATTTTCTGACCAAATCCCGCTGGAAATTCAATAGGATGCTCCGGATTGCCCCAAGTGTCAGCATGCAAAAACGCAGCAGTATCATCTAATCGAGCTTTTACATCTAAAGGAACAATCTTTTTATTTTTAGTAATCGCAAATGGATTTATTTCAAGAAATGTAAAATCCTGGTCTACATATACTTGATATAATCCTTTTATAAATGGAATTAAAGATGTCTTTAAATCGCCTAAATTAGGTAATTTGTTCCCTAAATCAAAAGTATTTATATCTGTATTAATTGGAACTTTAATGTGGGTAACCTTATCCCAATTTTCCTCGATAAAAATACCTCCTTCAAAACTAAAGTGAATGACATCATTATCTCTCTCTGAGGTGATGGATACATAATATTCTTTTTCATGCGGTATAAAAGGTTCAATTAACAATCGATTTAATTCCCCTTTGACATTACCGATTAGAAATTCTTTATTTAAATTCTCTTTACAGAATTTTTTTACTTGGTTAAGATCAGCATCTAATAATAGAAGTTTGGCTTTACCTCTTTTTCCAAATAGTTGATCAGGTTTAACTACTACTTTTTCAGATTTAATCCAAGGATTTTCATCTGCTAACTTATCTAAATTTGTAGTACTTTCAATAACAGCCAATTTATTATGATAGTTAAAGTTTGGATAATATTTTGGTAATGCTTTTGCTAATAGTTTTTTAGCATCATATTCAAAGATATTTTTCTGTGCCAAAATTCTCTAACTCTTCAGGTTTTTTACATAAATTTCATTAAAAAAGATAATTTATGTAGATTCTGTTTTCTAATAAATTTTACTTAGTCTAATAATATAAGAAATTGATCCCTATTTTCTGTAATATTTTAAATTACTCAAAAAACAATGAGATTAATAAAAAATTTCTTCAATTATTTTGTAATGTAATAATCTTTTTTCGAATTATAACTCAAATCTCTAAAGGAATTTATAATTTAATGAAAAAAATAAAGAAGATATAAAAAAATAGATCTTTCCAAATCATAGATTTAATTCAACAAGCTTTTGTTTATATAACAATACTTTATCAGGTTTCAAATCATAGATTTTCCACATAAAGAGAAATCCAATAAGATAAAAAAGTGCAGGAACAGCAAACATGCCAATATTGATCCCCCATTGTGCCTGTATAGTCTGGGTTGAAGCTGCTGGATCAAACGATGTAAGAGGATGAATTATTCCAAATGTTAGGGCTTGAATTACTATAGAAAAGCGTCCAATGAAAGTCCTAAATCCATAATAAATGCCTTCTTCTCTTTTACCTGTTTTTATAACGATCTCATCAATAACATCTGAAAAAGTGGCATAAATTAAACTCCATGTTGCGCCCATACTAAAGCCAATCAATAGAAATCCAAATATAACTAGAGGAAAGTCCCAAATAAAAAGTGTAAGAATCAAAAATGTAGCAGTACCACCTGTCCCACACATATACCCAATTCTGTTACCAAATTTCCTAGCTATATAAATCCAAAATGGAGCAGAAATTACACTCGCTAAAAGGAATGCCATTAATATTATCATTTCGTAAAACGGATCAACCCGCATAACATATTGCACCCAATAAGGAATCGATGCTAGCATGAGAACCATTACTGTAGTTTGAGCTAAATAAGCAAATAGATATGATATATAGTTCTTTTCTTTTAAAGCATGTTTGAGTTTCAGAAAATAATTTTCTCTAGGTTTATTTATATCATCTATGAGGAATGTTCTATCAATCATTTGTCGATCTTCACGCATACCGTATATCATTAAAAGACAAATACTAATACAGGTAATAGTTACAATCGCCCCTACAATTACGTAAGACTCAATATTTGTTCCAGGAGTTCCCCTTGTTATTATAAGAGTTGGTAATAGAGTTCCAAGAGTTAAACCGAAAAGAGAAAGTAAAATCTGAACACCACCTACTTTAGTTCTTTCCTTTTGAGAACGAAATTTATCAGGGTAAATACTTTGATAAGAAATAATCATAAATGAAAACAATGTATCCAAAACACATAAAATAATTATTAACCAGAAAAAAACCAAAATATTATTACCTATTGGGGGAAAGAAAATTAAAACAAATATTATTGAACAAGGGATTCCTGTAATTAAAAACCAAGTAAATCGTTTACCAAATTTTCTCATATATTTTATTTTGAGGTTGGATATATATCCTGCTAAAGGATCATTAAACATATTCCATATTCCATATATAATAATTGCAGCTGTTAGTAATGTAACCTGTAAAAAGATTTCTGTCTCGTAAAATTTAAAGACCATGAAGCTTAATGCTGTTGCAAGAAAATCGTCAAAAAAACTTCCAAGAGAATAAGATATGTGGACTTTTAAGGAGTGTTGAACATTATTACTATTAATTAATATTGTCATCTCTCTAAAAAACACTAATTAAAATATGATTATTTAATTTAATTTTGAGTTTAGTTTATTTAATCTTTAATAGGAAGGTTATGTTTTTTCTAAAATTATGGTTTCTCCTGTAGAATATCTTTCTAAAGCTTTTTCATCTAATTTCACACCCCAGCCTGGACCTTCTGGTAATTTTGCCATACCATCGCTATAGTCAATAGAGTTTAGAATAAGGTCATCTATTAACATTTCTTGACCAAATAATTCAGTTGCATAATCAATATAATGAAATTTTGCTATGTGAAAATGAATATGCATAGCTGAAGCAATTCCTAAGGGTTGATTATGCAACACAACTCCAAGACCTCGCATTTTAGCGTAATCGAATGCTTTTAATGCTTTTGTAACTCCGCCGGGGCGTTCTGAGTTAATTCCTAGAACCTTAACTGCTCCTAATTCTACTAATGATATAAAATCTTTTATTGAGAAAAAACCTTCATGTGCCATTAATGGTGTATCAACTCTCTTTTGAACATAAGCCATCCCTAAATAATCATCGGCTCTTACTGGTTGTTCAGCATAATCAATACCAAAAGGTTCAATTTCTTTGATTGCTCTAACAGCCATAGAAGGAGAATAAGCTTGATTATAATCCACTCTTAATCTGATTTTATTACCAAAGGTGTTTCGAATTGTTTCAATTATCTCCTTATCTTCATGTACCCCTTTTCCTAATTTAAGTCTAAAAGTTTTGAATCCTTTTTTATAATAAGATCGTGTAATACCTTTCATCAATATGGGCTCTCCGAGAGGAATTAATGCTGCTAGAGGAATCTCATCTGTGTTTCTTCCACCTATTAGTTCACATACAGATCTATTAGTAATTTGTCCCATTAGGTCATAAGTAGCTATATCTAAAAGACCCTTAGCAATATTATTATTAGCAAGATTGATGTCCATCCTATAATTAATCTTCTCAATGTTAAAAGGACTTTCACCCAATAAGTACTTTCCCAAACAGTTCTTAACAGAATCAATAACTTGATAAGGAGACATACCAGATTCTGGGAGCCAAAGAAATGATTCACCAATACCAATACTCCCTTCTTTAGTAATAAGTTTACAAATAACGAAATCACCACCTAACCATGTCTCTTCCGCAGGGATAGCCATTCCCAAACCCCCTTCGGATTGTTCCATTGCTTTTTTTACAGCATCTTTAAAAGGAACATGAATAGGAGTTAGTTCGATAGTTTCGATTTCATTTCTCATAATATTATGAAGTCTTACATGTTAAATTATCTTTTTACTAAAAACATAAAAAAAGGGAATTGATACTTAGAATAATTCCTTTAAGTCACATTCCAAATGGATTATTAATTTTCAGAAACTTAATCTATACTCATCCAACGTTATCAGAATTATTTAGGAATCTACAAAAACAAATCTAAAGATGAATCTCTAAATCTGCCATTTTCCTTCTTCATATATTATTTTCTTGTCTGCTATAATTTTTGAACCAGGGATTTTCATATCTTTTAGAATATCCCAATGTATAGCACTTTCATTTTTTGATCCAATATTTTTAAAACCATGTCCTAATGCAATATGTAAAGTTCCGCCAATTTTTTCGTCAAATCCAATATTTTTTGTAAATTGTGTAATTCCGTAATTAGTCCCAATAGCAAATTCACCCAATTTGTCAGCATTTTCTATTTTTAATATCTCTTCTAGTAATTCCTGACCTTTGTCAGCTGTAGCATTAATAACCACTCCATCTTTAAATTCTAAAAAAATATTTTCGATTACTCTTCCCATATAAATTCCTGGATAACTGAGCCTAATATGTCCATTTACAGAATCTTCAACTGGACAAGTATAAATCTCTCCATCCGGTAAATTTTCTTTCCCACAACAATTATCCCATATTCTCCCCTCTAATGAAAAGGTTAATTCTGTGTCTTCACCAATAATCTGGATATTTTTAACATTATTTAAATTTTCTATTATCTGGTCTTGTTTTTTTTCCATATTCTGCCATTCTTCAATCGGGTTCTCTTTATCTAAAAATAACGCATTTTCTACAAAATTTGAGTAAGAAAATAAATCCATATTTGCTTCTTGAGCAAAAGCATGACATGGAAAAGGAACACAGATCCATCTTAATTCTTTTTTAGAAGTACGTTCCTCAAAAACTCGGATATATTCTGTTCGATCAGGAGAGCCTTGGTATGTTGCCAATACTTTTGGATCAATTAATGCTAGATTTCTAGTATTAAATTCACCATCAATAGTTATTATACAATCAAATTCTGTATTAGTTAATTTTAGTAGATTGTGAAAATATAATAATTGTTCTTCAGATGCATTTTTAAATAATAATTCACTGAGACCTTCAATTCGCGGCATTGCTAAGGGATGGCCACCCATTTTTAGAACTTCTAAAAAAAGAGCTTGGAAAAGTTCTTTTGCTATAGTTGGACCTTCAATAAGTACGCGATCTCCTTTCTTAACATTAAGAGAATAATTGACTACTAATTTGGCGAGTCTTTCATAAAATGTATTAATCATAATTATTTAGAGTTAAAATTACATTTAACTGTAGATATTTTTAAATTATAGAAAAAAATAATCTATGTTTGTTATTTATGATTTATTATTGCTTCTTTAAAATATAATCAAGGATACAGTTCCGACCAGTTTTATAATATTTTCCACTTAGAATGAGTCTTTTTTCTTTATAAATTATCCCAAGCTTTTTGAATTATTCATCAGGTTGGTCATCATAATAACTATGAATATACTCTTGATTTTCGTGAATACTTATGATTTCTCCTGGGTTTGATTCTCTTTTTTCATCGAAATTAACATCATCTTTTGAAAGGAAATTCAAATAACATAATCCTCCTATCATTAAAGCACGATGCATTTCATTAATAGCAATTGTCGTGTCTTTTTTACTTAAATAAACTTTTATAAGTGGCTTGATCTGAAACGTAAAAATGAACAAGAAATAATGCAAAAACTAAAAGAAATGGGTTTATACGTACTAGAAAAAGATTATGATCAAATATTTTAATTAACCAATATAGCTTAGTATTAGTTAAATCATAAATTAAAAGCCAATATCATACAATTATAATGAACTCAAGGGAATTAACGCTTTCAGCAATTAAAGGAATACCTGAGAAAATTCCTTTTAATCCTTTTATCATGCATTTGGCAGCATCCTTAGCGGATGTAGATTATAATCATGAGTATTGTCAAAAACCAGATGTTTTAGTTGATTTACAAATTAAATGTGCTGAATTTTTTGGCATTGATCATGTAAATGTGTCTACAGATGCCTACAGAGAAGCAAATGCGTGGGGGGTTGAAATAGATTGGGAGAGCCATACCCCCGTTGCGAAAACATATCTTTCAATTGAGGATTTTGAATCAATAGAAACACCTTCCATACTCGAAAATCCGAGAATTATGAATAGAGTTAATGCTGTTAAAAAATTTTCAGATAAAATTGGTGGAAAGCAATGCATTATAGGTTGGATTGAAGCTCCATTCGCCGAGATTTGTTGTTTATTCGGATTAGTAAATGTTCTTTTGCAATGTAAAAATCTTGAATGGATTGATATCATAAAGAAGTTAATAATTAGAATACTTCCAATTCAAAAAGAATTCGCTAAATTACAGATTGAAGCAGGTGCAGATATAATAGGTGCAGGCGATTCAGCTATTTCACAAATTGGGCCTATGAGATATGAAAAGTGTTGTATAGGTGCCACTAAAGAGCTTTTTGAATGTATTCAAAAGGATGTGCCTGTATTATATCACATATGTGGCGATAATTCCGTAGTCGATAAAGAAGGAAGAGATATGTTAAAATTAGTTTCAAGTACAAAGGCTGCCATTCTAGATGTGGATTATCAAGTAGATCTGAAATTAGCTAAAGAAAAAATTGGTAAAAATAGCTGTATAAGAGGGAATACAAATACACAAATATTAGGAAGTCCAAAATATTCTATATCAAGAGTAATTGAAGAAATAATAAAAACAATTGAAGCTGGAAAACCAGGAGGGAATTATATGTTTTCATTGGGATGCGAAGTTCCCTGGGAGCCATTATATCTAGCAATTCGAAACCTAAGTATAGCTAAAGCAATTACAGAAAAGATGGGATCTTATTAATAAACAGAATTTTGAGATTTTTTTTAGAAATCCTGGGCTCTAAATAAGGTTTTTTAGAATAAATGATATCTGTATGCTTCCTTCGTAATTCTTCCATTAAAATTTCTTCGGTAAATTCTTTAATTTTCATTAGAGTCCATCCATGTACACCTCCACTTGCCAGAGTATCTGGGGAATGCATATCAGTTCCTGTAATCATATCTATTTTTCCTTTATATTTCATGCAAAAATCATATGATTCTTTATCAAATACATTTTCAGGTTTGCAATCATCATTAACAATTTCATTATAATCAATTCCCCAATCTAATAAAGTTTCACGAGAGGGATGAGTTTTCATATTGAATTCGTAAAGACTCCAAGGAATATGATTACAAACAACAATTCCTCCTTGATCATGAGCCTTATTAATCGCATCAATTATATTCTCATTCTTAACTCTATAAGAGATTTTAGTTTCCCATTTTGGTACACCTACAAAATTCAAATGAATTCTACTTGTAGTCCATTCAATTCCAGTTATAATAATGATATTTTTCTTAGAATACTCCTCTCTTACTTTATCAATCTTTTCTAAATGACGCATATTATTATGATCAGTTATTGCTAACGCATTATAACCCATAGCTATATGCCATTCAACATTTTGCTTAATCGTGAGTGCCCCGTCACTGAATATTGTATGTGAATGTTGATCAAATACAACATTATACTTGGCTTTATCATATCCTGAGGGAATATGAGGAATAATATCTTTCCAATCATTATCAAAATAAACCATACGAATCAGATAGAAAATTCAAGTACAGGATTCTTAATTTTTGCTAACTGAATAAAAATTAAAATAAAAAATAAATATTAAATTTTCACTTTTTATTTATATTAAAGTGATTTTTGAGTTATTGATTTTAAATTAGTATAAACTTTTTTTATATATTCTTTCTAATTAGAATATTAAAGATTAATTTATAAAGTGAGAGAATTTGAGTTTTAGAATTGAAAAAGATGTTTTAGGGGAGATAGAAGTTCCTAGTAATGTTTATTGGGGCATTAATACTCAAAGGGCAATTAAGAACTTTCAAATAAGTGGAAAGAGATTCCCTAATATATTTATTAAATCATTGGCTCAGTTAAAGAAAGCTTCTTTACTCGCAAATTTAGATTTAAATATGATTGAAAAGCAGATTGCTAACGCTATTCTTGAAGCTGTTAATGAAATAATACAAGAGAATAAACATCTAGATCAATTTCCTATTGATATATTTCAAACCGGATCAGGAACTCAAACTAATATGAATATGAATGAAGTTTTAGCTAATCGAGCAAATGAAATCTTAGGATCTCCGATGGGTAAAAAACATCCAGTACACCCAAATGATCACGTAAATAAAAGTCAATCTTCTAATGATGTGATCCCAAGTACGATGCATTTATCTACTTTACACATGATCCAAAACTTATTTCCTGTGCTAGAAAGATTAAAAGAACATTTAGATATTAAAATTAAAGAATTTAAAGATATTGTTAAAGTAGGAAGAACACATTTACAAGATGCAGTTCCTATCCCTTTATCTTTAGAATTTGAGGTTTATAAAAAGCAAATCGAAATTAATTTAGAAAGATTAAAAGAAACTTGCAATGAATTGTATTATATTCCAATAGGTGGCACAGCTTTAGGGACGGGTTTAAATGCACACAAAGACTTCGCTAAACGTACGGTTTCTCATCTCTCAGACATAACTAATTTTCCCTTTAAAGTTAATCCAGTGAAAGCAGAAGGAATTGCTTCACATAATACAATTGTGAGAGTTAGTAGTAATTTACGTTTATTAGCTTTATCATTATTAAAGATGGCAAATGACATCCGCTGGATGGGGAGTGGACCCCGTGCGGGGTTATCTGAATTAAAATTACCTCAAAATGAACCGGGATCATCATTAATGCCGGGTAAAATAAATCCCACTCAATCTGAAGCATTAATTCAGGTATGTCTCCAGGTGATTGGGAATGATTCTGTAGTTTCCTTTGGAGAGGCTTATGGTAGTATATTAGATTTGAATGTGTGTAAACCTGTTATGATTATAAACTTACTTGAATCTATTAATATATTAATTGGAGGTATCAATTCATTTATCGATAACTGTTTATTAAATTTGGAGGTTAACACTGAACAAATTAGCAAACAGTTAGAACAAATGCTTATGCTTGTTACAAATTTAACTCCTATTATTGGATATGATAAATGTTCCGAGATAGCACAGCGAGCATATAAAGAAGGAAAGAGTTGTAAGGTGGTTATTTTAGAAATGGGCTTAAAAATAGATAACCTAAACGAGTTATTAGATCCTAAAAAAATGGTTTAATTAGAAAAGTAAAATCATGACTCCCGAAATTAAAACAGTAGAGGACATACGTAATAGTGCTAGGGAAAAACTGAAAGGAATATGTGGGGTCTACAAAGATTGTGATGGAGCTCCACATAGACTTTGTCAAGGGCAAAGTTATGGCAACGCACTTGGTATTGGTGGAATTGGTAGTGGTGCTAGTTTTAATAATAATTTCTTAGCTCTAAGAAAATACAATTTAAAAATGAAATTAATCAATGAAGATTTTAAACCTGATACTAAATATAATTTTTTTGGAAGGGAATTATCCATGCCAATAATGGCTGCAAGTGTCGCAGGTGTTAATAATTTTGGTGGAGATAAAGTTATAACAGAAGAGGATTTTTGTCGTTCTGTAGTTCTTGGTTGTAGAGATGCTGGGACAATTGGATGGAGAGGAGATACTTATACTTATTCACTTGAAAATTCTTATGGACTTAATGCTATTGCTGAAGCTGGTGGATGGGGAGTTAAAATTGTGAAACCAAGAGATCAGGGAACTATTATGAAATTTTTTAATAAAGCTGAAGAGGTTAGATGTGTTGCTGTTGGTATAGATGTAGATGGATGTGGTTCATATGCAATGGCAATACATGATAAACCCGTTTTCAAAAAATCAATTGAAGAAATTAAAGAATTAATTTCTTCTACAAATCTTCCAGTAATTATTAAAGGTATAATGTGTGTTGAAGATGCTTTAGTAGTTAAAGAAGCAGGAGCAGCAGCTATTGTTGTATCAAATCATGGTGGAAGAGTCTTAGATCATACTCCTGGAACTGCTGAAATTTTACCTAGTATAATAGAAGAACTTAAAGGAAAGATTAAAATTATCGTTGATGGAGGTATCCGTACGGGATACGATGTGTTGAAAATGCTAGCACTAGGAGCTGAATCTGTTCTAATTGGGCGAGATATTATTCGAGCATCTGTAGGGGCAGGAATTAAAGGTGTACAAATTCATATGGAATATATGCAAAAAACTTTAGCTAAAGCGATGAGAATGACAAACTGTAAGTCATTACAAGAAATAACCTCAGATATTTTAGTTTAAACAAAAAATAATTTTTAATAAATAATTGAATGTTGTTAAATATCATGCCAATAGCATATGTAAATGATATCGAAATTGAATATGAAACAATTGGGGATCCTAATTCAAAACCATTGTTGTTAATAGCTGGGTTGGGAAGTCAACTTCTTGCTTGGTCGGATGAGTTTTGTGATAAATTTGCCGAAAATGGCTATTTTATCATCAGATTCGACAATCGAGATGTAGGTTTGTCAACAAAATTTGAAGAAGCGGGTATACCAGACATGATGGAGATTGCTGCTGCCTATACACGTGGAGAAATACCCAACCTTCCATATACTTTAGAGGATATGGCGGACGATGCTATTGGTATTTTAGACGCTTTGAATATAGAAAAAGCACACATTTGCGGTGCTTCTATGGGCGGTATGATCGCACAAATTATAGGATATAGACATCCGTCTCGAGTGCTATCTTTAACTGTAATCATAAGTACGACGGGGGATCCTGCTTTACCACAAGCGAAACCAGAAGTCATGGTTCAATTCTTTGCACCTGTTCCTGTCGAACGCGAAGCATATATTGAAGAAATGGTCAAGCGCGATAGTTTAATTTATGGTAAATTCGAGTATGATGAAATCCAAGGAAGGGAATATCGAACAAAGGAATACGATAGAAGTTATTATCCTGAAGGCATAGCTCGCCAAATGGCAGCAATGGCTGTCCCTGGCAATATTCAGCCATTAATCTCTTCAATAAAAGCACCAACTTTAGTCATTCATGGAAAAGAAGATCCATTTAACTCTGTTGAAGCTGGTGAAGAGATTGCATCAACCATACCTGGAGCTGAATTATTGCTTGTAGATGGAATGGGACATAGTTTTCCTCGTGAAGTCATACCACGTATCGTAAAAGCACTAATAGCGAATAGCAACAAAACGCATAATTAGGAACTTTAAAAGACATAAAGAAAAAAAATTTCATTCTTATAAATAAATATTATATTTTCCCAATACCTTCGGAAGGTATTTTCAGATTAATTTCTTAAATTATTTTGCTAGAATAGCAAATTTTATATTTTAATGGTTCGTAATATCAAAGTAATTAATTACTATATTACTTCGCAAGATTGATTATGTATGAAAGATATCTCTAAATTTATCGATGAAGTGTTGAACGAGGTTAGCGGGAAATATGCCTTTGATTGGGTATCGAGGATCTCACAATATAACCGAGTAGTAGGGTCTCAAGATTATCATGAAATTGTAGAAAAAGTAATGAGAGAATTAGGTTCGTTTGGGTTAGATGAGATTAGCCTCCATAAATATCCTGCAGATGGAAAAACTAAAACATGGGAATGGATAGTGACTCAAAGCTGGGAGATTAAATCGGGGGAATTACGTTTAATTGAACCAAAAAACGAGATGTTGTGTCGATTTCAAGATATTCCAATGTGTATTATTGGGAGATCAAAAGCTTGTGACGTTGATGCTGAATTGATTGATATTGGAAAGGGTGTTACAGAAGAAGAATTCGATGGAAGAGACGTAAAAGGGAAAATAATTTTAATGGAAGCCCCAAGAATTATAGTTCCTGCATTATATGCAGAAAAAGGAGCATTGGGGGTTATAGTATATCCAGGACCTGATAGAGCAGCGAGTTATAAGGGTATGACTATTTATAATAGATTTCCTGCCATAGCTGAAGAGTTAAAAAAAACCACCTTTGGATTTAGTATTACCTTTGAGCAAGCATTATATTTAAAGGAGCTATTAAGAAATGGTTCTGTCAAACTACATGCGAAGATTGATGCTAAAGTATATGATGGAGAATTAGAAGTAATCTCCGCGGCTATTCGAGGAAAAGAGAAACCTCAAGAAGAAATAATTTTAACAGCACATATCTGTCACCCAGCTGCTGGAGTAAATGACAATGCCAGTGGATCAGGTGGGTTAATAGAATTAGCCCGTGCTTTATCAGTACTTATAAAGCAAAAAAGATTAGAACCCCCTAAAAGAACAATTCGTCTTCTATGGGTTGCTGAATTTCATGGTACATACCCATGGATTAAAGAGCATGAAGAAATCGTTAAAAATGCACTTTTTAATATAAACTTAGACATGATTGGGGAACACCCTCTAAAAGTTGGGGAACCATGTGAGATCTGTTTAGCACCATATTCACGACCATCAATTTTAAATGATATTATTCAATATTTTACGAGAGTAATTGCAGATCATCCTAAAGGGGTAGCAATAAATGGGACTACCAATCGTATGCGATATCGAATTACTCCCTATTCAGGTGGAAGTGACCATACTTTATTTGTTGGAAATCCTATAAGTATACCTGGGGTAATGATTGGGCATAATGATCCTTTTTGGCATAGTTCGCTTGATACTATAGAAAAATGTGATTCTACCGAATTAAAACGAATAATTACTATATCACTCTGTACTAGTTATATCTTTGCTAGGCAAGATAATAAGTTCTTAATTAATATTTGGCCACTCATAGAAGAAGGCTTCTACAAGCGATTAGGTAAAACCAAAAAAACATTGTTTACACTATTTAGCACGCTGAGTCAAGAAACTATCAATTCTAAAATTACGAAAGAAGAAAAAGTTTTAACGGGAAAAGCTTTAATAAATGCTTTTCTCAAATATGAAAAGAAAATTTTGGATTCAATTAATAAATTTGAATTAACAGCAGTAACTAAAGAACTAATTTTAGAAAGAAATATTGAATTAGATCAGTTAAAGAAAAATTTACCATCTCAATGGTCTAACTTATGCAAACATTTATCTATTGATGTCAATGTTATTGAAGAACCTGAATATTTTAAACAAAAGTGGAAACTGAGTTTTTTAGGGAGAAGAAATTTAAAATATTACTTACCAATTCTAATGTCAAGTGCTTATGAGGAGATTAAAGTCCCTATACCTCCAGATGTATGGGGAGGTGATGCCCAAGAGATTTTAAATTTTATTGGTTTGTCATTAAATCTTAAAGAGATTAGTGCAATGTTAACATTAGAGTTCCAGCATATTTTTTATCCGAGTAAAGTCCAAGCTTTTATGAAATTATTAGAAGAAAATAATGAGATACAAAAAGATATAGAATAATATGCCGAATAAGCATTTTATTTTCTATTACTAATGTTTCAAAAGTTTTAGAATTAAATATAAACCTAATTTACTTTAAAGTAAATTTAAGTTTTCTCAAAATAAGGCATAAAAAATGGCATCGAAATTCAAAATCTAATTAGAGTTGACCATAAATGACCTCGGTATCATATTCAAATTGAATATGTTCATTTTTTTGATATTTTTTAAATAATTGCTTTAAATCAAGTAACATATCGTTAAATTTAGGATGATCATCCAAAGGTATATAAGAAGTAGAAAGGAGCCGACCCTCTAAACCATCGTAATCAAATATTTGACAATTCTCAAATTTTTTTAGGTTATAATTAATCCCTCCAAAAAATTTATTAAAATCAAGTTTACTACTCTCAATAGCTTTATAATCTGTTCCATATCTCAAGAGAAATTTTTCATACTCTTTTAAAAACTCATTTGTGTGCTTTTTTCGACGATTCCAAATTAATATAACCCAACCATTAGGTTTAAGAATACGTTGAAATTCTAATTTAGTTTTTTCTAAATTAAACCAATGAAATGCCTGACCTGCAGTTATTATATCAATCATTTCGGATTGTAATGTAGTAGATTCTGCTGAACCATCAATACTTATAAAATGTGAATAATCTCTTAAAGAATTTTCTCCTGCTTGTCTCATCTCTCTATTTGGTTCAATTCCATAGACTAAATTACCTTCCTTTAAAAATAGTTCACTTAATATTCCCGTTCCAGATCCAACATCCGCAATTTTTGATTTATTGGATAAAATTTTACTTTCTTTTAAGAATTCAATTATCTTCTGGGGATAACTAGGTCTATATTTGACATAATTCTCTACCCTTGATGAAAATCGCTTTTTCGGATCTTGTTTGAACTTTCTGTCATACATGAGAATATTAATATTTGATTCAATTTTATAAATATAAATCAATACTACCTATATAATATATCCACTATCCATTCTAAAAATGGCGAATAAGGAAAATTCAATATCCAAAGATCTTTTTGTACCCAATGATTTCGAAGTTCCCCTTCTGCTCGAAACAGACCTTTTTCGCCTTCGAATGCTGTCTATAGATGATGTTGAAAAGGATTACGAAGCAGTTATCGAGAGCCGTGAGCTTCTCCATACTACGTTTGGCGATCCATGGCCGAGATTAGGTTTCACCATTGAGGAAAATCTGACCGACTTAGAAAGGCATCAACAAGAATTTCTCGACCGTAAGGCATTTACATATACTGTCGTATCCCTGGACGAATCAAAAGTTCTTGGTTGTGTTTATATCACCCCATCCGAAGTGACTGGCTCAGATGCTATCGTGGTCATGTGGGTGCGTCAAACTGAATATGAAAAAGGATTGGATGAAGTATTATTCAATACCGTACGAGATTGGGTCAGCACAGATTGGCCTTTTAGAAAGGTAGACTACCCGGGTAGAGTATAATGAATAAAAGATCAATCTTTGCTTAGAGTCAGAAAGATTCTCCTTCATTTATACTTGTTTAATACTAAAAGCACAAAAAAAAATATATTGAAATCTCTAATTAAATATGTTTTTGTTTTATCCGTGTTAATTTTCCCCCGACTATTAATTCCTCTAAATCTTGTTCGCTAAGCGAATGAGTTAATTCAAGATCAAGATTTTTTGTTATGTTTTTTAGTTTGACTTTACCAGATTTGATTGTAGTTAAATCAATCTCAAATTTATCTTCCGGTTCAATTGTGTCATAATCATCTTTGTTAACGAATGTCAAAGGTACTATTCCAAAATTCACTAAGTTCGCTAAATGTATACGAGCAAAGCTCTTTACTATGACAGCCTTTATTCCAAGATATTTAGGAGCAATTGCTGCATGTTCACGACTTGAACCTTGTCCATAATTATCTCCGCCTACAATAAAGCCCCCTCCTTTTGCGAGAGATCGATCGTGAAAGGATTCATCAACTACGTTAAAAACATATTTGCTAATTTCTGGTATATTACTTCTCAATGGTAAGATTTTAGCTCCAGCGGGCATGATGTGATCCGTTGTGATATCGTCTTCAACTTTTAAAAGAACTTCCCCTTCTAATTTAGCCGGTAAAGGATTAAATTCAGGTAAGGGTTTTATATTTGGACCTCTAATAATTTCTACATTCTTTGCTTCTTCGGTAGGTAGTGGCGGAATGATCATATTATCATTTACCATAAAATTTTTAGGCATATCAATTTTAGGTATACTACCAAACTTTCTTGGATCTGTAATTTTTCCTTTAATAGCAGCAAAAGCAGCAGTTTCAGGGCTTACTAAGTAAGCATTAGCACTTTTTGTACCTGTTCTTCCAAGAAAATTCCTATTGAAAGTCCTAAGAGAAATGGCATCGCTTTTAGGAGCTAATCCCATTCCAATGCAAGGACCACAAGCGTTTTCTAATATTCTTGCACCTGCTTTTATTAAATAACCCATTTCTCCGGAATCAATCATATGATCAACAACTTGTCGAGAACCAGGCGATACAGTTAAAACTGTATTTAGATTAATTGTTTTCCCTTTTAACATATTTGCAACAATTTTAAGATCTCGCAAAGAAGAATTCGTACAACTACCTATACACACTTGATCTACATTTAATCCTTCCAATTCTTTAACAGTTTTAACATTTCCGGGACTATGGGGTTCAGCTATTAATGGTTCTAATTCACTTAGATCAATTTCAATAGTTTCATCATATTTAGCATCTTCATCTGGTTCTAATTGAATCCATTGATCTCCTCTTTCTTGTGCTTCTAAAAACTCTTTAGTAATCTCATCAGATGGAAAGATTGAGGTTGTAGCTCCAGTTTCAGTTCCCATATTCGTTATTGTTCCTCTTTCTGGAACAGTTAGAGTCTTTATTCCCGGACCTGTATATTCTAGAACTTTATTAACAGCTCCTTTCACCCCAATTCTTCTCAAGATTTCTAATATTACATCCTTCGCGGATACAAAATCAGGAAGCTTTCCTTTAAGATATACTTTTACAACTTGAGGCATTTTTAAACGGAATGATTCACCAGCCATAGCAGCAGCTACATCAAGTCCTCCTGCTCCAATTGCTATTGATCCAACACCCCCACCAGTAGGAGTATGACTGTCACTACCTAATAATGTTCTGCCAGGGCGAGCAAATCGTTCAAGATGGACTTGATGGCAAATACCATTTCCGGGACGCGAAAAATATAAGCCATATTTCGCAGCAATACTTTGAAGATAGCGATGATCATCAGGGTTTTTAAAATCAGTCTGCAATGTGTTATGATCAACGTAACTTACGGATAGTTCTGTTTGAACACGTGAAACTCCCATAGCTTCAAATTGTAAGTAAGCCATTGTACCTGTAGCATCCTGAGTTAAAGTTTGGTCAATTTTAATGGCAATATCAGTTCCCTTTTCTAATTTACCCTCAACTAAATGTAGTTCTAAGATTTTTTCAGTTAAAGTTTTTCCCATTTTTTTCAACACGATTTAATATTTCCAGTATTTCTGGATAAAATAGATACTAAAATAATTAAAATTAAAATATTATTAAATTTTTCTTTTCAGTTTCACCCATTTTTATTTCCTATTCTATGTTACTTTAACAATTCTATAATCAAGTGGGTTCAACTATTTAAATTTTCAATAATTTTCAAAATTAAATTTTGTTAATTTCAATTATTGATCAAGATGAGAGAAGATTTAGAATCACTCAATAGAGAAGAATTAATGGATTATATCGAAGATCTTTCAAAAAATTGGCTTGCTATTGATGGAACATGGTTCCAGACAGTTGAACATGAATACGGGCTTGATAAAGCTATAGAATTAGATGTTAAACAGTGGAAAAGATTTACTATTATTGAAGCGAAGAGAATCATGAAGAGATTTAAAATACCACAAAATGGGGGCATTCCAGCTCTTATAAAAGCTTTAAAATATAGAGTATATGCAAATATTAATAAACAAGAAGTTCTTGATGTATCGGATAATCGATGTGTTTTTAGAATGAATGATTGCCGTGTGCAATCTGCTAGAAAAGGGAGAGGACTTCCAGATTTCCCTTGTAAACAAGTTGGTGTTGTAGAATATGGATTATTTGCTAAAACAATAGATCCTCGAATAGAAACAAAATGCATTGCGTGTCCTCCAGGACCTCACCCTGAACATTATTGGTGTGCTTGGGAATTCACGTTAAAAAAGAATGCATGATGCTACTAAAAGAAATGGGTCATATTAAATTCATCAATTAGTAAGTTGGAACTATCCATAAACGATGATCATTATAAAACTATAGTAAAGATACTGAAAAGCAGTAAATTTAAAAAGCCTCTAAAAAAATGATTATAGAAAGTTTAAAAGGATACCAATCCTAACACTATTATAACACGTAATTGAATTATTAGAACTGAAAATATTATTTTAATTCAAAAATTAATTTTAAAAGAAAATAAAAAAAATGATGTTTTATGACCGAAGAAAATATTAGAGGCCAAATTAGTGCCAAAGAAGATGAAATTACTCGCATAGAAGAGGAAGCCAGCAAGGAAGAAGCTTCAGCAGAAAGCAAGGTTGAAACAGAATATAATCCAAAAATTGAAGCAGCTGAAGCAAAATTAAATCAAGAAGAAGTCTTACGAGATGAAGCAATTCAAAAAGCAGAAGAGTGGAAGAATAAAAAGAAAGAAAAAATAGCAACTGCTAAAGAAGCTAATAAAACTCTTTCTCAATTAAAAAGTGGAAAAGAAAAGGCTTTGAATATTAAGTTAAAAGAAATCGCTAATGACAAGAAAGGCAAGATTAAGGAAGTTCAAGTTGAAATAAAAAGTTTAAAGAAACAAATAGCTGCCATAGAAAAAGAGAAAGCTAAGGCTGCCGCTGCTGCCGCTGCTGCTGAAGAATAAGTGTAATTATTATGAAGATTTAATATTTTTCATTAATTTTTTTAATTTTTTATTAAAAATCAATTCAAATGACTTAAATTTGATAATTTTAACTGGTTTTAGGCCTTATGGAACTTACAAATCAAACTTAAGTAGTGAAATTGTCAAAAAGTTTTCTTTTCAAAATCAAAATTTTCAATTGAAAAGAGGAATAATACCAGTAAGTTGGAAACATAGTGTAAATTCTTATAAAAACTTGTTATTAGAATTAGGATCTAAACCTGATTTAGTGGTTTTGCTAGGTATTCATTCAAGTAAGAAATATTATCTCGAAAAATTTGGGTGGAATTTTAAAATGGGTGAAGATATTGAAAAAAAATTCAAAATTGGCATTATAAAAGTTTGTCGTCATCTATGTATTAAAACCATTATAAATTTAGATAAAGTTTTTTCAGTTGTTAAAGATAAATCGAATTTTTATATCTCCAATTATGCTGGATTATATTTATGCAACTATCTATACTATTGGGCACTTTATCTTTCAAATAAAGAGTACCCTGTAATTTTCGTTCATATTCCTGCTAATGGTACTTTAATTGAAGGTATTAAAAAGATTAAAATTATTTTAAATGCTATTTTTAAAACGCATTTTAAGAAGGATTTATAAATTTAATGGTAATTTTTGCCCTTTTTCATTGATGAGATCCTTCAAAATCTCAGGTTGGAGCCGTAATTCCTCATAAAGCCAATTTAGTTGTCTTATCTTAGAGTTGTAAATCTCTACTTCTTCTTCGAATAATTCCATTTTAAAATTACCAAAATTATAGTTTTACTATAAACCAAGAGATTGAATAACACATATTTATCTAAGTAATATCTCAATGATACCTTAAAAAATCAGATTAAAAAAGCAATTCTGTAGAAATAATATAACCTATTTCTAAATATAATACAGTCTAAGATCTTAAATATTTTTTTTGAATATTCTCAAGATCATACATGATACTTTCAATTGGCTCTCCATTTATTACTCTCTGTAATTTGTTGATTAATTCCTCAGGGAACATATCAAATTGACCAATAGTTTGTCGATAATCTTTAAATTCGTCTGTTAATTCATACATGTCTGAGCTTCTTTTTAAATCAAATTCTCTTGTAACAATCTGTACAAAAGATTTAATTAGATCGTTATAAAAATCATCTTCTAGTTGTCGAGCTGTGTAATCGACATCATATATCAAATGATCATATTTTTTATTTACTCTTTGAATCTCTTCTTCTCGTTTAGCGTTAATTTCATCGATTTTGGGTTGTAATTCCTTTTTCTTTGTTTCTAACTCTTTAAGTTTAGATTTTAACTGATCACTCATAATAGTGTTAAATAAAAGACCTTATTTAAAGAATTAGTTGAAAAAATATACCACATTTTTGAATTGATAAAATCTTAATACAACAATTTATTTAAAAATATAACTTCTCAAATGATATGATAATTATATTTACTTAAATCTAATATGCCTAAAAAAATAGTTGTTCCAGAACCAGAAAGCGGTTTAAAATTTATTGACGTTCATTGCCATATGCCTTTTCATCGTCCCAAAAATGATCAATTACCAACAAATAAAGAACAATATTTAAGTTATTTCAAAATGGGGGGTCAATATTTAATAACAAGCACAATTGATATGCAGACACTGAATTTAACTTTAGACTTTATGAAAAAATTCGATAAAAATTTTGGTTTTACATGTGGATGGGCTCCACAGACAGTTACATATACTCCTAAGGACAAATATAACTTAGAATGGAAAAAATGGATTGATTTTATTCAAAATAATTCAGAAAAGTATCTAGGAATTGGCGAGATAGGTTTAGATTTTCATCATGCCAAAACCTTAGAGGAAAGAAACAATCAAGTCAAAGTGTTTAAAAAAATCATAGAATTAACGAGAGATCTTAACAAATCTTATATTTTACATGTTCGAAATGCTGCTGAACAAGAATTCGATAAAAAACATCCGAAACATAGATTTAATAAAAAAGATGGAGTAAATAAAGAGATTCTCAATATTTTAAAGGATTTTAAAATAGGTCCGAAAAGGGTTATGTGGCATTGTTTTTCAGGACCAGAAGATTATGGAACTTCTTTACCAAATCAAGGATTTATACTTTCTGTACCAAGCTCTGCCTATGGTTTCGATAGATGGCGTAGGGTAACAAAATTTACACCATTAGAATCGTTAGTTACTGAAACTGATTCTTATTATCAGCATCCCTATAAAAGAGGACCAATAAATGTACCTTCAAATGTAAGATATTCCATTGCTGCTATTGCTTATTCTCATAATGTTCCTCAAAAACTAGTAAGTGAAAAAACGGTTAATAATGCAAAAAATTTTTTCACTTTAAACAATGAATAAAAACTCTTAATAAGCTTTTATTAGAATTGAATATTTTTTACCATGGTGAATTAATTGAAAATATTAATTACATATTTCTCGAATACGGGGAACACAGAAAAAATCGCGAAAAGTATTAAGGAAGCCTTAAGTGATGAAGAGGTTGAGTTAACACCTATTAATGAAGTAGACCCTTTGAGTTTTAATAATTATGATTTAGTCTTTTTAGGTTCAGGAATTTATGCAAGTCGAGTAAATAAAGCACTGGTAGAATTAGTGAATTCTGCTCCAGAATTACCGCAAAACTTCGTATTTTTCTCTACTCATGCAAGTTTAGTTGGTTATCAAGACGGATTCAAATTAGTGAAACGAAAAATAGGAAATGTTTCGAAGATAATTGCTGAGTTTGATTGTTGTGGAGATAATTTAGGTATCCCTGAAGAAACTCGTAATTCAATGTTAGATAAATTACCTCTTGAAAAACGAAAAGAGGCTGAAAAGCATCAGCAATGGCTTAAAGGAAGACCAAACGAAGAAGATTTAAAGAAAGCAAAAGAATTTGCTCGATCAGTAGTTGAGAAGCTCTAAGACACATTTAACTATATTGGTTTTATTTATTTTTTCTTTTTTATATTTTATAAAAATCAGACTAAAGTTAATTTAAATATTGGTTAAAACTAAATTAACTTAAAAAATAGGTTAAAATTACACAAGTAGGTGATTTGATTGAAAAAGAAAACTAATATTGTTTTGATGATTGTGGCTGCGTGTATAGTTAATGGAGGGACGGCATTTGGAGTTGTAATAGCTACTACATGGGGAGAATATGAATATGCAGATTCTTATTACTATAAACCCGGAGCTCCTTTGCCAATAGAGAGATTAAATCTAATCTGTGATATCGGAAAAATAAATGTTAAATATAATACTACACCAACTGACTATTATGTGCAAGTTGATTTAGATATTAAAATTGTAGGTGGTTTTGTTGAGGGCAAAATATTTTCAGATTTTTTTTATCCTATTGAATGGGTAAATATTAGTACTCCAATATCATTCGAACTTGATGCGAAGGCCAATCCAGTGTTTATTTTTGGACTTTCACACCGAATTACATTAAATGTTACTCTTAGAACTGATGTAGTTTATAATATAAATGCATTTAGTAGTACAGGAGCGATAAATATGAATGTGCCAGATAATATAATTATTAATAATACTTCTTTAAGTACATCTACGGGATCATTAGTACTAAACTCTGCGAAAAATACAACTTTTCAAGGAACTCTAGGAATAAGTACTAGTACGGGATCAATTAATATTTATGCTAAACAAGCCAATTTTACTCATGGATTAACGGCCTACACATCAACAGGGTCTCTTATTTTAAATTTTTCGCAATGCATTATTGGTGATAATTTAAAAGGAACTGTATCAACTGGTTCAATAACAGTTAAAAGTTATAACATGAGATACGTGAAAGATTGTAATTGGAATATTCATACAAATACGGGAAGTATTGATATCGAAATTTTACAATATATAGAAATGAATGCTAACATTACAGGAACAATAGGAACATCTACTGGGAGTGTTGATGTAAAATATGATGATTCTTTAAGTAGTATAGGATCCCGATTTACATGTTCAGTAAGTACGGGCTCTATTATATACACTCCCTTAGGAACTGGTGGAATGAGTAAGGTAGGTGGAGTGATATCTTCTGGAGATTATGGTGATGCAACTAATAAGTACACATTTGGTGTTTCTACTTCAACTGGTAGCATAGAATTGCTAGGCCAAAGTATATAATCTTCAAATCTTTATTTTTATTTTTTTCTATTAATCCTCATATTTAAGTAGATTTTTTTTTAAAAAAGTATAATTTCCCCCTCGGATCAATCTATAGTATTGAATAACGCAAATAAAGCGTTATTGAATAAATAAAAACTTTTAAAATATTCCAAATATAATTAATTATCTTTTAATCAAAGATGTTCGACAAAATTAAAAAAAAAAGTGGTTTTAAAAAATGGTTAGTGATGACTTACTTAAAAATTTAAAAGATATGAGAGATGGGACTGGTGAAAGAAAGCCATCTGATGCTCTTTTATTATGTGAAGCTTTTAAACAACTTGCTATTGAAAATGAAGATATAAAAGAAGAAGTAGAAGATATGGATCTTACTCTTGTTCAATTTGTATGGACTGATGTTGGTTATAAATATTGGGTAAAATTTGGAGAAGGGCAAGTAGAGTATGCTGAAGGTGAAGCTGAAGACCCATCTGTTACCATGAAAGCAACAAGTGCTACTTGGGCGGGTATGGGTTCTGGTGATATTGATGCTACTAGTGCTTATATGAGTGGAGACTTGCAGATTGAAGGGAATCTTCAAGATGCAATAGCATATGGTGAAATTAATGGAATGGTTGGAGACGTTTTAAAAGAACTTGGAGAGTAATAATCCTTTAAGATAAAAAACTATAATCTAAACATTAAACTATAAATTTTTTATTAATTTTTCTATTTTAAATCTAAATAATAGCAATAGAAGAATATCTGAAATTTAGAATTGTTATTAAATTAGGAAATGCTAAAAAGAAGAATAAAATTATTTTTAAGGAAATATTCCTCTAAGTTCAATCGCTCTAGCAATCCTACTGACGGCAATAATGTAAGCAGCTGTACGAAGAGAGATTTTTCTTTCTTTCGAAAGCATATATACTTCTTCAAAAGCCCTTAAAATTATCTTTTTTAATTCCTTGTTAATTCTATCTAATTCCCAGAAATAAGCTCTGATATCCTGAACATATTCAAAATAAGAAACACAAACACCACCAGCATTAGCAAGAATGTCTGGTAATACACGAATCTCTTTTTCAAACAGAATTCTATCTGCTTCAGGTGTAACAGGGCCATTAGCTCCTTCCAATATAATTTTACATTTGATATTATCAGCATTTTTATATGTTATTTGATTTTCAAGAGCAGCTGGAATCAAAATATCGCATTCTAAAGCAAGTAATTCTTCATTTGTAATTAATTTATATCTCTTATCTTTATAATCTTTTAAATAATTTCCTTGTTGAGTCCATTCTAGTAATTTATCAATTTCCAATCCTTCAGAAAAATATAGAGCACCAGATATGTCCGAAATAGCCATTACCTTGCATCCTTCATTATATAATAATCCAGCAATGGTTCCACCTACATTACCAAACCCTTGAATTACTATTTTTTGTGATTTCAAGTCTATACTTAACTTTTCACATAGAGCTTCTAATACGAAAAATAATCCCATTCCCGTAGCAGGTTCTCTACCAACAGAACCTCCTATTTCAATAGGCTTACCAGTAACAACTCCAGGGATAGACCTTCCCTTATTCATTGAATAGGTATCCATAATCCAAGCCATGACTTGAGCATTAGTATTAACATCTGGAGCAGGGATGTCAATATCAGGCCCAATTATGTTAATTATTTCAGAAGTATACCTTCTCGTAAGGCGTTCTAATTCATTTTTAGATAACTTTCTAGGGTCTACACAAACACCCCCTTTAGCACCACCTAATGGTAAATTCAAAAGGCTACACTTCCATGTCATCCATGTAGCTAATGCTTTGATTTCATCTAAATTAACTTCTGGAGAATATCTTATACCCCCTTTTCCAGGACCTCTAACTGTGCTATGATGAACCCTATAACCTTCGAAAATCTCCATAGATCCATTATCCATTCTAATAGGGATAGTAACTATTAATGCTCTCTCAACTCTCTTAAGATATTTCGCTATATTAGGATCTAATCCCATTTCTTCAGCAACAATATCGATTTGCTTTTTTGCTATTTCAAATGGAGTCAATGCCATAATTATTTACCTTTTTAAAATTCTATTTTTAAGTTAAATTTGAATATGAAATATAATTTGTATTATTATTTTTTAACATTTAAAAAATTTCTAAAAATATTGTTATAAATTAACAAGACTATACTGAACAAATTTCAATGCATCGTTTGCACATCCCCCCGAATCTAATCCTCCTAATTGGTCTAATATTTTCTGAGGAATTAGATTGTCTGCTAACCATAAATCCTTTAAACTCATTAGAGCCTCTAATCCTTTAATCTGAATTATACGATTTTGACCTAAATCGAGAGTTTCCAACTTAGATAGCGTTTCAAGACCTTTAATTTCTCCAATATTATTCTCTGAAAGAAAGAGATTTTCTAATCCATTTAAAGAATATAATCCTTTTATCTGGGTTATATTGTTTTGTTTTAAATTTAGAATTCTTAAAGCTTTACAATTGTCCAATCCTCCAATTTTTGAAATTTGGTTAGTGTTAAGCCATAGTGTCTCCATGTTTTCCAAAGTATTTAGACCACGGATATCTTGAATTAAATTATTATTTAAATAAAGAGATTTGAGACACTTTAGGTTCTCCAACCCTTCAATACTCTTAATCTGATTTCCAGCAAGATTTAATACTTTCAGTTTCTCTAACTTTTCAAAATTTTTGATTTTTTCCACTTTATTTCCCGCAATCCATACTACTTCAAGATTTGTTAAAGCGTCCAAACCTTTGATTTCTGTTATGTGATTCCAAGAAAGATCAAGCCTTTTTAATGAGGTTAAATTATCTAAACCTTTTAACTCTGTTATCTGATTTCCCCTTAAATATAATTCTTCTAAATTTCTTAAATTATCTAAACCTTTTATCTCTGTTAACTGGTTACTTATAAGATGTAGAATCTTGAGGTTTTCTAAATTCTCTAATCCTTTTATTTCAACTATTTTATTATTCCCTAAATTTAAAACTTCTAACTCAGTTAAGTTATCTAACCCTCTAATTACCGCAATTTCATTTGAGCTTAATTCTAAATTCTTTAAATCTTTTAGTTTTGATAATCCTTGTATTTCATTAATATCTTTTATTTCTAAAAGAACTAAATCAAGAAATCCATTTTTGACTTCAAATTTAGTACCCGCTACTTCAACAAACTTCATATATTTTCCCTTATTTAACTTTCTAAATTTACGAAGTTATACTAAATCCGTATAAATAATTATATAAGACTTATTATTTATTCATTTTTTTTACGATAGACCTATTATAAATTTAACTAATATTTATCCAGTTTCTAATTCATAATAAGAATTTTTTAAAAGTTTATTAAAGTAATTTATAGTATGAAAGCCGTAGTATGTAAAGATTGTGGATATTCCTTCCAAATTAAGGAACCAGGGAAATATTTTTGTCCTAATTGCTCCAAAGAAGTGATGTTTATTGAGTTTGAAGCTTTTTGTGGTGCTAAGCCTAATGAACTTCATGAAATAAATTAAATACTAAATTAAATTTTCTTTATTATATGTTTTACGCTGTTTGTAAAGAATGTGGTTTTCATTTTGAAAACAAGGAACCAGGATATTACCATTGCCCTCAATGTAAAAAAAAGGTTAAATTTTTAAAATTAGAATTATTTGATGGCGCAAAACCTTCTGAAATTCATGAAAAGGATTAAAGTTATAAGGTAAAATATTCTTTTTCTTTATATGGCTAGATCACTCTATATGGATGATTCTTACCTTAAAAGCTGGAATGCAAAAGTTCTAAATGTCACAGATGATAAATTTGTCGTTCTTGATAACACTGCCTTCTATCCTAAAGGAGGTGGTCAACCTTGGGACGAAGGTTTTATTATAAAAGATAATCAAAAATTTAAAGTAGTTTACGTTGGAAAGTTCTCAGGAAAAATAAGTCATGAAGTAGATAAACCAGGGTTGAAGGAGGGTTATGCTGTTAGTTGTGAACTTGATTGGGAACGACGATATACATTTATGCGATATCATACTGCTTCGCATCTAATAAGTAATATCCTCTATAAAAGAGCTGATGCCAAAATTACGGGAAATCAAATCGAATTAGATAAAACAAGAATGGATTTCTCAATGCTAGATTATTCTCCTGAAAAATTGCGAGATTTTGTGGAGGAAGCAAATAATATCATTGAGAAGGATTTACCAATTACTATTGATTACATGACTAAAGATGAAGTTTTAGGAAAACCAGAATTAGCACGTTTAGCTGTAGGATTACCCAAGAATATTAAGGAATTTCGCATTGTTAGAATAGGAGATATCGACGAGCAAGTAGATGGTGGTACTCATGTCAATCATCTAAAAGAAATTGGTAAAATTGAAGTGACTAAGACCGTTAATAAAGGAAAAAGTAATAGAAGAATGTATTTTATTTTAACATAAAATAAGGATGCTAAATTAACTGGAATATAATAATTTTTGTTAAATATTGAAACCATCGTCAAATTCTTCCCATTCATCAGCCGCATAGTCAAATCTCTTCTTTTCCTCTTCTTTCTTTTCTCTCTTTAACTCACGACGCTCTTTAAGTTTCAATTTATCATATCTTTTAGTATAAATCTGTTCATATTTTTCTCTTAACGCCTCAACATCCTCAACATGACCTATCTTATCCTCCAACCCATCCTCAAAAAAATAGTTCCTTTTAAACTTTTTTGCAGGAATACCAGCATAAACGTATCCACTTTCTAAAACCTGTCCTACCGTAGTTACAGAATTAGCAGCTAAAATACAATTATGTTCGATATGGGTACCTGGCATAATTATGGCATGTGAACCTATTCTAACATCATTTCCGATAATTGTTTTCCTAATTATTAAGAGATTCCCTATAATTACAGCAGATTGAACAATTGCTCCTTGTCCAATAACTACATCTCTACCAAAATCGATGAACTCAGTATCCACCCAACCCTCAAATAAGGAATTCGAAATTTTGGTTTTCACTCCAAACATTTTAAAACATACATTATCTAAAAAGCCAGGGAAAGGAAATCTGTGGGCAAGCCAAGTTGGCCACCTTTTGATAGTATTCCGAAGACTCCAATTTCGATAATCTCGATCTGCGGGAATTCGTAAGAAAACACCTTCTCGAGGCTTATGGAATGCATTAATTATAATTAATAAGATCTTAGCAAAAAGTATTGAAGAAAAAACTAAAGTAATATACATTAAGAAAGCTAAAAGTGGAAGAAATGTATAGAAATGAACTGGTCTTATCGGGTGCCATAAAAAACGCCAATAAACCCAAAATTCTAAGAGGATTGGAATTACACTTGCCCAAATAAGCAAGATGTAAAAAAATAAATAACGTTTCCGCACGAGCACATTTGAGGTGAAAGGACCAACACGCATTGTATTTGGTACACTCATTTTTCTTTCCTCTTTTTTTTTATTTTAATTAATTCTTTCTTATCTTCATCAATATTAACTTCAAGTGTCGTTTCAAATTTTTTGGCTTCAGCTACTTGGCGTTTAATTATTATATCTGTTCTCTCTTCAGCATATTTATTTTCTTTTAATTCCCTCGCAGGTATCCCAAAATAAATCCAACCAGGTTTTAGAACTTGATCATAGGTTGTTGAACTTATCGCACCGATAACCGATTCTTTCTCTATTATCGTTCCCGGAGCAATCGTCGTATGACCTCCAACCATTACATAGTCATCAAAAAATACTTTTTTAATTAGTAAATATTTACCTATTACCATACTGGACATAATTGTAGCTCCCTGACCAACCAATACTTTACGCCCAAATTTAATAAATTCAGAATCACACCAAGTATCAGCTAAATGGCTTGAAAAATCCATATTAATCCCTAACTGTTTAAAAGCTAAAGCATCGGTCCACGGAAATGGTGAATTTCGAAATAACCATAAAGCAATTTTCTTTAGTTCAGTTCTCATCATCCAAAATTCGTAATTAGTATCTCCAATCTCTGCTTTAAACACGCCCTCTTTAGGTTTATGAATTAAATTTATTAAAATTAAAAACAGCTTACTAAAAAGAAGACATCCCGCATTAAAGATATATAATAATCCGAACAAAACAATTGGGAAGAAAAAGAAAAATGACCATTGGAAGTTCGATGAAACTTGAGATTTAGAATACCAGTACCAAATTATAGTTACGATTAAGCCCGAAAGCCAAAAAATTGGTATATATACAATTAAAAACTTTACATTTACCCTACTTATTGCAGAGCTTGTTGTGAAATCAATCGCTAAATCTTCTGCGGTTAATTTATCCAATGCTATTTTAACTTCTTGTAGATCACCCAGAATCTGCTCTTTATCAATATTTTCATCATCTTTTTCATGATAACTCTTCTTCTCTTTTATTTCTTTTAATAATTTTTTATCTGAGTACCCTTCAATATTCTCATTCATCTCCAAATCTTTTGGTGTTACATTTAGATAATTCATTAGTTTCTTTCTAAAGATTTTCCTCATTGGAATTCCAAAATAATATGAGTTATTACCTTTTAGTATACTATGTTTTGGTGTAGATGCTAGAGGTAATAGATATGCATCTTCATAAATTTCACTTCCTGCACCAATATTACCAAAAGCAGAAGAGGTTACATTATTACCAACTACAATTTCGAAATATGAGATATTTCCGAAGATTCCTTGAATTAGATGACTCGCTAATGTAGAATTAACACCAATATAACAGTTCTCCCCGATGTTAATAAATTTATCATTCCCTACAGACTCCTCCAAGGTTGTTCCTTTACCAATTTTGTTTGACCCAACAAAATTAAAAAACCAATTAGATAACCATGGAAACATACCTTTTATAAATGTATTTTTTCCGTATTTTATCATAAAACTTCTAATATGGTAATAATTCGCTACCCTACTTCTAATATTTCTTGGAATGATACCTGATTTTGATGGTGAAATTTTTTCAGTAATTCCCCAAATAAATCGTGTTGTTAATCCAATCAGCATTAAATGGATTAAATAACAGCCAATAATAACTAAAGGCATAATTAACAACGTTATTAGAGAACTTAAATTAGTAAAAAGAGATAAAAAATCGAGATTTTCTAAAAAGAATATTCGAAAAGGGAAGAAAAAATATAACCAAAATACAAATCCCGGTATAATCCATGAAATATAATAAATAATAGCAAAAATAATAATATATAAATGAAATTGAAGACTGATTTCTTCTTTTATAACTTTGTTATTAGAATCATCGGAATCAGAAAGCTCAGATTCTTTTCCTTCTTCACTCATTTTTACTATTGATTCTTATTACGATTTATAAATTTCGTTAATTTTTTCTTCATTAAAAAACAATTGATACTTATTATACTTTAATAGTTATTTTTTTTTTCTTTTAAAGTTATGAGTCTTAGGCAAAAAGAAAAAACAACCATGTCCAATGATTGCGAAAATTGTGGAAAGTGTTGTATAGAGACAGAGATGATTGTTTCCGAACAAGATATTGATTTGATAATGAGAAAATGCCAAAATCATAAAAGAAAGCGAGAATTTATTGTTAAAAACAAGGATGATCTTTTTCAACTAAAAAATGTTGAAGGATATTGTGTCTTTTTTGACAAGCTTTTAAAAATTTGTACTATTTATGAGTTTCGTCCTCAAGGTTGCAGATTTTACCCTTTAGTATTCGATTTTCACAGGAAAAAGTGTATATTTGATAAGGATTGCCCTAGAACTAATCTATTCTATCAAGATAAACAGGTTTTGAAAGAGATGTGTGGTAGTTTAAAGAGATTTTTAAAAGAGCAATTAAAAATAAATAAAATTTAAAATATTTATGTCTTTTTATGCAAATTCTTTTTTATCTTCATCAATATTGACTTCATGTTTAATTTCATACTTCTTTTCTTCATCAACATCCCGTTTCATAAGTATATCTCGACGTTCTTCGGAATATTTATTTTTCTTTAATTGAATGACAGGAATTCCAAAATAAATCCATCCCGGCTCAAGGATCTGATCATAGTTAGTTGTACTAAGAGCACCGACTACTGAATCCTTACCAACGATCGTTCCTGGAGCTACAATGCTCTGACCTCCAATAACAACATAATCATCTAGAATGACTTTTTTAATTAATAAATATTTTCCGACGACCATAGAGGACATAACAGTAGCACCTTGCCCTATTATTACCCTACGTCCAAATTTAATAAATTCTCCATCGCACCATGAGTCCCATAACGTGCTTGATAAACTCATTTTGGTGCCGAACCATTTAAAAGCCAAAATATCCATCCAAGGAAGGGGCCAATTTCTAATAAACCAAAAAGCTACTTTTTTTAATTCAGTTCGTAAACACCAAAATTCAAAATCAGCATCTCCTTTTTCAGCTTTGAATATCCCTTCTTTTGGCTTATGTATTAAATTAATTAGTATCAAGAAGAGTTTGCTAAAGAAAAAACATCCTAAAATAAATATAAACCACATAATAATTAATATTGCTGGTAAAAAAAATGCCATTAATACCCAATTTTGCACGTAATGAGTGAAAGAGTAAAAGATCACGGTATCTGTCATGCCAGACAACCAAAAAATTGGGATATAAACTACTAAAAATTTTATATTTATCCTTGAAATCGCACTACTAGTGGTAAAATCAATTCTTAATTCTTTTTTATCAATATCATTTAGATTAATATTTTCCTTCTTTAAGTCTCCGTTATCTAATACTATCTTGGGTTCAGCTTCAGTTTGCTTCGAACGTTTCTGAGCTCTCAATTTTTTAAACAATTTCTTATCTTTATAACCTCCAATATTTTCACCTTTCTCTAAATCCTTTGGCGATATTCTTAAAAATTTCATAATCTTCTTTCTGAAAATTTTTCTTAATGGCATGCCCCAGTAATAATTATTTCCTTTAATTACGCTATGTTTGGTAGTTGAGGCTAAAGGAAGTAAATAAGAATTATCATACGCTTCAGAACCGGGTCCTAAAATATTACTAGCTGCTGCGGTAAAATTATTTCCTGTTTTTACTTTAAAATAGGAGATATTTCCAAAAATTCCCTCAATAACATGGCTAGCTAACGCAGAGTTAACTCCTATATAACAATTTCGCCCTACTTCAATAAATTTGTCACTACTGACAGATTCCTCTAAGGTAGTACCCTTTCCAATTTTGCTTGCGCCTATAAAATTAAAATACCAGTTGCTAAGCCAAGGAAAAGAACCTTTCATAAAGGCATTCTTTCCATATTTAATCATGAAACCTCTAATTTGATAATAATTTAATGTTTTACTAGGAAAATTTCTTGGTATAATACCATCTTTACTAGGGGATCTTTTTTCAGTTAGATACCAAAAACCACGTGTAATTAAACCTATAAAGAATAGTCGAATAAGATAACAACCAATGAGGACTAAAGGCATAGAGATCAATGCTATCATAGGTTTAAATTCTGTAAAAAGGGCTAAAAAACTAGTAGTATCTAAAAAATTAGGTAAAAAAAAGAAAAATACATACATTAGAAACACAATTGCGGGAATAACTAATGAAGCCAAAAATATTGTGAAAAGGACAAAAAGATACCAAAAATATTGATTTTTAATTTCTTCTTTAATGGTTTTATTCTCTGAAACACTTTCAATCGATGGTAATTCTGTAGTATCCATAAATACTTTTCCTTAAAAGAAACAATTTATAATTTTAAAGGTATAGGTATTAATTAAAATTTATTTTCTAAAATATTCATTGTTTTTTGAAAATATCTTATTTATTCTTGAGTTTTGATAAATAAAACAGCTCTATATTTGAACTATAGTTTTAATATGATCATTACTCATTTTATAAGAGTTAAAAGCTTCAGTTATTTCATCTAATTTGACCTTCTTCGAAATTAATTGCCTAACTTGTATATTACCAGATTTTAAACCATCAATTGCTTTTTCAAATGGTCCACATCTACTGCTATAAAGCGTTAGTTCGCGGACAACAATATCAGTGAGATTAATTGGTGTTTCAAGTCCATGAGTGCTCTTTACATGAATTTTTCCTCGAGTTCTGCAAGAAGCAACAATCTCCCTTAGTGCATTAGGATTACCAGTTGTATCAATTACAATATCAGCGCCTAAATTATTAGTCAGATTTATGATCTCATTGGGAACATCTTTACATGTCACCCTATTGATTAGATGATGAGCCCCAAATTGTTTTGCAAGATTAAGTTTTTTATCAGAACCATCTATAGCTATTAATATTAATCCTTTAGATAATACTACTTGAGTGATTAATAATCCTAACTTTCCAAGACCAAATAATGCAATATTTTTATCATCTTTATCAATTGGCATCATTTCAAATGTTTGATAAGCTGCAGCGAGAGGCTCGATAAATGTAGCCTCATCGTAAGGGATTGTATCAGGAATTTCATGCAATAAATAAGAATCTAATGCAATGTATTCTGCTAAAGCCCCATCTATATCAATCCCAATAGCTTTACGAGATACGCATTGAGTATATTGCCCCTTTTTACAGTAATAACAATTAAAATCAATATTGCTATTAATTTCTGAAGTGACTCTCTTATTTAACCAAGAATGATCAACTTGTTCACCTACTTTTACAACTTCTCCAGCAAATTCATGCCCCAGTATAATAGGAGTAGGTGTTGGTAAATGTCCATTTACGATTGCTAAATCTGTTCCACAAATACCAACCCTTTTGACTCGAACTAAAGCTTGAGATTCTTTTATTTCTGGATCTGATATATCTTTTATTGTTATTTTACTTCCATCATATACAGCTGCTTTCATATAAAACCACAAAAATTCATTTTTTGATACTTAATATTAATAAATTCCAATCTAGAAATAATAAAGAAATTAATATAAGTTCTGATAAAGATTAGTGAAAAATTAGAATAAAGTTATAGGATCTAAACAAAACTATTTTAAAATTTGATCTGCTAATTTTAATAAAAATATACACTATTTTTATTTTCAATTTATTCAAAACTAATTAAAATACTTTATAATAAGTGAAAGGTGAAAAAATGAAGAACAAATTATTACGATGGGAAATTTTCGGTATGATATTTATCATTATCGTTGGAACTTTATTCCACTTCTTATTTGAATGGCTTTTTTCTTGGCCGCCTATTGGAGCAATTACAGCAGTTAATGAAAGTGTGTGGGAACATCTGAAACTCCCCTATTGGCCGCTTATAATATTTTCATTAATCGAATATAAATTTATAAAAGAAAACGCAAAAAATATTATTATTGGAAAAAGTTTTGCGGCAATAATAAGTATTGGTACGATTCTAATTGTTTTTTATTCATATACAGCTATTCTTGGAACAGAACTTCTTATTATTGACATTATGAGTTTCTTTATTGGTGTGATTATAGGTCAATTTGTAAGTTATAAGATTATGACTTTAAAAGAACTACCACGATGGTTGACTATTACTTCATGGATAATTCTTATTAGTTTGGGATTCTCTTTAATAATCTTTACCTATTTGCCTCCACATTTGCCTATATTCCAAGATTCTGAAACAGGGTTATATGGTATTTTAGCATATATTTAATTTAAAATATAAAATTTTTTCGTAAAATAATATAATTCTTTTTTTCCTTATTTATTCTATTAGATTTTTAAAATTTCATATTTTTAAGTATTTAATTAAGTAACATAAAATTAAAATAGTGGAACCTCATTTTGGAGTCATTTGATTTTGATATTAAAGTCCAAAAATACGTCAATAAATCTTTTTCAAATATAGAAAGAATAAATTGGAAACATTGGCTTAAAATAAGTTCTAAAAAGGAATATGAAGAATTATCATTAAAACTTTCGGGGTTATTGTCTGTTGAAGATCTTTTTATTAGAATAAAATCTGAAACAACTGATTCAAGAACTTTCTCAATTGATTTAGATGATTATCTAAATAACGATAATGTATCTGATCCATTAATTTTTTGCCATACTTCGGGGACTACAAATAGCAGATTGTCGATGTTAAAATGGTTCCATATGGCAAACGATATTGTAAAGAGGCAATGGGCTCCTGGCATGCAAGCAATCTTTGAATCGAGTGGATTAGATTCAAATTCATCTGCTATAATTTTTGTTCCTTCTAGGTTAAAATTCGATGGGATTAGATCATATGGAGATAAGAAATATATTTCACTTTACTCTTCAGAATTTTCTCAACGAATCATGTTATCCGTTATTAAACCAAAATCATATCTGTTTTATGAATATAAAAATTCAAGAAATCTAGAGATTATATCTAAAATCTTAACGATGGATAATATCTCAGTCATTTCTGCACCAGCGATAACAATTTTGGGATGGGCAGATATTATTAGACTCCAAGAGGGGATAAAAAGATCACTTGAATTAATACACAAAAACCAAAATCCAAAATTTGAAGACCTTCTATTAAAAATTGAAAATAATGGGTTAGTTAATGCTTCAAAAGAAATTCAAAAAGAATTATCTAATAAAATTTCTAAAGCAACTTTGGTTTTTAGTATAAGTTCATTATCAAAATCAGATTGGGAATTAATTCGTAATTTTATGAAATGGGAGGTGGGGAAAGAAAAATTTACAAACCTTTATGTAGCTTCTGAAATTGGTCCGTTTGCTGCAAGTATAAATAAGGGAGATTATGAAATTTCACGTTTAAATAAAATGTATATTTTTCCATTAACTCTTCCCGTAATAGAACATAAAGGAAAGAAAGAAGCAGTTTCAAGAACTAAAAATAAATGTGGTAAGCTTTATGTTTCTCGGCTTAATAACTCAGGAGTTTTAATTAATATTGATTTGGGTGATGTTATCTCTATTAAAAATCAGGAAGGTCTCCCTCAAATAGATGGAAAAATTTTACGTTCAAGTTTTCTATTAAAATATCCAATAAATATATCAAAAGAAATCGTTATACAATCGCATTATAAGGTATTTGCTGGTGATTATTTTACTTATTCTAATTTTGAAGTTCAAAGTCCACGACTTCTATTAAATTGTTTAAAAGAGAAATGTGGTTTAGATCTTGATTCACTTTTATTAGTTAGAAAAAATTCGATTTCAGATAAACCATGGACGTTGTTTCTTTATTCAAATGGTAAGAAAAACTGTTATAATTTGAAGAATTATAGTAAAATATTACTTGATTGCAGTGCAAATGATAACTTTAAAGAAGCTCTCTTAAATAATGAAATTAAAATCGAATTAATAAATGAGAATCCAGTAGATTTTTTAGCAACGCGTTCAGAAATCTTAGAAAAAGTTCGAAATGGTAAAAATCCTAAAGGAATTTTAAAAAAATGGCCGTTGTATATAGTAGAAGCATAAATAAAAAAAAAAAAATAATCTTTTTTCTATATTATTTTGGATAATTAAGCTGGACTAAATACTCCTGCAAATACTAACCATGCTAGAAATGTTTTAGATACAAGACTCAAAAGTTGATACACTTTTTCACCGTATAGATAATCTTTCCACTTTCCTACTCCTTTATATTGCAATATCATGTTGATAGCGAATGTATTAAAGAAGAACAATTCAATTCCGTATATTAGGTAGACAAATAGTGGTACTTCTCCTCCAATCGTTTCAGTACTTATAAAGTACGCAGTAATAACAATCCAAGGAACGGCTCCGGCAATAACACCTAGATAAAATGGACCCCATTTAACCTTCTCATTTTTTTCTCTCGTATATACATTGTATGATTCCATCATTAAACCAAACATATTCATCAGAGCATTTAAGACAAAAATCATAAACAATGACCAGAAATCCCACACTCCAAAGAAAATAGCGATTAAGAAAATCATCACTGAACTTGAAAAAGCGTACTCAAACCAACGTACCTTATTTATTCCTCTTTTTAAATTCTTGACGTAACTTTTATTAAGTGGGTAAGCAATTAATAGATGGGCAATAGCAGACATCAATAAAAAGGATCCAACAAATGCACCTAAAGCGCTAAAGACGAAAAGTACTGCAGGATTAGGTGAAATAACAAAATCTGGCCCAACAAGTTCAAACTTTAGGTAAAATGTGTAAATGTCTCTGGAAAAAGCAAGTTGAGGTAAAAATCCAAATAAAACCATTAGCAATCCTTGTACTAAATGTAAAATACCCATATTTCGATTGAATCTTTTTAGGTACTCAAATGCAATTGGAGATTTTGGTATTAACCAACCTTCTTCTGATTTTTCTATAGAGTTCATAGTTTAAAATATTATAAATTAGTTTTTAACTTGTATGTCTAAAAATTATAAATTTATTATTTAAATACATTAAACGAAAAAAAAAAAATTTGTTGATTAATAAATTATAAATTAATTACTAATTTATCCCCAAACTGCTAATATTAATCTAGCAATTATAAAACCTACAAGATAAAAACTATATTCCAATAGAAAAAGTTTTAATCCTCTATCATTAAAATTAGTTTGGTTTATAGCGATTGTAGCAACAAATCTAATCCATAAAAGGGTTAAATTAGCAATGCAGAAACAATATCGTTAATGCCCGTTAATTCCATCATTATCGCGATGAAAATAACAGTTATAAAACTAGTAGTTGGAATCAGTAACATTGTATCTCGAATAATTTTAGATTTAGGTTCACTTTCTTTTCCAACTAATTTAAGCCATAAATTACCGAATGCCGAAGGAAAGTACTAAAAAAAATGGATTGCAAAATAATATATCAATGTAACAACTGCAACGGCTAACCAATTTATATCAAGAGCCATTTCTTCACCATAAAATTGATTTTCAAATTAGATTTATAATTTTAAAGAACTAAATAATTAAACAATATTTATTTATTTTTTATTTAAAATATAAATAAAAACTAAAGTGAGAACAAATTGAAAGATAAATTCAATTTAGTTGGTAGTAAGATCGTTGAGTTTAGTTTGCCAAACTCTAGAGGTGAAACAATCAACATCAGAGATTTTGAAAATAAAAAAAATGTAATAATTGTGCTATTTAGAGATATCAATTGACCTTTCTGTCGATGGCATGCTGCTAGATTAAGAAGAGACATTGAAAAATTTGAAAAATTAGATGGGATTTTGTATCCAATCTTAGTAGATAATGAAAAAAATGCTCAAAAAATGGAACAAAAATATGCAAGAAAGTATGCTGTCTTTTATGATGAATCCGAAAACGTAGCTACAATGTTAAAACAAGAAAAAAGGTGGATAAAACTTGGGCGTATGCCTGGATTATTAATAATTGACAAGAAAGGGATAATTCGATACGCATATTATGGAAAAAATATGCATGATATTCCCGAAAACGAGGAAATTTTACAAGTTCTTGAAAAAATTAATAAAATATAATGATTTGGTGGGAATAAAATAACAAAAATGAGATTTTATTCTATTAAGTTAGCCACACTTTACCAAATCAAATTTTAGTTTTTATTAAAATAAATTCATATATTATAACTAGATTAAATAGACACATCTGGATATTTTTAAATAGATTTTAATCCAATTGGAGGTCCTACTTGTTTGAATTTATAAATAAGTTGATTTTTTTGGGCAAATATCTCCCATCCTTTGTTCTTTTCAAAGCCATGGGCGGATAAAAAATTCTTTGAATATTTGCTCCTCGCGGACTTTGCCATTTGATTAATAACTTCCTTCTTAAGTTCATTATCTTCAACTAATTCTAATTTGCCCTGCATTGAAATAAAATAATAACTACTTAAATTGGGTTCAAAATTTTCTATTGAAATACATACATTGGGATTCTTCGAAAGAATTTCTTTCTTTTTACCATAATCAGTAAAATGAAAATATAAAATATCCTCAATAGAAATATATTGAAAAGGTGAAATATAAGGATATTCATCATCAATAAACGCTATTCTACATAAGTTATGGGAATTAATTGCTTCTTTTATTTCCTTTTCTTCCATTTTTGGTAATTTAATAACACTCATCAATAATCACAGCTTTTTTACTTTAAAAAATATATTGCTAATTATTTGAAAATTCTGCTAGAATTTGCATAAATCGAATATCATTAATTAGAATTTTTATGGCACTTAAAGCACTTTTTTCTTTATTTTTAATTTCTAACATTAGATCAAAATTGAAATTAATAGTTTTTTTTAAGAAATTCTTAAAATGATTTATATCAATCTCATCAGCATGTTTATATTTACCCTTAAATAGGTGTTCAGAACTATAATGCACAATTGGTAGATTTATACAAGGACATATACAAGGATATTCAATTTTCATATAATAAAAAAGAACTTTTATTTTATTTTTACAATAGTATCATAAAATTCTACACGTCGGTTTTCAAATAAATTATTGAACTCATTTAGTTTTTTATTTCTAGCTTTTTGAATATCAATATCAATTATATCAACATAATTTTTATCCTCAGGTGCAGATGATAAAATTTCACCATTATAAGAAGTTATTTGACTTTTGCCAGTAAATTTAAAATGATCATCTCCTCGTTTTTCTTCACCAATTCTATTTGAAGTTATTGCAAATACCCGATTTTCTAAACATCTCGTAATCATCGCCTTTTGGCAATAGGGAAGTACTAAATTTGCTGGATGAGCAATAATATCCGCGTTTAAAAGGGCAAGGATCCGCGCTGTTTCTGGGAAAATCCAATCAAAACAAATCATAATACCTAATTTAACTCCATCTATACCATATACTTTTAGGGGTCTGTTTCCTGGAGAAAACCAAAGTTTTTCCTTATAATATAGATGTATTTTCCGATATGAGCCGATTACTCCTTTATTTGAGACTATTATTGCAGCATTGTATATTTTTTCTCCTTCTTTTTCGATAAATCCGCCAATAACTATTGCTCCAGTCGATTGAGCAATATTTATGAGAAATTGAGCAGTTTCACCCTCTTGACTTTCTGCTAATGATACTGCTTCTTTTTTAGAAACAAAAGTATAACCTGTCGCAAACAATTCTGGTAATACAATTAAATCTGCTTTTATGCCAGATATCAGTTTTTCAATTTCTTCAAAATTATATTTTTTATCTCCAAATAGTGGAGATGTTTGGATATATCCAATTTTCATTTTTAATCACTATTAATCTCTTTATCCTTACGCACAGTATATAATCCTTCAAATCTTGCTTCTGTTTTAATTTCACCTATTCCTTGATTTTTAATAATCTCTTCCAATCCATCTTCATAGAATACATTTTTTTTAAACTTTTTTGCTGGAGCCCCTAAATAAATCCAATTCTCTTCTAATTCTTGACCTACGGTGGTCATTGAATGACCCCCTAAAATACAATTTTTTTTCATATACGTTCCAGGCATAACAACACTTTGGGTACCAATCATAACATTATCTTCAATGATGGTTTTTCTTATGATAAATAAATTTCCAAAAATAACGGATGACTGGACTATAGCCCCCTGTCCAACTACAATATTTTTTCCAAATTCAATGAATTCTGTATCAACCCATCCTTCAAATAAAGAGTTGGAGTAGTTAGTTTTTATACCAAACATTTTGGAACATATATTATTCATAAAAGGAAAAGGAAACTTGTGTGATAGCCATAATGGCCATTTTTTTATAGTACTTCTAAGACTCCAATATCTATAATCTTTATCTGAGTGATGTCTTAAGAACACTCCTTCTCGTGGTTTATGAATAAGATTAATGATTACTAGAATCACTTTGGCAAAGAATAATGATACTAAAATTGAGGTTAGATACATAACAAAAACTAAAAAAGGTAACAAAAGTAAGAAATGAATGAATACTTTCGGTTCAGTAAGTGTAGGACCGTACAGCCAATTCCAATACAACCAAAATTCAAACTGTATTGTAAAAATACTAATCCAAATTAAAAAGATATAAAAGATTAAATATCTTTTCTTGGCTAAGATAAGAGTTGTATTTGGTCCTACTTTTAAACTCGAAGGTACTGACATATTCATTAATCCTCTATATTATTGTTTAAGAGCTTTTTCTTATCTTCATCTATATTGACTTCTTGTTTAACTTCATATTTTATTTCATCATCTACACGGACTTCGTATATAACATCTCGTCTTTGTTCTGCATATTTATTTGGTTTTAATTTCCTAGCAAAATGTGGGCCTAAGTAAATCCAACCAGTTTCTATTTTTTGGTTTGGAATTGTCGCAGAAAATGCTCCAATCACAGATTCCTTACCCATAATTGTGCCGGGAGATATAAGTGATAGTCCACCTACAACCGTGTGATCTCCAAGAAAAATCTTTTTGATTATCAAATATCTTCCGACGATCTGAGAGCTCATTACAACAGCTCCTTGGCCCACAGTAACATTTCTCCCGAATTCAATAAATCTTTCATCCACCCAAGAATCTTGAGCATGGCTTGAAAAGTCTACCTTAATACCCATCCATCTGAAGCCCCACATTACTATCCATGTTAAAGGGCCATTATTCATAAACCAAAAAACTATCTTCTTCAACTCTACTCTTAATCTCCAAAACTCATAGTCTCGATCCCCTTCTTCGGCTCTGAAGACTCCCTCTTTTGGCTTATGAAGCATATTTATTATAAGAATAAACGCTTTTGTAAAAATTGCGATTCCAAATACGAAAATAAAATATAATACAAATAACCACACAGGGATTAAAAACATATTTATATACCACGGAATATAACTTGATACATCAAAAAATACAGCAACAGTCATATATCCAGAAAGCCATAGAATTGGGAGATATAAAACAAGAAATTTATAACCAATTTTACTTATTGCACTTGTAGTTACAAAATCGATTGTATAATCTACTTTGCTATCATCAATTTTTTCTTTTTCAGGATTAGAATTCATTTGCTTTTTTATCACTTGTTTCATTTTTATTTTTTGTTTTTATATTCAGTTTTTTATTAAGTTCTTCTGCTCTTTTCAAATCTTCTTCTGAGATTTTTAAGTATTCTATTACTTTTTTTTTAAAAATCTTTCTAAGGGGTGTACCGTAATAAAAGGAATTCCCTTTCAAAATATTATATTTAGTTGCCCCTGTCATTGGTAACCACCATGAATTATCTCCAATATCAATACCTGGGGCAAAACAATTAAATCCCGCAGCAGTAACATTGTTTCCAATTTTTATTTTTGCAAACGAAATATTACCGAAAACACCTTCTACAGAATGTGAACTGATGCCTGGATTTGTTCCTATATAAGAATTTTTTCCAACTTCTACAAATCGATCCCCCGCAAGTTGTTCCTCAATGACAGACCCTTTTCCTATTTTATTCGTCCCTATGAAGTTATACATCCAATTTAATAACCAGGGAAATGGACCACGAGAAAAGGCATTTTTTGGATACTTGATAATAAAACTACGAAAATGATAATAATTTAACGTCTTGCTAGGTATATTTCTTGGTATGATCCCAGATTTAGAAGGAGATTTTTTTTCTGAGTATCTCCAAAACCATCGAGTTATTAGAGCTACAATAAATAGATGTATCAAATAGCAAATAATAATTACAATGGGTATCGATATTGAAGCAATAAGAGAGTGTAAATTAGTAAAAAGTGAAATAAAGTTTGATACTCCTAAGAAATTTGGTAGATAAAAAAACATTATAAAAAGCATGAAAATAATACCTGGTATTAAAAATGAACAGTAGTAAATGACGTAGAACAAAGGCAGCCATAAACGTAAATTTAAGCTAATCTCTTCTTTAATAACATTGTTTTCAGAATCCTTTTTTTGCTCTGAATTTAATACAGCCAAGTTTTTCACAGAAGAGTTATAATTTTCTTTATTTAGCTGTTTTCTTTAATGTTTCTTTTTTATAAGCTCATGACTATTTAAAAATTTTCAGATTCAAAATCATAGGATAAGTGGAGAAAAAACATGAAAATAAATTGAGTTTTTATTTACTTTTTTTTGGAAACCGTGGAAAGAATGTGCTAGTTCTCCTTTTATAATCAGCATAGATATCATCACCTTCATAATGTTTCTCAAGGAGTCTTATACCAGAAACTTTTATTATCATGTAAGTTATGAAGATTGGTCCGAAAATTGAAATCCAACCAAAGGGCACAGCTAAAGCAATGATATAAATTCCCCACCATTGAGTGACTTCACCAAAATAGTTTGGATGTTGCGTATATTTCCATAATCCTTGATCCAATACTTTCCCTTTATTATTTTTATCTTGTTTGAATTTATAGAGCTGATAATCTCCAAATGTTTCAAATAAGAATCCTATTAACCATATTATTAAGCCAATCCATAAAGTAATTCCGATTAAATCTAACAAGCTCACCAATACAGGGTTTGGACTCATATTAACAAACCAAACGGGGAAAGCTACTATAAAGATCACAATACCTTGAAAAATGTAGATTCTTATCAAACTTTTCAGAAAGATATTAGTTTTCCATCTTTCTCTCATTTCTCTATATCTGTAATCTTCTGGTTTCCCTCGGTTTCTAATGAATACATATGAGGCAAGTCTTATTGACCATATGATTATCAAAACCGTAACTACTATTTGGCGAATATTTACAGCATTATTTAAAATAAAAAAGTAAATTACGCTTGTCAAGGCAACTACAGAATATCCAGGCCCATAGAAGATATCCATAATACCATTATTTTTTTTTATGGTACCGACTATGAAAGCGATTATAAGATATACTAAAAGAAACAAAGCAGAGTATCCTATTATAACGAACATATTTACTATTGTCATTTTTTATCTTATATATTTAATTTTGTAATTTTATTAATTGAATAGGTTTTTTATTATTTTATCTTATAAAAACTAAGACTAATGAAAAATTGATAATTCAAATCTGAATTTTTGTTTAAATATAACAGATTATTTTATATTATATAGAATAAGCGACATAATTTCGACGAAAAATTATTAAGGATTTTATTAAACAAAACCAATAAAATTATATGTACAAATTAGCGTATATTTCATAGATTTATCAAACCATAAATAAGCAAAAATTAACGAGCTTAATCAATAGCTTAATATAAAGTAAACATTAATTTTAAATTAAAAGAAATCATAAGTTTATAGGACGGTTAAGGCAATATAAATTAGTTCATAATTAATTTAGCCGATAAAATTATAAATTAAAGATTTAATAAAAATATCGATGAAGAAAATGCCCAACAATTCGTTTTCGTTAATAGATTTATATCCTAAACATGTTATTAATTCTAAAGGAGAGAAGAAAAAATTTGATGAAAATAGCATTGCCAAAATTTTGAACAAAGAAACTGGGTTGGATATACACATAGCGGAAAAAGTAGCTGAAGACGTTATACGAAAAATAATTGGTCTAGGAGTCAAAGAGATTACAACAAATTATATACGTGAGTTGGTATGTGTTGAGTTAACTCAAAGACATTTAAACAAATATAGAAATTTATTTGCCCGAGCAATTAATTTAGAGAATATTTCATTTAAACTTGAAGAGGAGTTTTTAGAGAAATTCAAAGGAAAACAACCTGATTGGGGCCCCTTAGGATATATAACCTATAAGCGTACCTATGCGAGAATTATTGAAAAAGAAAATAGAAAAGAAGAATTTTGGGAAACAATTAGGAGGGTTGTAGAAGGATGCTATTCAATTCAAAAAGAGCATTGTATAAAATTGAGTTTACCTTGGAGTGATGAGAAAGCCCAAAAATCAGCACAGATAATGTTTGAAAAAATATGGAATTTCAAATTTCTACCTCCGGGACGTGGTTTGTGGATGATGGGTACAGAGTTCATAGCCCGGCATGGATCAATGTCTTTAAATAACTGTGGTTTCGCTTCTACAGAGGACATTGATCTAAAATACTCTAAAGCTTTTGAATTTGTGATGGATGCCTTGATGCTTGGTGTCGGAGTTGGATTTGATACCAAGGGTGCTGAAAAAATTACAATAAAGCAACCTAAAGAAGGACATTTCGAATTTCAATTACCTGATAGTAGAGAAGGATGGGTTGAATCCTTAAAATTGATGTTAGAAGCATACTTTTTAGGAAAAAAAATACCTCAATATGATTTTAGCTTAATTAGATCTGCTGGAAAGCCAATCCGCGGATTCGGAGGGATTGCTTCTGGACCAGAGCCTTTGAAGCAAATGTTAGAAGATGTTCAAAAGATTCTAAAATCTCGTATCGGACAAAAAATTACATCTGTTGACATTGTAGATATTATGAATTATATAGGGAGATGTGTAGTAGCTGGGAATGTACGCAGGAGTGCTGAGATCGCTTTAGGTGAACCCACAGATTTAGATTTTGTAACTTGTAAACAAGATGAAAAAGCTTTATATTCTCATAGATGGGCTAGTAATAACTCAGTTTTCGCGGTTAGAGGCTTAGATTATTCATTTATCGCAAACCAAATTGCAGTTAATGGAGAACCAGGTGTATTTTGGCTTGAAAATGCTAGAGCTTATTCAAGAATGGGAGACCAACCAGATTTTAAGGATAAAAAGGCAGCAGGAGTTAATCCATGTGGAGAACAGACTCTTGAGAGCTTTGAACTTTGTTGTGTTACTGGAAATACGAGAATTCAGACTAAAAATGGAGCTCCTCGAATAGTAGATATAGTTGATGAAGAAGTAGAAGTCTGGAATGGAGATTATTGGTCTAAAGTCAAACCATTTCTAGCGGCTAAAGAAAAAGAAATTTACCGTGTACATATCTCAGATGGATCTTATTTAGACTGCACTTCGGATCATAAATGGCATATACGCCCAGCAACAGCTCGAATTTTTCGGTCTGTTGAAACAAAAGATCTTAAATTGGGTGATTATGTTGTGCCATTTGAAATTGATAAAGAGTTTAAAGGGATTTATGAACCAAATGCATTTGAATATGGACTTTTTTCAGGTGATGGTTATATTGATAATGTTTATCCAATGGTTTCCATATGTGGTGAAAAATCAAAGTTAAAGGAATTGGATATTAAGGGAACTTGGTATAAAGAACAAATTAAGGAAGGGTATAATGAACCATATAATAGACTTAATTTTAAAGATATTATTAATTTAAAACTTGCTAAGCATTTAAACGATAAATCGCGAGGTCTTCCTGATATAATTTTTAATTGGGATCGTGAATCAATTCTAGAATTTACAGCAGGTTTAATTGAGACTGATGGAAATTTATGTTGTCAGATAAATACTGACAATTATCGAATTTTTGGAAATGAAGAAAAAATTAGAGATCTTCAAATTCTTTTACGCAGAATTGGGATTAATCATTCCACTATTTATTCAGCAGGTGACGCTGGAGAAGAAACAAATTATGGAACCAGGAATTATACAATTTATTGTTTATATATCCCTTCATATGAATGTGAAGAAATTCCTACTAAGATCAAAAAAGCTAATCGAATTGGTCCTAGATATGCAATCAATAATCTTCATCCAAAAGGAAAAATGATAGATAGAGCTAGAAATCAAAAAATTACGAAAGTTGAAAAATTAAATGAAGTTCAAGATGTTTATTGTTTTAATGAACCTATAAACCATATGGGAGTATTTGGAAATGTTCTTACATATCAATGCCTTGTTGAAACTTTTCCTTCAAGGCATGAATCATATGAAGAATTTCAAGAGACACTGAAATATGCCTATCTTTATTCAAAATCAGTAACATTAGTTAATACTCATTGGCAAGAAACAAATGCAGTTATGTTAAAAAATAGACGAATGGGAATTTCACAAACAGGAATAATTGAAGCTTTTGTCCGACATGGCAGAAGGAAAATATTAGAATGGTGCGGTAGAGCATATAATTATTTACAAGAATTAGATGAACAATATTCAGGATGGCTTTGCATTCCACGTTCAATTAAAATAACAACGGTGAAACCAAGTGGTACAGTAAGTCTACTTCCGGGAGTTCCCCCTGGAATTCATTATCCCCATTCAGAGTATTATATTAGAAGAATCCGTTTATCCAAGAATTCCGATCTTATTAAGCATATTAAAAGTGCTGGATATAAAATTGAAGATGATTTATATTCACCTAATACAGTAGTAGCAGAATTTCCGATTCATGAAAAGTATTTTGATCGTTCAAAAAATGAAGTTTCAATATGGGAACAAGCTGAGAATGCAGCAGCATATCAAAAATACTGGTCAGATAATCAAGTATCAATTACAATAACATTCCAAGAAGATGAAGCAGATCAAATCAAGCATGTTCTTGAATGTTATGAAGATAAGTTAAAAAGTGTAAGCTTCTTACCAATAAAGGAACACGGGTATAAACAAGCTCCTTATGAAGAAATTACTAAAGAAAAATATGAAGAAATTACCTCTAAACTTAAATCATTTAACTTAGATGAAACAAGAGATCGGGCTATAGGAGAAAAGTTTTGCGATTCTGACAGATGTGAGGTTAGGTTTTAATAACGACACATATCCTTATTTATTGAATTTACATTTAGTTTCAATATTTTTTATAAGAAATATTTATATATACGTAACACATGTATATACTGATACAATATGACAAACATAAGTGTACGAATTGATCCTGAATTAAAAAAGAAGATGGATTCGCTCAAACATCTTAATTGGAGCGAAATTATTCGAAAAGCGATTAAATCAGAAATTCAGAATGAGACTGAGAATAATAAAGCTAAAGCTGTTTTGTTGAACGAAAAGATTCGGAAAATAGCTCCTGAAAATTATAATAGCGTAGAAATTATTCGAAAATTCAGGGAAGAAAGACATTAAGAAAAAGCGAGTGTAAGTTAGATGAGTGAAATAGTCATTGATGCTAGTGTAGTGGTCAAGTGGTTTATAGAAGAAATTGATTCAGATAAAGCAATATTTCTTCGAGATAAGTTCATAGAAAACAAAATTGAATTAATTATTCCATCATTATTATACTTTGAAGTCTTGAATGCATTGAAGTATAGTCAATTATTTAATCCAAGTGAACTAAACGATGCTGGAGAGAGTCTAGAGAATTATGGATTTAAAGTAATAACTATTAAAAATAAAATACGAAAACAAATGATTAAAGTTGCTGTTGAACATGAAATATCAATTTATGATGCCTCCTATCTCGGATTAAGTATAAGTTTAGATAAAATCTTTTGTACTGCTGATGAGAAAATCATTAAAAAACTTCCTTCATCCTTGAAAGACAAAATAAAGAGTCTTAAGCAAGTAGAAGAAATCCTTTAAAATCATCAGAATTGCGATAGTGATAATTTTCTCAACATTTAGAAGGTTTTTTTACCAGAGATAAAAATTCATTTTAGATTTATTGTTAGAATTCTATTTATATTCACGGAAAATCATTAATTATAGAATAAATTAAAAAAAACTAATAATAGTCATTATTAAGAATTTGAGGTGAGAGTATTATGAAATTGATTAAAGGATTTCCAGCTGAAACTGAAGGAGGAACTATTTACCAATTAAACGTTATAAATTTCATGAAACATGGGGCTAGAAATTTTGCAAGACAAGAGATAATAAGTAGAAAATTTGATGGAACTCTTTTTCGATATACATATAAAGAATCATATGAAAGAGTGCAACGACTAGCAAATGCATTAGAATCAATTGGAGTTAAAGTAGCTGACCGTGTCGGTGTTTTGGCATGGAATACACATCAACATTATGAGATATATTATGGATTACCAGGTATGGGCGCAGTAATGGTTACCTTGAATTTACGTCTAGCTCCTCATGATTTAGCCTATATTATAAATCATTCTGAAACAAAGTATATTATTGTTGATGAAGATTTAATCCAAATAGCAGAAAATATAGCAAATTTATGTGATAAAGTAAAAGGTTATATTATTATTACTGATAAGGATTTAAAGGATGTAGAGACTAATCTAACCCCCATTTATAATTATGAAGAAATCTTGAGTAATGCCATTCCAAAATATAAATGGCTAAATTTAGATGAAAATTCGGCTTATGCGGCTTGTTATACTACAGGTACTACAGGAAAACCTAAAGGTGTTTACTACTCCCATCGAAATTTGTATTTGCAAACTTTAATGTTCGCAGCTTATTTTTCATTTACAGTAAATGATGTTGTTTTACAGTTAGTACCTATGTTCCATGTTCTGGGTTGGTCAATGCCGCATGCTGCCACTTATGTTGGCGCTAAATTAATTTTCTCAGGAAAGTGGAATTTGAATGATATTGAGGAACTTACTAAAATTATGGTTCAAGAAAAAGTAACTTTAACTGGAGGAGTTCCAGCGGTTTTTATGGCAATGCTAGAAGTTATTAAAAAAATGGAAGAAAAACCCGATTTTAGTGGTGCTCGTTTGATCTGTGGTGGCTCTGAACCACCAATTGCATTAATGCGTGATTTTTGGGATGAAACAGGAGGGGAAATAATTCATTCTTATGGTTCTACTGAGGCTATGTCAAATAGTACCCTAAATTCATTTAAGCCCTGGCTTAAAAAAGAACTTTCAGAGGAGGAAATATGGGAACTCAAGAAAAAGCAAGGTATAATCGTTTCTGGGCTTGATGTTAAAGTTGTTGACGAGAATGGTAATGAACTACCTCATGATGGTAAATCTTCAGGTGAAGTTCTTTTTCGTGGACCTTGGGTTACTACAAGTTACTATAAGACACCTCATTCTAAGAATAGTTTTACTGAAGATGGATTCTTTAAGAGTGGTGATGTTGGTTGTATTGACTCTGAAGGATATCTTAAAATTACTGATAGATTAAAAGATGTAATTAAAAGCGGTGGAGAGTGAATTAGCTCAATTGATATGGAAAATTCATTAGTATCACATCCAGGAGTCCTTGAAGCAGCAGTTATTGGCGTTCCTCATCCAAAATGGAATGAAAGACCTTTAGCTTTAGTTGTTTTACGAGAAGGATTTAAATCAATGAAAAAAGAAGAAATCCATGGACATCTTGCTAAGAAGTTCGCTAAGTGGCAATTACCTAAAGAAATTTTATTTGTAGATTCAATTCCTAGAACTAGCGTAGGGAAGCTTAATAAAAAAGTAATGAGAACTGAATATCAAGATTTTTTTACAAAAAGTTAGATATAATTAAATTTTAGAAATTAAAAGAATCTAGAAAATTAATAACTAGTGTAGAACATATTTGTTTTTTTAGCTGTATTAATACTACTAATAAATTTAACTATTTTTTTATGATTAAACCATTTTCATTAAGTTTTTAAAAGTACGGGTAATAAGATAATCTTAAGAAAATACAAATACGTCAATTAAATTGTAGAATTATTTTATTGATAAATTAAGATTTTCATGAAATCAAATAAAGGGATTATCTTTACCATTGTAGCTATCACTTTTTTTTCGGTTTTGATAAATTCAGTTATTTTATATTCTTGCTTAACTAGAGTACAAATGAATGCTAAACCTGAGGATCAAATAGAAAAGAACCTAAAATCTTCAAGTTTTTGGAATCTTACTGGGACTCCGATATCTATTGATGATGATAATCACTCGAAAAACTGGTCAATAACGGCAGCCACATATGACTGGTGTTCTGGATCAGGCACTTTAAACGATCCTTACCTCATTGAAAATGTTACGATCGACGGCCAAGGTTTGGGCAGTTGTATCACGATTAGAAATTCAGATGAATATTTTATAATTAGAAATTGTACATTAAATAATTCTGGATCTAATCCGGATACAGATGGAGGAATCAAGTTAGAGAGGGTTGACCATGGAAAATTAATTAATAATAGCTGCTCAGACAATAATGGAAACGGGATATATTTATATTATAGTGAGTATAACAACCTTTCTGGAAATATTTTGAATAATAACACTAATTATGGGATGAAGTTGTATGGAATGAGTAATCATAACGAAATTACAGGCAATATCGCTAATTATAATCTTATTGGAATAAGCTTATATAATGTACATTATAGTATTATTTCTGGAAATATTGCGAGTTTTAACCTTTTAGATGGATTAAATTTAGATACTGGAGATAGTAACACCATTTCAGGAAATAGAATATACAATAATAGCGATGCTGGAATAAATATATATATTGGACCAAATAGCAGGATTATAGGAAATCTTATAGATTATAACAATGAGGTAGGAATATCCATTGTATTTGATTCACCTAGTTGCACAGTCTCAAGAAATACTTTAACAAAAAATAATTATGGGGTTTATTTAAACGATAGTAATATTAATGAAATTTCTAATAACAACTTAAGTTATAACGATTATGGAATATATTCACTTAACTGCTATAGAAATAATATCAGTAGCAATATTGTAGACAATAATGAGATAGGAATATATTTAGAAAACACTAATAATACTGACATTTTGGGAAATTACATAATTAATAATACTGATATTGGCATTCATTTAGTGAGATCTAATGGTAATAATATATTTGATAACGATCTATGTAGCAATGCCAATAACTATTGGCCTGTATTTCAAGAACAATGTGAAGGAAATAAATTTAGAAATAATAAGTGTTGGAATTATCCTGAAAATGGACCTCCTATCGAAATTATTATAATAATCTTGATTTCTATAGTTGGTGCAGTATTCGCTACTGGGATGTATATTTTTAGAAAAAAATCCTTAAAAGAAGAATCACGGTCCAGAAACATATTTAGTTCTCATAAATTAAAAAAAGAAATACGAAAAACTGAAGCTGAAGTGAGTGTAGAAAAGGAATCTCATATCTGTTTGGTACATAGAGGTAAAATTACTGGGGCTGTATATATATGTCCTGAATGTGAAACCTATTATTGTATGAAATGTGCTAATGTCTTGAAGGAGAAAGGTGAAACATGTTGGGTATGCCATACTCAAATTGACCTTTAATGATTATCAACACTCAACCATTGAAAATTAATTATTAATACTTAACTTTTAGGTTATCTTAATTAAATCGTGAAAACTAATATATTTGAAATCAATTATGAAAAATAGAATAAAATGGTTGGTTTTATCTTTTCATACTAATTTTTTGTTTAGTTTATTTTTATATTAAAATACATGTAATTATAACAATTATAATAAAAATTAACTTGAAAATGTTGATGAGAATGAATTTTCTAAAAATTCGAAGGCTTAGAGCCCATAAAAAATCAGTTATTGCTGGTGGGATTATAGGTGTTGTTGCGATCGCAAGTATTATTGCTGGTGTATATTTTTTTAGTGTTGATTTTTATCCCTCACATGATTATATTGTCCCTGGAGTTCCATACTCCGTACCATTAGATCGGATAATGAAAATTGGGGTATTAGATGATATGAATCATTTTTCAGGAGATCATGCATGGAAAGGGGCATACCTGGCTGCTAAAGAAATAAATGAATGGGGAGGTATTTTGGTTAATGGAAATCAATATTATATTGGACTTGTGGGGGGGCACACTAATGAAGTGTATGGACCTATGACAGATGGAATCATTACTGCGGAATACATGATAAATAATCATGACCCCCAGTTCATCATTGGAGGAATTATATATCCTGCTCTAGAAATGTACTTAGAACCTATCATGGATAATAAAATACCCTTTTTAACTACAGGGACCGCTACGTACGATTTATGTGAAAAAGTTTCAAACGATTATGAGAGATATAAATATATTTTCAGGATTATGCCCTTAAATGATATAGGACTCTTTACAAACATTTTAAGGCATATAGTTTCTCTTGTCAGTCATTTAAATCTAACATATGGTGTAACCGTAGACAAAATAGCCTTTCTACATGAAGATAATAATTATATAAATATAATGGTTCAAGGACTTAAGGATTATCTTCCATCTTTCAACATAACAGATGTATTATTCCCTTTAACCGCGTCATTAGCCGATTTTGAGACTTGTTGGAACCAAATTAAAACCGCGAAAGCTCAAATAACATGTATGTTTAACATGAATTTTTTTGATCAGCTGGGAGCATTAATTGCTCAAGCATATCAAAAGGTAAAGCCACAGTGCTTATTTTTTAGTGCTGCTAATCTTCTTGCTCAAACTCCTTCATATTGGGATGATGCTGAAGGATATTGTCAATTTGAGATTGTTATGCAATCTATTCATAATACATCAAAGACTGACTTAACAATACCTTTTTTTAATAGTTTTGTAAGAGATTATGGTGGTGAACCGTTTTACACTGGAACGGGATCTTATGATGCTGTTCAATTATTAGCATGGGCAATCAATGATTCGCAATCTTTCAATTCTGATACAATAGTTAAAACATTGGAGAAAATAAATGCCTCCAATCCATTTTCTGCGGCTGGTGGTTTAACCGCTTTTTCACCTTCTCATGATTTGGAAATTGATTATCCTTTTGGCTATAGCGTTCTCTGCCAGTATAAATATATTGATGGAACTAAAGTGGTTATCCCTTCCTCCTTAAATTATCCTGATTTCATAGCTACGGATTCTTTAAGGCTTCCATATTGGGGGATTAATGGGCTTCTTGCAAAACCGCCCCAGCCACCAGGAAATTTCACAATGAACAGTACTGCTGAGAGTCCAGATTTAGATGGTAAATTTAATCTAACTTGGACGGAGTCTATAGGCGCAGATAATTATTCTGTATACATGTTTGATAGCCCCATTGAATACATAAGTAAAAAATTCGATTTACTTGATTATCAGACGGCAACAACTCCGTTTTCAATGTCATTGAAAAAAGGAGAGTATTATTTCAGGGTTGTTGCATATAACGAGACCGGTGAAACAATGTCTTTGGATGATGTACATGTTTCTATCCCAGGACCGGATGCTTTCTCTTTGGATAGTAATGCTGGGGATCCTGATACTGATGGGAACTTCGATCTATCATGGATGGGCTCTGAAAGAGCTGTTAATTATTCTGTATTTCGTTATCATAAAAAAATCACATCTATAAATGAAAGTCTTACCTTAATATCTGATCAAACTACAGCGACTTCATACCATGTAACTGGATTACTTAATGGGAAATATTATTTTGCGGTTGCTGCATATAATGAAATGGGATATACTTTATCAAATTGGGTGGAGATTGTTGTTCAAATATCTCCTTTGCCTATTATATTTATAGTATCAATTAGCTCTCTCGTCGGTGTGGCATCTATTAGTTTAGGTTGGAGATATCTTAAGCATAAAGCTGAGAAAAAATTAAAAAAAGAACGACAAGAACCAATAATCGTTGAAGATATGAAAAGGGAGCCATTTGAAAGAGAAAAGCCCGGAGAAAAGAAAAAAAAATAGAAGAAAATAACAAATGATTCAATTCTTCTAATGATTATACAAGTTCTTATTCAATGAGAATATAAAAATGGACTTATTCGGTTTTACCTGAAATAACTGTTACCGGTTCAACGTCATCTCTAGCTGTAGGTTGTTCCTTTTCATGCTTTGCATAGTAATAGATGAATGCTGCGAGGAATGCAAAAAAAACTATTAGATATATCAGATTCATTATCTTATAAGCTAAATAAAACCTAGGATCTGGTGATAAATAAATGACTGCCCAAAAGAAAACAAAAGCTCCAAACATATTCCAAACGATGTGCATAATCATTATAATCTTAACCTTCTCCCATTCTGTCTCTTTCCATGCAAAAAAAGAAGCACTCGCAAAAGCTAACAGGGCTCCACCAAATAATCCTCCAAAGACAAATGGAGGAAATGGAGGAAATGGAGGGTAAGAAATACCGAACCAGCCCAAATAAATATTTGGCATAAAGAATAAAAGAACTCCAAAGACAAGAGAAACAATAAAATTAAGGAAAAATGTCCGTTTTAACTCTTTCGAAACTTTTTTAACCATTTTTCTATTTACCTCTTTAAATGATAATATTTTTTATTTAATTTTGAATTAATTTTCTATTTTTTTTTCAACATCCTTTTTTTCTTCAACCTTTTTAAAAGCCTTTGTTGGCTTTATCTTGTCAATTGTCTCAGAACAAACCCAACAGACATTTTCCATGCTGGTCAAAGCACGCGCACAATCTTCATGATATAATGCTTCACAATTAGGACAGAGGAAAATATTAAATCCAGCTACTTTTCCTTTACATACCAAACAAATTTTCTGCTCTCGATAATATGTAATTTCTTCTTCGCTAATATGCTCGGGCCTTTGAGTTATTCGAAACAATGAATCTTTAATTTTAACTTCTTTTTTAACTCTCTTTTTACGCTGCTCAGGTTCTGCTCTTAAACCCAAATAAGAAAATACTAAGAATATATAGAAAATTATTGAATAAATGTTTGCACCAATGGTACCAAAAGAAGTACTTAGTTCATTTCTAAGGAGTTGCGAGACACCAAATACAATATAACTTGAAGATAAAAAGAAATACTTTTTTCGAATTATACCTATCTCCCCAATATTTTTGCATAAGATTCCAAACCCGAACATTACAGAACCAGACCACATAAAAAGCCACCACCTGCCGGTAAAATATTATTGATGAAGGGAATTTAATAATCCACCCCCTGGTGGTGCCAGACCATTTGGTATTCCAGGATTATAAGTAGGATACACAACTTCACTCGTCCAATGAAATATATAAAGATCTAATAAAAAGAGCATATTCAAAACTAAAGCTACAGATAGATAAAACCATTTATTTTTAGGTGTTGTTATTTCACATATTACATAAGCACCAAGAAAAGCAGCAAAAGGAGCGGGCGTCCAAGTTATAAAAGTGAACAATTGATGGTCCATATTATTTTCTGTTATAAGGATAGTTATAAAATCTATAAGATAATTCACTCCACTTGATATGCCCATTAGAGATATCATTAAACCATAATAAAGGAGAAGCTTTGCATTTGTTCTTATTGCTTGGAATATTAAAAATAATCCAAACGCAAAAATTCCACAACCTATTATAATTACTCTGATTGCATTCATAAAAGCTACATCAGTAAGCATTAACAAGTTGATTTTCACCTCATTGCTATACTTATATACTATCTTGTATAAAAAAGTTATCGATAAAAATATTTTTTAGAAAATATGCAATATTGTTATTTCTTATCTATTGATTCATTACACACCCAATAAGCGTTTTCCATTGATGATAAATCTTCGCAATTCGGGCACAAAAAGATATTAAATTTATAAAGCCTATTTCAGAAAGCATAAGCATCTTAAATTTCACCCAAATAAACATTTGAACATATATCTGCTTAAATTATCAATTTTAATGCTATGAACATATTAGGTTATACAATTATGTGTATAAACATTTTGTTTGAAATTATGCTAAATTAAAGAAACAAGAATTCAATAGCCATTTATCGTGTACTTTGAATAAATTGGCGATTTTTTTTCTGTTCTTTTTCCCATTTTTTACGTTCTGAACGAAGTTTAAAGAGATCTATATCTTTATATATTAAATTTTCTTCTTTTGGTGGAATTATTCTTTCAATCCTTTCCTTTTCAGGTGTGTATATGAGAGATTCTCCATATTCAGCAATGTTTACAAAGAAGCAATAGGCATATATAGATCTTCGAGCATCAAAATGAGCAGCTTTAAAATCAGCAGTAACAGGAGTAAACGCAGGATTGAAGATCAAGTCTATCGGTGGTTCAAAATTTTTTAATTCTACTCTCAAATCCATATCAAGAAAATCCCTGCATATTATTATCGCAATTCTCCCGAATTCAGTATTACAAACAATAGTTTGTCTGGGGAACACGTTAACTTTTATTCCTTCCTCAAATTTTTTATTTTCAAAATGGATAATCGCGGGGATATGTTTTTCTTGTTCCCAAAGTATTCCTTCAGGACCAATCACCATACTAATATTTTGTTTTGTTTCAAGTTTATGAAATGAGCCCGGAATGATATACATATTATATAATTTTGCCAAATTTGAGATTTCCTCTAAAAATTGACCATAATTAAGATCCATTGCCATTTCGGGGAAAACAAGAATATCTATTTCATTATTATGGGCATTTTCAATAATATTTTTAATTTTATTTAATACTAATTCAATTTTGTCTTCTCGTAGTTCTAATAAACCAGAGTTTTTTTCTTCATAATATTCTGATATAAAATCTCCATTACTAGACAATCCTATTTGAGCAACTCCTACTCTAAATTCTCTTTTTTGAATTTTAGGGTATTGTCTAAGTAAATCTTTATAAATTAGATTGTATTTCTTTTTTGAAGTCTTCTTCTCCTTAATTTTTCGAGGAATAGAGGGAGATAACACATCTAATGTGCTTTTTGATAAGGATGGTTCACTAATAGTGTTAAGTGCGGATATCAATATTTTTTCTTCTTTTTCTACTAAATTAAAACGATCTAATACTTCCTTTCCTTTATCATTATATCCCGCTTCGCCAAAAATTTGTGCTGCTGATTTTAGCATATCTAATCCAACTTCTAGAAGCTTTTTCTTCTTATCCAAATTTAGTTCTTCATCTGCTCTTATAATATACCATGTAGCATCAAAGTATGTTGCTGTAGCAAGAGCCCAATCTGCCTCACTTTCAAAACCAGCCTTACGATATACATTCACGGCATTCCTAAGCATTAGTTTTATCTTTGGATAATAATCTGCTTTAATAGCTCGATCACTTGATTTATCAAATTTAGCCCCTAGTTCTAAAGCCTGGCAAAAAGCGGCATTTCCTGATGCTAATGATTTCAATTTATTATCAGTAAAGTGTTCACTTGCTTCATTAAATAATTCACAGGCATGTGTAAATTTTTCAGGATCCTCGTCATTTTCTGCTAATTCCATGTTTTCCCAAGCTTTACATAGATAATATATTGCATTAAATTCTTCCTTAGCACTTGTGTCTACCGTTGAGTCAAGATTTTTAAATTGAGAAGCAATTTCAGAAAACTTTTCGGCAGCTTTTACATGTTCTCCTTGTTTTGCTAAAGACCTCGATTCCTCAATCTGTTTCCAAATATCTACAGATTTTAATTCTTCCTCAAATCCTTCTTCTAAGGTTTCCGATTCGATTTGATCCTCTATTATAATTATGGGTTTTTCTTCAATGAACCGATGGTATTTTTTCTCCTGTTTTTCTAAGACGGAAATATTTATTATTTCTCTTATTATATCCAATATATTATTTTTAGATTCTTCTTGAATTGCTGAAAATCCAAAGCTCTTTATATTAAATGTTTCTTCAACTTCTTCCAGCTTAACTGCTGTATCTACATCTTGAAAATTTGCAATTAGATAAAAATCTGCATTGGAAATTTTAGACTTTAGTGATGTAAACAACCTTTCGGTTCTATTTATATTATCCTCATTAGAATTTGATACGATAAGGAAAATATGCACAGATTCTAATAACTTTTTATGAATCTTTGAATTATAAATTAATTCCTCTAAATCAAACTCTCTTATGATACATCTTCTAATACCTTTCATATCAATAAGATCTACTGGTTTTTGGATGATCTGCATTAACTCATCATCTAATTCTATTAACTTCTCACCTGGAAGTAAATCCAGAATAGTCGTTTTTCCTACTCCATTTATACCAGTTAATAAGATTTTAGGTGGATTAAATATGTATGTTTCAACGAAATCATCAAAATCTTCGAACACATTAGTTTTTCCAGTCCATTTTTCTAAATAAGGGCGATATCTATTGATAAATTCATTTTTCATTAAGTTGACTTTGTTTTGAGCATCTTCTTCCGATTCTTCTTTATCAATAACAATAACAAAAATACAATCAAATTCAATATAATATGAATAAACAAAATTGAAATTTTTAAATATGAGAGCACTAATTTCACCGCCCTTAATTTCTTTGGCGAAGCTACTAATAGCTGAAAGAAAACCACTAATCATCATCTCATCCATATCAAATTCTTCTATGAAATTCTTAGAATAACAGAGGACGCCTCCTGGGCCTATTACAAATATTTTTAATATCAACAGTGATCTCTTATCTTTAATTTCAAATATATTTTAATTTATAATTAGATAATCAAATTAATTAAGCTGATTATAAAATATCAAAACTTAATTGAGCTCCTAGAATAGAGACAAACATAATTTAAGTAAAAATAAAATATACTCAAAAATCTTTTAAATGAGAATTTGTATATATGATTTTATAAAATAACTGTTTTACGTAAAAAATATTAATAATCCAAATGAAAATTAATTTAACAAAAAATTATTTTAAAAATTAAATAAAAGAAGTGATTTATATATGTCAGAAGAAGATCCTGTTGAAGAAATCGAAAAAGCTGCAGAAAAAGCAGCAAAAAAACCTCGTTCAACGACAAGAACAACCCCAACAAAAAAGAAAGTATCGAAACCATCTAAAAAAGAACCTACACCAGAAGCACCCGTAAAACCTGCAAAAAGGGTTTTTAAAAAACTGAAAGTAAACTTTTGGCGAACTCGATTGCATGACGAAGAGTTAGGAATACATCAACAACTCAAATATCAAGCAAAAACTCGTTGGTTTAGTAAGAACTTTGATATTGAAGGAGTTGTAGAAGAAGATGGTGAGAAGAAATATATTATTGCTTTCAATAAAGAGCAATGGGAAGAAAGCCCTCTCGAGGAAAAAAGATTATCATTACGTATATTTACGATTATGGAAGAAAAAATTACGGACGCGAAAACAGCTAGCGGCGGTAATTTCAAAGGCGGTCTTGAATTAAGTATTGCCCATTCATTGGTTCAGAGTTATGAAATTAGAACACCCGCTCCCGTGTTTTTCTTTCAAATCCCAAGAACAATATACTTAGCGCGATGTGTGAGAGGGTGGAGGTTAGTTGGTACACGTTGGTCATGGCCTTTACTTCCAGAACAGAGTGATGATAGACTACAGGTGGTTACAGCTAAAGGAATTGTAGGACCCGGAAGAAACTACTGGATCTACATCGGAGACCAGAAGATCGCGAGAATCGACGGTCAGAGAGTTCAGAAAAACTTTGAAATTCAAATTCTTGATGAGACTTATGCAAAAGATAAAATGTTTGTTACATACATGATATTATTCGGATGTGCGTGTAATTTTATGAGAGTTGCTGAGAAGTTGATTAAACAGCTCTATAAAAAGATGAAGAAGACAGCAACCACAGATTATAAAATACCTAATCAAGAGCTAATGTTGTTTAGGAACCCTAGAATGATGAGACGTTAAAAATTAATATTTTTCTTTTTTATTCTTTTTTTTCTAATAGTTTGATAAGTTAAACGCCTATTTATTAATATAAAATTGTAATCCCTAAGTCAAAATTACTTTATTAAAGAATTTATTAATACTCCTATAATAACCAATGAAACAGCTCCAATCAATATACCAAGAGGAATTGCTTATACTAAATTCATCTCGCAACCCGCCCCTGTACAATTAAGACCAATTATAGCTGAGAATATTGCACCCAAAATTCCTCCAATTGAAGCTAATAACCAAATCAATCCTGCTTTGCCCATTATCTTCTCCTTTCTTTTTAATATAGTTTTTTATATAATTAATTTAAGATTACTAAAAAAAAGAACAGTCTCAAAGGATCTAGATGTTAAAAATCTATTGAGTTGACCTTACTTTTAT
>CAYPFJ010000006.1:83355-100747 GCA_964409945.1 uncultured archaeon | reverse complement strand
AGAGTTTGAAGATATTAAATCAGCATTAGAAACTGTCAAAAAAATAATGAAATTACAAAATAATATTTATACACGGAAAATCAAGCAGTTAGAGGAAGTATATTCTAAACGTAGTCTAAATAAAATAGATTTAGTTGAAACTATAATTGATATCTTAGAACAACAAAATTTAATGGGTATAACCTCTGACTTTCTTGATAAGATAGTAAAGATGAATAAAAAAGCAAACGAAGAATTAGAAGAAGTAATTAAAAAAGTAAGTTTTGATAAAGACGAATTCAAATTGGATATGGATGATTTAAAGAAATTATATCAAGATTTAGATGATTTATTAAATTTATAGATATAATTATGAGCAAAGGTAAAGTATTACCAAAAAGAGATTATAACAAAAAGCAACGTCAAAAGAAAGGAAAGAAAAAAAATTTAATATATCTTTTTATTGCTGTAATTATTATAGTAATTGCGATATTATTGACAATTATTTTCTTAAAACCTTACTTTCTAGGATAAAATTCATAAAAAAAAAAAAAATCCTCTTTTTATGTTTCAACAAGTTTAAATGGGTATAATTAGGCTTAGAATCCCCACCACCATTTATAGATAAAAAAAGGGATGTGAGGTAAATATAAAATAGAAGACCACTCCTTTTCTCTTTGCTAGATGGAGTATTAGTATGATAAAATAGATCATCAGTAATAGAATCAACTTTTTCTTTCTAAAAATGAGATTATAGCTTGAAAAATTTAGAGTTGCTATGCAAAAGAAAAAGAATGAATAATTTTACTTTTTAATTTTTTTATTTTATCTTATTTTTCTCACATTACACATAAAATAAATAATTGTGTTTCTGAGAGTGATTCAATATTAATTTCTGGTTGTTCAGTAATAAATCGAGTTATCGGTATGCCCTTATCAAAAATTTCATTAAATTTATCATGAAATATTTGATAGATGTTTTTATTCCGGGAAATGTAAGTCCCTATTAAGATATTAGTGGGATCAAAGCTAGGCTGGAGAAGTTCATTGTCAGTTAGACTGAAATTACTAAATGCCTCATCAGTAACATGAATTTCTATTTTATTAAATACTATATTATAGGGTTCTACGTGATTAGTGAAAAGGTTAAACTCTTTACTTACTAGAAGATCTTTAGCGACTTCAGAATTAAAGATAACCCGAACATTTACATTTTTAAGATTTTCCTTAATTCTATTCATTCCAACACTCATAGCATTCTTCATTTCTTCGGGAAGATTTTTAAAACGATCTTCTTGGATCATTTTATTTAATGGATTGTCATATCTAATTCCTATAGCAATTTTACATTCACTTTGAGCTAAGAAATGATGATATGATTCATCAAAATTTTTAATACTGTAGTTAATAAATTCAACGGGTTCTTGGACTATCTGCTCTTCCAGTTTGTATTTTCTAATAAATTCATCAATAGCAGATTCACATTTATCTCTTTTTTCATTGAATTCATTTCTGAGGTCTTCAATTCTTTTTTGGATTAAATTTTGCCACAGACTTAGTACTGGAGTTGGTGCTAAGTGTATTTTCATAGGTCTATCAAAAATTTGAACAAGACCTAGCTCACTTAAGACAGAGCAGACTTTATAACCTCTTTTTAATGAGAGACCAAATTGGTCACATACGTCTTTCAAATTATCTATTCTTTTGTTTAATAGGAGATAATGATAAATCCTTTCAATTCCTTTTTCTATAATGCCAATTGCATCAAACAGTTGATTGAGAGGTAAAAATTCAGTATCTTCCATTACATCACCTATTACCAGTTCGGTTTAATGTGAGTTCAGTAAGAACTTTAAACGCATCATCTACATTAGTATTATCTTTAGCTGACATTTCTGCAAAACTGGCCATATCGTTCTTTTCAGCAATTTGTATGCCATATTCTCTTTGAACTTGACGGTGGGTTTCTTCAAGATCTAATTTTGAACCAACAAGCATAATTGGGATAGATCCACCTTTTTGTCTAACAATAGTAATCCATTCTGAAATGTTATCTAACGTAGAAGGTCTAGTTATATCGTATAGTAAAAATGCAGCGTTTGCTCCTAAACAATATGTTGGCAAGAGAAATCTAAATCTTTCTTCACCTCCAACATCCCATAATTGTAATTTTATTCGCTTATTATTTAATTCGATCGTTTTCACGTGAAAATCTACACCAATAGTTAATCTTTCACTGGGATTGAAAACATTATAGCAATAGCGTTTTGTGAAAGAAGTTTTGCCAACAGATGCGTCCCCTAGCAAAAGAATCTTAAAAGTGTAATCATAACTCGCCATTTTCATCAAACCTTAAAGTAATTAGGTAAATAAATCAATTTTAGTATTTATATTATATACCTCTTATAATATTACTTTAATGAATTTCATTCTTTTTAAATATAGGTTGATTTTTTTTTGTTTTGGTTCTAATAACATACATTTTCTGATTACTCATATAAAAGCTGATTCTTGCCCTTTTACGAATTAAATAGTAATTTACGAAATGATTAAACTTAAAACTTCATTGGTTATTATTTATTAGGAATTAAAAATACCAAATACCCGATCAAAGATATTAAATGAAAGAAGAAGATATAATTTTAGGACTGTTTTATGCTAATGAAGATAATTTAGTATTTGACAGGATCAAGTTTTCTGAGAAATTTAATGATATGAAAATTAACAACATAAAGATGCTTTCTTATAGATTTCTTGGTCCCGTCTTTTTAACAGCAGCTACGGGTCTTGGAAATAATTGGAAAATTGAATATATCGAAGCCTCACTGTCTTTACGTGATGCGAATATTGAGGAAGTAGATGTTCTTCAATCATTTTTTACTCTCAATTCTTCAATTGAAACTCAAGAAGGGACTACAAATCTCTTTGCATTGATTAGTACTCCATATACAGAAGATACTAAATTAATTTATGATGAACTTTCGAAATATATTCATCCTAGTATTATTCAAGGTAAAATTGTAAATGAAGATCTATTAGGAGACCGATTTGATTTTAATAAATTCATAGACAGTGAATTAGAACGAGGAATTAACGTCATTGAATATTCTCTAGGGGCTTCAAGGAAGTCATATTGGGAGGAAGAAGAGCAAAGATATTATTGTATTGGCTTAATTGAGAGAAAAATAGGTCAAGATCTAAGAATATCAAATCTCTACACATTTAATAATGATGATCCCCAAAGAAAAGCATTTTTAGATTATATCCCATCTTATTATGTTATGGCAATTTTACCCGATTATTATGAACACCAGATAAGTGAAACTTTAGAAGTTTATAACAAAAAAGGTGTTTATCCTAACATTAGAAGGATAGAATTAAACAATGGAGATAAGAAAGTAGTTTACTTAGAAGAATATTTTGTTGAAAATAAAATTTCAAAAAGTTATGGAGTTATCTTAGTTCAGCAATATAAAGAAACTGAACAAAACAAAAAGTTATCATATTATAAGAAAAATTTAAGACTTCTATTAGATGGAAATAGAGATCTTAAAGATATTATTAATTTAATTAATCCGCATCTTAAGTTTGAGCGATGGGGAGCAATTTCAAATGAAGATCTCGATAAAATAGGATTAATACTTGATAAAAGTGATTAATTAAAATTGGAAGAGTAAAATTTTAAAATGGAAAAAGCAAGTGTTGATGAGATTTATAAGATTGAAAAGGATAATCTATTAAAATATTATGAAAGAATCCAAAATCAATTTAAAAATTTGGAACCAACTCAAATCATAGCAAAATTTTTAGTGAATCAATCTATTGGCTCAAATTATGATGAGGTCTATGAATCGTTACTTTACTTTAAAGATATGATAATAGAAGAAAAAGAACTTTTAGATTTAGCTTTTGAATGGATTAGAGCTCAGAAAATACGATTGGAATATAAGAAATACTTAGTTAGAGCTCAATATACACATAACTATTTAAGTTTAGCAGTTGATGATTGTATTTTCCAATTCTTCCTTGAATATGATAAATACATAAGGAGGATACTTAAAAAAGATATTAAAGAGCATAATTTTAGTGCTCTATACGAAATTTTTTTCAGTCCTTATGAATCTAAAAATCTTAATATTAGAGATATATTAGAAAGGCATATTGATAATGTTCCTACTCACTTTTATGGAATGGAAAAAATTAATACAAACATAATAATATTACGTTCTGGATTATCAAACATTATAGTAAAAGATTATGAGAACGTCCTGTTTGCCAGACGAGAAGAAAAAATCAAGAAAGAGCTTAAATTTAAGAGAACAATTACATTAAACCTTGAACCAGAAAGTACTTTTAAAGGATTATTAATAGAAAGAATGATTAAAACTTATTGTATCAGCAAGAGAGAATGTTCTGAGAAAGAAATTGAGAATGCCATCTCTCAATTTTTGACTTCCTATTTTAAATTTGGAACACTTTATGATTTCGATGGTTTTAAAGATTTATTAGTATATAATTTAGCAGACGATATTTATTCGGGATTAACAGAAAAGCATAAGCTTACTAACACTTTAGATAATATCAGATACCTTGTTTTAAATTTCATAACGATTTTCAGTAAAGGGATTAAAGCGCGAAGACTAGATGGATTTGCTTGGAAAAGGGATTTAACTTCCCTATTGAAGACTTTTATTATTAAATTTATTAATAATTTATAAAAGAAAAAAAAAGGATTAAAATAGAGTTTGTTTCATGCTTTTTTAAATAATTCTTTCATTTTATCCCTAATTACAGGATTTAATTCTTTTCCAACGTAACATTTTATTTCCTTATAAACAAGGGGATTTTTTAAAAGATGTTCATGCATATTCAAAAATCTTATTACTGACCACCGAACAGAATCATCGGGATCATTTAATAATGGTAGTATAAAATTTAGATAGCTTAAATCACCTGCTTCTGCAATTTTTAGTACAGTTCTAGCTCTGGTAATGAAATCAGGATGATATAATTGAGGTACTAAAACATATTTGAGAGTATTGTTTTTAACAAAATCTATAATAAAATTGAATGTATCAACCTTACAATTATGTATTTCATGTGTTTCTTTGATAAATGAATTAAGTACGGGTTCGATCTTCTTTCCAAGTTTTAAAAGACTTTCAAAAGATATAAAAAAGTTCTCTGATAAATCAGACGTATCTAATTTTAGATTATCGATTAATTTTTTAATAATTTTGTCGTCAACTTTCGAAATTTTTATAACATCCCAATTTATTTCATCTTCTTCTTCCCAGCTTTTATTATCCCTTAAATAACTCACTAAATCATCTTTAGATTTTTATTATTTATTATTAAAAAAAAATAGGATTCCCCTTTTAATTGATTTATTATTAAAATACAAATAATAAAAGGATTATAATAAATATATCTCACAATTTAATAATAGATAAATAAAAAATTAATTCATTAATATATCCGACAATTATCAGAATTTTAAGGAGATATTGTTTCTCAAAACTTAACAAATTTTAATAAATCAAAAAAATCATGTAAAATTACATCCTATTATTCATATACAGGCTAAAGAATAATTAATTTACAGTTAAGACTTCAATAAATTAAATACATTATTGTATAAAATATCTTGTTTTATTTCTTTTGAGATCCTTGGTAAGGTAAGAATTTTAGCTATTTCAATGGCGAGAGTTGAAGTTGTAGGAGAATCACTACCATATAGGATTTTTTTATGTCCAACTGTCTTAATCAAATTATAAATACCTAAAGAAGCAGATAATGAAGTTTCAAAAAAAACATTATCATAATTCTTTAATGCAACACCAATTTCAATAGCATATTCCATACTATAAGCAGCATGACCTACAATAAAACGTAATTCAGGAAATTTCTTGGCTACCTTTGCGATATCTTTAGGAGATATTCCTTTAAAGAGAGAAGTTTTTGGAAGGGAATGAATATACAATACGATATTCTTATCAAATTCCTGCATAAATGCTAACAATTTTAGTATATCACGTGGAAAATTTATTAAATTAAACGCAGAATGTATTTTAACACCACAAAATCCTTTGTTAAAATGTTCTTCTAAAATTTTATAACTATTTTCTTCTTCCTCAGATTTTAATACTGGATTAAACCAAAAAAATTTATAAATTCTTTCTGGAGCTTTTTTGGAGATATCTATGACATCTTGGTGAGAAAGTTGACTTTTTGGCTGCATATTTTTAAAATTTTCAAGAAGTTTGATCATCTTATCTTTTCCTTCTGAATCTGAAGCAATATCCTTCTGGTTTTTATGTATTTTTGCCCTATTTATAGTAGTCAATATTGCTTTTTCAACATTATATTGGTCCATATAACTTATGATATCTTCATGAGGATCAAGGAAAATGCCGTATGTATGAAGATGTGCATCAAAAATCTTAAAATCTTTTCTGGATATTATAATACACCTATTAAATTATGAGATTTTTGAAAAACAATTCTAAATATTAGATTGATTTTCTTATAAAAAGAATAAAAAACTTATAAATTTTTAATTTTTTCGAGTATTAATTCATGGTTTTTTTCCCAGTATCGATCTACTGCTTTCTTTACTGCTCTTTTAGCGACCTTTCTTACAACTGTTCTCTTCATAATTGCACCAAGAACGTTCATAATTTTTTCTACCATTAAGTTTTTAATTATTCCTTCTATTGATTCACTCTTCGCAGCTTTTTGAAGCCACTTATCAAAAATTTTTTCTACGTTAGCATTGATCTTCTGTTTTAATTCTGAAGGGACTTCTTCTTCCATAAATATTCACTTTAATAGTTTTATATAACTGATAATAATCAAGTCATTTAAAATTATACAAATAAGAAAAGTAGTTAAAAAAAAACGCAATTTTCCATTCTTATTTATATTTAATAAAGGTTCCATTTTGATATTCTTCGAAAGCTATACTCAATTCTTCATTCGTGTTCATCACAATTGGTCCACGCCACGCCACAGGTTCTTTTATTGGTTTACCAGATATTAATAAAAAACGAACTCCATCTTCAAGTGTACTTATATTTACTGTATCTCCATCTCTGTAGATTACTAGGGTTTCATTGCCGATTAATTCTTCTTTTTTATCATCGAAATACCCCTCGTCTTCAATTATATATGCAATAGCATTATAGCCCTCTCTTATTGGATGGTTGAATTCCGAATGTGGACTTATCATGACATCTAGATATTCAGGATCAGTAATAATATCTTCCACAGGACCTTTAACTCCATTAAATACACCAGAGATAATCTTAATTTTGATTTTATCTTCATTTAATGAAATTTCTGGAATTTGAGAATTTTTAATGTCTCGATATCTAGGTTTCATCATTTTATGTGAGGCGGGAAGATTTGCCCAAAGCTGGAATCCCCAGAGTAATGTATCATGTTTATCATTTTTAGGCATTTCTTGATGTATAATGCCAGATCCAGCCGTCATCCACTGGACATCACCTGCTTCTATAACACCACCATTACCTAAACTATCACCATGTTCAATTTTACCATGTAAAATATAAGTAATTGTTTCTATACCACGGTGAGGATGCCATGGAAATCCCGCTAAATAATCTCTGGGATCATCAGAATGAAAATCATCAAGAAGCAAAAAAGGGTCTAAAGATGAATCAGCATATCCAAAAGCCCGTTTTAATCGAACACCAGCACCTTCAAAGGTTTGTCTACTTTTTAAGGTTATTTTAATCTTTCTAATTTTGTTCATAATATTTAACACTTCAGTCACGCAATTATTTCTTTGCCTTATAAAAATTAAAGGATTTGCTCATACAATACATAATTCGTAAATCATTCTTTAATCAAAAAAAAGTTATCGTTGAAACTTGTATATTATCCCTTATTTTTTTTTAAATATTCATAATAGATCTATATGAGTAGAATAAGGATTTTGGAATAGGGAGTATTAAATATAATAATGAATTAATTAATTGTTTCAAAATTGATCTTTACATGATCTTTAATCCCAAACCTATTTGCCCATTTTCTTATGTATTTGATTCGGTTTTCTTTTATAAGATCTAAAATAATCAACATGGGAATCGATGCAAGAGCGATAAGAAACACTAATGGAATAAGTATAAGTGAATTGATAATTGCAGTAATTGTATTAAAAGCTCCAGAGAGATTTGAAATTAGGGCAATAAAAAATGGGAAAAATATTAGAAAATAGGAAATAATAACTGAAATACCCGCATAACCTTTTAGCAAATCCATAAACCAATCTCCTACAGCTCTCCCTATAATGGGTTGTTCTAACTGTTTTTCCATAACTTTTTTTTGGTTTGAATAGACGAGACCACCATCTAAAATAAACCAGACGGGTGAAAATATAGCAAAAGAGGCTCCAACCGTTACTGATAACATAACAAGAAAAGTAATGAGGAAATTCATTAATTTTACCCAATCTACACTAACACCTGGTAGTGGAAGGGGAATTTCACTTGTAAAAGTCTCATTTGATGCAAATATCAATGATAAATTTATTGCCATTAACGCGGGGAAAATTGCCCTAGAAAAAACTTTAAATTTTTGTGATTTAGGATTATCTTGAATTCCATAAATCAGATTTCTTCCAAAAATTTTTTTTTGAACAAGAACGTAAAGAGGTGCTAAAAGGTATCCAAATAAGACTCCACCAATTATCCCTCCGAGAGTCCAAAAACCTACAAATATAAGAAATTTTTCAATAAAACCCCTTCCAGGAATATACAGTGTCAAATCTTGATTTGCTGTGCCAGGGAATAATGCCAAAATTAAAAACATAATAACTAGTACGACAACATAAAACAAGAAATTCCTCAAAGCCTTTTTATATTTTGTTATCGCCATTATAATTAAGATTTTTTATAATTTTATAAAAATAAAGATTGAAGGTAATATATATAAATATTTCGAAATTTAAGCAACTTATTCTTTAATTACATGAGGGAAATGTTAATATTTCAATAAAAATTATTAAAAATCTTATTATTGGAATTCTAAATTAAACCTGGTTTCTATAGAAATATAAAAGAAAAAGGTATGTCATATATAACAGAATAAATTTTATCAAGGAGTAAAAAAGGGTTTAATAGTAAATCTGTATAACCAAATACCTGTTTATTCTAATATCAGCGTCATAAAAGGATGGGTAAATTTAAAAAATATTTTAAATTTTCTAATGCGTTTACAATTTTCACATATATAATCAGATGATTATAAACATCCCCTATAAAAGTTAAATAATTTCATTATAGACTAAAAATTACTAAAAATTCCAAAAACTGAAAATGTTTTTTTCGATGTGACACCTAAATTTCCTGCTACAATAAATTATCTGAATGAAAGTCATCTAGAAGTAAAAATGGATCAAGAGACTCATCAGCATAACCAAAAGCGCGTTTTAATCGAACGCCAGCACCTTCAAAGGTTGGTCTACTTTTTAATGTTACTTTAATCTTTCTTATTTGATTCATAATATTTAACACTTCAGTCACACAATTATTTCTTTGCCTTATAAAAATTAAATTCATTTCGAAATATCTGAATAAATCATAAATCATAATCACTTAATAAAAGCACTTAATTTAAGATACGAATTAATCTATTCTATGTTAAATCACAGATTAATAAATGCTCCTAAAAAACCTAAAAAGTTTGTAAAAGCAGCGATCGAATTTTTAAACAGACATGCGAAGAATAAAAAAGTTTTTTGTGCTCTATCCGGGGGTATAGATAGTTCTGCGGTATATTTTTTATTAAAAGAAGCAAAAATCAACACAATTCCTGTATTTATTGACCATGGTTTAATGAGATTAATTAAGGGTATCGAAGAACGAGATTATATACAAAAACTATTTCCTGATGTAAGAGTAATAGATATTAGGAAGGAATTTCTTCCGAAAATATACGGTGAGGGCGATGCCGAAAATAAGCGAAAACTCTTTAAAGCAGCTTATTCAGAAATCATAAGTAAAATAATTCGTGAAGAACATTGTGATCTATTAGCAGACGGAACAATTCTTCCGGATATTGAGGAGAGTTTTGGAGTAAAAATTATTGATTTGAAGGAGACGATGAGCCTTGAGGAGGAAAAAGAGTTAATGCAAGAGCATATTGAAGGGTTTGTTAAAAGTCAGCATAATGTTGAAATTGAATATGATGTGGAAGCAACAATTCAGCCTGTTGCTAGCCTAATTAAACATGAGGTTCGTAAGATCCTTGAATATTTTAATATGCCCCAGGAGCTTGTATACAGAAAAGCATTTCCTGGACCAGCACTTTCAGCTAGAATTATAGGCCCCGTCACTGAGGAAAACCTTGTTTTTGAGAAAAAAGTCCATGATCTTATAGAATCTTCAGTTGAAAAGTATTATCAAGAAAAATATGGAAAAATCATGATTATAAATAAGGATGGTGAACAAGAGCCATTTCAAGTCTTTGCTGCTATAAGTGAGGATGTTCTTAATAAGAAGGTTACAGGACTTGTTGATGGAAAAAGAATTTATGAGAGACCTTTATGTGAAAAAGGAGATTGGGACTTTAAAGAATTAATCAAAAAAGCTTCTGAATTAGAGGGATATGCAAGAATTCTTTATGAATTAGGGAGCAATGCTAAAGGAAAATATGATGTTATCATTAGAGCAATTAATAGTAAGGATGCTAGAACTGCTAAAGTTACAAATTTACCATTAGAATTATTAAACAAGCTAAAAGAGGATTTACTAAGAATATCAGAAACTAAATATGTTTATTTTGATGTTACTCCAAAACCTCCCGCAACTATTGAATATGTATGAATAAATTTAATATAAATTATTTATATACCTCCTTTTTGTTCTTTAAGTAAAGTAAACACTTTAAATAGTCGTTTTAAAACATTACTTTTAACTTCTCGGATTTTTGCATAATTTATACCAATTATATCGAATCTTTTCAGAAAAATATTTAAGCGTTCTTGAAACGAGATGAAATTTTTTTTGACTTTTGGTGTCCATCCAATCTCTGCGAATGCTATCAAGCGTGGAAAGGTCTGCCATTCTAAACGTTTAATATTTGGATTGTATTCACCCCACATAAGAGCTTCTAACCCTAAAACATGCTTTTGGTACTTTTCGTCTAATTTTTTTGGAATGGGATCAAATTTATATGCTAATTTAAGTGGAGTAAATGTATAAGAATGATCAAGATAAGTATATTTAAAATTAGACATTATCAATTCTCCGCCTTTCTTCAAATACTCAAGAATTTCCTTTTTTCCTCGAAGCCAGTATTGACAAATAGGTTTTTCCTCTAAATTCTTCTTTAAAGCATCATTCCATATTATAATTTTTTGCTCATGCTTACTTAAAAATCCTAATAGCCTATTAGTAAAATAGGTTTGAAGTTCTTTTTCGCTTTCTAAACCTTCCTTTTTTAGCCGTAATTGGCAATCTGAACATTCTTTCCACCTATCTTTAAGTACTTCATCACCTCCTATATGAATAATATTAGAGGGAAATAGATCTATAATTTCTTTTAAAACATTTTGAATAAATTCAAAAACTTCCTCCTTTCCTATACACAATACATCCTTGTGAATCCCCCAATGTGTAGAGACTCTAAAGGGGTACCCTTTACAACTTAAATTAGGATAAGCTGCCAAAACTGCCCTGGTGTGCCCAGGTAAGTCTATTTCGGGTATTATTTGAATGAATCGATTCCTAGCATACTCGATAATTTCTTTAATATCCTCTTGTGAATAATATCCTGAATGGGGGATTCCATCCCGTTTTTTGCTAAAAAGACCACCAACTTGGGTTTCTTCTCTCTTAGAACCAATTTCAGTAAGTTTAGGATATTTTTTTATTTCAATCCTCCACCCCTGATCATCTGTTAAGTGCCAATGAAATTTATTCATTTTTAATAGTGCCATTAAATCAAGCATTTTTTTAACAATTTCTTTCCCATGAAAATGTCGAGCTTCATCAAGCATATATCCACGCCAAGAAAATCGTGGAAAATCCTTCAACTTTAGACAAGGAATCTGCCATTCTATTCCTTCAACTCTAACATTATTTTCTATTTCAGGTTGAAGAAGTTGTCGCAATGTTTGAATACCGTAAAAAATACCGGCGGTGTAAGGTGCCGTTATATTGATATCTTTAGAAGTTACCTCCATAATATAACCTTCAGCTCCTAATTTTTCTTTGCTATCAGTTAATTTTAGATTTATTGCTGTGTTACTAACAATCTTTTCATTTGATTTAATTACAAGTAAATTAAATCCAGTAGCAGGGAGAAGAAGATTTTTTAAATAATTGCTCAATTTTAATAATTCTTCATCAAAAATTATAACTGTACTTTCTGTTATTATAAACTTTCCAGAAGAAATATTCAGCAGTACTGGTTCAGGGATAATATTAATATTTTGAATATTACTCACTCTTTTGGTGAATATTAAATCCTTTAAAATTAAAAAATAAAAATGACTATTAAAATTAATTAGAAAGAGAAAATCACTTAAAAAGGATTTTTTTGTGAATATAATGAAACTAAAAATTAAAAATGAAAGATTCCATGATGAACAAGGGAGATCTGTATTACTTAGGGGTGTTAATTTGGGTGGAAGCTCAAAAGTTCCTTTCTCTCCCAATGGAGCAACCCATATAAAAACGGATTTTAGCGATCATAGGAACGTTTCTTTTGTTGGTCGTCCATTTCCTTTAAAAGAAGCAGATGAACATTTTTCACGATTAAAGCATTGGGGTTTTAATTGTCTTAGGTTTTTGGTAACTTGGGAAGCAATTGAGCATAATGGACCTGGAGATTATGATAAAGAATATTTAGATTATCTCGAAGAGGTATTAAAGATTGCTGAAAGTTATAAATTTTATACATTCATAGATCCTCATCAGGATGTCTGGAGTAGAATGTCAGGAGGAGATGGTGCACCTGGTTGGACTTTTGAAAAGGTCGGTTTAGATTTTACAAAATTCGATGAAGCAGAAGCAGCTTTAGTAATGCAATATAGATACGATCCTGAAGATCCACATTCATATCCTCATCTACATTGGATCTCAAACTCACTTAGATTTGCTAATGGAACAATGTGGACTTTATTTTTTGGTGGAAAAGATTTCGCGCCTTCTTGTAAAATAAATGGCATTAATGTTCAAAGTTATCTACAGACTCATTTCTTTGATGCAATGAAACAAGTAGCACTAAGAGTAAAAGATAATCCCTTTATTATTGGATTCAACACTTTAAATGAACCTTATGAAGGGTGGATAGGAAAATTAGTCGATGGGAGTGATATCGAAGGCTTTTCAGAAGCATTAGGATATGCTTTCAAACCTATAGATGCAATGCTTACAGGAGCAGGATACTCTAGAACAATTCCATATAGGGAAATAAAACGATTTGGCATAAAAGTAACGCGAGAAGCTATAATGAATCAGAGGGGAATTTCATGTTGGCTTGATGGATATAAGGATATTTGGAAAGAAGAAGGAGTTTGGGGTATAAAGAATGAAGATAAGCCAATCATTCTAAAAAATAACTATTTTAAGAAAAAGAATGGAAAGATCGTAGACTTTTTTTATGATTATTTAGGACCATTTTTCACAAATTTTACAAAAGTAGTTAGAGATATAATTCCTGAGAGCATTATATTTTTTGAGGGTCCTGCTGAAAAGTTGAAGACAACTGAAGATATTGAATTTAGTGTGCCAACGAATTCTGTGAATGCAGGGCATTGGTATGATGATGCTACATTAGGTACAAGAAGACCCATGATAAAGGCTAATTTTAACTCTTATACAAATAAACCAGTCATTGGAAAGAAGAATGTTAAAAAAATGTTCATAAATCATTTAAATATTATTAAGAATATCTCAAGTAAGATCCATGGGGGTATTCCTACATTAATTGGGGAATTTGGTCTGGTATTTAATCTTAATAATGGAGAAGCGTATCAAAAATTCATAATTGAACCGGACAAAGCTTGGAAAAGTCATATACAATTGTTAAATATGTATTATGACGCTCTAGATGCCAATTTACTTAATTCAACTCAATGGAATTATACTGCTGACAACACAAATCAATGGGGTGATCAATGGAATCTTGAAGATCTTTCTATTTTCAGTAGAGATCAACAGTTAAATCCTAATGATATCAATAGCGGTGGCAGAGCAATTGAAGGATTCTGCCGTCCACATTATATTCACTGCTCTGGAAAACCATTAAAAATGGAGTTTAATTATAAAGAAAAAACTTTTACCTTCGAATTTGATGCTGATTCTTCAATAGAGGAACCCACAATTATTTTTGTACCTTATATTCAATATCCAAATGGGTATGAAATTGAAGTTACTGAAGGAGATATTGATAAAAAAGATGCTGAACAATTAATCTTCATAAGAACTAAAAAGGATGGTGTTCATACTATTAATATTACTAAAATCCCCTAAAATCCTTTTTTTAATTTAAATTCTATATAAATTTAAATAAAAAGCATAAATAATTCAAGATATCATATAATTATATTATAAAATTTGAAAAAAACTCATTAATTTTAGAATAAAAACTTGATAGAAGGATTCTAATGATTCCTAAGGTTGTAACTTTTGGAGAAATAATGTTAAGACTTTCCCCATCTAATTTTAAACGCTTCGTCCAAACTCGCTCTTTTGATTTAATATATGGTGGTGGAGAAGCTAATGTTGCTGTTTCATTAGCTAATTATGGAATTCCTGCAGATTATATAACGAAATTACCAAATAATGAAATCGGTGACGCTTGTATTCAATTTCTAAGACAGTTCGGTGTAAATACAAATAATATTGTCAGAGGAGGTGATAGAATAGGAATATACTTTCTCGAGATGGGATCCTCTATTCGACCAAGTAAGGTAATTTATGATAGAGCACATTCAGCTATATCTGAAGCTAATCCTATCGATTTTAATTGGAATAAAATTTTTGATAGTGCGTCCTGGTTTCATTGGACTGGTATTACACCCGCAATTTCACAGAATTTAGCAAATATTTGTCTTGAAGCTGTGAGAATCGCAAAAGAAAAAAATATTACAATATCATGCGATTTAAATTATCGTAGCCAATTATGGAAATATGGAAAAAAACCAAATGAAATTATACCCAACTTACTAAAATACTCCGATATTGCAATTGGGAATGAAGAAGATGCTGAGAAAGTTCTGGATATTAAAGCTCCCGATACAGATATCACTTCAGGAAAACTTGAAGCTGAGAATTATAGATATGTAGTAGAAGAAATAGTTAAACAATACCCTAACCTAAAAAAGGTAGCAATTACTCTAAGAGGATCACTTTCTGCGAGCCATAATACATGGTCAGCAATTCTTTATGATGGAACTAATGTATATATTGGTCCTCAATATGAAATAACCCCTATCGTAGATAGAGTAGGTAGCGGTGATTCTTTTATGGGAGGATTAATTTATGGACTACTCACATATAAAGATAATCTCCAAATTGCACTCAATTTTGCTGTAGCTGCCTCCTGTTTAAAGCACACAATATTGGGAGATTTTAATTTAGTTTCTATTGATGAGGTTCTAAAATTAATGGGCGGTGATACATCTGGCCGCGTTTCAAGATAATTAATTTAAAAGGTAGATAATAATAATGGAAAAAAATACAAAAATTATAATAACTGCTACAACGGCTAATTCTTGGATTTATCCTGAAGTTAAAAATTGGGCTCAAACAACTGAAGCATTAATTGAAGATATTGTACAATGCTATGAAGCTGGTGCTGCGGTTGCTCATGTTCATCTTACCCGGGGAGAAGAAGTTGAAATTGTTAAACGAATAAGAGAAAGGTGTGATGTTATTATACAAGCAGGGATGTCAAGTGAATCAATCCCTAAAAGAAAAGGTGATTTTGATGCCAAACCAGATATGATGTCAGTTATATTAAATCACCATTCAGAACATTTTGCTGAAATTAATGTTGATGTATTGCATCCACTTACAGAACTTGAAGAATACTGTATAAAATGTAAAGAAGCGAATATCAGACCAGAATGGGAAGTTTGGCAACATGGTTCATATTGGAACTTAAATTATTTAATAGAAAAAGGATTGTTAGACTGGGCTAAACCACATATCTTAACTTTATTTTTTGATTGGCCTGGTGGAACATGGAGTCCTGCTAATTATGAAGAATACATGCATAGGAGAAGATACTTACCTTCTAATAGTGTTCATACAGCTAGTGTAATGGGTGAGGAACAAATGAGCCTCTTGGTTTTTGTCCTTACACACGGTGGAAACATTCGAGTGGGAACTGAAGATTATCCATTTATTAAAAAAGGAGTAATAGCAAAAAATAACGCTGAAATTGTTAAAAATTATGTGAGTATCTGTAAGCATGTAAATCGAGAAGTAGCTGATCCATCTGAAGCAAGAAAAATATTAGGATTAAAATAAAAAAGTTGTAATTCTCCCTCTACTTTAAAAATTTAGATTTAAATGATGATACTTGAATTAATATCGATTTATAGAAAAAGTTCAATAGCTTTATATACATTTAATACAGATGTTTTATCATCATAATTTCTTCTTATATTATACAAAAGCTAAAAGAAGTGTTGAGCAAAAATGAATGGTTCTTTTTATTTACTAGGTGTTTTTCTAGCTGTATTATCTGGAAGTATAAATAATGTAGGTTTAGTATTACAAAAAAAGGTAGTTAATGGAGTACCCCCTGAAGCAAAATTTTTTAGGAGTTTAGTGAAAAATCCTATTTGGATAACAGGAATATTAATGGAGGTAGCAATAGGTTCAGTTTTTTTTATGATTGCTCAAATTTACATCGGTCCCGCCTTAATACCTGGTTTGATGGCATTCGGTTTAATTTTTCTCGCTATTGGATCTGTTAAAATTGTGGGTGAAACATTAAAAAAAGAAGAAATTATTGGAATAATTTTAATGATCACAGCAATCTTTTCATTAGGTCTTTCTGAATTGAGTGTAGATATCACTGGTATAAATATATTAGGGCTTAATCTTTTGCTTAACATGACTATTTTTACGATTGTTTTATTTTTAGGTACATTCATATGTGAGATTTTGCAAAGAAAAATTGAAAAATTAAAAGGAATTTTATTAGCAATATCATCAGGATTCCAATTTTCTTTAACTAATTTTTGGATTGCACCATTAATGGCAGTTTTCGCCCATGTTTTTGGAGGAAATGCTACTTTAGGCGAACTATTCTTATTTATAGCATGTGCAATAATTTTAATAGTAGCAAGTATCATAGGGACTATGAAAATCCAGCAATCATTCCAAGTAGCTAATGCTAGTCGAATGATTCCCATTCAACAAGTACC
>CAYPFJ010000006.1:0-83330 GCA_964409945.1 uncultured archaeon | reverse complement strand
TTTCTGTTGGCAAAAAGACAAGCCCAATTAGAAGTTATAAAGTAAGGTTGGAAAAATGGTAAAAATCTTATTTTTTCAACCACATCCGGACGATTTAGAGTTAAATTGTGGTCATCTCATTCATTATCTTGCAACAAAAAGTAAAGAGAAGTATCTTATTAAAATTGCCTCTACTACAAAAGGTGAATATGGCCTTCCTGGTGCTCAATATGATAAATTTAAAGGTGATTTTCTTGCAAAAGTTAGAACTCGAGAATTATACAATGCTTTAAGCATTCATGGAATACCTCCAGAAAATGTTCACTTTTTTGGGTATGTTGATGGTTTAGTAGAATTTACTAAAGAATTTGTAAATAAGATTGCTGAATATTTAAATGCTGAAAAGCCTGATATAATTTTCGCACCAGAAGCAATTTACACCTCTTATTACCATAAAGATCATATTAATACGGGTAAAGCAATATATTACTGTATTCATAATAACTTAATTGACTTTACTCCAATACTTTATTTTTACTCGACGCTAAGTCCTAATTATTTCTTCGGGTTTGCAAAGGAGGAATTTTCTTTAATCGATCAATTACTTGCTTGTCATAAAACTCAATTTTGGTTGATAAATTATGTAACATTGATATATAAACCAAAAACGATACTAGCAGGAAGGAAGTTAAAAGGTTGGAAATATGCTGAGAAATACAGAAGAATATATTTTCATAAAGAAAATAAAAGTAAGAATAATCCGTCTTTGATTGTTAAAATGCTAAGCCATTGGTTTTCAAGCATGCCCTTTTTTAAAGCTAAATACCCACAAGATGTGTTAGCAGAGCTTAAAAAAAAAGAAAAATCTAAATATTCAAGGAGAATATGAATAATGTTTTTAGTGTAAAATAAGTATAATAAAACTATATAAAGAACAAAAACAAAATAATCTCAATATATAATCAAGAAGTTATTAAAAAATTTTAAATAATATTTATTAAAAGAAAAGGGGTGTATTTTTTGGCAACTAATGAAGAGATTAAAGAAGCCTTAAATAAATGGGTGAAGGTATTAGACGATCCAGAGATTGCGGATGAATTTGAAGGATTCAATAAAACTATGCAATTTGAATTTTCAGACTTAAATTATAAAGTAAAAATGATTTTTGAAAATAAAACAGCACGAATAGAGGAAGGCTTTGATGAAAATGCTGAAATGGGCTTGGAAGTTAATTCTGATCTTTTTGTAGGCATTGCTACAGGCGAGGTCGACCCAATGGAAGCATTTATGGAGGGGGAACTTAAAACTAAGGGCGACATGAACTCATTACAGAGATTAGAAGTTTTTATGGATATAGATTAGCGAAATTTAGTTAGAATTAATTTTTTTTTTAAAATTTTTTAATAAAATAATTGCATTTTAAAAATTATTTTGGTTTGATAATAAATGGAACCAATTGGTTTTAATAAAGAAAGAACTCGTAATGTTTTAGAAAAGCACGATATTGATGTATTAATTGCCTCTACTTCTGTAAATGTTTTTTATTTAACTGGTTTACCAACATTACATGTAGCTCCAAATCCTATTTTATATGTTTTATATAACCAATACCCAAGTTTGTCTTTAGTTCGGAGGGATGGCGAAGAAAGTTTGATAACATGGATAACTTATCGTAGTGCAAATAAATTTTCATGGGTAAATGATATTCAGGGAATAGGATCTCCTAAAGGTGCTATGGTATCCTTATCTGATAAGATTGAAAAATGGGATTTATCAAATAGCAACATAGGATATGAATCTCTTATGCCTTCTTATCAATCTGAATATCTGAGGAATAAATTTCCAAATGCGACATTTGTTAATGGTGATCAAGCTTTTTTAGATATGCGTTTAATCAAATCTGAAGAAGAAGTAAAAAGAATAAAAAAATCAACACAAATTTCTGAAAAAGCTATATTGAATATGATTGAAGCCTCTTATGAAGGAATTACTGACATTGAATTATTACAAATTGCCCGAAAAACAATCGTTGATGAGGGTGCAGAAGGATGGGATCATTTAACAATGAGTTTGGGATCTTCTGATCCTGAAGCACCAGGAATAGGAACTACTCTGAAAGCAGGAGATCTTAATAGATTTGATATAGGGACCATTTGGAAAGGATATGTTTCAGATGTTAGTCGAGAGTTAGTGATAGGACAAATACCTGATGGAGCAGAGGAAATTTTGAATAATTTGATAAAAATACAAGAATTCTGTGAACAACATATTATCCCTGGTTTAAATATAAAAGAATTATATGATGATGCAAATAAATTTAATAAATCTCTAATAAAGAGGGGAAGAGCTTTTATAACGGGTCATAGCATTGGTTTAGAATGTGAGGAGACTCACTTATTTAGCCCCTTAAAAAAATTAGATCGGCCATTTGAAGAGAATATGGTTTTTGATATCGAAATATGGCAGAATTTCAAAAATCAAGGGATGATGGGAATTGAAGATTGCTACAGAATAACAACAAATGGTTGTGAGAGGCTTTCAAGTTTAGATAAAAAAATTTTTGTTAAATAAATACCAAATTTAAAAATTTTATTAAATAATTAAGGAAAAATTATTGGAGGATAATTTAATGAGTGATTTTGTGAAGTTTGGAATAATCGGAGCAGGTTCTGCTGTTTGGCGCTATCATAAGCTTGGCACCAAAAATAATCCGCAAATTAAATTTATTTCTGGTTATGATGTCGATGATAAGAAGTTAGCTAAAGCAGCTAAATATTCAAAATTGGAACCTTATTCAAACTTAGATGCCTTCTTAAAAAGTGATATCGATGCGGCTATGGTTTTAGTACCACATTATTTACACAAAGATTTAGTTATTGCAGCAGCCGAAGCCGGAAAACATGTCATCTGTGAAAAACCTATGGCAACCACGCTTGAGGAATGTGATGAGATGATAGCAGCCACGAAAAAGGCTGGTATAAAATTTATGATAGCAGAAAATCATCGATTCCTACCAGCTCATAAATTTATAAAAGATGCTATAGAACGTGGATTTATTGGAGATGTATTTCTTGGTCGAACTTATGAAGGTGCTTATGCTAGTTCGGAATTTTTTGATAATGGTTGGAATTTTACTTATACTAAAGGTGGTGGGGGTGTAGTCTCAGATCAAGGAGTTCATAAGTTTACTATGTTAAATTGGTTTCTTGGTGAAGTAGATTCTGCTCAGTGTTGGCTAAGTAAGACTTTAAAATCGCCCCCTCATAAAGGAGAAGATACTGCCATAATTCTATTACGTTATAAATGCGGAGCAATTGTGACTGTGGATATTTCATCTAGTACCGTACATCCGCTTACTAATAAAACAGAATTACATGGAACAAAAGGCACGATTTTTGAGGATCACGACTGGGAGAAACCTGTTAGAGTGTTTTCCTCTCATCCTGAGGCTGAAGTAAAGGGAGCTTATTATAGCCCTGAAATCGAACATGGATCTTTTCCAGATTATTATAAAATATCCATGGGTCATGAAGATGCTTATTTTGCGGAATGTATTTTAGAAGATAAGAAACCAGAATTTACACCAGAACAAGCAAGACAAGGTGTTGCAGTGGTTCTCTTAGCATATCTTTCTGCTAAAAATGGAAGAATAACTTCGATGAATGAATTAATGGATGTTTATAAAAAAGAAGGGACAAGGACTATCTTAGAAGGGCTTGGAGAAGTAACACAAATTAATTATGATAATTTGAATTGGGATTAAATTATATATAAATCATTTAAGAAAATTTCAAATTTTTGTTATTTTTACCGTATGTACCCCATTTTCTTTAATGATTATAGATAATAATTGATTTTTTTCATCTTTTTGTATTTCACCCTCAGATAGATTTATATTATAACCGTTTGGATAATGGATTCTTGGGATATAAATAACTGTTGAACCTTTTATAGAAACATCGCCTTCAAACTCAAAATAAAAGAATCCTTCTTTCATTTGAAAATCCATTTTTTTTGGAATGCCAGTACAACGAATGAAGTGTGGGCGACAGAATCCTTCAATTGCTCTTCCACCACTATTAATATCATCTGGATTAATCTTTTGATCTATACTAAAAATGGACAAATCTTCTAAGTTCCATAGATCGCCCCATAAATTGGTGTTATCGGGTGTGTAATTCCATTGTAATGCATGTAATAAATTAACATCCATTGCGTTATAATAATTATTTAATGCTTTTATATGCGTTTCCCAGGCTTCATTCGGTTCAGTTTTAAACTTCTTAAAAGCTTCTTTATTATTAAGATCAAAAGGTAATCCAAATTCCTCAATTATAGTAGGAATGCCCCTAAAAAAAGAATTAGAGTAATCTTTAATATTTTCTAATTGTGAAATGAACATTTGTTTAACATTTTTTTTACCGATGACTGGAGATCCTGTAATTAGATTATAATTAGCTTTAAGCATTGCTTTTTTTGTACCAGTTGTTGCTACATCGTACCAGTGGGCAGCATGTACACTATTAGGTGGTATCTCTAATTCAAATCCCTCTCCTTTCATCACAGTTTCCATAGGCCCTGTAAGAAATATTATTGAATTTGAAAAAACTCTTCGAATTGCAGCAGTATAGGCTTTTATGAAAGGAGAAAAATAATCTCGGTAAAAATCAACTTTACCTCCATTTTTATAGAGAAAATATTCATTTTTCAAAATCTTTGGTTTTCCAACTTCATCTAGTCCCCATATACCCTCTCTTTTCCAGACATCTTCAAATCCTTCTAACCAACATGATATTTTTCCTTGATTTAACTCATCTTTTCTTGTTTCTTTAATACCAAATCTTTTAACTTCTTGATATCCAATAGTTCTAGAATATCCTGCTCCAGTAAGCATCGCATCTATAGGAGTAAAAACATACCCCAACACTTCAGATTTTCCTTCCCACTCACTTCCATCGACATATTTACCGATCCAGCCTTCAGGAGGTTCATTTAATATATCGAATCCTAGTATATGTGAATTATTTTTTACCCTCGATGCTATTTGTTTGATAGCATTAACGAAATGATTCTGTAGATAATCCTGAGCATTAATTCCATCAATTAAACATGAAGGGGCAAAATCTTTTCCCCCAAAAAATAAAGTCCACATTGTTCCATTCGCAAATCTATAAGTATTCCCCGTCCAATGCATTGGAAGATATTTTGTAAGGTCATTAGGGTCATATCTTAGTTGCATTGTAACTGCTGCCTCAGAGCTCTCAAAGTTAGTGTAATCTAGCCCTACTTTTTCAAATGTCCAACCAGGTGCCCCATCTCCACCAGTTATTCTACTCCAGACATCCTGATGAGAATCTATGATTGCATAAAATTTATAACTTTCAGCAATCTTTAACACCTCTTCGAGATAATCTAAGTATTCTTTATCATATTCTTTTGGTCCGCTATGCTCAATTGCTTCCCAAGTTACCAAAAATCTGAGACAATTAAAACCCCAATGCTTTAATCGTGAAAAATGTTCATCTGCGTCTTTTAGAGGAAATGGGCGGCCAACAAAAGAAACGTCCCTATGATCACTAAAATCAGTTTTTATATGGGTTGCCCCATTAGGAGTAAAAGGGACTTTACTACTACCCCCTAAGTTCACTCCTCTCAGTAATACTGTTCGGTCTTTATCGTCAATAAAATGTTCATTTTTAACTCTTAATGTCATTTTAATCAGATTTTATTATCTCTTCTTAAAAGTTCTTATCAATGAATTACTCTCTTTCCATTAAAGTTTTATGAAATAAAAATCAAATTTTATTTAATTTCAATAATATTAAACTATACTTATTCAAAATTTAAAGTAACAAAAACAAAAAAATGAAATTAAAAGGGAAGATTGCTGTAATAACGGGGGCTGGCGCAGGCATTGGTGAGGCAACTGCTCTCCTTTTTGCGAAAGAGGGTGCTAAATTATGTTGTAATTCATTATCCACATCCGCTAAGAATGTTGTAGCAAAAATTAAATCAACTGGAGGAGATGCAATATTTGTACAAGCAGACGTTTCTGTGGAAGAGGAAGCTAATCAAATAATTGATAAAACCATAGAAACTTATGGTAAATTAGATATTTTGTATAATAATGCTGGAATTGTACTTAGTGGAGCAATTGATACAATCTCTACGGAAGACTGGGATAGAACAATGGCTGTCAATGTACGGGGTATATATTTAGTTACGAAATACGCTATTCCCCATCTAAAAAAAACTCAAGGTGTGATAATAAATAATTCTTCTTCAGTTGCATTTAAAGGAGTGAAAGATAGAGTTGCATATACAGCTTCTAAAGGAGCAGTTTTATCACTGACTAGAGCTATGGCTGCAGATTATATTGAAGATAAAATTAGAGTAAATGCAATATGCCCAGGAACTACAGATACACCATCATTAACAGAAAGGATTAAGAGTAAGGGAGGAAATTTTGAAAAAGTAAAACAAGATTATATAAGTCGCCAGAGATTAGGAAGGCTTGGAACACCTGAAGAAATAGCAGAGGGTGTTCTTTTTCTTGTCTTGAATGAATTCTGTACGGGTGTAAGTCTCTTAGTTGATGGAGGCATGACTATGTAATAGTTAAACAAGTAAAATAATTTTAAAAATCAAGAGTGATGAGTATGGTTAAACATATAGGAATTGTTGCTGGTAGTGCAGAAGGAGCTGCGCTTTGTTATAAAACTATTTGTATAGAAGCTCAAGAAAAGTTATTTAAATATAGACATCCTGAAATAACAATACATACACCACCTCTTTCTGATTACATGCAACACATATGGAATGGTAATTGGGAAGAAGTAGCAGAATTAATGCTCAACTCTGCCAGAATTGTAGCAAAAGCAGGAGCGGAATTTGCAATTTGCCCTGATAATACACTACATCAAGCATATAATTTAATGATATCTAAATCTCCTATACCTTGGTTACATATCGCTGAAGTGGTAGGAAAAGAAGCAAAACAACAAAAGTTTAAACACCTAGGAATACTAGGTACAAAATATCTCATGAATTCTTCAGTTTATCCCGACGCTCTTAAGAAATTCAATATAACTTGTGAAATTCCAGAGGTTTCTGATCAGGATATAGTTGATAAAGTTATTTTTGAAGAATTAGTGAATGGTGTATTTACAGAGGAATCTAGAAAAGTTTTTAATAAAATAATTCAAAAATTAGCCAAAAAGAACTGTGATGCTGTTGTTCTAGGGTGTACAGAGATACCTTTACTTATAGACCCCAATGATTGTCCCTTACCGACTTTAGATTCTACTAGAATACTAGCAAGAGCAGCTATTAAAAAGGCTTTAGAATAATATTAAAAAGATAGAAAAAGAAATTATAAACTTTTATTGAGTAGTCCAACCACCATCAATTCTCAGATCAGCTCCAGTTATATAAGAGGATTCCTCAGTTGCTAAAAAGAGAATTCCTGAAGCAATTTCTTCTGGGGTTGCCCAACGTCCCATTACACCTTCTGATTCAAATTCTTTCTTAACCTCTTCATAAGAAACTTCTCTATCTCTTGCTTGTTTTGCAACATCGCTTTGTAGCATCGGTGTATCAGTAGCTCCGGGACTTACACTATTTACGCGTACATTATAGGGTGCTAAATCTAAGGCTAATGCTCTCGTATAACCTAAAACTCCTGCTTTTGTAGAGCAATAATTTGCATGAGCAACCTGACCAATATGAGCTGCAACAGAAGCTAAAGTTATAATCGAACCCGATTTCTGTTTTTTAAAATAAGGTACAGAGTATTTACATGTATAATGAGTTCCTTTCAGATTAACATCAATTAATAAATCATAATCCTCATCTGGAAAAGTCTCAACGGGTCCAACTCGTACTACTCCTGCATTAACTATCAAGATATCAATTCTATTATGTTTTTCAATAGTTAAATCCATCATTTTCTTAACTTCTTCTGGATTTCTTACATCTATTTTCATTATTGATGTTCTACCTTTTCCATCTTCAATCAATTCTTGAGTTTCTTTAAGACCTTCTTCATCTATATCCGATAGAACTTGTATGGCTCCTTCTTTTGCAAATAATATAGCAGTAGATCTGCCAATTCCAGAAGCTGCTCCAGTTAATACTACAATCTTATCTTTTAATCTAATTTTCATACACCTTTATTTTACTAAAATTGTATTGATAAATTAATTTTACTAAGAAATTTTAATAAAAGAGAAGAACAAACTTATTTAGTTTTTTCTTATTTTTCTTATTTATGAACTCTGTAAAATATGGATTAGTTGGAATTGGAAACACACTCAATTCAGCTTGGCCTTATCATTATGTTGGTTGTAAAGATAATCCCAAAATAGAATTTGTCTCGGTGTATGATATTAATCAAAAGAAAGCAGCTAAATTAGCTAAGATCTTTAAGCTGAAAACTTTTAATTCTTATGAAGATCTTCTGGAGAGTGATATTGAAGCCGTTCTAATTATGGTTCCTCATCATGCTCATGAAGAGGTCGTAATTGAAGCAGCAAAAGCAGGAAAGCATATTTTATGTGAAAAACCTATGGCAACGACTCTTGAGGGATGTGACAAAATGATTAAAGCTACTAAGAAAGCAGGAGTTAAATTTATGATTGCTGAAAATCATCGTTTTCTACCTGCTCATCAAGGTATTCATAACTTTGTAAATGATGGAACAATAGGGAAAGTATTTATGATTCGTTCTTATGAAGGGGTTCCAGAGGTTCATAATGTTAATAATCCAGAATCTTGGAAAGCAGATCCTATAAAGGCAGGAGGAGGTGCTTTAATGGATATGGGAGTTCATAAATTTGCAACTTTGAATTGGATTTTACATGATACAGTACATTCAGCTTATTGCTGGATTACTAAGCAATTAACAAAATTACCAGAAAAAGCAGAAGATAATGCGTTTATTTTTTTGAAATATAATTCTGGTGTCATTGCAGAATGTGTATTAAGTTTTACTGTTAATGCTCCTTCGTCAAATCAATTAGAAGTTTATGGTACAGAGGGGACCTTAGTAGAAAATCATGATTGGGACAATCCCATTAAAATTTATACCCCTCATAAACTAGACGCTTATAAAGCGAAGGGATGGTATTTCCCAAAAATAAATCATGGTCCTTTTCCAACATATTATCACATTTCAATGGGTAATGAAGATGCCTACTTTACAGATTGCATATTAGAAGATAAAGAACCTGAATTTACACCTGAACATGCGAAAGAAGCTGTAGCTACTGTCCTTTTGGCATATTTATCAGCAATTAATGGTAGAACTACATCGATGGATGAATTACTGGATGTTTATAAAAAAAAAGGAACTAAAAGTATTTTAGAACAATTAGGAAAAGGAGTACAAGAGAATTATATTTTAGACTAATTAAATATAAAAAATAAAATAAAAATATATTTTTAATTACTTTACAAAAATTTCTTTATCTAGACTTGAGAGTTGTTCACAACCGGAATTAGTTATTCGATAACAATCTTCAATCCCTACTAATCCTTGACCCCTCACATTTTGCCATGCTTCTACATCTAACACCATATTTTCCTTTATAGGACCATCATATGTATGTCCCGGTCCAAATATATGTGTTTCTTCGGTTTCTAACCCTATACTATGGCCAATTATACTACAAAAACCTTTTCCTAATTGTTTGTAATAGTTATAAGCACCATTATATAGTTCTTTTGGATCTGCTCCGGGTTTAAGGTTTTCTAAACAGAATTCTTGAACTTTTATCATATTTTCCATTGCTTTTAACCCTTTTTCAGGAGCTTGTCCAACAACAGCATCTCGACTCACATCTGATACATATCCCTTCCAAACAGCACCAAAATCAAACCTAATCATATCACCTGGCTTCACAATAGTACCAACACCAGGTGCTTCTGGATCAGAATCCCCAATATTCATAGTCAAATGATCCCATCCTTCTGCTCCTTTGTTAATCATAGTGCTTCGCGCAAGTTGAAGTAACTCATTGTCTGTTATTCCTTCTTTTACAGATTCAATGCAATTAAGAATGGCTTGTTCAGCGATTTGAGTTGATTTCCTAATTCTATTTATTTCTTCCTCGGATTTAATTAAACGCATTTCTAAAAATATATTATCCCCATCAACAAAAGAAGCGTCTGGAAATTCCTTTCGGAGAAATTCTGATTGATATCTAGGCATAAGAGTTTCAATGCCAATTTTTTTGTTTTTTAGACCAAAATTTTCAAGTTTTTCTCCTAATAATTTCAAACCACCTTTGGGGGAGCCAACACGTTCATAATTTTTTACCCAAGAAAACTTTTCAACACTATCATACAATGCCCATATGAGTAAGAACACTTCTCCGTCGTTAGTTACTATTGAAAAACTGGGATATTGATTATACAAAACAAATAGTATTGGATTAGGGGCAACATGAAGTGTAGGAATCCCGGTTGTATAAAAAACATTAACTGGCGTAGTAGCAATTAAAGCATCAAGATTAAACATTTCGAGAAGTTCAATCGCTCTTTTCTTATTATATCCTATTGGTTCCATTTTATATCTATTGGTTTCGTTTTATATCTTTAAAAAATTTAATATAACTTCGTTTTATAATATTATTTTTTTACTTAATTCTCTTTAAGCTTTAAAAGGATTTCTTGAGGATATTTTGCTTTAGTCCAAGGTAGGTTAGAAAAAAAATGGGTAAAAATTCGCACTATTAGTGGTGGTTTATTCTTATATACATTTTTTTTATTGAAATACACGCGTCGATATGGTTCAGCATATTTCCATCCATGGAGTTTTCTTCCCGCGAGCCTGTTAAATGGTCGATATGGGAGCATAGTATATCTTAAAAGCCATTGTTGTGTTTTATGGCAAGCTATCAATTTAAAAGTTAACGTTTTGATATCCTTTTCTTTAAAGCCAAAAAAGAAATTTGGATACAAGGAAGTGTAGAAATAAAGGATTGGTGTGAAATCTATTAATTTCTTATGAATGATATAAAATAGTACTCTTCCCGTGTTTATATGATCCATATGATAATACCATGAATATATTGCTTCTGGAGCAATAACTATATTTGGTCTTTCTTTTTTAAGATAATCAGCAATCCTATTAACAAATTTTGTATTGAAAGGTACAAATCCGTCAATATATCCAAAGAAATCTATATTTTCGTGGGGTATTCCATGAATTTTCTCTGCGTTAAATAATTCTCGTGTTCGAATTTTTGCTAGCAAATCTCCTTTAAATTTATCATATTGAGGTCCTGGAAGTCCAAATTCTCCTTTTGTGATTGACGCAATCTTAATAATGTGAATTTTTTTACTTTTAGTAGTAAGATAGTGCATCAAATGCCCACATTTATGTTCTAAATCATCGGGATGAGCTTGAAAAAATATAATTTTCGCCATAATAAAATAAATAATTAAATAAAGTTATTTTATTTCTTCCATTTGAGCTGATCTCTTCCCCAATAAGAAAGAACTAATTATAATTAGACTTAATCCAATAATTAAATAGTAAATAGAGAAGACACTGGGTGGTGTTAATAGAAATATTAGAAAATATATTACGATCGGAGCAATTAATGTAGGAACTTGTTGTATTGGAACCAAGTTACTTGCTTGGCCTACTGTAAATGACTTTTGAATCGTTATAACCCCTAAAACATTAGATAAAATTAGAATAATGCAAGAAATAATAAATATTAGCAATTCTCCTAAATCAAAAGTACCATTAAATACCTTAGCAATAACTCCTATAAGTGGGCTTACCCAAAAATTTGAGAGTACAAATAATAATCCAGATAATGTTGCTAATAAAATCCCCTTGAATCTTTTACTTTCCCGTTGTAACATATAACAAACAAAAGAAAATATAATAACTACTAATGTAAAAAAAATAATCCTAATAAGAAATGAGATCTCCACTAAATTTGTATGTGCAATGTCAATTGACAATTCACTTATTCCTAATAGAAAAAACGCTAATATCATTAGAAAAATTCCTATAAATTCTGCTTTATTTAAAGTTTCTCCCACAATCTTTATAGAACCTATTGCTAAGACAATTAGCCCTGAAGCCATAAATCCAGGAATTAGTGCAGGACCAATGAATAATTGAGCCATCATATAAAAAATAGCTCCTAATCCGTATTGTAAAATAAGACCACTTAGCCATAATCTTTTTTTAACTAAGCTTCTAAAAAATTTTGCTTCATCAGGGAGGGCATTTATTACCTTCTTTTGGAAAACAGTACCAAGATGATTTGATAATCCAGATGATATTGCTAATGAAACACCTAACCAATAGAAATTAACAGCCATTTTTATTTATGTTGCTCTTCTCATCAAAAATCAATTTGAATATTTTATTTTATGTTTTTAATGTTTAAAAAATTATAAGTTTTAAATTCTTCTTTAAAAAAGATATAATTTAATATAGAATGAGATAAGGAATAAGAATATGACTTTGAATAAAATAAAAATTCAGGTTGTTTTTATTGGTAAACCACAATGGGAAGCTGGATGGCCCTATTTAGGTTATGACAACTTTAAGCTAATAGATGAGATTAAGGAGCGTTTAATTAAGAGGTTTCCAAATGTTGCATTTAATTGGGGAACGATGATTACTTCATATGATAAAATCTTAGTCGATAATATTAAAGAAAATATACTAAAAGCAGATGGAATGATTATCTTTACAATAGGTCATTATGGAGATCCTGGAATAGTTCAAGCGGGAATTGAATTTATCGAATGTGATAAACCCGTTATTCTTGGTAATTTTATTTATGGAGGAGATCATTCATTCACTAAAATCTATTCGTATATTAAAGATAAAAATTATCAAGTATTTCCATTCTCTTCACAAAAGCTTGAAGATTTTGAAAAAGCAATTGAATCAATGATTAACTTACTACGTTTAAAGGGAACGAGAGTTTTGGTTTATGCAAGTGATGTAATAAAAATGAATTGGGATGTAATATTAGGTCTATTTAATCCAGAACGTAAAAAAATATTAAAAAGTCATCCAGAATTTCTTGAACAAGTGGGAAAAATGAGTGGTGATAAAGAGTTTGAATTTTTTACAGACACTGTTGGTAAAGATCAAGCACATCAGTGGAGGATGGATGAACCAAAGTATAGAGAAAATTTGAAAGAAATATTTGGTATTGAAATGATAAGAGGAGATCCGAATGAGATTCTGGAATATTATTCGAAAGTTAATGAGGATGAAGCTAAAATTATTGCTGATAAATGGGTTAAAAATGCACTGAAAATAGAACCATCTGAACAGACAATCTTAAATTCTGCAAAATTATATTTGGCTTTTAAAAAAATCTTGCAAGATAGAGAAGTTAACTTTTTTACTCCTGATTGTGGAACATTCTTATTGACAGGAATATTACCTGCTTATCCTTGTATGGCTTATTTTGAATTAAGTAATGAAGGAAAATATGGTATATGTGAGTCTGATATGGATTCAACAGTAAGTTTCCTTTTTGGTTTATATTTAACAAATCGCCCTGGATTTGTATCTAACCATACTCTTGATTTTGCCAATGAACAAATTACATATATGCACTGTGTAGCTCCAGATAAGCTATATGGAATTAATGGTCCTTCAATTCCATATGAAATTGTTTTTCACGGTGAAACCCATTATTTAGGTGCTTCTCCTTGTGTTAAATTCCCCCTTGGTGAAATTGTTACAACTATAAAAATAAGTGTTTTTAAGAAGAAAATATCAATTAGACAAGGAACAATTATAGATAATGTGGTTGATGAAAAAGGATGCGTCTCAAAAATGTTAGTAAAAAGTAATGTAGAAAAAATTATAAAAAATTATGATTGGGAATCCTTCGGATGGCATAGAGTTACTTTTATTGGAGACTTTAGGGAAACATTCATAACTGGAGCCAAAATTTTAGGTTTAGAGATTCTCGAAGAAGACCAATAATTTTTTCAGAAAAAAACATGATTAAGGTTATTTAGAAAAATTTATTATTATCTTCGAATAACTGTTAAAATAAGATTAAATTATATCTAATAAAATAAAATAAGGATTATGATGAATAAAACAAAAAGGGGCAATCATGATAAAGTACACTCGCGTAAAGGTCATCTTTTATACTCTTTAGGGGCTGTACCATCCGCACTTCCTTATAATATGGTAGCTGCTTCATTTGTATTTTTTTATGTTACAGTTAGACATCTTGATCTTGTTCTTTCAGGGTGGGTTTGGTTAATATATGGAATTTGGAATGCGATAAATGATCCTCTAATAGGTTTTTATATGGATAAAAAGAAAACTAAGTGGGGTCGTCGTGTTCCATATATAGTTGTTGGAACGATTCCTTTCACAATTGGATTTATCTTTCTCTGGTGGGTACCTTATTCAGGTTCAGAGCAAATTTTTATATTTATGCATGCCCTTTTGATGCTATTCATATTCGATCTTGGATTTACGCTATGTATGACGGGGTGGTCGTCTTTATATACCGAAATGTATGAAGAAGAAGGAGAAAGAGCAACAGTGGTCGCAATAAAAGATACCATCGCCTTTATATCATCATTTATCGGTATAATGATTCCTCCAATGATTGCAGATGCTATAGGATGGGAATGGGCAGGTGTTATAATGGGTTTAACTATTCCTGTAACAATGTTACTTTCTCTTCTCGGATCAAAAGAAAGAGAGGAATACCAAATTGACGAACCATTACCAGTATTTACCGCAATTAAAGAGACACTAAAAAATAAACCATTTATAGTAATTACATTAACTTATACATTGCTTGACTTTTGTTTTGGATTAACTATAATGGTTCTTCCATTATATGCCAAATTTATTCTTGGAGTAGATGAAGGTTTAGTAGGTGTTGCTGCTGCAGGAGTAGCAATAGGAATCCTTATAAGCATACCTTTTTGGAGGTATATATATGCTAAAAAGGGACCAAAATACGGACTACTCCTTGCAATGATTATATTTTCTTTAGGAATATGGCCATTGTTTCTTATAAATGATTTTTTTATACTAATTGTTGTTACAATTTTTCCTGGTCTCGGAGCTGCTGGTATGCTTATGACTGAACCCGCTATTAGTACAGCAATAGATTATGATGAATTAAAAACTAATAAAAGACGAGAAGCGTCATACAATGGAATTTTAACATTAATTGCTAGATTATCGTTGGTTTTTTCAGGAATAACTTTAATAATTGTAGGACTTTTAACAGGTTTTGACTCAAACGCAGAGACCCAATCACCGACCGCACTTTTAGGTTTAAGAGCATTAGTAGGATTCGTGCCTCTTCTTGGAGCGTTGCTAGGATTGTTGGTTTTTGTATTCTTCCCAATTAATCATGAAGTTTTCATTGAGCAACAACAACAATTAAAAATTTTACATCAAGAAAGAATAGCGAGATTAGAAAAAGAAAAGATTTAATCTCTTATTCTTATTTTTTTTTTAATATAAAGAGTTTTCATAATATAAATGCAATAGAATTGATTATATAATGGAATGTGATCTTGAAAATATAAAAATTTATTATGAAATTTATGGCGAAGGACATCCAATTCTTATGATTCATGGATTTGTACCGGATCACCGTCTAATGAAGGGATGTATGGAACCTATTTTTCAAAAAAGAGATTATTATAGTCGTATTTATTTTGATTTACCAGGAATGGGGAAAACTGCCGGACCAGAATGGTTAAAAAATTCAGATCAAATGCTCGAAATTATTTTAGAATTTATTGATAAGATTATTCCTAATCAAAAATTCATAATTGCTAGCGAATCTTATGGATGTTATTTAGCAAGAGGTATTCTTTTAAAACGATCTGAATTTATAGATGGTATCTTATTTATCTGTCCTCTTATAATACCTCAACCAGAAAAACGAGATTTACCTAAGGATTTTAGGATTTTAATAAAGAACCCTGAGTTAATTTCTGGTTTAAGTCCCTCAGATGCTGAAGAATTAAAAGAATCTTTAGTAATTCATAGTGAAGATACTTGGGAGAGATATCGAGATGAAGTCTTTTCTGGGGTGAAAATTGCAGATCAAAGTTTTTTAGATAAAATATTTCCAGATAATTATAAATTTTCTTTCGAGGTTGATCAACTTTTAAAAATTTATGATAAACCGACCTTATTTCTTTTAGGGAGACAAGATAAAACAGTTGGATATCGTGATGCTTGGGAAATAATTGAGAATTATCCTATCGCTACTTTTGCTATTCTTGACCAAGCAGGTCATAATCTACAAATAGAAAAAGCGAAATTATTTAATTCTTTAGTAATTGAATGGTTAGATAGGATTGAATACAGTATTTCCTTGAAAAATAAAGATAAGAAGGAATTATTTTAATTAGGTGGTTTAATTTCTTTAGGTTCTTCTCGTGGTATTCTTTCTTCTACTGGTAAAAGTGGTTTAAATTCTTTATGAGGTTCTGTTTGATACCAATATGCTGTAGAAGACCAATCATCTGAACGTTGATTTGCATGACCATGTTCCATTTTAACTTTAATATTTTTATGAAAATATATAGGATCTTCTATATGATACCTATAATATGAAATCTTCCCACTCCAGTTGTTTCCTCCTGGCATTGTTATTCCAAAATAAGGAGAACAATAATACTCTGAAGGACCCCATGCTGTACAAAAATAATCCTCAGTTCCAGTTCCATATAGGATAATCTCACCATCATCAATTTCTATGTAGTCATCGCCTTCACCTGGCCAATTTTCTTCATTAGTAACATAAAGATTATGAATATCTAAATGACAACCAACATAATGGCCTTCACCTTCAGCTTCTAAAAGAATATAGTCGTCTTCATGAGTTTTATTTCGTTTAAGCCATCGTTGTGGTTTTTTCAAACTATAATCATTTCCTTTACATAGACTCTCGCGATTCCAATGTACATGAAATCTCCCTAAATCAGAATCCAATTCTAAATATTCTTCGTAATCAACATAGTAATAAAAAATCAAAGAAGTGTCACATTCGTTCTCTATTTCAATTCTAGCACTTCTAGAAAAAGGCATTGGCCAGAAACTATTAAATCCTTTTCCTTCCCGAGGACTCATAGAAAGAGGCAAACTCCAAAAATTTACAGATTGAGCATGACCAATTCCAAAAAAATCCCCTATAGGACATTCAATTGAAGGATTAATCTCATCATCCCACCACATCCGGATTAATATTTTTCTTAAATAGTATGGATCAGGATCTATAGTACCAATAGTTATCCAGATATGCTTTATAATTCCAGAACTTTGGATATAGCATAATTCAAATTTTCTTTTTGAATTAATTATTATATTATCATTATTGGTGCCACGTATATTATAACTGGAAATTCTTTTTCGTTTAACATTTTTTTTAATTTTTGCTAAATTCATTAATGAACTAAATCCAAATTCCATCTATTTCCCCTTAAATAATTTGTTATAAAACTGAATATTGGAAATGAAATAAGTATTATTAATAGAGCAAAACTGTGTTATTCACCTTGGATTTGCATCATAACTCTCCTATTTCTAGGTCCATCATATTCTGCAAACATTATTCCTTGCCAAGTTCCTAACATCATTCTATTTTCATGAATTAATACCTCTACTGAATGACCCGTTAATGTACATTTGATATGAGCATCAGAATTTCCTTCCCCATGTCTGAATGAATAACCTAATCCCCCACCTTTAGGAACTAATTTACTTAAATAACTACTGATATCTTTAATAACAGAAGGATCCGCGTTTTCATTGATAGTTATTCCTGCAGTTGTATGTGGTATAAATATTCGACAAACACCTTCTCTTATATTGCTTTCTCTAATTATATTGCTGATCTCACCTGTAATATTCAATATAACCTCTCTTTCTGGAGTTTTAACTCTAAACTCGTTAAACATAATCATATAATCACCAAAGATTACTTAATTTGTAAATATTTATAAAAATTATCTACTTATTAAAAGATCCATGTTTCCCTTTTCCTTGAGAGAATGTATTACTTCCCTCCAAATATTCTCCACTTGCGAGAGTTTTTAGTCCTAAGTCAAACTCATTAGCTAAAGCATCTTCTAAGTTCATGCCAAACTGCTGGTAAGAAGATAATCTATCATTTCTCATACATGTTTGGGGAAATTCAGCGATCTTCTTAGCTAATTTTTCGGCTTCTTCTCTAGATCGCCCATGTGGAACTACTCTATTTGCCAAACCCCAAGAGAGAGCTTCTTCTGCAGTAACAGGTCGTCCAGTAAGAATCATATCCATAGCTCTGCTTAAACCAATCAATCTTGGAAGTCTAACAGTGCCTCCATCAATAAGAGGTACTCCAAAACGTCTGGAAAATACTCCAAATACTGCACTTTCTTCCACTACTCTCATATCACACCATAGCGCAAGCTCAAGCCCTCCCGCTACAGCATAACCTGAAACCGCCGCAATTACCGGTTTTGATAACATCATCCTTGAAGGCCCCATAGGACCATCTCCTTTGGTATCTATTCGGTTTCCTCTTCCATTAGTAATTACTTTTAGATTTGCTCCGGAACAAAATGTTCCATTAGCACCCCACAGTACAGCAACCAAAGCTTCACTATCATTTTCAAAATCTCTGAACGCATCTACTAATTCTTTAGCAGTTGGACCATCTACAGCATTTTTAACTTCAGGATTATCGATGATTATTGTATAAATGGGATATTTTATTTCCACCTTAATTGGCATAAAATAAGATAATGCGGGAAATATTAAAATTCTAGCTAATTAATACAGAAATATGTTTACACCAAATTTATAAATACTTGGTTGAAAATTAAATATTCATAACTAAAATAATAAATTTAAATTGTGTTTGATATGCCTGAAAGAATTACTGGAGAGAGTTTTAAACCAAAAGCACTAAAAGCTGCTGAGAAATATTTCAAAAATGTACATATGTCTCAGGAACAGCACATAATATTTAATGAATTTGTAAAAATTGTTCTTAAGTATATAAAAATGGATGAATTAGCCGCTAAAGGTATTGGCTGGCGAGCTGTAAGTAAGTGGCAATTAAAACATAAAAGAGATCTTTTAGGATTGGAACATGAAACACCTGATGAGAGAATTAAATCGATTGATCAGTTATTAAACATAGTTAAAGATGAATTAATCAAAATTTTAGAAGATCCTAACGAGAAATCTTTAGTTGATATAGTAATAGAGGATATTTTGGAATTTTACAGAAAAGAATTTGCTTACCGATAAATATAATTGGAAATGAACAATAAAGGAATTTTAGAAGTTCTCATAATACTTTCCATTTTGATTTCTTGAAATTGATGTTTTTCTATTATTAGAATATATTTTCTAAGTTATGTTTTAGACTTATTAAATTAAAATACTTTTTTTAATAACTCGGATTAAATCAAATACTACTCCTACTTTAATTTTGAATGATCGTTCATTCAAAACCTTAAAACTATTTAAAGAATTTCTGTATCTATTTAAGATTGCCTATAAAACTCATAGTAAATATACGATTTATCATAATATTGGCTAAATGATTAAACTTATATAGGATGCTGATAATTCAACCTAATATCTATTAAATGAAATGGATAATGCATTGAATAGATGTTCAATTATTAAAAAATAACAAAAAATTTAATAATAAAAGGTCGGAAAATATGGTTATAAAAACAAACATAACTGAAATGCTTGGAATTAAACATCCTATTGTAGCTGCACCAATGGGACCTTTTTACACAACAAAACTAACAATTGCTGTCTCAGAGGCTGGTGGATTAGGTGTTCTAAGCCATGTAACATTAAGTGAAGGAATCACCTTAAATCAAATGAAAGAAAGTATGAAAACTGTAGTTGAGTTTACTGATAAACATTTTGGACTAAATATTAGAACAGCAGCATTACAACCTGATGCGATAAAACTATGTAGGCAAATTCCTAGGTTTATAATGGACAATCCAAAAATTAAAGAACAATGTACTTACTTAATTACAAGCGCAGGATCTCCAAAAATATTATATAACAAGTATTTTAAGGCACTAAAAGAAACATCAAACATCAAACATTTTCATGTTATACCTTCTTTAAAGCTAGCTAAAAAAGTGATAAAAGATGGCGTTGATGGAATAGTCGCAACCGGACATGAAGGTGGAGGACATCAATCATATGAAAATACAAGTACTTTAATTCTCTTACAACAAATTAGACAAGTATTCCCAGAAATCCCTATGATAGCTTGTGGAGGTTATGCTACTGGAGAAGGATTAGCTTCAGCTTTAGCTATGGGTGCAGGGGCAATTGCTATGGGAACAAGACTCATTGCGTCAAGAGAATGTGAATTTCATGAAAATTACAAAAATAAGGTTAAAAATTCAACTATATCTGATACTAAATTGGTTACAGGAGTTTTTGGGCCTGCCAGAGTATTAAAGAATACTTATACGGAAAGCGCTACTACTGTTTTAAACAAAACAGAAAAGAGAGCTGAAGAAACCTCTATCTCAGTAATAAGAGACGATGTAATAAAATTAGAGAAGGCATATAAAGGAGATGTTAATAATGGTATTGTTCTTTTAGGACAGAGTTGTGGGCTGGTAGAGGAAATTGAGAGTGTATCAGATATAATTAATTCAATTGTACATAGTGCTGAGAAATGTCTAAAGACTGCATATTACATGGTAAATTGAGGTATTATTAAAATTAAAGGAGGACTCTAAAGATGACTAAATCTGCAGTAGCATCAATATTTCAAATAAATAATATCGCAGAACTAAACAGTTTGAGCCTATTAGATTATGGAAATTCTATAGATAATTATTTTAATGATAAAAATAGGAAAGACTTTAACCAACGATATTTTAAATGGTTTAAAAATAGTAAATTTGAAAAAACTAAAACTTCTTTCTTAAAGGATTTTGATAAATGGTTTTATGAATTTTTTTTTTAATTAGTTTTTTCAATTAAAAACAGTAGAAAAATAGAATTGTAAAAAAGAAAATAATAATTAAAAAATTTATTTTTGATTTTTCAAATATTCATGCATTTCGACTAATGTACTTGTTCTTATTAAAGCAGCTTTAAGAAATTGGAAACCTATATCGTAAGTTGAACCATCCCCTCCAATATGTATAACATAAGGTACTTCTCCATCAAATAAACCCTTTGCCTTAAGTATTTTATATGCAGTGCTTATTCCATCTGCCACAGTTGCACCAGATTCGAATAGATGATGAACCCATGGCACACGCCAAGAACTTACATTATCCTTTGAAGTCGATACTTCCGAGCATGATGTATTGTTTACATAAATGATATTATCACCTGCAACATGAGTTGCTGCTGTAGCCATTTGATTTAATACCATTCCTGCTCCACATCCAGGGCAGAGTCCATGCCCCGGGGATAAGTGTGTTTGCGGTTCTAATACTTTTCGGTTTATTCGATAAATATCAATTGGTTTATCTGCCCCAAATTGCTCTATTAAACCTTTTACTTTTTTATTTCTTTGTTCTGTAAAATATATTATTTCATCAATTTCCTTTTCCATGAATTTTGGTTTGAATAAATGCCTGAATCGACCCATTGACTTCAAATATTCAACGAATTTATCTTTATCTATATCTAATTCTCTATAATATGAGAATGTTGGCATTCCATCCTTTACACGAATAGTATATAGTGGCCAATACCCACAATCTGTTGCTAATTTCGATATTTTAACCGCATCTTCTGCAGCATGTCTCCAGCCTCTCATACAATCAGAGTAAGCTTGAATAAAAGATGAACCATTACTTTTTAAAGCTTCTATAATTTTTCCCATAAAATCATTTGGATAAGCAGGGTTTACAGTTGCTAAGAATAATGAATTTGAACCATAGAAAGCAAAAGGAGTAACTAAATCTTGTTTTACTCCGACTTTTCCGGGTATCTTCTCTCCTGCGGGACTCGTTGTCGTGGATGCATAAGGGGGTGTTCCTCCACTTTCTTGTATACCAGTATTCATAAATGCTTCATTATCATAATTGAAGAATAATACATTATTTTTTCCATCTCTTGCTAATAAATCCTCTAATTTTATTATATTCCTTTCTGGTTGCGACATTTTATCTATCTACCCCCAAAATTTTTTCCTTTGATTCCCTTACACCGAGATAAGAATAAAGTTCTCCTTTCATATCCGTCACAGATTCCATTTTCTTTTTTGCGACAGTAAACTCATCTCTTGTAACATCTCGACCCCCTAAGCCTACAATAAAACTTCTAAATATTGTTCCAAGGGGATATAAAGCTGAAGCGATTGTCATTGAAAATGGAGGTAAAAGTCCGTTTAATGAATCTGATTTTTCAAATATAATAAGTTTCTCAATATTGTGGTCCTGTACTATTTTTTGTAATTCTTCATAAGGAAATGGTCTATAAGCACGTATTTTTATCAAACCAACATCTTTATTTTTTGTCATCCAGCTTATTATGTTCCCACACATAGATCCCATTGTAAGAAATGCAGTTTTTGACGAATTATCAAGATTGAAAGTTTCAATTAAATCATATTCACGTCCAGTGGCGCTCGCAAAATCTTTAAAACATTTTTTCATTATTCCTAATACCGGTTTTTTATCTTCCTCCAATCTCATTCTGCCCTCCATGAAATAATCAGGAGTGACGATTCCCCCCCAAGTACCTGGCTTTTCGGGCGTTATACGATGTCTTGGCTTTTTTGGAGTCAAATTTCTAACAATTTCATCCGAGATGAGAGTAAGATTCTGTACTGAATGAGAAATAATAAAACCGTCATGTACAAACATCGTAGGAAAAAGCGAATCTTCTGAAATCATAACTGATATGATTGCAGCATCATAAGTTTCTTGCACGTTTTCAGATACAATACAATTCCACCCTAATTCTGAATTAGTTTGTACAAATTCCCAACTATTCCAAATTGATAGGTTGGGAGAATTAAACGCTCTTGCTGATATCATCATGGTTAAGGGTACTCGCCATCCTACAGCCATAGGTAATGCTTCAGTCATCAATAAATAACCCTGAGACGCTGTAGCAGTGAAAGTTCTAGCTCCAGCTGCACAAGCTGCTGTTGAATAGCTTATTGCTGCTAACTCTGATTCAACATTTATAAATGCTGCTTTCAATCTTCCATGATTAACTACATCAGATAATCCTTCTACTGATTGAGTTTGAGGTGTGATTGGAAATGCACAAATAACATCTGGATCTGTTTGTGTTACTCCACCTGCTACAGCATAATTACCTATCATCGTAGTTTCGATAGGCTCTTTAATTTCCTTGAAAAAAATACGCATTGGTTCTACACTCATTGTATTATTCATCTCCACTTTCTTCTGGTATCGCACAAGATGCGGGACCTTGTTTTAATTTCTTACTTATAGCTTCTACAGGACATATATTTATACAATTCTGACATGATTTACAATGAAAACTATCTATTCCCGCCATGTGCCATAATCCATCATCTCCCTTCTCTCGAATTATCGCGAAATCTGGGCAAATATACCAACATTGAGCGCAATCAGTACATTTTTCTTTATCCCATATGATGTCCCATTCACCCCACGTTCCCGTCATTACCTGAGAACTTCCATATGGAATGATATTTTCGTCACAATACCATACTCCTGCCTTATCCATCTCTTTATATCCAGGTAATCCCGGTTTTACTTGTTGCCAGGGTACTTTTGTATCTAAAGAAAAATCTATATCAATTCCAAGATCATACAAACAAGTTTCGTCAATAGCTTGTTTTATAGCTTGGATATTTTTCCCTGCAATTTCTCCTTTAAATCTTCTCATAATGGCATCAGATATTTCATCCAATGTAAAGAGATGGGATACTCGAATTAAAGCACCTAAAATTATAGTATTTGTTATATTTCTACCAAAAGTCTCTAATGCAATTCTCGTTGCATCAATTGTTGCTACATTTATATCTTTTCTTCCAACAATTTCTTGTAAGGATGCTTGATCCATAACAGTATTCACAATTAACCATCCTCCTTTAGGCATTCCAGCGGTTACATTAATCTCTCCTAAAAGAGATGGATCTAACACAGAAACAAAATGAGGTCCATAAACTTGTTCATTGTTTCGCACTAAATCTTCATTTGCAGAGAGTCGAACATAGCTTTCCGTTGGGGAACCCATTCTTTCCGCTCCAAAAAGAGGTTGACAGACACCATAACCATAAAAAGCTTCTACACATAAATTAGAAGCTGTAACTCCACCTTGTCCTCCTCTAGCATGAAATCTAAGATTAATTACATCATTTTTTAAAACTTCTTTAACTTGTTCTGGAGTTAACATTTTGAGCAAATTTTTAATTGTTTTCTAAATAATCAATTTCGATAAAATAAATCTTAGGATAAAATTTAAGTTATGTATAATGTTTCTTAAAACTTTCCTAGATCTTGTTTATAAAAAATAGCTTATATAATTAGGAAAAAGGTTTCTTAATTATATTCGTTTTCTAGCCTTTTTACAACATCTATACATAATAGAAGAATGTTTTTAAGTCCTTCTTTTGAAATTAAATCCATAGTATCATTTTTAGTATGAACAAATTTTAAACCTGGTTGAGAACCAAGCCAACAAGCTTCGAAACCCTCGTTAACAATAGGCATATAATCAGACCACGCCCCGGTAGGAGCATAAACGTCTTTTAATTTAATATCTAACTCTTTACCACTTTCTAAAAATAACTTATTTAATTTCTTGGAAGAAACTTTTCTTGGAATTCCATATGATGATATTAATCTAATTAATTCATATCCACCTATTAAATCTAAGTTAATAAAATAAGTTGAATTTTTAGCAAATTGTTCTTTATATTTCTGAATGAAATGAACTGCTCCTCCCAAGTTTAATTCTTCTGAACTAGTAGACAAAAAAAGTAAATCTATATTATTAATTGGATTCGATTTATAATATCTTGCGAGTTCTATTATTGTACCCACCGCAGCTGCATTATCATATGCTCCAGGGGATTCATTGCCGGTTTTGTTGAAATAATTAGTTGCTCCAATTATAGCAATAATAATGCTTAGATCCAATAATATGTTATTCAAAATAGGGATATTAAAACTAATAATAATTGTTAGTATACTTAATATAAAATAGATTACCATCAATATCAGAGAACCAAAGACAGAGACAAGAAATATAATAATTCGTATCGATGTTGGAAATGATTGAGATTTTGAATCCCAATGCCCTATAAAAATTACTTTAGCAGAAGAATTGGTACTTTTCAAGATAGTATAAATATTTTCTGTCTCATAATTATTTACCTCATTTCTAAATAATTTAATTTTCGTTGAAACAGATATACCAAGCGCTTTAAATGAGATATAAATAGCAAAAATAAATACAATAAGTGTTAAAAAAGGACTAATATAGGTTGATAGAGCCAATAAAATCAATACAGAGCCAGTAATTAAAAATATAAATCTTATTAAAATCCAATTATAAAAAGAAGTTTTAAATGTGTCTCTATATATTGGAATATTGCCTACATTTTGAAATTCATCAACAACAATCTCTCTAGCTTTTTTTTCTCCCTCTGAACCTATTAATCTAGGGAAAGCAAGCCTTTCTGTTATTCGATATACATTATCGACATTAAATTCCTTATCAGAGTTATTGTTATCTACTTTTTTGATTTCTAATTCTTCTTCTTTCATTTTTGACTCTAAAATCATAACTTTTTGTTATTTATAAAATATTTAAACCACTCGATTGGAAGGGTTTTTTTCACCATATCTAAATACTCTTTACTATTTAGTACACCTAAATCTGAAATAATTCCAGAAATATATTCTGCTGGTGTAATATCAAAATAATAATTATGGACCACTAAAAACTTATTTGTTATCTCCTTATTATAAACTTCCTTTATTGGTTTTTCTGCTATCAAAATACTGTATCCATAATGGCTTTTTAAATTATATTTATATGAATCACACACCACATAAAGATTTATATTTTTAGTATTCGCTAATAACGCTAGAGGAAAAGTACCAATTTTATTGACAATAGAACCATCTATTAAAACACTATCAGCACCTATTAAAACCAAGTCAATTTTATCAATATAAGTACCCATAGCAGCGTCTATAATTAAATGAGTTTTAAAATGGGGAGACAAGATTTCGGCAACTCTCTGCCCTTCAAGAAGTGGTCTCGATTCCAGTACAAAAATTTCAAGGTTAAATTGTTTGCTTTTCAATAATAGATTGATAATTGTTGAACTATATGATATCAACATTATTTTCAGTGGAACTTTTTTATTATCTTCTAAAAATGTATGAAAAATTAATTCTAAAGTCTCTCTTCTTTTCTCTCTATCAAAGTAAAACTGATTCATTCTTTCTTCTAACACGTTTTTATTTATTACTTCTAAATCGTGCATAAGATATCCTATTGCATTGATTAAAGGAGCCATACTAGGGCGTGTATCAATTATTTGTTTCAATAGGATCAAAATCTCCTCTTTAATGTCTTCTCGGGGATCCTTTTTTAAAGTAAATTGAAGTTTAATTATTTCAAGAGCTTTGTCAATTAACTCATTTGCTCCAGAGGTGTTGTCCTCTCTTAATTCTCTCAGTAGATTTTGAATATTTTGGATTTGCACTCTAAGTTAAGCTCATTATTTTTTGAATAATTGCCAATTATAGGGGATTAATCAATCATAATTTAAAAATTATTATTATAAAATGTCAATTTCTTTGACGATCAACTGTGAAACAAGAATTTGCATTAATTTTCAGTTCACCCAAATGACAAATCTAAGTGAAGATTAATATATGAACCATTTTAGAAAATTATAAAATAAAAAAAAAAAAATTTAAGTTTTGATTAAGTATTTGTTTTTACTATTTAGCCCTAATGATGGTGCCAATGATGACACCAATGATGAACCCAATGATGATGCCAATGACAATGCCAATGATGATGCCATTGCTTCCAATCTGCGTGGAAACTATAAGTAGTTCCGAAAGTGTGCTCATATCCTGGTTGATTAGCAACCACCATTACAACAGTACTCTCAGTACGCCTAATATTTTTAACTAACATGAACTCATCTCCTGTTTCAGTATCATCATTGATTCTCATTCCGTCTATATGAATGCACGTTTTGTAAGGTGTACCATCCTTCTTGAAATAGGTTGTCGATTGGATGAAACTTACTGCAAAATGATTATAAATTATCTCATCGTTTAAGTACCATCCATAACCTTCTGGGCTGACAGTCCAGTCACCACCCGTTTCACAATCATCATAGAATCCAATTTCAGGTATTTCTATATCATCAATATACCATCCTGAACCAAGTGTAAATCCATCAGTCCAATAAGTAAAGGACAATTCTATAGTATGCCCTGCAAAGGGTGTAAGATCCATTGCTTCTGTGTATAAACCACCACTATCTCCTGTAAAGCAGTTCCATGTTCCTGTATAATTATACATATATGGCTCTCTTTCAGTAGGAGTGTATGGATTGTCCTGTGCATAACCAAGATAATCTGTGGTGTAAATCCCTGGTAGTGTAGTCCACAATCCAGTATCATGATCATAAACCTCTACATAGCCATAATCCCAATCTTCCTCAATTGAAAAGTAGTTTGAGAAATAAAGCGTTGCTCCTGTAGCGGGTATATCAAAGGTTTGACTAAGTGTCCACCATGACCAGGCTTCTCCATCAGAACACCAATTATGTGTACCACTGGTTGGTGCGGCGCCACATGTATCAGCACCGTCGAATTCTACTTCAAATAATGATGGAACGTCAGTAAATTGTACATAACTTGCAGTGTAAGGTAATCCACGACCCACTAAAATATATTCACCGTCATATGGATATTCATTTACAAACCAATCGAACCAGCCATAACCTGCATACCAACTGTCCCACAATTCCATTGCAAGTTGTATACTCATACCATCTGAGTTTTCAGAAGGAATATCTAATTCATAATAACCATACCTTCCTTTACCGAATGATGTATCATCAAGATAGTTTGCGATACACCAGTCTTGGAAGATTTGATCAAATGATCTATGTATACCCATTGCTGCAAGTGCATTTTCCCATCCTTGTATTCCGTTAGCTTGATCTTCAACTAAATAGGTTAATAATTCTGCTCCACCGTAATGTTCATACATATAGTACGTCCACAGAAAGGATGCGCCATAATCAGCTAAATACCCTTCCCATATCGTTAATGGAGTATCCCAGAACCAGAGTAAATACTCCGAAATATGTCCTGGAGAGAATCCATATCCACAAAGCCATTCAGCTAAAGTTGCACAGCCTTCGTCAACCCAGGAAAATTCATCAGGATCTCTGTCATAATGAATAAGGTGCTGAAATTCATGGGCAAAGGTTCCTTCATATTGCCAAGCTAATACACTGAGATATGAGTAATCAAATCCATTATAGGGATCGACCATTGGTGGATTTTCACCTTGCCTTCTCCACCATTGGTAAGTGTCCATGTGAAAAGCATTGGTATAGAAGTAATCAGCGATTTGAGACCAGAAATATCCCATGATAAATCCCTGAGCGTCTTCAGGGTGATAGAAAAATTCATCTTTAATGTTGAATACCATAATTTGAACTGTCCCATCCCCATATGGACCAGGTCGTACCGTAGGATCATTATTATACATACCAAAGTATTGTACATCTGTATCGTGGATATTATTATCGAACTCATCTAGGATTTCTAATAGATCCGCTCCTGTTACATAATCAACATAACCCGGTGGTAAATAATAGCCACCTGGATAGCTTGAATCAGGGTAGCCAGTAGAAGTCCATGGATAACTAAAAAACCATACATCATCAGGACTATAACCAGGCTCACCATTATCAACATACCAATCATATGCTGGATCCAATGCAACCCAAATATTCCCATAGGTACCATTAAAGATATTTTCAAAATAGAGCCATTGGAAGGCACCAGTATAATCGTTAATGGTGGGGTAAAGCCATGGACTATGTGGAGGTTCAAATACTGCATCCTCAAGTGATAAAGTATCAGCAGATTTGCAATCATAAAGTGGTTCTACATCAAAGAATGATTTTTCACCCTTATTAGTATCACCTGTTACATTTAACATTGTTGAAAAGCTAGCAATACTTAAAAAGGCGAAGACTATTAAAATTGTAACTAGTTTTTTTCTCATTTTTATATCATCTTTTTTTTTTTTAAATTTGTTGGAAATTTCTTTTCCATTTTTGCTGTTCCAATATTCAAAATGTTGTCTCGTTTGAACATATTACAAACAAAGCCAAAAAGTCCTAAAATTTCTGCAAGTGGTTTAAGCTCTACGAAATTCTAGACATTTTCAGTGATTTTTTATTATGCCGAGTTATATATAAATTTTTTTTTTTCATTTGACAAAATTGAAAGTATGGTTATATTCCCATTGTATATTTATTCTTAATAAAGAACACCCTAATGAGTTCTAAAAACTATTTAACAATACTGTTAAAAGCAATAAGGGAGTAAAATTCAACGCTAAATTTATCTTAATTTTGTGTAACTTTCTGTAAAAGTAAATCTTAAAAATTTTATTACGTACAATATTTAAAATATTAATGTTTCACTTAGATTCTAAAGGATTAAATGTTAAAGACATTTCATTTATTAATCATATTAATTCTATTGCTGTTATTGGGCCTTCTAAAAAGCGAGAATACTTTTTTTTAAGAAATCATGCGGAATATTTTAAAGGACCGACTTATGCTGTTCATCCTACTGCCGAAGAAATTCCTAATTTTGATAAAAAAAATATTTTTCCATCATTAGAAGATATTCCAGGAGAAGTTGATTTTGCTTTCATTGCAGTTCCTCCATCCCAGATTTTAAACACAATTGATGCATGTGTAAAAAAAAAAGTAAAATTAGTTACTATTTTTACTTCTGAATTTTCTGATTCTGGTACAAAAGAGGGTATTGCTTTAGAAAAAGAATTATTAAAACGAGCGCAAAATAAGCTAAGAATATTAGGGCCAAATGGATTAGGAATATATTATCCTAAGTTAGGGATAGCATGGCGTCCAGGATTTCCAACAAAACCAGGAAATATAGGATTTATTGCACAATCAGGCGGGATCTGCAATATTGCAATATATGGAGCAGAGGCATTAGGTATTAACTTTTCGAAAGTATTTTCATTTGGAAATGGAGCAGATATAGATTTTGTTGATTTACTTTACTTTTTAAGTAAAGATCCAGAAACAGAAATTATTTTATGTTATCTTGAGGGTATTAAAGAAGGAAGAATTGATGATTTGAAGAAAGTTCTTGAACAAAATAAAAAACCAATTGTAGTATTAAAAGGTGGGCAATCTGAAACGGGCTCTGTTGCAGCCAAAACTCATACTGCTTCAATTTCCGGAGATAATCGACTTTGGAAGGCTCTTTTTAGACAATTTAATATTATCGATGTTGAATCTTTGGAGCAATTACTCCACACTGCTCGTTTAATTGACTTTTATGGAATTTTTGAACTAAATAATTTAGCAGTTTTTAGTATTAGTGGAGGCTATGGAGTGATTTTAGTAGATCTACTTGAGAAAGCAGGAATGAAAATACCTCCATTTAGTTCTGAAATCCAAGATAAACTCAAGTCCAAATTTTTTTTGCCAGGTACAAGTTCAAATAATCCTTTAGATTTAGCAGCACAATTTTTCTATGTAATTTCTGTATATGAAATTATTGATCTTGCTTTATCAGACAAAAAGATAGATGGTTTAATTTTAGATATGCCTAGTTTTTATTTAACTCCTGTTCTTAAATCAAGGGATAATCAAGATTTTGAATCTAATATGATAGAAAGCCTTAAATTGGGTCATAAACATAATAAACCCTTAATTCCCATAATTCAACGTTTGAATAACCCAGAAGAAAGAGAAAGTATTTCAAAAAAGTTAATTGAAAGGAAAGTTCCAGTTTCTGGAGATCCTCTTGAATTTATCCCACTACTGACAAAAATTTCAGAATATAAAAGAAGAATGGGACATTCATAATTACTTTTCTAACTTATCCGCTGCTTTTACATATTCTGGTATAAACTTAGTTTTTAATAGATTCGAATTACTGGTTGAGATCAAATTATTATTCAAATCTCGAATTTCTGCATTCGCATGGATAATATTTCTTCCTTCCCGTATAATTTCTCCAATTACTCTTACTTTTTCACCAACTTGAATTTTTCCTAAATAATCTACATGGAAATCTATACTAATTGGAAATCCTTTATAACCTAGTGTGGCTGTTGTGATCCCTATCACATCATCCATTAGTGCACATTGTATCCCACCGTGTAATAAGTTTGTTGGATTTGCCATTTCAGGTCTTACTTCAAATTCTAATTCCATTAAACCACACTCTGCTTTTATTATTTTCCCATTAGCCCATTTTGAAAAAGGAGGAACAGGTAAGTTTTTTAATTCTTGGTTTTTGAAAGAATTAAATAAGCTTATCATTTTTTCTGAGCGTTTTTTTCTTACTTCATGAGGATCAGACATGATTTTTTAAAATACTCCATTTATATTATTTCAGTTTTGTTGATCTACAACTAACAAATAAATATCTACTTTAAAGCTATTTTACTTACTTGTGAAACTATTTCTGCAAATCGTTTTCCTTCTGCTGCAGAGATCCATTCAACGATAAATCTTTCATCAGAAATATTATTTTTTTTCATCCAGCTTCTAATTCTTTTTTCTCGCTTTATGGCAAAATCATTTCCAGATATATAATGACAATCCTGTGGATGACATCCGGTCAACATAACAGCTCCAGCTCCACGGTTAAAACAATGTTTAATAAAAGATACTTTTACTCGTCCTGAACACATAGTTCTAACAATTCTTGTATTAGTTGGATATTGGATACGACTTGTTCCAGCTAAATCGGCTCCCGCATATGAACACCAATTACAAGCAAAAATCAATACTTTTTCCGAAGCTTTTTCACGAAGAGCAATATCAATTTGTCTAAGGATCATAGCATCCGTAAAATTAGTCATGGTAATAGCATCTGTAGGACAATCTGCTGCACATGTACCACAACCTTTACATAATACTGGAATAATTCGTGCTGGAGTTTTTTTCTCTCGATCAACACTAATAGCACCGTAAGGACAACGAGATACACAAGTTCCACAACTAGTACATTTTTCTGTATCTATAAATGCATATAAAGGTTCTACATGGAACTCATCTTCTGAAAGCAGATTTCCACAGCGACCTGCTGCAGCACTAGCTTGTGTAACAGTTTCCCTAATATCCTTTGGTGACTCTGCTCCACCCGCAATGAAAATACCATCAGTTGGAGTATCTACTGGTCGAAGTTTAGGATGTGCTTCAATATAAAATCCACTTGAATCCTTAGCAATAGGAAAAGGAATAGATTCGGACGACCCTTCCACTCCTATAGAAAGAACTACTAAATCAAACTCTTCAGAGAGAATTGTTCCAGTGCTTATATCTTCAACACTAACTTTAAGATTTTTAGTTATGGGATTTTCTTTAATTTGACCAGGGCGTCCACGTATAAAAAGAACACCTTCTTCTCTTGAGCGTGAATATAACTCTTCAAATCCTTTACCAAAAGTCCTAATATCAATAAAGAATATTATAACCTCAACATCAGGCCAATGTTCTTTAATCAAAAGGCTATCCTTTATACTTTCCATACAACAAAAGTTAGAACAGTATGGATTAAATCGCTTATCACGCGATCCTACACAATTAATAAAAGCGACTTTTTTTGGTTTCTTAAGATCACTGGGACGTACGAGTTCTCCATTTGTTGGTCCTGCAGCATTTATTAATCTTTCAAACTCAAAAGTTGTTATTACATTAGAATAATTACCCCATCCATATTCTGGGAGTTTAGAGGCATCAAAAAGATCAAATCCCACAGCGATAATAATCGCTCCAACTTTGTATTTGTAAGTTTTTTCTGAATCCTCATAATTTATAGCTTCTTTTTCACACTCAGGAACACACTTTCCGCAAGCTAGAGGTGAAAGTCCTAAACAACTCTTTTCATCAATTATATAACTAGCAGGTACTGCTTGAGGATAAGGGATATATATTGCTTTCCTCCAACCTAAATTGCCAGAGTATTCATCAATAACGTTTTCAGGGCAGATTGAGACACAATCCCCACATGCTGTACAGAGATCTTCATCTACATAGCGAGGATGTTTTTTAATTGTTACTTCAAAATTACCAATATATCCAGATATATTTGTAACTTCAGCACAAGAAATTAAATTAATATTCTCATGATTACCTACATCAGCCATTTTGGGACCTAAAATACAAATTGAACAATCCATTGTTGGAAAAGTTTTATCGATGAGAGCCATCTTTCCACCAATAGTAGGTGCTTTTTCTACAAGAATAACTTCAAATTCATCAGCTAAATCTAATGCAGCTTGAATTCCTGCTACTCCTCCTCCAATAATTAAAACTCTTCGTGTAATAGGAACAACAATATCATCAATTGCTTCTAATAACTCAGCTTTAGCGATTGCCATTTCAAGTATTTCTTTTGCTTTTATACTAGCTTCTTCTTTCTCTGAAAGATGTACCCAACTACATTGTTCTCGGATATTAGCTACTTCTACCAGCGAAGGATTTATTCCAACTCGTCTTAAAAGCTTTTTCCATGTTGGTCCATGCAATCTCGGGGAACATGCTGCTATAACTATCTTCTCTATACCTTGTTCTTTAATTGCCGTTTCGATTTCTACTTGCCCGGGATCAGAACAAGTATAGGTATTAACTTGCACTAGTTTAACTCTTGCATCTTTTTCAATATCTTTAGCTAATTGATCAATATCAACAGTTCCCCCAATATTTTTACCGCATTTGCATAGAAAAACTCCAATATTAGGCTCTATTTCAGTTTTATCATCACTTTCAGTCATAAATTAACTCACTATATTCAAATCATCTAGTTTTTTCCTTATTTTGTGCTTTAATTCGAACTTGCTCTATCTTTTTGCTAAAGCCTTCTCGCTCCTCTTCTACAAATTCACCACATATAATAATCCCTTTCTTGTAATCAAAAGTTGCTTGATGAGGGGGCCAATCAAGCTTAATCCTTATTTGCTTTTTTAACCAATCAAGCATCTCGACAGCATCACCCAATTTATTTTTAGACCCATATTGGACAAAACAAGGTGCAAGTACTTCTATAAAACTGAATCCTTGATTATCTATGCATTTAAGAATACTTTTTTGTAACCTAAGTGTGTCATATGCTGGCCATCTGGCGACATACGTCGCTCCTGCTGCTGCTGCTAGACTTACTAAATTGAAAGGAGGTTCTACATTTCCATAAGGTGTCGTTGCAGTGATGTCGCCAATCTGACTAGTGGGGGCTACTTGTCCTCCAGTCATACCATATATATTGTTATTTATGCAGAGAACAGTTAACTCTACATTTCTTCTAGCAGCATGAATAAAATGATTCCCACCTATAGCAAAAAGATCTCCATCTCCCGATAGAACTATAACCTTTAATTTAGGATTTGCTAATTTTATACCTGTTGCAAAAGGTATGGCTCTCCCATGTGTGGTATGAAAGGCAGGTGCTTTAAAACAGCCACTAGATCGACCAGTACATCCTATGCCAGAAACGATGGCATAATCCTTAGATGTGAGTCCTCTTTCTTTAAGACAGGTTGTAATTGATGTAATTACTGTTCCAATCAAACAACCTGGACAAAAAATGAAACGGTTTAAATTTAACATATCAATTAAAGGATGACCAAGTGCTTCAGGTGGAATTGATACTTGATTTGATGGATTCATATGTTAAACCTCCTTCATCAATTTCTCGTATATAAATTTAGGACTAAAAGGTATGGTAGTAGGAATTGTAATACCAGAAACTGAAAACAAATGCCGAAATCTCTGGACTTCTCTAATTATCATTCCATTGTTCATTTCACAAACAATAACCTTTGAAACCCCCATTTGTCCTATTCTTTCCATTAATTCATCAGGAAAGGGCCAAAGAGTTTTTAATCGTACAAGTCCTACCTTATATCCTTTTTGACGTGCTTGCTCAAGGACTTCTGATACCCCTCTTGCATTAATTCCATAGGCTAAGATAACGATATCAGAATCATCTAAATATTTTTCCTCCCAATCAATAATTTGAGTTTTAGCTTTCCTAATTTTATCACAAAGCCGTGTAATGAGAATTTCTGCTGCTTCTGGTGTCATTTCTGGATTACCTTCTATATCATGAGTTAAGCCTGTAACATAAAAAGAATAATCGGTTCCCGCTATTGCCATTCCAGGCACAAGATCATCATCAAGAGCTTCAAAAGGTTTATATTCTTCAGGTGGAACTTGAGGTTTTTTACGCTCCACCAACTCAATATTTGAATGTATATTAACAACTTCCATCATTTGCCCTAAAATTCCGTCAGAAGCTACAATTACTGGTACACGATATTTCTCAGATAAATTAAATGCACGAATGGTTAAATCGTACATTTCCTGAACAGTAGAAGGAGCTAATACGATAATTTCATAATCTCCATGAGAAGCATATCTCGTTTGATATACATCAGATTGAGATGCATTTGTAGGTTGTCCCGTACTAGGACCTCCTCTCATTATTGTTACGATAACAGTTGGTACTTCTAACATTACACCCAAACCAATACTTTCAGCCATAAGTGAAAAACCTGGTCCTGAAGTTGCAGTCATAGCTTTCTTTCCCGCATAAGAAGCTCCAAAACAGCTTGTTATAGAAGCTAACTCATCTTCCATTTGAACAAATGTTCCATTAACTTGAGGAAGCCGTCTTGACATATAAGCAGCAATTTCTGAGGAAGGTGTGATAGGATAACCCGCAAAATATAAACATCCAGCAGTAATCGCACCTTCTGCACAGGCATAATTTCCAGTAGTTAGTATTATTTTTTCTTGGAACTTTACCTTACTCACTATTATTAACCTCCTTAATATCTGTTTCTAAAATATATAATGAAACTGTAGGACATAACCGTTCACATTGTCTGCACCCTGCACATTCTTCAGGTTTAACCACGATTGCATAGTGGAGCATGCGATTATTGAACTTATCTTCACTTATTTCTATTATCTCTTTTGGACAGAATGATAAACATAATTCACAACCATCGCATTGTTCAGAATCTATAAAGATTTCATACTTTTTCTCGGGAGTAGGAGGTGGTAAAATTGGTGTTCGTTTAGACTTTAACATTTTTTAATCATCTTTTTGTATATATACACTGACTATTTTTTTTCTCTTATGCTTTAAAATAATAGAGTCTCTTTTAAATTTGCTTTTTCACAGTATAAGAAACTCATTAAATAACGATTTCTTCATATGAAACTACATTGGTAAGAATTTAAAAGTCAAATCTTACAAGGTTCTATTAAAGAAATAGGATTTATTGGAATTCATTTATTAATTCCCGATAGAGAGCTTGACCAAGCTGATAACTCTGAATATTAATGGCTCTAAACTGTTGTGGCATACTATTTAAAACTTGGTTATAATATTCTTCTTTTAAATCAAGTTTTCCACTCTCTTTAAGATATTCAGAAAGAAATCCTAAGCAAAGAATATTAGCGCTTTTGGGTATTTTTTTTTCATCCGCACGTCTTGTAATTGGGACACGATGGATTATACCTTTTTGGATTATTTCTTCAGCGTTAGCAATTGTATTCTCATCAATAAAGGAGTGAGTTTTTTCATAAATACATTCAGAAGCGCGCTCAAATCCATTTTGATCTATGGCTATAAAAATATCAGCATCTTTATCGCAGAATGGATATGAAATAGGAGCAGTGTTTAGAATCACATCACAAAAAATAGGACCTCCTCTAACGGAAGGTGTATAGTCTACTGTGAGTGTCGCATAATAATTAGCTGCCATAGCAACTCGGACTAATACACTTCCTAAAAATTTGATGCCTTGACCTCCTCTACCAGAAAATCTTATTTTTAATTTTTCATTCATGGAAAATATAAAAGTATTTTATACCTACTATTTTAATTTAGTCTATGATATTTTTAAAATATTATAATAAAGAGAAGATTTCTATATTTTATAAGTTATTCTAATGGTCTAAATATATAAGAATATACCTCAGTTCCATTTAGATCATTACAAATTTTTTTATATATAGGTTGGAGTAGCATACCAGTTTTTAAATTGTCTTTATTTGTGAGCTGTCCTAAAGCTTTTACTCCGTTCTCAAATTCCACAACTCCCAGAGCATAAGATTCTTGATCTCTAAATTCCATTGGTGTTGCATTTAATATTGTATAAGTTAATAATTTACATGTTCCCGAAGCCTCTATGGATTCAAATTTATCAGCTTTACATTTTAGACATCTTAAATGTGTTTTATGCTGCAAGAATCCACACTTATTACATTTATTCCACATAATTTTCTCCTCAGCATTCATAATAATCACCTCTACAAATCACACTTTCTGGAATTTATTTTCAGAATATTAGTTGATTGTTGATAAATATTCAGTTTTTAAGAAATATTAATCTTAATAAGATTTGATAAATATTCAGTTTTAAAGAATATTAATCTTACTAAGATAAATGAAAGAATCTTTAACGCCGGAAAAAATTCAGGAAGAATATTCAACTGGAGATTTAGGAAAGGAAAATGCAGCTGAATTGTTAATTTCATTAATAGAGGGTAGTGATACTACAGAAATTCGGGTAGGGAGTATTGAAGCACTAGAAAAAATAAATTTTCATACTGAAAAGATATTTAAAACTCTTGAGAATTACATGATATCAGATGAAAATGCAATTGTGAGAGCATCAGTAGCAAATTATATTATCCATAATTTTCTCGAAGATGGCCTTTCTGCTTTAAGATGGGTCATTCAGCACGAACAATCACCATTACCATTAAAATTATTATTTGAGTCAATATACAAATTTGATTTCCCTCAATTAAAGCTAATTAAAAAGGATTTAATAGATTGGAATGAAAAATTCTCTTCAAAAATTGGAGTAGATCCTCAAGAATCAAAATTTTTTTTGGATTTAGAAGCGTTATTTGCTAAAGGTAAAAGAAATTACGAGATAGATCCTTTAAGTTATAAGCATTTTGAAGAATTAAGCGATATTAAAGATGGCGAACCTTGGTTACTTATCAAAAATAGACATGTAGTAACTTTAAATTTTAATTATTTTAAGTGGAAATTTATTAAAAATAACACAGACATTGTCAATTCTCTTTCTAAACTGCAAAATCTTGATGTGTATTTATGTTCATTAAGAAAATACAGCCATAATGATGTTGTAATGTCTTCAATTCCAGAATCAATAGGATCTCTAATTCACTTAAAAAAGTTGATCCTAAGAAGAAATGACTTAAAGAAATTACCCCTTTCAGTGAAAAGTTTAACATTGCTTAAAGAATTAGATTTAAGCTACAATAAATTTGAGAAAATTCCCCTAGTACTTATTTCATTAAATAACCTAAAAAGGCTTAATATAAAACACAATCTTATCCATAACATTCCTGAATCTTTATCTAATAATATAAATGTAATTAGATAATTATAAAAAATATAAAGTTTAAATCAAACTTAACGTATTGTTTTAAATTAAGTGACTATAATGGCAGAAGAAAAAAAAAAGATAAATGGTGGCGATGTTTTAGTAAAATGTCTTCTAAAGGAAAATGTCAAATATTTATTTGGAATTCCTGGTGGACAATTTTTAAACATGTATGATGCAATATACAAATGGGGTCGAGAACAAGGTATAGACACAGTTTTATTTAGGCATGAAGCAGCTGCTGCTCATGCAGCTGATGCATGGGCAAGAGTAACAAACACTCCTGGTATATGTTTTGGAACCGTTGGTCCTGGAGCAACAAATTTAATATCAGGCATTGGTGCTGCTTGGGCTGATAATATTCCCGTTATTACAATTTTACCTCAAGTGAATTCAGAGTTTCAGGATTCATTTACCTTGCAAGGTAGTCTTGATCAAATTACGATGTATAAACCAATTACAAAATATCAAAAAAGTATTCGTAAAATCAAAGAGATTCCAGATGCAGTTCATAAAGCATTTAGGGAAGCTTTAGGAGGCCGTCCTCAACCTGTATTATTAGAAATCTTTGAAGATGCTTTTCTCGAGGAGATTGAAGAGGATAAATTACCTATTTTAAATACTGAAAAATATCGTTCAATTGAAAAACCTGCTATAAAGGGTGAATTAATAGAAAAAGTATTGGATCTTTTATTAAAAGCAGAAAAGCCTTTAATAATATCAGGCGGAGGAGTTTCACGATCAGAAGGCTGGAATGAATTAGAAGAATTTGTTGACTATTTGCAGTTACCTGTATTAACAACAAGTAGTGGAATGGGAACAATACCAGAAAAAGCAAAATACTTATTAGGAGCAGGGGTTGCTGGCATGGGATTAAAGGTAATACCAGAAGCAGACGTAATTCTTGCTTTAGGGTGTAAATTTTCTTGGACCATGGCGCATGGTAATGAACCATTTTGGAAAGATTCTCAAACACTAATTCAAGTAGATATCGACCCATCAATAATTGGACGTGCTAAACCAATAACATTGGGTATTCAAGGTGATTGCAAACAATTTTTAATACAAATCCTTGAAAAAACAAAAAAAATTGAAAAAGTAGAGAAAAGAGAATGGTTAGAAGAACTTGTTCAAACTCGAAAGAATAATATTGAAAAATTAAATAAGAAATTATCTAAAGATAAAATACCTATAATGCCAAAAAGACTCATTAAAGATATCTTTGAAGCAATGGATAAAGACGCTATTTTGATACTTGACGGTGGAGATATTTCTGTTTCAGCAGCAGAACAAATTTATGATTACAATATACGGAAACCACTATCAACTCTAGCTGCTACAGGGATGGGGCAATTAGGTACTGCTGTACCTTATGGAATTGGTGCTAAATTAGCAAAACCAGATAAACAAGTAGTAGCAATAGCAGGTGATGGGGCATTTATGATTAATGTGCAAGATTTAGAAACTGCTGTGAGATTAAATTTAAAAAATCTAGTTTATGTAGTAGCTAATAATAGTTCATGGGGTATGATTAAATCTGGACAGAAACTTTTCAAGGGAAAACGATACATCGATGTTGATCTACCAGAGTTTGACTATGCTAAATGTGCAGAAAGTTTTGGTTGTTATGGAGAAGTTGTATCTAATCCTAATGAGATAAAACCCGCATTCGAAAGAGCAAAAAATTCTGGAAAACCCGCAGTTTTAGATGTAAAAATCGATTTCGAAACACCAGATACAACAAAACTTATAGGAAGTATGGGAATTCTCTAAATCTTATTTTAAATTTTTATATTTAATATTAAAAAGAGTTTTTAACTATGAAAGGAGCTATTTTTGAAGGGAAACGAAAAATTTCAATTAAGAATGATTTAACTAAACCTGAAATTGGACAAGATGAGGTTTTAATTAAAGTTAAAAAAGTAGGTATTTGTGGAACTGGCGTCGGTTCTTATGAAACAGGAGGACCATTTATACCAGGTAATATTATTGGTCATGAATTTTCAGGAGAACTTGTCGAGATTGGTGAAAACGTTAAAAAGTTGAAAATTGGAAATAGAGTAACGGTTAATCCACAAATCCCTTGTAATGAATGTTATTTTTGTATTCATGATCAAGAAAATATGTGTAAACTACAAAATTATGCTCTAGGTACTACGGAGGACGGAGCCATGCGTGATTTCATTAATGTAAAAGCAGATCGAGTTCATATTTTGCCTGAAAATGTGTCGTATGAAAGCGGAGCAATAGTAGAACCATTATCAATAGTAATCCAAGGAATTCAAGAGTCTGGTTTTAAGATAGGTGATACTGCTGCGGTTATAGGAGCTGGTCCGATCGGATTATTTGCAATTCAGGTGTTAAGAGTGTCAGGAGCACATAAGATTTATGTTTTGGAACCAGTTGAATCGAAACAGAAAAAAGCATTAGAGCTCGGCGCAGATAAGGCTTTTGATCCAAAATTATGGAACAAAATTGTGAGATTAACAGACAAAATCGGACCCGACCATATATATGATTGTGTTGGATTGTCATCAACCGTGACTACTTCACTTTCTTTGATTAAAAAGGGAGGATGTATTACTATCATAGGTATGCATGATAGTTCATATGAAATTAATAATGCTAGATTAATAACAACAAATAGTATAACAATAAAAGGTACTTATGGTTATACTCAAGATGTTTATAAAACGGCTCTAAGTTTACTTGAGCAGGGAAAGATTAATGTGGAAACAATTATTACTAATCGGATAAAAATAGATGATGTCCCTCAAATGTTTGAAAAACTAGCTAATCCCCCTCATGATGAGTTGAAAGTTATTGTTGATTTTGAATGAACTAATTTTTTCAACTATTTTTATTTTTTTTTGAGTTTTAACTTTTTTTATAAAATTATATTAAGAATTTGGATTATTACTAATTATAGTTAAAATTTCTTAACTAAAGTAGGGAGTGGTCTTAATATGATAAATAAAAAAGGAGCAGTTCAATGTATTAATGATGACATTTTAGAAAAGATGAACCTGCAAAATCGTTATAATTTCTTAAATAATAATTTAATGAGCATTTTAAAACCTAAATACTTTAACTTTCTCAGGAAGGCGCAAAAATTCTTCATTAGATTTGAAAAAAAACATAACATTACTCATAAGGAAGATTTATATGAATGGATTCCTGAAATTGGTAAAGAAGGCTTAGTAACAAGAATTAATAAGTTTGATGAGTTGGATTTAAATTATGACCCTTATGGTATGACTGCTGAATTTATGCGATGTCTTGCTGTTGATTTTTTTGATCCACAATTAATTATGGGTATGGGAGCAAGTGTATTAACTGTGAATCCTCTAATGCTTCATCATGAAAATGTCGATGCTCGGTTGAAAGCTCTAAAAGAATTAGTACTTGGAGAAAAAATAGGATGTATTTGTATAACTGAACCAGAACGCGGTTCTGATGCAGTTCATATGCTCACAACTTGTGATGAAAATGAGGATGGTAGTTTTACTTTAAATGGTCAAAAAATATATCAAACAAATGGTGCAAAAGCAGATTGGGCTATAGTTTATGCTACTTCAGAAAAGAATAATGGGAATACAATGGCTCAATTTTTGGTGGATACTTCATGGGAGGGATGGAATGCTGAAAGAATTAACATCCCTTGGACACCACGAGTGTATATAGGCAAAGAAACTTTCACTAATTTAAGAGTTCCTCCAGATTATGTTATAGGAAAACCAGGTTTAGGGAGGGACTATCTTTTTGAAGGATTAAATATTGAAAGATTAGGTATAGTACTAGCAAATGTAGCAGAATGTTGGAATGCGATATCTCATGCTGTCATTTATGCTAATATGAGAAAGCAGTTTGATCAGGAGATTTTAAAATATCAAGGAGTTGGCTTTCCTTTAGCAGAGATGTGGTCAAAAACAATGAGTTTGACATTAGCGACTTTGCATATTTGTCAGATTATTGATGAGAAAATGGAGCAGTTTGGTACTCTTCCAAAAAATTTCAATTTAGCACTTGTAGCTACAGCTTCACAATTGAAATCTCAAAGTGCTAAGCTCTCAGAACGTATATGTTTTGGATGTGCGGATCTAATGGGCGGCGCTGGTCTGTGTGACAATACTTTAATGAGCGACTTAATCGGGATTTCAAGAATAGCTCAAGTTGGAGGAGGAACATCACAAATTCAAAAATATATAATGAGTCTCGCCTTAAGACAGTTATTTAAAATGTTATAATAATAATTATAGATTTTTTTTTGGTTTTTTTAATCATTAGGTTTATTTCAAAGATTTTATTTCAAGAGTGGGAGAATTAGAAAATTATAACTAAATCATTAATTACTAAGAAAGATCCTTTTTTTAAAGGTAAATTATATTAATTAAAATAGAGATATAGAAATTCTTTTAAAAATTGGTTTATTTTTATAATTTTATTTAAAAAGTTTGATTAAAAGTAAAATTTCTTCTTAAAACAACTGAATAAATAATGAACTCTAAAAGTAAATTCGTTTTTGTAACAGGCGGTGTAATGTCTGGAATTGGGAAGGGTGTTGCTACAGCAAGTATTGGAAAGGTTCTACAATTTCGTGGTTTTAAAGTATCAGTAGTTAAAATAGATCCATATTTGAATGTAGATCCTGGAACTTTAAACCCGGTTGAGCATGGTGAATGTTTTATTACAGAAGATGTATGGGATTTTAGACCCGTCCAAGAATCTGATGAAAGATCATATAGAATTTCTGAAATTGATCAAGATTTTGGCACGTATTCTAGGATTTTAGGTATCGAGATGCATCCATCGCATAATATTACATCTGGTCAAATTTATCTATCAACAATACTAGGTGAGAGGAAAGGGAGATTTTTGGGAAAAACTGTCCAATTAATACCTCATGTAACAGATATAATCAAAGAAAGATTAATGGAAATTGCAGAAAAAGAAGATTTAGATGTATTATTAATTGAATGTGGAGGAACTGTAGGTGATTTAGAATCAAGTATATTTTTAGAAGCATTTCGACAATTAAAATTAGAATATCCAAAACGTACTGCATTTGTTCATGTAACTCTTATCCCGTACTCTAAAGCTGTGGGACAGCAAAAATCAAAACCAACCCAACACTCTGTTAAAATGCTTCAAAGTTTAGGATTACAACCAGATATAATAATTGGAAGAAGTGAAAAACCTTTAGATAAGGACATTAAAAGAAAAATTTCCTTGTTTTCTAATGTTCCTGAAAATGCTGTAATCTCAAACCCAGATTTAGAAATCGTTTATGAATTACCATTATTATTTGAGGAACAAGGATTAGGAGATCTCATTTGCGAACTTATTGATCTAAAGGCAAAACTAGTATCTTACAGTGAGGTTACGAATTACTCTGCATGGTTGAAGATGGTTGAATTATTTAAAAACGCGAAAAAAACAGTGCATATAGCGATGCCGGGTAAATACTTTAACATTTCAGATTCCTATATTTCAATAAATGTTGCTTTAGAAGATGCAGCAGCTCATCTAGGCTACAAAACAGAATTAAAAATGATTAACATTGAAGAAAATACAGATATTAGCGATCAATTGAAAGATTGTGATGGAATTTTGCTTACACCTGGATTTGGTGAAAGAGCAGTAGAAGGAATGATAAAATCAGTAGAATATGCTATGGAAAATAAAGTTCCATTTCTAGGGATTTGTTTTGGAGCTCAATTGTTTTTTATCGCCTTCTGTAGAAAGTATCTCGGCTTAAAAAATGCTAATTCAACAGAACTTGACCCTGACACACCTTATCCCGTTGTTGATATTTTAGAAAGTCAGAAGAAAGTTACTGAAAAAGGGGGTACAATGAGATTAGGTGCTCAAAAAATAGTTGTTGAAAAGGGCACACGGCTTTATGAGGCATATAAACAAGAAGAAATATATGAACGGTATCGACACAGATTTCACATTCAAGAAAGATTTATTACAGCTGAAGCTAAAGAAAAAGGTTTGCGAGTATCTAGCAGAGATGAAACAGGAACAATTATTAATAGTATAGAATTAGATAGAAAAGACCATTGGATGGTAGGTACACAATTTCACCCTGAATTTAAATCTCGTCCGTATAATCCTTCTCCAATATATTTAGATTTTATTAAAAACTGTGTTAGTAAAAAGTCTCTAAAATGACAGTTTAAACCCATTTTGAATTTACTTCATTAAATCAAATAATGATTTAACATAAATTTTATTCCTAATCTCTTTGATACTTAACTCTTTAACTGAATCAGCGAGTTTTATATCTTTTAATATAATTTTTCTTGTTTCTTTAGGTTCCATTGAAAAATAATTATCAGATGCTATGAAATCTAAGCAATCAGACTCAATAAATACATAAAGTGTTATATGACGAGATTTGATAATTAAATTAACTTCTCTAATATTTTTATTCACATCTTCAATCTCAAAAACATTAAATGTTAACTCCGGATCTATTAAAGAAAATATCTTTGGAGTTTTGAATAATCTAAATCCCCTATTTATACTTTCTCCTCTATTTTGAACTTCTTTAAGATTATAAAAGATAATATTATTCTGCATTTCCTGATGAGTTGAATTAATATCTGATACATCTACAATCCCCAGCATTTTAGAAGAGCACGGTTTGAGAACGCTATCAACTACACCCTTTTTCAATATATTCTCCTCAGAATCATAAATTTTCCAGCTTAATATAACTTTATAAGACTTATTTTGATCATTGGATACCCAAAACTCTACTGAATTCTTTTCTTCTTTGATACTAGCAAAAATTGAACAGTAAAACCTTTTTGCAAAATAATGGAGCGCCTTCCATCGCCCAAAATAGTCTAAGGAAGACCAACTTGCTACTGGCCAACAATCATTTAATTGCCAATATAAAGCGCCCATACATTGATAATCATTACGATTGCGTCTCCAATGTTCTACCCCATATTCAACTGCTTCTGCTTGGGTTATTTGAGACAATATAATTTGTTTCTCAAATTCTTTTGGTATTAAAAATCGTTTTTTCATATACTTCATAATTTTAGTATTACCTGCAGAATTTTTTTGATGATTTTCCAGAATAGGAGTGTTAAACTCAAGTTGATCTGGTGGACAAAAACTTTTTATTGTTTTTAATGACGGAAAGGACTCAAATCCAAATTCAGACATGAACCGACTATTAAATTTTCTATAAGCTGAAAATGGTTTTCCTCCATGCCAGACAGCCCAAAAATGCGAGTCTCCATGATTTGGTGAATTGGAATCAATTTTCCCTATATTTAATCCTACAAACCCATTTGACGGAGAACTCGGCCAATATGATCGTGTAGGATCAAGTTTTTTAATGAGATCTGGAAGTATTAATTCGAAAATATTTGCATATCCATACTTAAATTTTAACAAAATATCAGGATCTTCAATTCTAACCTTTTCTTCTAAAAAAGAATTCCACAACCATTCAATTTCATTATTACCACACCATAAAGCTAGGCTTGGGTGATGTCTTAATCGTTTTATATTTTGAATAGCTTCTTTTTTAACATTATCAATAAACTCCTCATAATAAGGGTAGATACTACAGGCAAACGGGAAATCTTGCCATACTAAAAGCCCCAAATTATCACAGAGATCATAAAAATAATCATCTTCGTAAATCCCACCACCCCATACTCGTATCATGTTCATATTGGCATCTTTTGCGAACTTTAAATTCATTTCGTATAACCCTAATTTCTTTCCTCTCGGTATGAAGCAATCGATCGGAATCCAATTTGCTCCTTTAGCAAAAAGTGGAATTCCATTCAATAAAAAATAAAAGGATTTTCCCCACTTATCTTTATTTACAATTAATTGTATATCTCTTAACCCAATTTTCTGTTTAATCTTATCAATAATTTTTGCTTTTAGAATTGAAATTTTAATTACATATAAATTTGGCTTACCAAGATCATGGGTCCACCATAAAAGTGGCTTTTCTAGTTTAAATTCCAAAGTTTCCTCTATTTTATTTATAGGTATCTTTTTTGTAATTAATTCCCCAATAGGAGATTTTAATTCAACTTTTAACTCATAGTTTTGATTAGAAAGATCTTTTAAATGTGACTCTATCTCGATTTTAATTAATAATATAGCAGAAATTGGGCTAATTGATAAAATTTCTTCTGGATGCTTAATTTCCTTAGGATTTTTATTATATTTAATACTGGTGAATGAATATACTGAGTTAATTCTTAGATCATCATAACCTAATATTTCTACTGACTTCCAAATTCCAATATCGGGTAATTTTGGACCCCAATCCCAACCGAAAGAAAATTGTGCCTTCCGTAAATAAGGAACACCTGGTATTGCGGCATAACCCGTATTTAGATTTATAATGTTTTTTTTTATTTGTTGTCTTGCTATGGAGGTTGGGCTCTTGAGTTTTACAATTAGTTTATTTCCAACTTTTTTTAATCTTCTTTTTACATCAAATTCATAAATAATAAACATATTTTCTGTGGATCCTAATAATTCATCATTGAGAAACACATCCGCAAAAGTATCTATCCCATTGAAACGAAGATTTATTTGATTATATTCCAGAAAACTTGGTTTTACATCAAATTGAATCTCATATTGCCAATCTGATTCATAAACCCAATTTGAATCATGTTCATTCAAACCATAAAATGGATCTTCAATAAGTTCATGTTCAATTAAGGTTTCAAAAACTGAACCAGGAACATTAGTAGGGATACTTATACATTTACCCTTATTAATCAGTTGCCATTTTCCATCTAAGGAAACAAGGTCTTTCATAAGATTAATCTATTTTATTCCAAGTTTCTTCTTTTCTTGCTCTACTAATTCCCTACGTAATATTTTACCTGAACCCGATTTTGGAATATCATCAACAAATTCAACCTCACGTATCTTCTTATAAGCGGATATCCTTTCAGCAACCCAATCCATAATTTCTTGCTCAGTTACCTTTCCTTTAGACTCTGATTTTAAGATGATAAATGCTTTTGGAATTTGACCAATATCCAATTCTGTAGACGGTTTGCCAATGACAGCAGCATCAAACACATGCGGATTTTTAAAAATTAAATCTTCAAGTTCAGCTGGTGCGATGCTCCATCCTTTATATTTTATCATTTCTTTGATACGATCCAGAAGATGCTCGTACTCTTCATCGTCTATATAAGCCATATCACCAGTTCTAAGCCATTTTTCTTCTGTTTTAGGATCAATCCAAAACGCTTCCTCAGTAGCTTCAAGTCTTTTCCAATAACCTTTCATAACCTGAGGTCCTTTAATAACTAGTTCACCAACCTGACCACGTTCAGGTAATTCTTCATTTGTCTCTAAATCAATTATTTTATGAAATGTATCTGAAAGTAAAGTACCTTGAGATTCCATTTTACGACGATACATTGGATTTACAGCTACAACCGGAGAAGCTTCAGTTAAACCCCAACCATGTTGGATAGTTGCCTCTTTAGCATTGCATTTCTCCTTTGCGAGTTTATCAAACCTTTCAAGAAGTTCAAGAGGTATTGGTGCTGCTCCATTGTTAAATATTTTTAAATTTGCCCAATTGTATCCTTTTATATTAGGGTCTTCGAGATGTCTAACTACATCAAGAAATATTGGGGGTACGCAAAGACTATATGAAACTTGATATTTTTCAATAAGTTCACAGAATTCTTTTACTTTAAATCGAGGAGTCACCACCTGCGCAGCACCTAATAATATTGCTTGATTCATTCCTACATTTAAACCATAAATGTGATAGAGAGGGAGTACAATGATAGCAATATCCACTTCACTTAACTCAAAAGTCTGAGAAACTTGAATTATATTTGAAACAATATTATAATGGGTAAGCATGGTTCCTTTTGGCAAACCCGTTGTTCCACTCGTATAGACTAGTGCTGCAAGATCGTCTTTTACATTAAATTCACATTCTGGAGGATCGGGTTTTGTTTTTGTCATTATATCTGACCATCCAATGGTTCCATTTGGTATATCTGATTTTTCTTCTGATTCTATGATGATAATATTTTTAACATTTATTCTATCCTTAACTGCTGCAACATATGAATATTCAAGGCGGGAAACTATGATTGTTTCGGCTCCAGAGTCATTTATTTCATATTCTACTTCAGTTTCTTTGAATAACGGATTCATGGGTACTAGAATTGCTCCTGCTTTTTCTAATCCATAAAAAGAAATTTCCCATTGGATTGAATTAGGACTGTATAAGGCTACTCTATCTCCCTTTTTTACTCCCAAATTTTTTAATACTGTAGCAAATATATCTGCTTGTTCTTGAAATTGTTTGAAGGTGATTTTCTTAGGGTATAGGAAGGCAGGTCTTTCTGGAAATCTTTTAGCGGTGTCTTCTAAAACTTTATGAATAGGAATTTCAGGATAATAAAGATGGCCTCTTTTGAATTTAACCACTATTTTCACCTATTTAAAAATTATTTTAATAATTATATATATTCTTCATTAAAATTTTAATTATATTAAGTATGAAACGTCATTATATATAGTAGTTTCTCAACAAGCAAAAATTTTTATTATATATCTTCAAGCAAATTTAGATGAACAGAAAAATAATCACTGTTTATTATCATCATAATTTCTAAGTCTTTGAGATTTCTAACATAGATAATATTCATTCAAATTATATTTACTCCTAAGGGAAAAAAATAATTATTAACAACTATTACTAATTAAAATTATTAAATTCAAGATATTGTGATAAAATAAAAAAAAATTTACAGGTTTTAAATATGGCAAATGAAATTGAAGCAGAATATCAAAGAGCTGCTGATATACTAAATAAGGCAGGAGGGTTTCCTTATCCAATTACACCAACTATTCTTGATATTTTAAAATTCAATATTAAAGAAGAAAATTTGGATCTTGTGATGGCATTTAAAAAGAATATTTCACAAACAATGGAACAATTGAAAGAAAGCAGTGGATTATCCGAAGGAGAAATTTTAAAAAAAGTTGATGCTCTTGCGAAGAGAGGGGTGCTATTTAATCAACCAAATAGTCAAGGAATTATGATTTATCGGTTACTCCCCATTGCAAGACAATTTGAATATACTTTCATGAAAAAGCTTGACAAAACAGGAGAAAATAATCAGCTTGCAAAATTATTTCATGAGTTTAATGAAGAAATAAGAGATCTTGTTCAATCAAATTACGAGAGATTTAAATCATCAGTAATTGGTTTGCCACCTATTGACAGAACTGTTCCAATTTTAGAGAACCAAGAAACAGGTGAAGAACTTAATATTATTGTAAATGAAGAATTAGAAGTTCCTATAGAACAATTTTTACCAACGCAAAGAATCAAAGAGTTGATTGAAAAATATGACGATATTGCAGTAGGTTACTGTTATTGCAGGCAACATAATGAGTTTTTAGGTAATCCATGCAAACAGATTGAACTTACACCAAGCTGTTTTACTTTAGGCAAATCTGCTAGACATACTTCTAATCATGGCTTCTCAACTTTAGTATCTAAGGAGGAAGCATTAAAGATTCTAAAGAAATGTGAAGAAGCGGGATTAGTTCATAAAGCATATCATCTGCACGGAGACACCAGCAAAGAGGAAGTAGCAGTTTGTAATTGTTGTAGTTGTTGTTGTTTAACTGCGAGGGAATCTTTGATTTTTCCTGTAGTTAATGCAACTCATTACCTATCCTTTATAGATCAAGATTTATGCGTAGGTTGTGGCACATGTGTTGAGAAATGTTATAATAAAGCAATTGAATTAAATGATAATAATAAAGCAGAAAGAATAGAAGAATTATGTGTCGGATGTGGTGTTTGTGCTTACTTCTGCCCTGAAAATGCAATATCTCTTATTGAAGGTCCAAGATTGGTAAAAATTTTCCCTCAAAAAAAAAAATAAAATAAATTTCTCTTTTCTTTTTATATAAAAACAATGGAATAATAGTTTAAATAATATTATTTTACTAAAGCATAGCCATTTCCAAGAACTACAGCTCTTTCTGTTCTTACTTGAATTATATAGCCTTCATTATCTTTCCAACCTTCTGTAGTTAAAGTTTCTCCGGGGTATACCTCGCTAGTAAATCGTGCTTTGAATTCTTTAAATCGTTCCACATCTCCATTACAAGCACCATAAATTATAGATCGTGTTGCAAAACCATATGTACATAGTCCATGCAGAATTGGTCCTTTAAATCTCCCACTTCTACTGGCAAATTCAGGATCTATATGTAAAGGATTTAAATCACCGCTAAGTCTATACAAAGCAGCTTGATTTTCATTAGTTTTATAAGAGATAGTAAAATCTGGTTCTACTCCTTCGGGAGGATTTATTGGTTCTGTTTTAGGACCTGGATCCCCACCGAAGCCTCCCCCCTTAAGGTAAAAAAATACCCATTTTGTGTCAAATATATGTCCACCTCCAGTCTTATGACCCGAAACCTTCATATGAATGACTGCTGCTTTTCCTTTATCAAAAATATTCTCAACTTCTGTTTGACAAATTATTTCATCTGATGAAGAAAAAGATTTGTAAATCTTAATTGATTGTTCTCCATGAACAAAGTGTGAAAAGGCAATTTTCCCGAGCCTATTAAGTTGGAGTCCTGCCCCACCGACTATACAAGAATAACTCGGGAATACTTTTAATCCTCCAGAAACCCCTTCATATAAAAACTGTAACTCATCAACTTGAGCCCCAATCCCTAAAGCATACAGTACTACATCTTTCCAATTATATTTAAAAGTAATTTCAGGGAATTTTTTTCCTATAACATCAAGATTTAATCCTGACAATATTTTATCACCTTTAATTAAATAATTTATTTTCTTTTATATTGAATGTTTATTGTCAAATAATATTTATTTCTTATTTGAATTTAATATGTTAAATAAATCCACTCCCCTTTAAGCCTTCAACAAGCCATTCCATTGTTCTTTCTAAAACTTCAATATATCCTAACTTGATAATTTTAGACTTGGGGATGAATTTTTCATGAAACTTTAGAGCTAAGTAATTGAATGAAGGATTTTCCTTATACCACTTAATAATTGAATTTTTTGTGGCAAAGTGTAATTCTTCCATACTATTTATTATTTGTTTGAAATCCTCATCAGTCCATACACCATAATGAGCTAATGATATTGAATTCAATTCATCTTTCATATTCCTCAGTCTCTGAAATGTTTTTAGTAATTCCGATTCATGGAAATCTGGTGGCATATAAGTCGGTTGAAAGTAATAAATACTAGATTTATCAATAATTGCATCACCAGTAAATACATTTTTATTTTTTTTGTCAAATAGCGCAATAGAATCCATAGTATGGCCGAAAAAGTTAAGAACTTTTAATTCTAAACCATTTAAATTTATAATTTGATTATCATTTAACGGCGTGACTCCTTCTATTGGTTCCGTTTCGGCTGCAAATACTCCATTAATCTTATTAGGATTTTTTAAATTGTCTATTGCATTTTTCGATGCTAAAACTTCAATATCTGTATCATTTATCAATTTCTGAAATTCATGGACACCATCTGTATGATCAAAATGAGAATGTGTAAGCAAAATCTTATGTATGGGATAAATATTAAACTCTTTCAACTTTTCAATGATTTTGGGCACTCCTGCTTTTTCAGAGGCATCGATCATCATTCGAGTGCCATTATTTTCAATAACATACATTGATAGACTTCCCTTTCCTCCAAATAAATATCCATCAATCAACCAAGTATTTTGATTAAATTTTCCTTCTTTATTTATAAAGACCATTAAAATTACCTTTTCTCAGATTTTCCTAAATTATAAAAAGTAAATTATAAAATCGTTTTTAAGCATCTAGATTTTCAATCACAGTTGCTATGCCTTGACCCCCACCAACGCAGGCGTTGGCGACACCATACTTTGCCTTTTTATCCTTTAATATACGAGCAAGAGTACCAGTTAGCCTAATCACTGTTGATCCTAAAGGGTGCCCAATCGCGGTAGAACCTCCCATAACATTAACCTTTTCTTCTGGGATATTGAATTTGTCCATACAATTCAAAGCAACTATACAAAAGGCTTCATTTATTTCCCAGTAATCAATATCATCTGCTTGTAATCCTGCATATTCTAATGCTTTACGAGTTGCAGGAACAGGGCCTCGCCCCATAACTCTTGGATCTACTGCAGCCCACCCAATTGAAATAATTCGCGCCATTGGTTCTAATCCTCTTTTTCTTGCCTCTTCTGCCTCCATAAGAACTGCTGCTGTAGCTCCTGCATTTAAAGGAGATGAATTTCCCGCAGTTATTACACCTTCCTCAGTTCCTTCTCTCTCAATATATCCCTGCTTCCCACCGTTTTTTTCTAAATAAAATGGTGTAGATATTCTCTGCAATCTTGCAACTCCTTCTAAAGTAGATTTTCTTGCTGCCATATCTCTATCAACTATCAATGGCTCATCAACATTTCCCTCAACATGTCCTTCAATTGGAATTATTTCACCTTTAAACCATCCAGCTTCTTGGCTTTTAACTGTTAAATTATGACTCCTTACACCAAACTTGTCTAAATCTTCTTTTGTAAATCGTGGTACTTCTTCTTCATATAATCTTTGAGCAGTTTGTAACATATTGATCGAATTCATTATATCAATATCGGGATTATAAAACTTGCTATTTTGGTCAGTAAATCGTTCCCATTGAGGATCAATACCTACTCTACGAACTCTTGTCATATGTTCAAAACCAGTTGCTAATACTCTTTTACTATTACCTGTCATAATATGCATAATCAATGCGTGCATCCCTGCGCCTGCTGAACCACATTGTTTATCTATCATAAATGAAGATACTTCATTAGGAAATCCTGATAAAAAGAGAGGAATTTTTCCTCCATAAGTCCAATTTTCGAGTACTCCAGAAGCAATCCCAATCGATGCTTCCTCAATATCTTTTTTAGTTATGCTTTTATCAGCTAATTTTCCTTCAAAAAACTTTATCAATAAATTCGCGAGTAATTCATCTCCTCGAATCTCACCAAAAACATCTCTTTCAGGTTGTTCTGGTCTGGAACGCGAAAAAGCGGTTCGGGCATAATCAATTAACCAGACTTCTTTTAAATTCATTCTATTTTCACTCTTTTTTTATGACATTTTCTATTGTAAAAAATTTCATTTATTTTAAAATTTATTGAGTTGATGAAATTGAAGAAAAACTTAAAAAGAATTTAACATATTTGTATATGGTTTCTTTTGAGAAATCCAATTTAAAAGTTAAAAAGAGATGTATAAAAATACCTTATATAGTATCATTTACTTGGTATCCCCCTTCTTTAGCAAATGCAGTTGCTCAGAGATATTTAGAAACACTTCAAAAATACCCAATAATCTCTAGTATTAAACGTATTGTTCCCGCAGCTGTTTCGTCAACTAAAGAAGGACTTGAAGTTTTCCTTGTCGATGAAGTAAAACGAGAAGCTGTAGGAGAAGCTTTAGATTATATATCTAAATTTTTAGTAGCATTTTTTGATATTGAGGATTTTAGGTATCAAATTAGAGTATATAATACGTTGAATGAAGCTATGGCATATATAGGAAAATAGTGATTTTTGAGAAACCTTAATAATTGGTAATGAAATCTCTAAAATTTAATTCTCTTTTTTTTATTTCTAATATTATAATCTACTTGAAATTTACCTGATTCTAATAGCTATAAGATCTATTAAATAATTAAAAAAAAATTAGAAAAGTATATTTTTTTATTTTCCTTGAAATTTTGGTTTTCTCTTTTGTAAAAATGCACTAACTCCTTCAGCAACATCCTTACTGCGTGAATTTATTGCATAACCCATTTGTTCAAATTGTAGACCTATATTTAGTGGTGTTTGAGTTCCATAGTCAATACTTTTCTTAATTAAAAATAAACTGTTTGTAGGTGCATTTCCTAACCACGATGCTCTTTCATGAACGAAATCTTCAAATTTATCATCATCTACCACGAAAGAAATAACTCCCCACTCAAACATTTGTTCAGCAGTATAATGTTCACCAAAAAACATCATTCTTTTTACTCTCATTTTGCCAAGATTTCTTATTAACCGTTGAGTTCCACCATTAGCAGGAAAAATACCACGCTGGATTTCAGGAAACCCAAATGTAGAGCGTTTAGAAGCAATAGATATATCACACACCAAAACTAATTCAAAACCTCCTCCTAAAGCATATCCATCAATAGCAGCAATGATTGGTTTTGGAAATGCATCAATTAAATTATAATACTTATGTCTTCTGTACATCGCATGACTTTGATGCCTCAAATTATCGGGATCAAGATCAGCACTTCCTCTATCTGAGAGATCAGCACCAGCAGAGAACGCAGGTTTCTTTAAATACTCCTTAGTTCCACGTAGTACTACACATCGGACACTTTGATCAACTTCTACAGTTTCTAATGCTTCAGCTATTTCTCTTAACGTTTGGTTTTGGAGAGCATTCAATTTATCAGGTCGATTTATTGATATTACAGCATAATTCCCTTCTTCTACTTTCTCGATTTTAACATGTTCGAATTTTTTTTCATTTGACATTTTGCAAACCTTTTCTCATATTAATTTTCTATCATCTTCAAAATTTTATTGATTAGAATTAGATTAATTAATATTTGAATCTATTTGTTGTTTTATTTTCTTATTAAACTCAACTTTATTACACTTGATATATTTCATATTCAAAAGATCTAAATTGTTAAACACCAGAATTCAAATAATAGAGAATTTCCTATGGTAAACAATAATGAAAAAAAAGAATATGAAGAGCTAAAAGCCACTCGTGTTTTTAGTGGTGTAAAAGTAAAATTTAATAATCCTTTACCAGATGTTCACACAGCTAGAGTAATTATTTCAAGTTGTGGATGGATTAATACTACAGATGGAGTTGTACTCATCGACACATTAAATAGAAGACATATGGCCAAGCAAGTGAAAGAAAGAATTAAAAATAAGATCAAATATATTATTTATACACATGGTCATATGGATCATGTAGGAGGGGCATCAGTTTTTCTTGATGATAATCCAGAGATTATTGCAAGTAAATTTCTTCCTGATAGGTTCGACAAATACAAAATGTTAGCTCAACACCGTGCTCATATCAATGCGCAACAATTTAACGTACCTGAAACTTTAGATTCAATAACATATGTGTATCCAACTAAAACATTTATAGGAGATTTGACCATGAGACTTGGAGATAAAACTTTTGAATTACATACAACTCGTGCTGAGACTGATGATGCTGTATGGGTATATGTTCCTGAAATTAATGCTGCCTTTATAGGTGATTTAATGATTGGTAGACGTTTTCCGAACATAGGTAACCCTTGGAAACCAACTCGTTTTGCATTAGATTGGGTAAAAACACTTGAAATAATACGTGCAAAAGAGCCAAAATATATTTTTTGTAATGGCGGAGGAGTAATGCTTAAAGATGAAGAAGTAAGTGAAGCTTTGGATGCAAATATTGAAGTTATTCATACTTTGCATGATCAGGTTGTAGAATTTATTAATCAAGGGATGCATATTACAGAAATGATTCATAATGTGAAAATACCTAAACATCTTGAAAACAATCCATATCTTATACAAGTGTATTCTCGAGTTGAATTTTTCGTATTTAATGTATATAGATGGTATCATGGGTACTTTGATAATAATCCCGCACATCTTTTACCAAGACCGGAAAGAGAAGTACTGAATGAGATTTTTAATCTAATTGGAGATCCACATAAAATATTAAACCGAGTAAAAATACTATTTAAACAAAATCAAACGCAACTTGCACTTCAGGTAGTTGATATAGTTCTTCAAACAGAACCAAATAATATTGATGCTCGAAAATTACGTATTGAACTTCTTATGGATTTAGGTGCTCGAGATAATTGTTTAATGTCAAGAAACACATGGGTATATTATATAAATAAAGACAAGGAATTCCTTAAATCCCTGTCATTATAAAAAAAAAAGTATGTTATTCTTTTAAATATTTAATAAAAAAGGTTTCTCGATTTACTTCCTTCTCTATAATCTTGAAACCGATATTTTCACCTAAATCCAAATAATGTTTCATATCGAATTTTTTACCCCACCTAATTCCATACCCAGTTGATATTTTTTTGTTCCCAATATCCACTTCTAATTTAATTGCATACATATTTTTCTCTGTTTTAGGTCTTTTTGGAATTGTGAGATCCCAAAGAAAAAGCTCTCCTTTTGATTTTAAAACTCGATAGATTTCTTTAAAGACTTTCTTATGATCTACCATAGAGATATACATCATTGTAAAAAATAAAGTAGTAGAATCAAAACTTTCATCTAGAAATTTCAAATCCTTTCCATTCATAATAATTTTTACACAGTCGCTTGGCGCTTCTTTAAGCTCCCTTTCAGAGGGATCTATTGATATGACCTGAGGTCCTGCCAATTGACAAATAACTCCTTCTCCACCCCCTCCAATGTCTAAAACTCGTCCATTTAACTGGATTCTTGTTAAATCAATTTTATGGAGTTCAGAAAAATAAATATCTGCATAAATTACGTCTTCTTCAAATTTATCAATTATTTCTTTTTTAGCATGCCATTGATCTTCAACTTTAATTCCTTGAATTTTGCCAGTTCGAAAAGAGGTCATTATCTCATCTTGATCTATTCTATTATGGAGCATATCATATATTTCAGAAACATTGTAATACTTTACCCCATCGACTTCTTTCATATAATCACTTAAAATTTTAACAAAGTTTAAACCTATAATATTTTAAAATTATTAAATTTGGTATTAGTATTGTAAAAATGATTACTCTTCTACTTTCTTAGCTTAGGTTTGAATATTATAGATGGCTTGTATTTCTCTAAATAATCAAAACCTTCTGCTTCACATATATTACCATATTTTTCTTGTAGTTCTTTAAGTGGAGCTACATCAAGAGCAAACATAGGACATGCCTCAACACAAATAGTTTGTTGTCCTTTCTCTAAGCGCTCTACACAAAAATTACACTTTTCCATTTTTGAATTCTCTTCGTCACGAAATTGAGGTATATCCCAAGGGCATACTTTTAGGCATTTTGAACCACAATCTTTCTTACCTAAGCACTTTTCAGAATTCACAACCACAATTCCATCTGATTTTCTTTTAATAATTGCTCCTGTTGGACAAGCTTTTACACAAGGTGGATCCGCGCAATGATGGCAAGAAGTAGATAAATAGGCTAAAAATAAGTTAGGAAATGTCCCATTCTCCACGGTCTTTATGAGTCTCCAATTTACACCCACTGGATTATCATTCCAATCTTTACAAGCAACTACGCATGTGTAACAACCAGTACATCTCGTTTGATCAAAATAGAAACCCATCTGGTTCATAAATCTCCCTCCTTTTTATTAATGGAAGCTAATTCTATTTCCACAAGAGAACTATTTAAGGGAAATGCACCACCGGGAGAATAACTATCTTGTGTTAGTACATTAGCACATCCACCGAGATCTATTCCCTCTTTATCCGGATTATACCATGCTCCTTGATAAACACAAACTGCTCCGGGTAAAATCCGTTCAGTAACTTTAGCAGGGATTCTTATTCTACCTCTATCATTAAAGACATCTATCAAATCCCCATCTTTTATATTACGTCTTAAAGCATCTATAGGATTTATCCAAGCATTATGAGGTTCTACCTCTTCTAACCATGGAATGTTATGTAAAGTAGAATGGGTTCTCCTCTTATTGTGAGGTGTAAGAAGTTGTAGAGGGAATCTTTTAGCTTTAGGAGAATCGTAATGTTCTTCATGGCTTAAATATTTTGGAATTGGAGGCATTAAAGGATTATTCTTCTCTGCTATATGCTCACAATAGATTTCAATTTTTCCTGATAAAGTAGGAAAGGGATGAGTTTCTGGATCTTCTATTTGTTCTTTAAATGCAACAAAAGGTTCTTCCACTTTAACTTTATAAAATCCATCTCTTTTCAATTTATTATAACTTTTGATATCTTTACGAGGAGCAGTAAGTAATCTTAAAATTTGGTCTTCTGGTAAATCCAATAAGTTCTGTTCAACACCCAATCTCTTAGAGAGTTCTTTACATATTTCTAGATCCGATTTTGACTCATAAATCGAATCAATAGCTTTATTTAAAAAAATATAATAGGGTGCTCCTAGCCATGGAACAGCAACATCGTTACGTTCCATGAATGTGTTTACAGGTAATACAATATCTGCTAATTGAGCTGTAGGTGTCATAAATTGTTCAAATATTACAATATAATCAAGAGATTTTAGTGCTTTAATCCCTTTATTTACATTTCCAAACTGATTTAAACGATTGGTGCCAACTATATAAGCCATTTTTATATCTGCTGGATAGCCGCCTTTCTTACCTTTTAAAATTGCGTTATAATAGTCATTATAATGAATACGAGTATTTACCGGATTAGTCCCACCTTTTAACTTGTATAAACTATCCTCTCGTGGAGGCGCTCCAAAATCAATTGGATTATCTTGAATTCTCGGTTTTTTAAGTTTCTCCTCTTCTAGCTTGATAGGACCAGACTTTTTTTTCCCTCCTGTTACTATTCTCTCACGACTATAATATGCTCTCATAAAGCCTGAAGAGTATCCTCCATTTATACCAATATTACCTGTTATAGCACATAATACATTTGCGGCTCTTGAATATTGCTCTCCAAACATAGTTCTCGCAGGACCCCATCCAGCAATAAGAGCTGCTGGTTTTATAGTTGCATATTCTCGTGCCAAGTTTTCAATTATTGAGGCTGGAACGGAAGTTATTTTTTCTGCCCATTTTGGAGTTTTTGGTTCTCCATCATTAATACCAAGCACATATTCTTTATACTTATCAAAACCAACTGTATATTTTTCAATAAAGGCTTGATCGTGCAAATTTTCAGTTATGATTATATATCCCATCGCAATAAGCATAGCAGTATCAGTCCCAGGGCGAATAGGAATCCAATCGTTTGCTAAAATGGCTGCTGAATCCGTAAAGATTGGATCAATTGCAACAATTTTTATTCCTTGTTCTCGAGCTTTAGCCAACCATAAACTTGTACCAGGATCCCAAACTGTATTTGCTGGATTCCAACCCCACATTATTATAAACTTAGAGTTAAGTAAATCTTCACGAGCATTACCAGTCATCATTGTACCATAAGTAGCCATAGAAGCAAATAACGCACCTTCGTATGATGGAGCCCCCCACATTCGAGTATATCCCCCAATTTGATGAAGCATTAATGCATGAGATACGATACCATGGAGCATTCCTTGATTACCACCACCAGGGACAAGTAAAATTGCAGAATTACCATAATTTTTTTTAATCTCTTTAATCTTAAAGGCTACTTCATCCAACGCTTCATCCCAAGATATTCTCTCGAATATTCCCTCTCCACGTTCACCAACGCGACGTAGAGGATATCTGAGTCTTTCATCTGAATAAACTCGTTGTCTATATGCTCTTCCTCGTAAGCAAGCTCTTAACTGAGGATCTTCTTCATTATCAGTTTCAAGTCTTATAATTTTTCCATTTTTTATATGAGCTCTTAGTACACAACGACCTCCACAATCGTGACAACATCCAGTATTAATTATTTTCAGTCCATCTTTTTCTTGCGCTATTTTAAATCCAACCATCTTTTTATTTTGAACTAAAACTTAACTAAAAAAATATATGATGTTTAAATACTTTTTATGAAAAGATTTATTGATAGTTTGATCACTATTTATCTATTCTATAGAGAGAAAATAGAGAAGAATGTCGATTATAGGTAATTCCTACTTATTCTTATAATGACTTTCTTCTCACTTCTCTTCAATTAAATAAGATAGATCTTTTACCTGTAGACCCTATTAAACTTATTAAAAGATTATTTAATGTATAATGTATATTTATATCATATATTAAAAAAAAATTGAAGATGAAATAAATGGTGAATGTTAAGCATATTGTTATGCTTGGTTTCGGCGATATGGGTAAAGGAATTTCCCAAGTTTGTTTGATGGCAGGTTACAATGTCACAGCAGTTGATATAAGTGATGTACTTATTGAAAAAGGTTTGGAATATATAAAAACAGGATTTGAGAAGTTAGAATCAAAAGGCAAGTTACCAAAAGGTTCCAATGCGACAGATTATTTATCAAAATTAAAAACATCTAAAAATATCATTGAAGCTGTTAAGGATGCAGATTTAGTAATTGAAGCAGTTGTAGAAAAATTAGATATAAAACAAAATCTTTGTAAAGATGTTATTGAAAATTCTCCTGATCATTGTATATTTGCGTCAAATACTTCTTCCATAAGTATTACTGAAATCGCCGAGAAATGTAGTAAGCCTGAAAACGTAATAGGAGTGCATTTCTTTAATCCAGCACCTTTAATGCGCCTTATTGAAGTAATTAAAGGTGATAAGAGCTCTGATGAATCGATGGATATAGGCGTTGAAGTTTCGAAATCATTACCATGCTTGAGAGGAGAAAGGTATGTCGCTCGTGTACTAAAAGATCGTCCAGGTTTTATTGTTAATCGTGTACTTTCACCACGTAGTATTTATTTTAATTACATTATTGATTTGGCATACGAGAAGGGTATTCCTTGGGAACAAGTAGATGCAGATTTAACTGGACCAAATACTCCAATGTCTTTATTAACGTTATCAGATTTTACAGGGCGAGATATATCTTATCATGGTCAACTTTACTATGGCAAAAAACTTTCACCTGATTATAAACCAGGGAAGGTTTTAATTATGCAAATAGAAAAAGGAACTCTAGGGAAAAAAACTGGACAAGGATTCTATGATTGGTCAAAAGGAAGACCTCAACCTGATCTCTCTAAAAAAGCAGGACTTGTTAATCAGGATATTTTTAACGCGATTAATGCTAATGAAGGATGTAGAATTTTAGAGGAAGGAGTTGTAAAAAGCTGGAAGGTAATCGATGAAGCAATATTAGCAGGTATGAATTTTCCAGGACCAATGGAATATGCTACTAAGAATTATGAACGACTTGCTAAGCTCTTGGAAGAAACTAGTGAAAAATTAGGCAAACCTTATCTAAAACCTTGTGATTTATTTAAATCTGGCAAATTTGTAGAAATGATTTAATCTAAATCTTAAATATTTTTTTTAATATTTTAAATCAATATGAATTTTAAAAATTCTAAAGGATGAACAAAATGATAGAAACAAATATAACTAAAATGTTTGGAATAAAATACCCGATATTTAATGCCCCCATGGGACCATTTTTTACACGTGATTTAGCTCTTGCGGTATGCGAAGCTGGTGGTTTAGGTGTTTTATCAAATGTTAACATAGTGGGAACAGATCCAGTTGAAGAACATATTTCAAGCTTGAAATATATGATTGAACACACAGATAAACCTTTTGGTCTTAATATTCTTACTTCTCGTAACAATCGAGGAGTCAGAGAAATGGTAAGAAAATTGCCTAGAATAGTAATGGATAATCCAAAAATGAGGGATCAATGTAAATATTGGTTAACTTCTGCAGGTTCTTCGAAGATTCTACCTGCCTCTAAATCATTCCAAGAATTAAGGGAGAATTCAGAAGTTAAACACTTTCATGTTGCACCTGCAGTATGGCTTGCACAGAAATGTCTGGATGCTGGTGTAGATGGGGTAGTGATTACTGGAACTGAAGGTGGTGGTCATCAATCTTATGAAAGAGTCTCGACACTAGTATTGCTACAACAAATTAATAAAATCTTCCCCGATTTACCCAAAATAGCATGTGGAGGTTTTGCTACGGGAGAGGGATTAGCCGCAGCACTATCCTTAGGTGCAGGAGCAATAGCTATGGGCTCTCGATTTATAGCTTCAAAACAAAGTGAATTTCATGAAAAGTATAAAGCATTAATTCCGCCAGGAAAACCACAAGATACGGGACTTTACACTGGAGCATTTGGTCCTATTCGTTTATACAAAAATAAATATGCACTGGCACATCCAGCGCCCAGTTCTAAAGAAGAAATGATAGCCTATGAAGAATCTATAACTCCTGAACAAAGGGTACACGATTTAGGAGCTTATGACAGAGTCTATAATGGAGATATTGAAAATGGTGCAGTACTATTAGGTCAATCAATTGGTATTATTGATAGTATTGAAGATGTCACTGATATTATTGAAAGTCTAATGAAGAAAGCAGAAAATGTAATTCGAAACAATTATGCACTGCTAAAATAGGAATGAATTTAATTTATATTCCATGGAGATTGATAGTAAATGATAGAACTAATAGATAAATGCAATTATAACCAATATAAAATATTGCGTCAATTTATATAAAGTGCTGGAAGTACACCAAATTCTATAAATGATACTTCCTTGCAATTATAAGAATTCTTTCTCCACACCCTAATTAAAATATGATTATTTTGTTGTCTTAACTTTTATAATTTTATTCTAATATACACATTATATTTAAATTATAAATACTTACTTAGCAATAGTTATACTTTTAGTTAATTTGATTTTTAAAGTATTAATTATGATCAATATTTAATTAAATCTTTTGGTTTAAAAAATGAGTAATAATTCTATCAAAAAACAAACTAGAAGTCGTTCTCCCGAAAAGAAAGCAGCTCAATTTGAAAAAATTTTAGATGCTGGAAAAAAATTATTCTTAGAAAAAGGTAAAGATGGTTTTAGTCTGCGAGGATTAGCCAAAATTCTAGGTATGAATCAAAATAATTTGTATAATTACGTAGAAAGTAAGAGAGAATTATATATAGCAATCCGAAACAAGTTTTTTAAACAATATCGAGAAGAAAATATTAAGATAATTAAGGACCATAAAGGTCCTACTAAAGATCTATTAATGAAAATTTTCAATAATTTTTTAGAATTTGCTGAAAAAGATTTTGGGGCTTTTAGTATGATGCATCTCAGAGAATCTCCCCCTTCTAACAAAATAGGACCATTTGAAAAAGAATATCGTGAATTTAATTATCTAAGAGGAACAGCTAGAGTAGTACAGAATGCCATTGAAGCAGGAGAAATTAATTATTCTAATGCAGGAATGTTGACTTTCTTTACTTATAGTTTAATTTTAGGTGTTGCTATGGTAGAACGACATATGAGGACAGTTGAGCAGGACCCCAAATATAAAGATGATTATGCTAGTGAAATTTTGCAATTTGGAGAAGCAGATTTTAGTAGGAAAGAATTTCGAAATTTTGTATTAGAGCAATTAGAGCAATTGTTAAAAGAATAAATATTGTTCATAGATCTAATTACTAAATTGATTTATAAGACTAGTTTATCAGTTATTCTTGATAATATTGCAGAAATCGAAAAATAATTTAAAGTGCTAATCTATTAAGTGATAAATTAATGGAAAATCAAGAAAATAAAGCAAATGATGGAGATATTAAGATTGTTCGTACTGCATCTACTTTTGATTGTGGAGGAAGATGTCCTCTTAAACTTCACATTAAAGAAGGTAAAATTATTCGTGTGGAAGGAGATGATTATGGACATAAAGATGAACAACTTAGAACTTGTTTAAGATGTAGAGCCCTTAGACAATATGTATATCATCCAGAACGTTTAAAATATCCATTAAAAAGAGATGGTCCAAAAGGTTCTGGTAATTTTAAACGCGTTTCGTGGGATAAGGCATTAACTGAGATTGCTGAAAAACTTAAAGAAGTTAAAAAAAAGTATGGAAATTCAAGCATATTCCTGGTAACTGGTGGTGCTTATCAAGGTGCTTATCATGATGGGGTGTTTGCGATGATAAGACTTTTAACTCAATTTGGGGGATATTCTACTCATTATGGTAATGTCTCTAGTGAAGGAGCAGTCTATGCAACCCAAACTCAATATACATCCCCTTTCGTTGGACACAGTCGTACCGATTTATTAAATTCTAAGTTAATTATTATGTGGGGTTGGGATCCTGCTAGGATGATCTCTGGTACAGATACGATATTTAACCTAATTAAAGCTAAAGAGAAGGGAATAAAAATTATTTGTATTGATCCAAGATATACTGATTCTGCTGTGGTTTTAGCAGATCAATGGATCCCTATTATACCTGGAACTGATACAGCAATGATGGTTGCTATGGCTTACATCATTATCGATGAAAACCTTCATGATCAAGAATTTTTAGATAAGTATACAGTAGGATTTGAGAAATTCAAAGAATATGTTTTGGGTATAGAAGATGGTATATCTAAGACCCCTGAATGGGCAGAAAAAATTACTTCTGTACCTGCAGAAACAATTGCTAATCTCGCTCGTGAGTATGCAACAACAAAACCTTCAGCTCTCATGGATTGTCAGGGGCCCGCTAGAAGTGCAGTTGGAGAATTATATAATAGGTGTGCTATGACCTTAACTGCTATTACCGGAAATGTAGGTAAACATGGTGGAAGTGCAGCGGGTGGATTAATGGGAATTCCTTATGGCCATATGTTTTTTGCTTCTAGGATACCTCCTCCTTACAGAAATCCAGTTGAAACAGGATTAAAATCAGTTCGAGGTTCTTTAGACTTACAACTGAGATTTCAGGCAAGATGTCACACCAATAAAATATTTGATGCGATATTAAAAGGGAAAGAGGGAGGATATTCTTTTGATGTTAAATTTGCATGGTTTGTGAATAATAACTTTTTAAACCAATTGGGAAATGCTAATAAATCTGCAAAAGCCTTGAAAAAGCTTGACTACATGGTTGTAGCTGATTTATGGCTTACACCAACAGCAAGATATGCTGATATAATTCTTCCTGTCACTAGTATAGCTGAGAAAAGCGATTTAGTACGACCTTGGCCCTCTGGTCCATATTTTATATATGCGAACCAAGTAATCGAACCTGTTGGAGAGTGTAAGTCTGATTTAAGAATAGCTGAAGAATTAGCAGATAAGCTTGAATTAGAAGAATTTGAAAAATACCCAGATGAAAAAAAGGCTTTAAGATTTTTAATAAAATTACGAGAAGATACTAGAAAGAATATACGAAATATAGATAAATTTAGACAGGATGGAATACATCGTCTTGAACTTGAAAAACCGTATGTTGCATTTAAAGAACAGATTCAAGATATTGAAAATAATCCATTTAATACTCCATCGGGTAAGATTGAGATTTTTTCTCAAAGGATTGCTGATTTAAATAATCCTGAAAATCCTCCAATTCCTAAGTACATGGAAAGATGGGAAGGGCGATATGACCCCTTAAATAAAAGGTACCCTATACAATTAATATCACCACATCCTAAAAATAGGGTTCATTCAGAATTATATTTAGTTGAGTGGCTTAAAGAAGTTGAACCACATGTTGCATGGGTTAATCCTGTCGATGCTGAGGCAAGAGGAATAAAAGATGGAGATGAGATTCTAGTATTTAATGATAGAGGAAAACTCACAATTAGAGCATGGTTAACAGAAAGAATAATTCCTGGAGTAATTTGTATTTTTGAAGGAACTTGGTATGATCCGGATGAGAATGGAGTTGATCGGGGTGGATGCGTTAATACTCTAACAAAAGATGCATATTCTCCTGGTGGTGCGTCTGCTTTAAACTCATGTTTAGTAGATTTTAAAAAATTTAAAGGAGGCGCCTAATATGCAAATTGGCTTTTATTTTGATCAAACTCGATGCATTGGATGTTCTGCATGTGTTGTAGCTTGTAAAGATTGGAATGACATTCCAGCTGGTCCAGAAAATTGGATGAGAATTATTTATAACGAAGAAGGAAAATTTCCTAATGTTTTTGTTAGTTACATAATAAACCCATGCTTTCACTGTAAAGATCCCGTTTGTATACCAGTTTGTCCTGTTAATGCTATCACTAAAAGAGAAGAAGATGGAATTGTTATTGTTGATAGTGATAAATGTATAGGTAATGAAGAATGTGATACAAAATGTTTAAAAGCATGCCCCTATGATGCCCCTCAATTTGGTCATGAAAAAGGAGCAAAAATGCGAAAATGTAATTTTTGTTTAGACAGATATTTAGAAGGTAAGTTACCCGTATGTATTGAAAGTTGCCGTACAAGAGCGCTAGATGCGGGCATATTAGAAGACTTAGAATCAAAATATGGAAATATTAAAAATGCCGACAACTTCACTTATTCTCAAAGAACTAAACCTGCTATTATATTTAAGTCAAAAAATAAATAGAAATTTAGTTAAATTCTATTAAAATTCAATTTAAATGCTTTTTTCGGAATTTCTTTAATATTAATTTATTTCTTCACTACTATGTTAAAAAAATTTAAAAAAGAAAATAAGAAAAATTATATTAATTTTACATTACTTTTCAGAAACCGTTTTATCTAAATCATGCAAAATCAATTTTGAGGTATTCTTCTTATTGAATTACAATCTACTCTTATTTAACTCATCGTCAATTCCTGCTATTTTTTTAACCATCTTTTTTCGGGCTTCAATGTCATATTGGCTTGTAATAGCTATTTCTTCCATAACTGGGCTTCCTCCTCCATGGTAGCTTCCAAAGAGATGGATTCCTCCTGTTGCAGAGCAATACATATCACCCACATACCGCCAGAATTGTGCGGCATTTTCAGGCGATATCTTTGGATTTCTAGTAATATATTTATAGAGTTTGTCCTTCAATTTAGGATTAACAAAATCTCTTTCATGTGGGAACGTTGCTGGAATACCACCACTAATATCCGTGATTATCTCAGCTTCGCGAAATACATTTTCTCCGGTTAAACACCTTCCAACATTGCAGTAAATTGAGTTTGGAATATAGCTTCCTGGTCCATAAGGAATAAAACCTAACCCAGGCATAAATACTTCTGATTTTCCCAAATCAGAAGCAGTATACCCAGCAGCATAACCAAGTTCCGTGACCAAAATTAATTCTGCTAATTTATGCCTAACATGTGATGCCTTAGCTATGTTGTTATATTCCGCAGCTAAAGCTGCTGTTCCCGTTATTATATCTCCGATTGCAGGTTTGCATCCCGAGTAACTATGACGGTGAAAGAGACCAAAAAGTAAAGCAAGGGCACCCCCATGCTGATATTCACCGCATAAAAAAACTCTTTCCCAGGGAACGAATACATCATCAAAAATTATATACGAATCCGTAGATCCTGGTTGAAAACCACGTGGAAAATGTTCCCTATTACGATAATTATGAATAGTAACCACTTGAGTAACACCCTCATAATCTCCAGGCACAGCAAATGCAACTGCATAATCTTTATCTTCTTTTCTTAACGCTCTTGTTGGGATAACTAATAGTTCGTCAGAAACGGAAGCTTCTGAGATATGCAATTTACAGCCACGAACTATAATTCCATCTTTATTCTTTTCTACTACATGGACATACATATCAGGATCCGCTTGATCAGCGGGGCGTTTAATTCGATCACCTTTTACATCCGTTTGAGCACCAGCTGCGACTAAATCTTCCTGTTGAAATCTTAAAAGCCATTTTTTAAAATTTTCATGGTAATGAGATTCTCCATTATTTAGTTTATCAGCTTCATATGAAACATTATATACCGCATTCGCAGCATCACAACCCATGCATCGCTGAATGCATCCACCAACTTTTTGACATAATTTGCGAGTCATATCTTGCTTTTTATGAAGGTCTTCAGTACTATGATGAATATGCGTAAATCGATTAATAATTTCACCCGTAAGATGAGATTTTACTTGTACTAAATCTTTGTATTCAGGATCATTGAAGGCTTCGAAGGTAGTTCCCATCGTATTTAGACAATCCATCTGAAGTTTGTCTAACCTATCGATTTCTTTTCCATCATAATACAGATTTGGCTTCATTCTACCTAAATCTTTCATGTATTGTTCTTTTGTCCTAACCATTTCTCATCAATTCTTTAAATTGTTTTTTTTGGTTATTTATTTAATTATAATTACATATTTATAATCTTAATACAAGAAGTATTTAATTATTTTAATTTATAATTTTTTATAATTCAATAATTTATTCTAACTATGTTTTGAGCCTTTTTTTTTACCACATTTTCTCCAATATTTGTAATCCTTCTTGCCAATTCGGAAATTTTCCATTTCTCATATCCTTTCACATATGTGGAAAATGTATCTTGTAAAGGTTCTTTCCATTTTGAAGGTATTTTATCTGCACCAAGTTGAGCTCCTAATATGGCTCCAATATTACCACAATTGCAATCTGTATCTAGTCCCATCATTGCTGCAATACAAATAGAACGACCAAAGGGATCATCTTTATCTTCAGCACCATACAAAACAGACAAGATGATAATTCCAATATTTGGTAAAACATGAACGTCTCCAACCAAGCTATTTAAAATTATTCTTCTTTCTATTGGAAAGTCTTTACTATTTTTAATCAACTTATTGACAATTACTTTCCTCCAATAATCTCTTATCAAAATATTTCTTGCTTTTTTGAACTTTTTTGGATTTTGAGTATATAATTGAATTGCTTTTTTTATTATATGAGTATATAAGCTCTCTTCTTCAGACGGGATAAAATTAAAAGCAAGTTCAATATTGGTTTGTATATCATTTTCGAAAAAGGCTTGAGAAATTAAGCTTGCTATAAAAACTTCACCTTCTATCCCAATTCCTGCATGAGATATCGAACCATCCCTTTCGGCATATTTTTTCGCAAGTTCAGGACATCCTGGAGTGATTTGACCCCAAATATCTGCTCGCATTTGAGCTCCAATAAAATCATAATAAAAGTTGTTTAAGATCCCAGATTTGGGGGGAAAAATATGTGATTTGAGGTTATTATAAGCAATTTTTTCAGCTGTAAATATAAATTTCTCATTACTCAGAAGGTTAATCCATTCTTGAGCAATATCTTTTGACGTAAGATCAATTCCATATTTTTCTAATGCTATAAGAGCTACAATTTCATACATTTCATCATCATTAACATAATTTAAATCAATTGGTTCTGGATAATTTATGATTTCTCCATATTTTTTTTTTATATAATTTTGACTTTTTAATTCTACTGGAGCACCAACAAAATCTCCAGCTACACGACCTATCCATGAGCCTAAAACTTTATTATAATAGTCTTTATGACTAATTTCTTTCATTTTTTATTGATAAACTCAATGTAATTGACAATAAACCTATAAATGAAATATGTACATTTAATAAATAATTCTTAATTAAATAATAATAGAATACAACAACGTAATAAAATTTGTGAATATAAAATAGTGATTTTTATGGTTTTAGAGACAAATATAACTAAAATGTTAGGAATTAAGCATCCTATCGTTGCAGCTCCAATGGGACCATTCTACACGACCGAATTAACTATAGCTGTGTCTGAAGCGGGTGGTTTAGGTGTACTAAGTCATAGTGCTCTTTTGAGTGATTACATGAAAGGAAGGAATCCAGTAGATATAATGAAGGAGAATATGCTTAAAGTTGTAGAGCATACTGATAAACCTTTTGGCTTTAATGTGAGAACATCTCGAAGGGAAACTCATGCACTGCAGTTTGTCAAAGATATTCCGAAATTTATAATGGAAAATCAAAGAGTGAAAGAGCAGTGTGTTTATGCGATTACAAGTGCAGGATCCTCAAGAACCTTACCACAATCAAAATCATTCCAAAAGTTGAAGGAAAGTGGTTCAAATATTAAACATTTTCATGTAGCCCCTGCATTATGGCTTGCAGATAAATGTGTTGCATCTAACACAGATGGATTGGTAGTGACTGGTGGCGAAGGTGGAGGTCATCAATCTTATGAGAAAATTAGTACTTTAGTTTTACTTCAACAAGTCATGGAAAAATATCCAGATTTTCCAGTAATAGCGTGTGGAGGTTTTGCTACAGGTAAAGGTCTTGCGGCTGCTTTATCTATGGGTGCTGGAGCTATCGCAATGGGTTCTAGATTTATTGCATCTAAAGAAAGTGAATTTAGTGAAAACTATAAGGGAGTAGTTCCTCTTGCAAAAGCTCAAGATACAGTATTAGTAACTGGTGCGCTAGGACCAATAAGGCTCTGGAAAAATGAATATTCCTTGCATCATGGGCTTGTATCAGATAAAGATGCAAAAATGGCCGAAGAAGCAGCTATGTCTCAGGAAGATATAATAGAAGAAGGAAGAGCTTATGAAGCAGCATACTTGGGAGATATTAATTCAGGAGCGGTTCTACTAGGTCAAAGTATAGGTATTATTAAAAGCTTAGAATCTGTAAATAAAATTATAGAAGATATTGTCCAAGAAGCGGAAAAACGATTAAGAAATGCTCATAGCTACATTAAATAGACAAAATTGAAGATTTTTTTTATTTTTATTTTTTATATTTTTTTTAACAATATCAGCATAATTATAATTTCTTTCATTCAAGTTTCTTAAAGTCTCAAGAGCTACATATCTTTGCTATATTTGTCCTATAATTTATAGGTCAGTATCTATATTAAAGTTCTAATGAAAAATGTAATTCTTTGACTAATAATTTAAGACATTTCAAATATTATAAATAAGTATTATAATTGTATAATTTAAAAAAAAATATAATCTCATTGGTGATTTAGATTAAACCACTTCATAAATTCAAAATTTTCAAGTCCGATGCGGCTCCTTTTTTCTTTTATATAGATATCTTTTCTCCAGATCTTTCAACCTTCAAATCACCACAATTAAGAAATCTATTAGAATCAATACAAGCCAATCCTATTATGCCTTTACCTATGAGGGTGGATCGTGTATTTAACGGTGGACAATCAGTTTTAATTCGTCCAAGAGAACCCACTTCTTTTTTGGTTATGGATGATATGAATGCAATCATTAACCCTACCGCCTTTCTTCAATATGGGACAGAAAAATTGTTATATTTCACTGAGGTTCGCGCGTTTGAAAATCTTTTTCCTTCATTGAAAATAGAAAATGTAAAAAAGTGGTGGGATTCAACAAAATTTCTTTATTCAAAACTCTTAAATCTTGAAGAGGATTTTTCAGCATTTATTAGAGCTTATATTCATACCGTATTGAAAGCTAAACTTAATGAAGAAGATTTGGTGAGTGAAGCAAAAAAATATTGTCAAATAGTATCAGATATGTGTAATAAGAGAATAAAAGATAATTTAATATTTATAGAAAAACCAAATCACAAAATTAAAGCTAGTATGTATAAAGAAAAAGTAGCAAAATATTATAAAAAATTTAAGAAAATAGAAGAAGTTCAATATCATCCAGAACTTGTAGATATTGATCTTTTTGACCTTTCTGAGAGTGGTTTTAAGACCGAAATAGATAAACATAACTCAATTATAGATGAATTGATACCTAACGAAAGAAAATACATACCTCTTCTGTTCTATGATGATTTACTTGAGTGTATGCTCCAAAACCTGAAAAAATTAGAAGATGGAGAGGTGGATATATTAGATCCTTCATTTTTATTGGATAAAAGCGTAATAATTCTTCAAAAATCAGAAGATTTAGAAAATCTTAAAATGGTAAAGTATTCTTGGTTTAGCCCTTTTGATAATATTAATTTAGAACCAATAATTCAATCAATAACTTCTATCAATCTTCAATTTTTTAAATCATTAGCAGAACATGATAAACGAGTACCGAAATTTCCTAATTCTTAAGGATGATTTAGTGCTAATTATTAATATTTAACTAGTTAATAAATAATATTAAAAAATAGGATTAGCTATCTTTATTTTAAGGATATATAAGAAGAACCTTACAAAAGAGTCAATGCTTTATAAAAAAGAAAGACCCGCTATTTTAATGCTCCAAGATGGTCGATATTTTCAAGGGATTGGTTTTGGGGCAACGAAAATTGTTTCAGGAGAACTTGTTTTTAATACTATGACTGGAGCGGGTTACCTTGAAACTTTAACAGATCCATCGTATTGGGGTCAAATTGTTATTATGACTCACCCTCTCATAGGTAATTATGGAATTCCTCCATGGGAAAAGGATAACTTCGGTATTACTAAACATTTTGAATCAGATTCTATAAAAGTAACGGGTTATGTTGTAAATGAGTGTTGTAAACATCCAAGCCATTATCAAAGTGTTAAAACGCTTGATGAATTTTTAACTGAACAAAATGTTCCAGGAATTGAATGGATTGACACACGAGCTATTACCAAAATTATACGTGAGGAAGGTGTCCAAGTTGGAGTGTTAGCAGTATATGATCATGGAGAGAAGTTAAATATTGAAGAATTAAAACAATTGGCTTCTGAAGCCGAAGACCCGAATCTTCGAAATCTTGCAAGTGAAGTGTCAACCAAAGATGTTATGATTCATAAACCATTAAATCCTATTGGTAAAGTAGTTTTATTAGATATGGGAGTTAAGCTGAATATTTTACGTAGTCTCATCCATAGGGATCTAGAAGTTATTGTAGTCCCATATAATTATACATACGAGCAAATTATGTCTTTTAATCCCAATGGTGTTTTTATATCGAATGGTCCCGGTGATCCAGCAATATATGAAAGTGCAATCGAAGTAAGTAGAAAACTAATTGAAAATAGTATCCCTACTATGGGAATATGTTTAGGAAATCAGATTTTAGCATTAGGAGCGGGAGGATCTTCTTATAAACTTAAATATGGGCACCGGGGTGGTAATAAGACCGTTATTAACACTCAATCACAAAAGTGTTATATTACTTCTCAGAACCATGGTTTTTGTGTAAAGAATTTTGAGAAGGGAGGTTTTAAAGAAAATCTAAGAAATATAGATGATCAGTCTAATGAGGGTATTGAACATAAATCTAAACCAATTTTTGCTGTTCAATTTCATCCAGAAGCATGCCCAGGACCTCTTGACTCATTATATTTGTTTGATAAATTCGTAGAAAACATGAGGTTGTATCTTTAATGCCATTAGATAAAACTATCAAAAAAACTCTTGTTTTAGGGAGTGGAGGCATTAGGATAGGTCAAGCAGGCGAATTTGATTATAGTGGTTCTCAAGTACTTAAAGCACTTAAGGAAGAAGGTATAAAAACTATCTTAGTAAACCCTAATATTGCAACTATTCAAACTGATCCTCAACTATCAGATAAGGTTTATTTACTACCGATTAATGTAGATTATGTTGAAGAAATAATCAAAAAAGAGAACCCTGATGGGATTTTGTTGGCTTTCGGAGGTCAAACTGCCTTAAATGTAGGAGTTGAATTGAATGAATTGGGAATTCTTAAAAAGTATAATGTACGGGTTTTAGGAACTCCTATAGAAGCTATAGAAGCTACAGAAGATAGAGATCTTTTTGTACAAGCTATGGATGCTTCAGGAGTTAAAGTTTGTAAAAGTAAAGCCGTGTCATCATATAGCGATGCACTTAAAGCAGTGGAGGGAATAGGATTTCCATGCATGATTCGAGTAGCCTATACTCTAGGTGGTCGAGGATCTGGGATATGTAGCAATATGCGAGAATTTGAAAAAATGGCAAAGAAAGGACTTGCTCAATCACGAATAAATCAGATATTAATTGAAGAGAGTATATGGGGTTGGAAGGAAATTGAATATGAAGTAGTAAGGGATGCTGAAGACAACTGTTTTATAAATTGTAACATGGAAAATTTTGACCCTGTTGGAATTCATACTGGAGAATCTATCGTAGTTGCCCCAAGTCAAACCTTAACAAATGAAGAATATCAAATGTTACGCTCAGCTTCTATCCGTGTTATAAGAAATCTCGGAATTATTGGCGAGTGCAATATCCAATATGGGTTAGATCCATTCTCAAAAGAATTTAGGGCAATAGAGGTAAATGCACGCCTCTCTCGGTCTTCTGCTTTAGCATCAAAAGCTACAGGTTATCCATTGGCATATATCGCAGCAAAATTAGCTATTGGATACACTTTACCTGAACTTACGAATAAAATAACAGGTATTACTACAGCATGTTTTGAGCCTGCTCTTGATTATCTCGTATTAAAGATACCAAGATGGGATTTGACTAAATTTCAAAGAGTTGATAGAAAAATCGGCTCTCAAATGAAATCTGTGGGCGAAGTAATGGCTATTGGCCGAACCTTTGAGGAGGTTCTTCAAAAAGCCTTAAGAATGTTAGATATTGGTGTGAAAGGATTAGTAGGGAATGAAATTGAGCCAATCGAAGATATTAATGAATTGAAATTTTCCTTAGCTAATCCAACAGATTTACGAGTCTTTAGGATCGTCGAAGCGATAAACCAAGGAATCTCTATTGATGAGATTTATCAAATCTCTCGGGTTGATAAGTGGTTTCTATATAAAATAAAAAACATTATTGATATTGAAAAAGAATTAGAAACTATAGATTTTTTAGAAACTGATGATGATGATAAACTTTATTGGTTTGAGCGAGCAAAGCGATTTGGCTTCTCTGATGGGCAAATAGCAAAAATTATGGGATTAGATGTAATTAAAATAAGACAAATATTAAAGAGAAAGTATCAAATCCGACCCTATGTAAAAAGGATTGACACATTAGCAGCAGAATGGCCTGCTATTACAAATTATCTTTATATGACCTATGCTGCATCTGAGCACGATATTGACTTTGAGCAAGAAAACAAACAAAATCTAAAAAAAATTATAGTACTAGGCTCGGGAACTTATCGCATTGGAGCCTCTGTGGAATTTGATTGGGGTTCAGTGAATTGTCTGTGGGGATTAAAGAAGTTAGGGGTCGATCAAGTAATAATGATTAATTATAATCCAGAAACGGTCTCTACTGACTATGATACATCAGATAAACTTTACTTTGAAGAATTATCTGGAGAACGAGTACTAGATATTATTGAACTTGAAAAAGCTGATGGAGTTGTTGTATCCGTAGGGGGTCAAATTGCCCAAAATCTTGCTGCTAAATTTACAAAATATTCGGAATTTTTCAGAAAAGTAAACTTAAATATATTAGGAACACATGGAAGTAGGATTGACATGGCAGAAGACCGTTCAAAATTTAGTAGCTTACTAGATCAATTGAAAATAAAGCAACCTCAATGGAGTATGTTGACAAATAAGGAGGAAGCACTTAAATTTGCGAAAGAAGTTGGTTACCCTGTATTAGTTCGCCCATCATACGTTTTAAGTGGTGCAGCTATGAGAGTATCTTATGATGAAAAAACATTAAAAGATACCCTTGATCTTGCAGCAGCAGTTTCTCAAGAATTTCCTGTGGTAATCACTAAATTTTTTACAGGAGTAAGGGAAATTGAGGCTGATGGAGTATCTGATGGAACTAACGTTTTCATAGGGGCAATAGTGGAACATATAGAAAACGCAGGAGTTCATAGTGGGGATGCAACAATGGCAATTCCTCCTCAAACGGTTTCTGATAGTGTAATTGAAACAATCGAGAAAAACACCAGCGAAATTGCATTGGTATTAAAAATTAGAGGTCCTTTTAATGTGCAATATCTTGTTAAAGACGAAGAAGTATATGTAATTGAGTGTAACCTACGGTCTAGTCGAAGTATGCCTTATGTATCAAAAACCAGAGGTATTAATTTAATGAGACTTGCCGCCGAAGTGTTTATGGGGGCTAAGATTCCTCAACGAATAATGGAATTACCTTATGGAAAATTTGTATCAATAAAAGCTCCAATGTTTTCATTCATGCGTCTTGATAAAGCTGATCCAGTTTTAGGTGTTGAAATGGCATCTACTGGAGAGGTGGCATGTATCGGAGAAGACTTTTCAGATGCTCTCATAAAATCACTTGAAGCTACAGAAATGAACATTCCAATCCAAGGAGGTAATGTTTTAATTTCTGTAGGTGGTAAAGAATTAAAACAACAAGTGATTCCTTTAGCGAAGAAACTTAGAGATTTAGGATTTACAATATTTGCGACTGAGGATACTGCTATCGCATTAAAAAATAATGGAATATATGCTGTTAAACTCTATAAAATCCATGAATATGGTCTGGAACCAAACATCATGGAATGTCTACAAAATGGAGCCATTGACTTGGTGATAAACATTCCTCTCCCCACTACTATAGAGGATAAATTCAGAACTATAATGGAAGATGAATATAAGATCAGGAGAATGGCGGTAGATTACAATATTCCTGTAATTATTAACTTACAACTTGCTAAAGCTTTAATAAATGCAATAGAAAAAATTCGGAGAAAAGAAGTTGAGATAAAATCACTTAATGAGTACCATCAAACATTAAAAGAAATATATTGGTAGATCAAATTGTTTTTAATTATTAATAGAAATCTTGAAAAATCTTTTTAATTTAATACAATTTATTCAATATCTAAAGATATAACTTAGGTGTTAATTAGATCTACTATCGTGGATATATTTTAATTCGACTGAAAATCATTGGTACTCAGTGGAAAGTCACTGAAAAATTAAAAGGTTTGAAATCTCAGAAGCAACTGGAAGATTGGCAGATTACCTATGTTACACCCATATATGGTGGTTGGGATTTATTGGTCGAATGTACATTTATCAATCTTGAGGATTTGGATGAAATAGTTTCATTCTGTAGAACGGACTTTGAATTATCTCAATGGATCGAGGCAACAACCACACTAATTGGCACGAAAAAGAATTATGACTAGTTAAATAATCGTAAAATCGCAAAAAGAAATTAATTTCTTATTTATCTTGTAAGATTTTTTCGTATAAGTAAATGATATTGCTTAGGTTGGATTTGTAACTCTTCATTTAACCATATCTGCAACTTTACATCCTCAAATAATTCCTCTAACTTTACATCATACGCAATTTCTTTATCCGACACAATTATTTAATGAAATTAAAAATATTTAAATTCATGGTTAATAATTCATATGAATTATCCAATATTATTAATCGGTTAATATAACGCTCTATTTTTTTTTTACAAATAGCTATAATATAATTATAGAAAGAATTCCATGAAAATTTCATCATCATACTGATCATCGATTTTAACTTGACGAGTTAATATTCCTTTTTGAACAAATCCTAAAATGCTATAAAAATTTATTGCTCCAGAATTACTTGCTCTAATATATATAACTATCTTCTCATAATTATGTTTCCTTGCAAAATTGAAGGAATATTGGGTTAATTGATTCCCAATTTTTTTCCTACGCCACATAGGAAGTACAAACGTACCAATAACTCCAACATGATCAAATGAGTCTGAATATTTTACCCATCTATCTAATGATTGGAAACCTACTATTTGGTCTTCAAATTCAGCCACAAAAATACCTTCACGATCTGATAAAGAAATTAAATATTCTCTCTCTTGCTTAGGCGTAAAAGGACGGTTAACCGCAGAATATTTTCGCTCTGCACAAATAACTATCCAAATGTCTGATATTTCTCCAGCTTCCTCTGGTAGAGCTTTTCTAATACAAATTTGTGCCATTTCTTTCACCTTTTCTTTATCACTTTTGCATTTATTAAAAATTTATTTTCAGATACTAACATTTTTTCTTTATTGAGATAAGCAATTATTAATTTATAATTTGAAGGTAAAAAGTCTATTAATTATCATATACTTCTACAAAATAACTTGAGATATAAATTTCTTTTATTATCATTATAAAAACGTATGCAGCGCCGAAAAGTAAATAATATAAATAATACATATGTAGAATTTACACCGGGAATAGATCCTTTTGAAAAAGCACGGCAGAAGGGCTCAAGAACATGGATACTGTCACATATATTTTATGGATCTAATAAATTTTTTATAATTATTGTGTTATTTACTACTATTTTAGCAGCTAATTTATCCTCAATAACTCTAGTGGTCATAGGAAATGCTATAACAGATTTTTTAATCGGAAAACAATCAAGTTTACTATTTTATACAATGATTATATTAATATTAAGTATAGGAACTCCTATATTGCGTTTAGTCAATTATATGCTACGCGAAGTCATAGCGCAAAGGTTAGAAAGGGATTGTCGAAAAGAATTTTATTCTAACCTTCTTGGTAAAAGTCAATCATTTCATGATCAACAGAAAATTGGAGAATTAATGGCTCGTGCTACAGATGATGTTCGGACAATGAATTTTTTGATCAGTCCTGCAATATCCTTAATTTTTGAATCATTTACCGCGTTAGTAATCCCACTTTTTTATATTATTGCGTTTTATCCTTCACAATTAATTTTTACTCCATTAATTTTTTCAATTTTATTTTCTTTTTCTCTAAAATCTTATATTAGAAAAATTGGACCAGTGACAGGAAAATTACGAAGTTTTTATGGGATGATGAATGCAACATTAAATGAAGCACTTACTGGAATTGAAGTTGTTAAAGCAACTGCTCAAGAAAAGAGAGAAAGTCAAAAATACTTTGAAAATGCTAATAATTATCGCCTAAATTATGTTGCAGAAGGAGATATTGAAGCAAAATATCTCCCAATACTAATTCTCGCCTTAACAATCACTGGTGGGCTAATACATGCTATAATCCTCAATTATTTGGGTCTGATGAATATTGGACAAATAATTGGGTATTTAGGATTATTAGCATTATTACGTTTCCCTACATTTATCTCTATTTTTGTTTTTGCAATCATAAGACTTGCAATTTCAAGTGCTCAGAGATTACTTGAATTTATGAATAAAAAAACAGAAATTGATGAAAATATTGAGGGTTATATAAATGAAATTGAAGGATCTATTAAATTCGAGAATGTTACTTTTAGTTATCCTGGAGCTGAAAAACCAGTATTAAAAGATATAAGTTTTGAAGTTAAACCTAGTCAAACATTAGCAATAGTAGGAACTACTGGTTCAGGTAAAACAACGTTAACAAAATTAATTTCACGATTATATGATGTCGATAAGGGAAGGATTCTGATTGATAATGTTGATATCCGTAATTATGCACTAAAATCATTAAGAAATCAAATTTCCTATGTAGATCAAGACGTATTTTTATTCTCTACAACCATTTTTGAAAATATTTCATTTGGTCGTACAGGGTCGATGGAGCAAGTCATTGAAGTTGCTAAAGAAGCTCAAGCACACGAATTTATCTCTAATTTACCAAACCAATATTATTCTGAAGTTGGAGAAAGGGGTGTTCAATTAAGTGGGGGTGAAAGACAAAGAATTGCTATTGCTCGTGCCTTTCTTGTAAACCCTAAGATTTTAATCTTAGATGATTCTACATCAGCAATAGATTCTAATACAGAAGATAAAATTCAGAGAGCCATTCGAAATATCCTTACAAATCGAACAACAATTCTTATCACACATCGTTTAAGTCAAATTCGATGGGCTGATTTAATAATCGTATTGAAAAAGGGAGAAATCGTTGCAAAAGGGACTCATGAAGAATTACTAAAGACTTCAGAAGAATATCAGCGGATTTTTATCAAAAAATTTGATGTTGAAATTGATACATTAATTAAAAAATGCGAGGAGGTCTAAAAAAATGGCATATGGGTGGAATCTTGAGGCCGAGGAGTATGATAGAACCTTTTCTGACAGAGTTTTGTTAAAGCGTATATTCTCTTATTTTGGGCCATATAAAAGCTCTATGGCAATAGTTATTTTGACAATAGTTATCTCATCTATTACGTCTGCTTTTGTGCCCGTTTTAACCAGTATAATTATTAATAACTTAGAGACAAATAGAAATGCTTTCTATATATTCATTGTAATAATTATTATTCTTATTTTTAATTTATTAAGCTATTTATTTAATTACATTCAGCAACGATATGCATTTCGAATTATAGGTGGTGTTGTTTTAGATCTAAGAAAAGATGCCGTAGATGCTGTTTTAAATCATGATCTTTCCTTTTTTGACAGAAATCCAACAGGTAAAATAGTTAGTCGCGTCAATTCAGATAGTGACACTTTCGGAACAACAGTTGATTTATCTGTTCAATTAATATCATCAGTTTTGATTGTCATCTTTTTAATTATTATAATGTTTTTTATAAATATTCTATTAACTTTAGCAATAATCATAGCAGTTCCAGCATTTTTCGTGTTAGCATTATCATTTCGAAAAATAGCTAGAAAAAAAACTTTATTGGGACAAAGAGCTTTAGCTTCCGTTAACGATTTTGTTAAAGAGTCTTTCTCTGGAATACAAATTGCAAAAACGTTTCGTCAAGAAGTAAAACTGTATGAAAAGTTCAATAATGTAAACGATACTTCTTATAAGGTTAATTTAAGAAGAGCCTTTATATTGAATGCCATCTTCCCTTCCTTAGGAATAATACAAGGAATTGTATTGACTTTATTAGTACTTCTTGGGGGTAATAACGTTTTAGGAGGAACGATAAGTGCTGGAGAACTGAATCTCTTTCTTCAAGGTGTTAATTATTTATTTTTTCCTTTATTAACGATTGCTTCATTTTGGCCAACCTTTCAAGCAGGTATGGCCGCTTCTGAGCGTATTTTCTCTTTAATAGATACAATACCATTGATAATTCAAAATGACAATATTAAGCCTTCTAGATTAAAGGGGAATTTAGAAATTAGAAATTTAGTATTCCATTATGAAAAAAATAAAAATGTTTTTGATAATTTTAGTTTATCAATTAAGTCTGGAGAATCAATCGCAATTGTTGGACATACGGGTGCTGGAAAATCTAGCCTAGCTAAATTATTAGCGAGATTCTATGAATTTCAGGGAGGAGATATTTTAGTAGATGGTATAAGCATAAGAAATTATGATCTTAAAGAATACCGAAGACAAATTGGAATTATTCCTCAAACACCATTTCTTTTTGCAGATTCAATTGAAAATAATATAAAATATTGTTGTATAGACGCTAAAAAAGAAGAAGTTTATAATTCATTAAATGTAACCAGTGGGTCTGATTGGATTGAAGATTTATCAAAGGGATTAGAAACCGATACTGGCGAAAGGGGTAGTCGCCTTTCAATGGGCCAAAGACAATTAGTAGTTTTTGCCCGTGTTCTATTAGAAAATCCTGCTATACTCATCTTGGATGAAGCTACTGCTTCTGTAGATCCATTTACAGAAACTCGGATTCAAGACGCGTTAGAGAAGACAATTGAAGGGCGTACTTCCATCATAATTGCTCATCGTCTTTGGACTGTGCGTCATGTCGATAGGATAATTGTACTCGATCATGGGAAGATTGTGGAAGAAGGAAATCATGATGAGCTAATGACTCAAGGTGGAATGTATGCTGAGCTCTATAACACTTACTTCCGCCACCAATCATTGGAATACATAGAGAAGATAAAAGAAATGATCTAAAAAACCTCATTTCATGAGACATTTAACTGTTGGGATGATAAATACCTAATAAAGTACAATTGTCATTTAGTAACAAGCAATGATTAAAAAAATGTTTTTAATTTAGTCTGTGAAGTTTAAAATTCAATTTTCTTTAACACAGGATATCTCCTACCAATTCCAAAAGCGCTTTCACTTACTTTAACCGTCTGTACCAATTGTCTTCGTTTATATTCCGAATGCAAATAGAGATTTCTTACTTGATTAATAACTTTTTTATCAAATCCTCTCAGTTGTAAATTTTTAGTCTCGGCACCAATTCCATTCTCAATAATTTCTTCGAGTATAGCATCGAGAATTCCATAAGGCGGCAAAGAGTCACTATCTCTCTGATTATTTCGTAATTCTGCTGTTGGTGGTCGTTCTATTATCCCTTTTGGTATTATCTCTTTTTCTCGATTTATCCAATTACAAAGTTCATAGATTTGAACTTTCAAAAGATCACCTGGGATATTTTTTCCTCCGCATGTGTCACCATATAGAGTACAATAACCTACTGCAATTTCGGATTTATTTCCAGTTGATACTAATAACCAATTATACTTATTTGAATAATACATTAAGATATTCGCCCTAATGCGTGCTTGAAGATTTTCATCGGCAACATCAAATGGATGCTTTCCAAGATTTTTTTCTATACCCTCCTCATAAGAAGCAAAAAGGGCATCTATGGGATATATTTGATATTTTATTTTGAGGTTCTCACATAATTTTTGAGCTAAATCAATACTCTCTTGAGATGTGAATCTGGTGGGCATCATAATACATGTAACCTTATCCGATCCTAATGCTGTAGCGCATATATAGGCCGTAAAAGCAGAATCGATTCCTCCACTTAAGCCCAAGACTACACCTTTAAATATTCCACTTTTATGATAATAATCGTATAAATTTAACTTGAGAGCTTTTAACACCTCATCTTTCCAGTCAAATCCAAATTCTTGTTCATCAATTAAAGCAGATCCTCCCGTTCTTACCTCAATGAAGGTGATATCTTCTTTAAATTCTTTAGCTTTAAAAATAATTTGACCATATTTATTGGTAATGAAACTTTGACCATCATATACTATTTCATCTATCCCACCAACCATATTAACATAGATAATTGGTATTGAAAGCTCTTTAGATTTTCTACATATTAGATTTGCTCTTAGTTTAAATTTGTTGATATGATAAGGAGAGGCATTTATCACAATTAAAATTTCAGCTCCATTATTTACAAGGTTCTCAGCAACTTTGACATCGTAATGCTCATCCCATATATCTTCACATATTAAAATTCCACAATTTACACCTTTTATATTGATTACTTCAAATTTATCATCAAAAGAAAAGTATCTTC
>CAYPFJ010000005.1:0-111272 GCA_964409945.1 uncultured archaeon | reverse complement strand
TATCTAATAATTTTAGCAGAGTTGCTGGTAATTGGTTAAGATAAGCCTTAATAGTTTGCAGTTCTGACATATCTGTGCCCTAACGTTGAAAATGTAATTTATTTTTTATAATTCTTAATATTATTAAAAAGATGATATAATTATAAAATTGTTATTACTTTAACTAATGAGTTTTATACTAATTTTAAATGAAGAATAAAATGAGAATATTATATATTGATTTACAAAATTCTGGAATTTCTGGAGATATATTTCTAGCGGCTCTTTTAGGATTAGTTCCTGAGTCTAATAAAATTGTAAAAGAATTAGAGCAATTAAAAAATATTTTACCTGGGGTTTCAAAATTAGAAATTAAGTTAGTTAAAACAGAAATTACAGGAATCCAAGTAAATAAATTAAAAATAGAAATTAAAGAAACCAAGGATCACCGGACAGCAACTATTCTTCAAAAATCTTTAAATGATTTTTTAGTAAATTCTCAAATTTCTGATTCTGCAAAGGATTATGCGAATAAAGTCTTAAATTCTTTAATTCTTGCTGAAGCAGAGGTTCATGACGAATTAACAAAGAATATTCATTTGCATGAACTTAGTTCTGTTGATACTTTAATAGATATTATTGGAGTAGCAACTGCTCTTGATAGATTTAATGCTTTTAATAATAATGACTTAAGAATTTTTTGTAGTAAAATCCCTTTAGGTAGCGGTACAATTAATACAAAACATGGCATCTTAGCTATTCCAGCCCCCGCTACTTTAAAGATTTTAGAGAAATCAAATCTAATAACATGTGGAGGACCAGTAGAATCTGAATTGACTACACCAACTGGAGCAGCATTATTAGCAAATTTAGAACCCCAAATTCTCCAACATCTTCCAGATATGAGAATTTTAAAAACTAATTACAGCACAGGTCAGAAGATATTTAAAAATTTCCTGAATGTTTTAAGGCTATTTTATGGTGAAGATAAAGAATCAGATTTTTCTAATTTAAACCACCCATTACAAAAATATGTCGAACAAGTCACTATATTAGAAACTGATGTCGATGATTTATCTGGAGAAATTCTTGGAAATTTTATTTCAACGTTTGAGCATGAAGAAATTTTAGATGTTCAGATTTTACCTAGTATTACGAAAAAAAACAGACCCGGACATATCATTAAAGTCCTATGTTATCCAGAATATACTTTTAAACTTATTAAAAGAATGATAGAAGAATTAGGGACACTAGGTGTAAGATTTAACATTATTAACCGTGTTTGCATTAATAGAAGATTTGAAAGAAAAAGTATTGATGTAAATGAAAAAACTTATGAGATAAACTATAAAATCTCGTTTATAGATTCAGAGAAGGGAAGGGAAATGATTAGTATTAAGCCAGAATATGAAGATTTAAAAAAAATTAGCCAAGAGACTGGTATAACTGTGAAAAAAATTCAGCTCTTAGTTAATTCTAAAATAAAACAAATCTACGACAATTTTTAGCCATTAAATTATACTTTAACAATAATAATAAGAAAAAAAAATAGGTAGAAAACAAGTCTCAATGTTATGGTGATTTAATATTTATCAACATTAAACTTATGTAATATATACTCATCTTCAACCATTTCTTTTGAAAAAGCTTTTAATCTCGTAATTTCCTTTTTTATCTCCTTAACGTGTTTTAATTTACCCAACTCTTGAAATAATTCGGATGCCTCTTGGAAAGTCTGAATACATGTATCAAAATTTCCCGATACCTCAAGATCTTCAGCTAAAAATACCAATCCTTCTGCAGTTTCTAATTTTTTACCTAGCTTTTTCTGTATTTTTAATGATTGGTAGTGATATTTCATACTTTCAGGATATTGTTTAAAAAGAGCATGAGTTCTTCCTAATGTCCTTAAAACAAGTGCTTCTTCTTCGGGTAAATTATTTTCTCTACAATGTGTTAAAATATCTTCTAGAAATTGAATATATTCAGATTTATTTTTAATGTGTGTTCGATCAATGCGATCCATTGCTTTTTGGAAGTTCTCTAAAGTGTTAAGGATATCACCACTTTCAAAAAATTTCTTAGATCTCTCAAAAAATTCAGTATGATTAATAGATGCGACCATCGGGGTCTCAACTACTTATTCTTAGATTTTTTTTTTTAGATATTATTAATTGAAAAATAAGTTCAATATTAATTATATTAATTTACCTATTTATAGTTATCTATCTTAAATTAAAGGGCTAGAGATATCAAAAAGGGATAAAACAATGAATAATCTAATCGTTCACTTGAAGTAAAAAAATTCATTAAATGAACATTTGATTAAATATATGTTTGATTAAATGGATTAGAACAAAATAAAAAAAAGGAAAGTTAAATATTTTAAAAATTAATTATTCCAGCAATACCCAGTGGTAAAAAGATGGCTAAAAGCACAATTCCTATAGCATAGATTATCCCGACTACTTTCACTTTAGACTTTCTATCTGGTAAATCATACACATAAAACGCTCCTACAAAAAAATACAAGTATCCTATTAGAAATATAAGAATTGGATTATATAAATTCCACCACCAATACTCCCATATTAAATAATTTCCTAAATTCAAGAAAATTTCCACAATTACACAGAATAGAGCAAAACCGATTGCCATAGCCCATCGATTAGGGAGACCAAGTATTTTTTTATTTTTATCATCAGGTAAAAACTTAGCAAATATTATTCCTGCAATAGAAAACATGAAGGCAATTTCAATATTCCATCCAATTAAAATAATATAAGCACTTGCTCCGGGGGTAGTCCAAAAAGCAGAGTAATTGGTAAAGACAAATACCAGTCCATTCCAAATTTCATTAATTAAATCCAAACCTAATACAGTTAGCCCCGCATATATTGTACTCCAATTTCCTGTTTCTCTCGCATTTTTAATTTCCGTACCATAAATATATAATACTATAGCTAGTAGTGGAATTACATACCATCCTAAGTCCGGATTTAAATAACGAAGATTTTCTAAAGCAAGTTGTGATTCTGGTGTTGGTGTCATAAATTTCACTTTTTATTTATTATTAGTTTTTTTTATGATTAATTAAAAGAAATTTAACCCAGAATATATAAATAATTTTCCTAATTGGGTTTAGACCAAAATGAGAAGATAAATATTTTGTCATATCTATAAATCTTAAGAATTTCAAAAAATCTTAAGATAAAGATTAAAATTATTTAGCAATTTTATTTGCAATGATAGCTGCTGAAGACCCTGCACCAAATCCATTATCGATATTTACCACTAATAATCCTGGAGAACAAGATTGAAGCATAGTAATTAGTGCACCCTCCCCCTTTTTACCAATTCCATATCCACTTGAAATAGGAACCCCAATAACTGGAACATCTACAAGAGCAGCAACGACGCCAGGTAATGTTCCTTCCATCCCAGCACATACTATTATTACATGAACTCCTCTTTTTATCATAACACTTAATGGAGTAAAAATTCGATGTATTCCAGCAATTCCTACATCAAAGCTTGTTTCAACCCTACATCCCATCGCTTCTGCAATAACTTTCGCCTCAGTAGCTATAGGTATATCTGAACTACCTGCTGTAATAACTCCAACAATTCCTCCTTTTTTTATAAAACTAAATGAGACTTCTTTAATTACTATGATTTTCCCTAATTCATTTATATCGATTGAGTAGTCTTTATTTTTACTAAATTCTTCAAGGATCATATTCTTTTGTGCGTCTTGATAACGTGAAATAATAGCAAATTTTTTGGTTTTTAAAAATCCAGAGATAATTTCAATTAGTAGGTGAGGATCTTTATTTTGAGCAAAAATTACTTCGGGAATTCCTGTTCTTGTTTTCCGAAAAACATCTAATTTTGCGATATCTCCAACTTCTTCAATTAAATTCGCCTTCAATAATTTTTCTGCCTCATTTAGAGAAATTTTCTTTTCAAGTAATTTTTGGAGGATATTTTTTATCTCACTCATTTAGTTTTACCTTTATGTAATAATGATTATATTAAAATCAATAAAAATCCATGAATTTTGTATTTTACTAATTTATGAAAAAACATAATAACTACTCAAAATAATTATAAATTACAATTATATTAATTTTAATTCCTAATCTAAAGTGAAGACATATATGAAAATTGACTATACATCTTTCAAAGATGTTAAATTAAAAGGTAAAAAAATCTTAATGCGAGTAGATATCAACTCTAATATTGATTTAGAGAAAATGGAGATTAGAGACTCTCCCCGGATTCGTGCACTTGTAGTAGCTCTAAATGAATATTTTAAAAAGAGTGCTGTCATTATATTAGCTCACCAATCTCGGCCTGGAGATAAAGATTTTACTGATTTAGATATTCATGCGAGAGAAATTGAAAAAGAGCTTGGTCGACCAGTAAAATTTGTTAAAGATATATTTGGAGCACAAGCAATTCAAGCAATTAAAGATCTCAAACCTGGAGAGGTATTGGTCCTTAATAATGTTCGAAAATTTGAAGGAGAAATGAAAGAATATAAAGATTTCTCTATAGCAGAAAATACTGAAATGATAAAAACGCTTTATCCCTTAGTTGATTATGTTATTGTTGACGCTTTTGGAGCTGCCCATCGAGCTCATGCATCCATAGTAGGATGGCCAAAGATGATGGCAGGACCAATTACTGATGCAGAATTATATGCATTAAAAAAAATAATGCACGATCCTGAAAAACCCATGGCAATGTTAATTGGAGGAGCAAAAGCTATTGATAAATTTAAAGCAATGAAATATAATTTTGATAATGGAAAATTAGATTATGCTCTGTGTTCTGGTTTGACTGCAATTTTAATCTTTGAAGCTTTAGGCAAAAATATGGGAGAACCAAACCATAAAATAATAGCTAAAGATTTGGAAGCAAATAAAAATATGATAATGGATACATACGAGAAATATAAAGAAAAAATTATTCTCCCAGAAGATTTAATTATCGATGATAATGGTAAGAGAAAGACTATCAGAATAGACGAAGCAGGGACTTATAATGCAACAACAGGTGATATTGGCCAAAAAACGGTTGATAAATTTAATGAAATCCTCATGAAGTGCAAAACAATTATCGCAAATGGTCCACCTGGAATTTTTGAGAAAGAAGTATTTAGAAAGTCCACAAATGAAATTATAGATACTATGGTTACTGCTACTAAGAAAAATAAGGCTCTTACAATAATAGGGGGTGGTGAAATGGGTGCTGCAGCTTCAATGGCCGGCAAAGCAGATGATGTTTCATTTATTTCGACAGCAGGAGGAGCAATGCTCGAAATTCTTTCTGGAAAGGATTTACCAATGATTAGAGCTTTGCGAGAGAAAAAATTATAATAATTGATTCTTTCTATTTTTTTATTTTTTTTTTAATCACGAATTTATACTAGAACTCAATAATTTTAATAAAATATTTATTTTTTAATATTATAAATTACTTACGAGTAATTGTATTATTCATTAAATTATACAAAAGGGCCCGTGGTCTAGCTCGGTATGACGTCCGCTTGACGTGCGGAAGGTCGTGCGTTCAAATCGCGCCGGGCCCACCATTTAATAATTAGGGTAACAGAAAGATGCCAATAAGAATTCGATGGACTTCAAAGGAATATTTTGGTTTCCTCCTGCTTTTATTAGGAATGTGTGGAATGTACCAATTATTTTTTATATTTATAGGTCAATATTTCTTAGCGATGGGAAATCATATCGTTGTAATTTTAATTCCAATTGGAATTTGGGTGGCAATATTCTATGCAACTCTTATTATATTTGAAAGTTATGCTCAAGTTGAGAGAAGAGAAAAATTAAAGTCTCAATTTCTTAAATCAAAAATCAAGAGTTCTACTCTAAATAGATTTTTAAGTGCTCCAATAACTAAACCATTATTAATAATTCTTATCTTTTTTAGCATTTTTTTCTTTAGTATTTTCTCTATCTCTATATTAATCTTAGATAATACTATAGCATTTTTAACAGCAGAAATTCTAAGTGCGATATTTTGTCTGCTTATTGCAAATTTAATAGAGAAAAATTACGGTCGAATTAAAAGATATTAGACCTATGCTCTAATTTAAAGAACCTATTATTTTAGAGCAAATTTATTAAGTAATAATACAACATTTGTTATATAAAAATAAGATTGTAAAAATTAAATCTTTTAAATGTAACTCTATTCAATTACTTTTTTTCAAAATATGGCGAGAGTCGAAATACGGTGTCCAATTTGTGCGCAATGGGAATATATAGAGATTGCAGATGATGTTACCAAAAATGTTGCAAAAGGTCTTTTAGCGATTAATATTGCAGCTGGAATGATATGCGAACATTCGTTTATTGCATATGTAGATAAAAATTTAATTGTGAGAGATTGCTTAGTAGCTGACTTCAAAATCGAACTACCAGAAAGTGCCCCAACAGCAGATAATAAAGAAATTATTACTCCAGAAACTGAAACTATTAAATTTGATTTAATTAAGTTAAATATTCCCGATATATTAATGGTGAACATTATCAAAACCATCTTTTTAGGAAAGAGAGCAGTAATACTTTCAGATCATGAATTCCTCTATAATCACCTTATAAATTTCTTTAAATCAATAATGGAAAATACATTTAAATTTGATTTAAAAATTATTTCTGAGTTAGAATATAAAAAAAAAAAGAATGAATACAAGGAACATCTTGTTTTAAAGAATCGTGAAATAGTTAGAGATAAGGAAAAAATTATTAATCCGAAAAAGTTAGAATTCGAGAAAGCAATGGTACAAAAGTTCATAGATGAATACGATTTAATGGCGGGGGTTATCATATTAAGAAATGATGTAAAAAAATGCTATGAGTTTTCTAAATCCATAGCTGAACTCATTCAAAATAAAGAAGGAAAAGCAATAACATCTAAATTAATTATCGACCATATCTTAGAAAAACACGGGGAACGAATACAAAAACCCTATATATCTTCTTTAATTGACATTATTCAGAACTATTTTAAAGTCGAAGTCCCTAAAATTAGTGGAGTGACAGATCTACTTGGATTTCTATAGATCTTAATGAAAGGGATTATAAGTTATATTTTATGAATTAAAAAAAGAAATAGAGGTGATTTCATTTTCGATATATACCATATTTATATACAGCATCGGTCATAGCTTACACATTCTCATGCTTAGCTTCATTAGGAATGCCCACAACACCACCATCTACAAGATATCCTCCACCTTCCTTACAATCTTCAATACATTTTTCTATTAAAATAGTAAAATCTTATCTAAACTTATAAAAACACAGTCATTTTCGTGAAACAAACCTTTTACGTAGTTTACTATATTTCTCTTTAATATGGAATGAAAGCACAATTTTATGGTATATGGGGAGAATCGGAAAATTTTTGGTATTAACAAATATATTTATACAGAATTCCCTTAATATTCCTTATATTCAAATTAGAATTTCTTTTAAAAAATGAGATTTCATAAAGATTATCCAAAAATGCCATTCGTATATCATCAAGAAATTTTTGAATGCTTTACTGAACCCCATTCTTTAATTAACTCCTCTTTAGATAGAAAACACTTTGATTGTGCACATTGTGGTAAACCACTACACGGAAAAAGATTAAAACGTCATATAAATATATGCCAAAAAACAGCGATACATTTTTTTTGTTCTAAAGAGTGTAAAAATATGTGGTGTTTCGATACCCAAAAAAGGAGATAAAATTTGAAAATATTTTTTATCTTTTTATAAAAAAAACTTATAGATGAAATTCAGTTCCAACTATTCCAAAAGTATGAGATGGATCTCTCGACATGATTTTATTAAATTCAAAACCAGTACAGTGCATTCCACACGTTATTTCTGGATTTAATCCTTCGATAAACCGAACTGATTCTTCAATATCTTCCATTTTTTCCCATTCTTTATGAAATCCACCGATTATGGCATAAATTTTGTTAATCCCAGTTAATTTCTGCCCATGTTTTATGGTATTTACTATCCCTGTGTGTCCACATCCCGTAATTACTACAAGTCCTTTATCCTTAACATTAATATAGATTGATATTTCGTCTCTAAATGTATTTTTTGCAAATTCATTTCTACTTTTCATCAAGTAGATCCCTTTCGTTAGTTCTCTATCATCAAAAACTTCAATTTCTCCACTTGTAGTGATCCCGGCTGATAATTTAATTGGTTTTTGAGTCTCTACAATTTTAAGTTTATTTTGAGAAACTAAGTTTTCAATTATGTTTCTATTCAATGAGGGTAATTTTATATTAAAGATAAAAGTATTTTCTTTCTGCAAGTCACGAAATCTTTCTGTTAATTCTTCTGGAGTATAATATGCTTGATTTGATTTTGGAACTAAAATTATGTTTTGATTATATGAATTAGGTGTTAAAACTATTTCACATCCCTCTTTAAGTTTAGGAAGTACACTCATCAACCCACCAAAATGATCCAAATGCCCATGACTTAAGATCAATTTATCATAGTCCTTGAAATCTATACTCATGCCTTCTGCGTTAGATATTATAGAATTTTTGGGTCCTCCCGCATCTAGAAGATATTTTTTTGTTTCCTCTCCTTGTTTTATTTCAATACTCATAGCGAGCCCATGCTCCGCTAGATATTTACTTGCATTAGTATGAGGTTGTATAACTTTTCCTCTAAATTTTTCTTCGGTTAATAGTGTTGAAAGAGTTGTATTTGTAGTCAAAATTTTAATCGTTAAATTACCACTTTCAATACCATCTGATATATCTATACTCATTTTAAACTCCTAATTATTAGGTTAATATCTTATAATATCATCTATTTTTTTTATATTTTATTCAATTCATCTCTTCTTTTATTAAAAAGAAACCTATTTTTCTGATTATTATTTTCCACGCTTCTTCTCTTTCTTCCTTGGAAGAACTATTCAATTTGTCATATAATCTCTTAATTTCTTCTAAGAGTTATATCCCCTTTTAAAACGAATAAGATAGATGCGCCGCCCGGGAATTGAACCCGGGTCGCCAAGTAATTGCGAACAATGCCTTTTTCATGGTTCATGGCAACCTGGCATACTTACCACTATACTAGCAGCGCATATTTGTTAATAATAAGAATATATTAAAAAATTAAAATTTAATGATTCTTTGAAAATCTAGGTTATTGTACAATTTCGGATATAACTTGTTTGATAGTGTTATTATTGACAAAATCCTCTAATTCTTGTAGACTCTTAGGTAAACCCTCTCGGACACCTATTTCCAAACATTCTAAGTAAGACATAGCAGTTGCCATTTTTGATGTTTTCTCAAGAGAGAAATTATTTAGTCGAGAGATTAAGATTCCAGTTAGAAACGCGTCTCCCGCCCCCGTTGTATCCATGATTGAATCTCCTGCACTATAAACTCCACTATTTATAATAGTCTTTCCATCTGAAATAATTGAACCATTAGGGCCATCAGTTATAGAAATTAATTTAATTCCCATTTCCAAGAAACTTTTAATCATAAGAGTTTTTTTATTTTCACCTGTAAATTCTTGAGCTTCTTCCAAATTCATTGATACCACATCGGAATTGGAAATCAAGATTTTTGCCCATTTTGCAGCATTTTTAATGATTGACATACTAGGAGCAGCAAAAATCATGCCACCCTTGTCTTTTGTCAATGTTATTGCTTTTTCAATAGCTTTACACCCATCATCAGAAGTTAAAGATGTCCAAGCGAATGCTTTAACATTCCCAAATAATTTTTCGTTAATATCTGAAGGTTCTAATAGATTATTAGCACCTTTATAAGCAAGAATACTTCGATCTTTTCCCCATGGAGTTCTTAATATTATTGATAACGCTGTTGTATCTCTCTCAGTTTGAATTACTTGAGATAGGTCTACGCCCCGTTTCCTTAAATCGGTCAGACAAATTTCTGCTGAAAAATCATTACCCATTACGCCAATATAAGCACTATTTAATCCTAGCATTGAACCGTTTGCAGCAATATTAGCACCTGACCCGCCTGGTACAAATCTAACACTTTTAACATTCAATTTACGAGAGTATTCAATCGCTGTATACTTTTTAATAATATCTTTATCGAATAATTCAAAACGTAATATATCGTCAATCTCAATCATAATATCTAAAGTGTTACTCCCAATCGCAATTAATTCTGGGAAATTCATATTTATCACTTAAAAAATACAAAATTTTGATTTGTAGAATAATTTTAAAATAGACATAAATCTTTTAATAATTTTGCTAAGAAATAGTTTTTAGAAAATTTAAAGATTAGATTTATTCGTTGTTTTTCATTTATTGGTATTATGATTCTTCTTTACTTTTGCTAACAAGCTTTCCCATTTTTTTTGTCATGCGATGTGTAAGTTCTAGAAAGGCTTTTTCAACATTATCTCCAGTTTTTGCTGAAGTTTCAGCATATAAACAGCCTTGTTTTTTTGCAAATTCTTCAACTTCACTCTTATCTATTATATGACCAATTTCTGGTATTAAATCGGATTTGTTTCCTATTATTATGCTGGGGATATCATTAATTACTAGACTCCGCATTTCTGAAAGCCATTCTTTCATACTTGAAAAGGTTTGATGTCTTGAAAGATCAAATACAACCAATGCTCCAAATGCGCCTTCATAAAAGCTACGATGGAGAAATTTAAATTTTTCCTGACCGCCTATATCCCATATATGAAGTTTTACAATTTTCCCAGGTTCATATTCTAAAGTCTTAGTTAAAAAATCAACGCCAATAGTTAATTTATATTTTAAAGTAAATTCATCATGAACGAATCTGTTTAACAAACTCGTTTTTCCTACTGCCCCGGGTCCTATGATAATCACTTTGAAGCTTAAGGCGCTGCTTGTTGCGGTTGAGTTATAACCCATTATACATCACCAGTTTGTGCAGTAATTGACTAAATAAATTAATGGAACATTTCATAAAGGGACACATTTTTAATGCTAATTTTAATTTTATAATTAAATCTATAATTATTTGTTATATTTTTAAGTTTAATCAAAAGTATAGTTTTTTTTAAAAATAGGGATATATAATTATCTTCTCTTATAAATAGAAATTAATTAAATACTGACAATAGAATCGATTTTGACAAATTTTTGCCAAAAATATAAGCAAGTGAAAAGCATAAAAATAATTTTATTCGTCTGATTTCAGTCGATTTAATTCTTTCTCTAATTCGGCTATCTTTTGATCAGATGTACCAGAAGCGGCACTAGGTAAGGCAACTCCCATTTCTACTTGGATTTCGGCATCAATTTCCCCTAAAACATCCTTGACATCAGTATCGGTAACTGCTGTATCGACCATTATGTCACTTATTCCGTCAGTTGTAATTTCCTCGGTAACAGCAAAATCTTCCATATCAACTCCAATAGAGGTCATCATTTCTGTAAGTTGAGGTATAGAAAGCTGGTTCTTTAATGCACCTAGACTTGCTGCAATCCCTTTCATTACTTCAGCAACATCCTTTACTGCATGAGCTTGTTCTAATTTAAACACCATTCCTTCTAGGTTTGTTCTAAAAAGGTCAATTGCTCTAGCTTGTTTTTTTACTTGTAAATAGTTACGAGCATGAAATTCTGAACCTTGCAAATCACCTTGTTTTCGAAGATTTACAGCCTTATCTCTAGCTAGTTTTGCTGACATTTCCATTTTTTTAGTCTGTCTCGTTAGACGTTTGTTAAAAACTTTCAATTTAACTGTAGCAGTGCGGACATTATCAGTTTTTTTTCCACCAGACAGCCATTTTGAGATATCTTTTAGAAAACCCATCTTTATCAAATCTAATAAGTAATTATATAATATATAAATGCTATGATTGGTATTTAATTTTTTGTAGACCAATCATTATTCTCGTTAAGTTAAAGAGTAAATTTGATATATATTGATAAAATTATTAATATTACTGATTGTTAAATTAGATTAGCTATAAATATTAAAATTATTATTATAAAGTTATCATGTCGTCTGTAGATTCTAAACTTTATCAATATGCTGTATCAACAGCAAAGGAGGCAGTTGCTTTAGATAGTCAGGGCAAATATAGACAAGCTATAAACAAATATCAACGTGCAGCGGAAATCCTAATGCAGTTCATGAAATACAATAAAAATCCTCAAATGAGAATCTTATGTCAAAAAAACATCGAAGAATATGTTGAACGCGCAAAAATATTGAAATCTCAACTTGGAGGAGTTAGACCAAGAGGTGCAAGACCTAGTACAAGTCCTAATGCCTCGGGGGATGTTGATACTGGTAAAACTGAGGCGGGTGTATCATCCGAAGAACAAGAACTCATTGATATGATATCGGGAACAATTGTTACAGAATCTCCTAATGTTAAATGGGATGATATTGCGGGCTTAGAAAATGTTAAACAGGCGGTAAGAGAAGCAATTGTTTTACCAATAGCAAAGCCAGAATTATTTACTGGTGCGAGAAAGCCTTGGTCGGGAATATTACTCTTTGGGCCCCCTGGATGCGGTAAAACATTATTAGCTAAAGCAGCTGCAACTGAATGTAATGCTACATTTTTTAGTGCATCTTCTGCTGATTTACTGAGCAAATGGTTAGGTGAAAGTGAAAAATTAATCAGTTCTTTATTTAAAGTCGCGAGATTAAAAGCTCCTAGTTTAATATTTATGGATGAAATAGATTCAGTTGCAACAAAACGGGGAGAAGGAGCTGAGAGTGGTGGTGAGCGAAGAGTTAAAACTCAACTATTAAGCGAAATACAAGGATTAAAATCAGGTCATGGAAAACCATTATTGGTATTAGGGGCAACAAATCGCCCTTGGGATATAGATAATGCTATGCTAAGTAGATTTGAAAAAAGGGTGCATGTACCTCTTCCAGATTTAAAGGGTAGAGCCGGGATTTTTAAAATCCATACTGAAGGAGTAGATTCAGCTTTGACAAATGAAGATTTTGTTGAATTAGCAGTTAGGTCTGAAGGTTATTCTGGAAGAGATATTGCAAATGTATGTCGTGAGGTAATAATGCTGCCCGTACGTGAATTAGATATGGGCGGGCTTTTGGAAGATTCATCCAAAGATGTTAAGGTTAGGTCTATCACATTAAAAGATTTCAAGAAAACACTTAAAAAAGTAAAACCGATGACCAATGCAGCAATGCTAAAACAATATAATGCATGGGCAGAAGAATTTGGAGAATATTAGAAAAATAAATGATTAAAATGGAAAGACAAAGAGAAGAATCAAGTGAAATACCAAAGGAAGTAAAAGTAAAAGCCGAAAAAGAGCTAAAAGAATTAAGGAATGAGCTTGCTAGGTTAAGACAGTTAAAAAAAGAAAAAGAACAATTGGAAACAGAAGCGACTCAAAAACAAATCATTAAGCAAGAAGAGATTAAGACTACAGAATTAGACTATATAGAAGATGAATTTGACAAACTTGAAGAGATTTTATCATCTAAGCTAGGTGAGATTGATAATAAATTATATCAACAACATGCTGATCAGATCGAAGCAGATTTGCAATCTCTTGAACAAGAAATTATAGGAGAAAAGGGTTTAATAGAAAAAAAATTAACTGCTTATGATAATTTATTAGATGCTTATCCTTGGCTTGAGGAGGAAAGAAAAAAATTCATGTATACTATGCCTAATAAAAGTAAAAATAAAAATGATTATGTCTCCTGGAAAACAGAATGGGCAAAAGTCCTTTTTGACTATGCACGATTTGCTGTGCTTCATATAATATATACAAGAGAATTAATTTCTCATAAACCATTTTTAAACTTCACCAAACGTGAACAATATATAATAGAAATAGCTGAGGAATTAATTAGTCAAAATCAAGCGAAATGGCTCTCAAAAAAGAAAGATAAATTAAGAGTATATTGGAAAACACTTGATGTATGGTCAGATGAAATATATAATTGGGCATATGAAAATGGAAAAATCGAACCTATTATGATTTATGAACTCAGAGAAGCAAAACAAGAAGATTTTAGTTCACTTCCACTTGAAGATTTGGAAGAGATTTTTAAGATCCTAGCAAAAAACCGTAAAGCAAAAGTTATGAAATTAGAGAATGGACAAATGGCATTTAAAATAAAGTTAGAATAATCAATTTAATTATAAAGATGGGAAATACCATTGTTTCCCAGTTAAGATATTTTCCCTGAATTTTGCAATACCACTTTTTTCTAGGGATTCTAAAGCACGGAGAGTACGATCTTGTGACCATTCCAAGCTAGCACATACATCTTCTAAAGTAAGAACACCTTTCTTTTTGGCTAAATCAACAACCTTTGCTTCATCACTCGTATATTCAATAGGAAAAAATTTTACAATGATTGCTCCTGAATCTAATTGGTTTATATCCTCAATTACCTTCGTTTTTTTCAACAATCTTAAAGATTTTTCGACATCTTTTACTTCAATATTACCATTTAAAATTCCTGTATTTACTAATTCAAAGACTTCTGATAAGGGGATAATTCCTCCAGTTTCCTCTTTACTCATTAATACTCTTTGGTATGCTAACATTCCTAATTTTTGGTGATCAATTTTCGAGAATTTTCTCAATACATCATGCTCTGTTATTTGTTCCGTAATAATTTTTGAAGTAGGAATATTATATTTTCGCTGTAATTCTTTTACTTCTTGTCTTAACTCAGGAGTTAAAGCTAACAGAACGCCATGTTTTTTAGCTAACTCCCTAAGTTTATCTTTTGTAAACTTTTCAACAGAAGCTTTTGATTGCATATCTTTCATCTTAAGTTCTGCAGCTTTTTTTTTCATTGCTTCTTTTAAATCAATCTCATCTTCAATTTTTCGAATACCCATTTCTAGATAGCACTATTTTTTAATACCTTTATTGATTAATAATAATAAATCTTCTTAATTCTTTCTATTTTAATTGAATATGATTGAATCTACAAATTTCAGGCAAATTAATGAAATCGAGAAAGAAATCATATCTAAATCGTTATCTAAAATTACTCCTAAAATTATGCAAATTTTTGTAAGATCTAAGAAGAAATTATATATTTCACTAATCGAGTCAAATTTGAAAACAATTTACCCAACTATTTACTTGATACCCAATGAATCTTTAAAAAGACTAGATTTAATTGAATTTAAAACTAAGATATATTCAGCTGGACTATATTTTGGATTCATTAAAAAAGGAAATTTTTATATAAGCTTAGAAGGTACAGAATTTCTATACAAACAGGGAATTCTTTCTGATCTTAAACGGTTACATCTTACCATGGAGGGAGAAAAATCAGTTTTATATGGAAACAATATTTTAAAGAAGACGGTTATCAAAACATCCTCTAATCTACAAAAAGGTGATTTCTTATTAATTTTTAACAAATTAAATGAAATTCTAGCCATTGCACAATCTAATGTTAATAACAAAAATCTACAAAATCTAAAACCTAATGATGTTATTGCTTTTAATTTAAGCGATAAGGGAATATATTTGAGAGAAAAGCAATAATCAAGAAATAGACTCGATTTATTTATTTGTATAATTAATTTTTAAAAGGGAGGATTTCGCCTACTAATACTCCCCTATAATTTTTAATAATATTAGTATATGAATTTTTTTACTATCTATATATTTAAATTCAATAGGACCAAATTTCTACAAAATTAATATATAAAAAAATAAGGTGTTAAAACTATTTTAGTAAAAAGGATTCTATGATTTTTGAATTTAAAAAAGTATCTTTAATTTTTTTCATATTTTTCATTTAAATATTTAATATCTTCTGATGAAATCTTTTTCATCTCATCTTTTAGTTGATCATGGAGTCTTGTAAATTCAGAGATGAATGAGAGAGGAGCTTTTATCAATTCAGTTTTAATAGTATCATATTCTTCTTCATCTATAAATATTTTTCGAAGTTTGTTTTCTAACTCTAACGGAATTTTTGTATATTTTCCTGAAAGGAGAAGAGGTTGTTTTTTACTTTTAATAATCTTATAAGGAAAGTTTGAGAAGTATTTTTCTATTAAGCTAAATGCTCCTTCATATTGCGATATATTTTTTACCGAATTTTTTAATTCATGGCTAAATTTTTCTTCAAAATCTGCAGTAAATTTAACAACTGAATCTATTAAGAGTTTTGATGTTTTCGACGCTACTAGTCCTACAGTTATTCGTTCAGATTCTCTTAAAATTAAAATTCCATCTTCTAAGTTGATTTTTAATACGCCCCCTATATGCATTACTTCTTCACTCATAAGTTGAACTGCATTCAAAAATCCAGTGTAAATTGTTTCACTTATATTTGATTCAGACCAATCATGATCATATAAAGGGTGACCATCTCTATCTTTTACAATAATTCTATGGATTGTAAAAGGTAAAATATATAATAGTTTTGGTTCTCTAACAGCAGTAAACATGAAAATTAAACCACCAAACATTATTGTAATATCAGTATATAGAATAAAAATTGGATTATAAAGATACAGCGCATAAAAAACAAAACCAATAGGAAAGATAAATAACACCCCGATAAAAAATATAGAAGCTTCTTTTTTTATTAAAAATGGGGCATTTAACCACGTTCTTATCCCCCAATAAAATAAATAACACATTGGAATACCACTAAATATAATAGCTACAACACCAAATAATCCAATCCATTTTATTCTGAAATATCCTGTTTCTTCAATTATTGCTACTGCACCCGGTTGGAATCCTAAATATATAAATAAAGCAGTTAATCCGGAGACTATAATAAGACTTGGGGTATAATAAGTTTCTTTGAGAGTATAGTTTACACCTATTATTATAAAAATTGTGGCGGGAATAAGCATAAACGCATTTATTTGTCCAATGATTAAATTTGTAAAAAGGAATGATAAACCATCCAATAACATAAGGAGCCAAATACATATAATGCCTAACCTAATAAAAAACAATGATCTTATTTTTTTGGCTTTCGGGCTATAGTATGTAACTATTGTGAGTCCTAATCCAACAGTAGCAACTAGAAAATCAATAAAAACTTCAATGTTCCAGTTTAATACCATACTCATACCTCTTGTTGATTCGATATTTTTTTTTCTTTAATATATAATTTTAATGATTTTAAGGTGCTAATAATCAACTCCTTTAAGTTCGATTTAATGCATATTTCTTTATCTGAAACCTCACTTAAAGTAATTACATCCTGATCTATCAAATTGTTAATTCTGTAATAAACATCTTCCCTTTTTTCTTCTATCTCTTTAAATATCTCTGATTTAAGTAATTTATCATTCTCAACTAACAAATGAATTAATTTATTATTAATTCGATCTCTTAAAAGAAATAAAATCTTCCCTACATCTTCTTTCATATCAAATGGGATGAAAACTGTATAATTTCCTACCTTTATTTTATTGATATAATTAAAATTTAATAACATCTCTAGGTGCCATACCAATTGTCCTGAACTTCCTGACTCATTTAGCAATGCTTCCTTTCTTAAGATAGAAAAATGTATACCTGGATTCACTCTAATGTATTTGTAAATTTTTCTTCTAGTAGGATTTGAAAGAACTGTTTCCCTTGAGAACTTTGAACGTTCAATCAAGATTTTTTTATTTATTAAAAATTGTATTATAAATAAAAGCCCGTTTCTAGGTAATTTCAATCTTTTTTTTGCTGTATTGTAGAGAGTTTCCACATCTAATATTTTGTTTTTACTCATAATCTCCTCAGCTATCTCTATAACTCTCTTCACACTTGGATGTTCTAATCCTATAGACTTAGATAAAATCTGAGTTTTCATAATAGAGATAACCAATTGTAATATAAGATTGAAACCTAAAAAGTATGCTTGAAATTCAGAGGCTTTAAGAATTTCAAGTTTTATTAATTTCCTAATGTTGGTGTCTTTTATACTTCTGTTAAGAATTCTATAAAGATTGCTTCTTAATAAATATAGATATAAAGCATTGCTGAAAAGATAATAATTGTATTTAAATCTGAACTTTCTTGAATACCTAAAAAATTGATAGCTTCTTTTTTTGATTATTTCAATCCTCTTATTATTTTGTAAGTCTAAAACATTAATTTTTTCAAGAGGATTAAAATGTTTTTTAAGGTCATAATTTATTAGATTCAACATAACAAAAAGGATTCCTTTAAAATTACACTTTTCAATTTAAATGTAATTTATTTTGTCCTATAAATTCATATAGACCGAAATTCCCAAAAATTATTTATCTGCTTTTTTTATGAGACAAAAAAAAAAGCCAATAGTATCATGAAGGTGTGGATACAAGCGTTGTGAGAACTTTAAATTTTTTAATAAATTAACACCAAAAACGTTAGTTAATCCTTCCACACCATAATTTTTGGAAATTTCAATAATCTCAAAATTATTGAATTTATTCAATACATCATTAACAACTAGCTCGTTTTCTTCAGGGGCAATAGAACACGTACAATATAAAAGGATCCCTCCTGAATTTAATGCTTCCAATCCCGCAGTTAATAATTTTTTTTGAATTGAAGACATTTTTTCAATATCTTTCACGTTTTTACTTGTTTTCCTACTTGGATCTTGTCTTACTAATCCTTCCCCAGTACATGGAGCATCTAATAGAATTTTATCAGCTTTAACATTTAAATCTGATAAATTTATAGCATCCATATTAAGTACAATTGAATTAATAATTCCCATTCTTCTTAAATTAACTTCTAAAGCGGGAATTCGATTGATATTTTTATCAATTAAAATAAGTGTGCCTTCATTTTCCATAAGTTGAGCTAAGTGAGTTGATTTACTTCCTGGAGCTGCACACATGTCAACTACAATGTCATTTGGATTAGGATCAAGGATAATAGCTGAAAGCATTGAAGCAATATTTTGTAAATAATAATAACCTTGTAGAAATTCATGAGAAGATCCCAAATTGAAACCTTCTTTAACTACTTTAAATCCATATGGAATCCATTCAATTGGTTCTAACTCATTTCCCTTATTTTCAAGTCGTTTTTTTAATTCCGAAACAGTTATTTTAAGAGTATTGACTCGAATAGAAGGTAATAATGGATGTTCATTTGCTTCTAATAATCTTAATGTTTCATCAAATCCTAAGAATTGGATATATCTTTCTATCATATAGGGGAGATATCTATATTTTTGAGCCAGTTTTTTAACAGTATTAAGTAATTCCGAAATAATATGATCGACTCGAGTTCAATCCTTTAATACTAATAAAAAATAGTGAATTATAATTGTTATTAGAAATGAAATAATTAATATGATTGAAGTAGAAATAAAAGTTAGAATCTTAGATCCGAAGATAATAAAAAACAAATTTGAAGAAAATAAGGGAGTATACAAGTTATCTTTACTGCATGAAGATACCTATTTTAATATGCCAAAAGGATTACGAGATTTTAAAAAAACAGATGAAGCCTTAAGATTAAGAAAAAGTATAGAATTTAATAAAAAAGAACTGACAAATGAGCAAAGAATCAATCATTATATTACTTATAAAGGCAAAAAATTAGATAGTTCTACAAAAACTCGTGAAGAGATAGAGATTAAGATTGAAGATATTAATATGATGAAGAATTTATTAAGAGAATTAGGCTTCCAAGAGATTCTTACTGTTAAAAAGGAAAGAGATTCTTATGAATTTGAATTTAAATCTTTCCGTATAGAAGCGTTAATTGACTATTTGCCAATATTAGATCAACATTTTATAGAAGTTGAGTATTTATTAAATTCTTCTGAAAAACTTGAAGAATCTAAGGAAGTATTATTTGAATTTCTAAGTTTATTTGGAATTAAGAAGGAAGAATCTATAAGAAAATCATACTTAGAATTAATTGTTGATAAGAGTAAAAACAACTTAAAGAAAAATTGAGTATATTCAAAAGAATATACTCAATTAGGAAATGGAAAAGATATAATCTTGATTAGGGTTTCTTATTTAATTAACAATTTATCTAGAAATGCTATTTTTTTATCTAATTCGTGCTTAACCTTATAGATATCGTAATTCTCATATATGGTTTTTATAAGATTTTTTTGAATAGAATCTGAATTTTTGGATATGTCTTGAACTAAATCTAAAAATTCATAATAATTTTTATCTATTCTTATTCTCGCTTCCATAATCTTTTGCTCTATTTGTTTCTAAATAGAATATAAATAAAAAAGAATAAAAATAAAATGGGGTCCAATTTTTAGTTCAATATCTTATTCAATCCTAATGAATAAGATAGAATAAGGTAATTCTATCGATCATTTCTTTAAATCTTTATATTTTCCGTCTAAGATCTGAGCAATATATCGTCGTCCTTTAATAATCCACATAATCTTATGACCTTCTCTTGCTTTTTTACCCCACTCTGATTTTTTGTTGCGATTCTGTTCGATATATCGATATCCAAAAAGATCCACATATTTTACTCCACTTGAAAATTTTTTTATAGGGTATTCAATATCATCAATTTCAACGCTTTTTTTACTTTCAAATATAGCATTAAATATTTTCAATCCATTTTCTTTCAAATTTTCCATATTTTTGAATCACCTTAAATAATGATAGTATCTTGCGCTATAATTTTTTCTTTTTGTTTTTTCTTATCTATAATTATTTCAACATCTTGAAGATTAATAGTAGTTTTCGGAAACATTTCTCCACTATGTAGCCTACCAAATGTATTTTTCTTGTCGTTTGAGAATAAATTGAAATTAAATTCCATGAGATCTTTAGCTTGTTGATTTTTAAATTGCATTAACCATGAAAATTCATCTAAATTTAATAAAAGTTCATCTAATAGCGTAACTTTTTTCAATTCGGTTGTAAAATATGTATCGCGTATTTGAATTGGAATTGGTCGCCCCCATTCTTGTAATTCATCTATTAACATTAAAAAAAATGCTAATGGTTGCTCTTCAAAAATATAATCTTTAAGTTGGGCTTTAAAGTTATGCAATGCAATCGCTCTTGCTACTATAATATATCCATTATATTCATCATTATTTTTTATTTCTTGAGGAGTTCCGATCCCTTTCAAAAGAGAAAGCGCAGAAATAACACCATGATCTAATCCAACTGGATCCTTATATCTATATTCAGGATGCCCATCTGGTTGAGTTAAGAAAATTTGAGCATCCTGAGCGGATAATTTCTGATCCCTAAATCCTGCTCCTTTTCTTATTAAAGTACATGCCTCTTTAGAAAGACCTTGTTCTAGAATTTTAAGGTATTCCTCTTGTTGACCCTTCCAAGTTAAATTGATTTCAAAAGGAATAAATTCTAAATCAATAGTTGGATAGCATTTTAAAAGTTGGTTAACAAGTGAATAGTTAACCGCGGTTGTCATTTTTCCTAAAGGATAACCAATATCATGGATGAGTCCAGTTATCCACCAAAATTTATCCTTTAACAATTTCTTATCTAGTTCTGTTAATTCAGAAATCAATCCTTCTAGAGATCCTTGTCCTAAATCTTGTTCCAAAAGAAAATCTCCTAATACAGCTACACGAAGAGCATGTTCAGTATGATCTCGATAATATTTTCTCACGCTAGTACTATAAAGAAATGCCTCAAGGTCTGGTAAAGCTCGTATAAGATATAATAATCCTTCAGATTCAATTCCCCTTTCTTTAGATACGTCAAAAAGAGCAGTAGATAGATCTTTTTTCTTTCCCGTTATAAAATCTAAATCTAGATCTAAGCCCTCAATATCCTTTAACGACTTTTTGATATATTTCTCAACTGGTTTCTGAACCTTGTTAAGAATTTTTGTAGTAAAAACAGAAATTTTTTTTCCAAAAAATCCTAACTTATCCAATTCTTCTTGTGCTTCTCTTAAATCTTTATCTATATCTTTGAACGATACCATATTTTTATCTTTTTTGAACTCTTCAACAGCTTCAGGATGCACTTCCTCTAAAGTTTTTTCTATGGAATTCATTATGTTAGAAAGCCATTGACTAAAACTAGTACTTTGACCTGAAATACGATTTAATATCCAATCATCATCAATCCGGTAATCTTTCAATTCAAATCCTCTTAATTTTATTTAACTTACATAATAGGTGCTTAAGATTTTTAAATGTAATAATAATTGTTGATTCAAAATATTAAATAATTTATATTATTATCTTTTAAATCCTATTTAGTCTAAAAATTTAAATGCATGTTAAGCTATTTTAAACCAAATAAACAAAACAAAGAAATTAATTTCTTAAAAGGGATTGTTAAAGTTCATCTAATTTTACATTAAAAAACCATCTTAAAACTGAAGTGCCCTATGGTTTATTTTGAGATTAATAGATTAGGATTTAATTGCGGGAAAATTAAGGAAAGGTGTTCTAAATACCCCAAATTCTGTATGACTTGTATTAAAAATAAATTAAAACAACTTGGTTTTGAAATAGATTCTAATTTAAAAGTATTTGAAATTGAATCTGATGAACGTCGTATTAAGATGGAACAGGAATTAATCTTGCGAAAATTTTCAGAAATCCTCAATATAAGACATGTGATAATTATCGATAAAGAATCCGGACTAACTCTACTTAACTATCCTGTCTCGGGAGAAGAAATTAATGCAGATTTGTTGAGTGGATTCATTCAGGCAAATATTACATTTTCCGAATCCCATGAAGTTTCATATAAGTCTTCACAATCGACAAGAAATCATAAGTATTATGAATTTCAATATCAAAACTTCAATATTCTCTTAAGAGATGGAGAATTTATTAGACTCTGCCTAATGCTTGATAATAAAGCTTCTGAAAATATGAGAACTCAAGTTTTCCACTTTATTCCCGAATTTGAAGAAAACTTCCAACAAGAATTAATTAATTTTAGAACTGCCGGGATGTTTTATTTTAAAAATATGGTTGATTATATTATTGATTCATTTGAAATTAAATTAGTGTTCCCAATGAGTCTAACTCAATCGATCGCTCCAAATATTTTAGAAGGCATCAATCAAAATCAAATTCAAAATGCTATTTTTAATATTGCTAAGGAATTACTTGTGTCAAAATCCTTCTTTTTTATTAACAATTTATTGAATCGAGTAAAAAAAATCGTTAATTTAGATGCGAGTGTTATTTTATATGAGATATATCAATTGGTGGAGAATAAAGTCATAATTCCTACAAAGTTAGAAGCAGCTATGAGTAATTTGGAAATGTTTCAAGAAGCTCAAGAAGAAAAAGTTGCAAAATATAAACCTATTTCATCTATAATCATAATAGATTCAGATTTTGAAGAACTAAAAGAGAAAATTGACGATATGGACGAGAATTCTGCAATTAATGTGATTAGGGAACTTATCAAAAAAGGTAAAGCTGCTGAGAAGGCTCTAGCTTATCAAATAGGAGAAAAAGAATATAAGAAAGCTCTATTTCTTGCAAGAGAATTTAATTTTAAAAACGAAATTGATCGGATTTCAAACATGTTGTTGGAATTAGATAAACTAGTTAAACAAATAGAACTGGATTTTAATATTAAAGCTGGAGAAAACGCTGAAAAAAGTGGTGATTACATCAGTAGCATTCAGTATTATCAAAAAGCATTAAAAATTCTCGAAAGTTTTTTAATATATAATATTTCTGATTCTCGAATTAAAAAATTGAAAAAAAAAATTATTAAACTCCGTGAAGCGATATAACTAATTAGATTATTCTACATTCAATCTCACAACATCATGATGACAAACGGATAACGATGATTCAGAGGGTGCAATTAACCTCACATTATCTAAAACTTCCACAAAGGAAGAAAGAATTACCAAGTTCTCATTATTTCCAATTAACTGGACTTCATCATGAAGTAGACAATTATCTGCTATTATAGCTCTTTCACATTTAACATTCTCAGAGATGTAAGTCTCGTTATAAATCAGCGTGTCTTTAATTTCTGTATTTGCTCCTATATACACATTATTTCCAATTATCGTATTTGGTCCGATTTGACAATTTTTTCTGATAACAACGTTTTCTCCAATCGCGACAGGAGGTTTTATCAAAACTTTACCCTCAACATCTAGATTCTTACCAATTAGATTTTCATTTTTCGATTGTTGGTTTTTTAACAATTCATTCATTAATTGAATATTACCTTCCAATAATTCTTCTGGTTTGCCAATGTCCCTCCAAACACCTGATATTGAATAATAATATAATTTACTTTCTCTCGCAAGATTTGGAAATACATTCCTTTCAATTGATACTTTCTTTTGAGGTTCAATATATTGAAATACTTCGGGTTCTAAAAGGTAAATACCTGCATTGATATACATCGGAATACGTTTACCATCTGGGGGATTATATTCATTTTTTTCAAGAAATTGTAATATTTTGTTTGTATCTTCTTCTACAATTAAAACACCATATCTAGAGGGATCAGGAACAATTTTGCTTCCAATTAAGCCTACTCCTTTATGCTTTTCATGAGTTCTGATCATTTCTTTAAGATCAAAGTTTAATATGACATCCCCATTCAACATAAAGAAGTTTTCATCTTTTAGGTAATCTTCCGCTAATTTTATAGCCCCAGCAGTCCCTAAGGGATTTTTCTCATCAGTATATTTTATATTTACTCCAAGTTTTTCTCCATTTCTAAAGTAATTCTTAAGTACATCAGACATTACACTGACAGCTAAGATTATTTCATTAATCCCAGCAGTTTTTAATAACAAAATTTGTCTTTCTATCACTGGTTTATTAACCACAGGAATCAAACTCTTAGGGATAGTACAAGTTAAAGGACGTAAACGGGTTCCCCAGCCTCCAGATACAATTATTCCTTTTGTCATTTCTATTGTTAAGTGATTTTATAAAAATCTTGTTTTCTAATATATTTTTAAGGAATTAACACAGAAATTAAAATTTATTTAATACTCATCTAAAGGAATAAAAGAAGTTTATAGTTCAATTTGCTCAGGTCTTAGTCTTATTTCGTCTGGTTTTTTTTTCATTTCTTCTATTGATTCTTCATGAATAATTTTTTTAATATCAGTGAAATACCATGTTATAACAACGCTTACGGCTTGTAAATATAGAACAATAATAAATAGAAGCCGAATTCCAAGAAACACTGCTAATGGACCAGATATTATCATTCCAAGGGGTGTAATAGCAGCAGCAATGCTAGTAACAATTGAAAATACTCTACCTTGAGTCTCTGGAGGTACTTTCGTTTGGAGTATTGTAAGAAACATGGTATTCGCTATAGGGATCATAGATGCATGAATCAATGATCCAATACCCATCAATAGAAAATAGCCTTTTGGTGCTAGGGCTGTAATTAAATACCCACCGACTCCTATAAATACAGAATATAATATTATTAATTCCTTATGTTTCCAATGTTTTTTAGTTGAAGCTATTATGGCACCGATAACAATACCAATCTGTAAAAATGCGCTGACAAGAGCAAAATCTAGTTCTCCTCCAGAGTGATCTATTAAAACAAATAATGACATCTGGGTTGTAAAGGGCATATTTAAAAGGTTAATAACTGAAATGAATATAATTAAAATTAGAAAACTCCTCACAGATTTTAAGATAGTTAAACCGTCCTTAAATTCCTTAAAATATGAAACTTTTTTAGTTTGTTCCGATTTTGACAAGATCGAGGGAATTTTAATTAATAATAATGGAATGATTGCTATAAAAAAAGTGAAAATGTCAACCCAAAGTATTTTTTCAATTTCGAAGAAAGCTAATAAGGTTGCTCCTACTATAGGACCAATTACCTGAATAACACCTGTGAATAAATAGTTAATAGCATTCATTCTACTTAGATATTTCTTAGGGATCATTATTGGGATAATAGCATTCACGGTCGGGTAATGAATCGCTTGACAAATTCCCCGGAAAATGTTCATAGTTATCACAAGCCAAATATTTGCAATTCCAGTAAGAAAAAACAATATTATTAAAAAAGTTAGAAACGCTTGAAGGGAATCCGCTAATGCAATAACAATTTTTCTATTCCATCTATCGATAAACACTCCTACTATAGGTGGAATGATGACCATTGGAAGTGAACCTAAAAAAAATGCAATAGATACAGTTATCGGATTTAAGGTTTCTTCTGCAATCCACCAGATAATAACAAACCGAATAATAGAGGAGCCTAATATCGAAAATAATTGACCTCCCCAAAAAAATAAATATGCACGGAAGGTGTTTTCAGATGTGTTTGCATCCATGAAATGTAAAATTAATCATTATTTCAAAAGGTTAGGAAATTAATAAAATAATTTTGGAGATTCAAGACTTCTAAAAAAAGTAAAAAAAAAGAAATTTTATTTTTTAAAAAGTGGGTCATTCTCTTGTAGGACCCTGCGCTCAACCTTCCCCATAATACTCTTAGGAATTTCGTCAATTATATCAATCATAGCGGGGCATTTCCATTTTGTCAAATTCTTTTCAGTCCAAGCTATTAAATCTGTTCCTGTAATTTTGCCTTTGTACTCGGGTCTTAAGGCTACCCATGCTTTTGTGATTTCTCCTACTTTTCCTGCTGGATCGGGTAGACCCGCAACAGCTGCCTCAGAAACAGCCTCATGACTCATAAGTAAACTTTCAACTTCAGCGGGGAACACTGAATGACCCGCAACTTTAATTAATTGTTTCTTTCTATCCCTTATAGCAATTGTTCCATCTTCATTCATAAATCCGATATCACCAGTTAGAAGCCATGTTCGACCATCCCATTTTTTCAATGTATCTGCTGTTTCTCCCGGTTGATTTAAATATCCTTTCATAACTTGAGGACCACAAACGCATATTTCTCCAGTATTTTCTTCTCCATATTTTGATCCAGATGAGCCATTTGCTATTAGTCCTTTCTCAAATTCGTCTGCATCAAAAATTCCCCAATCCGTACCTGTCAATGGCATCCCAATGGTTCCAACCGGGCTCTCACCGAATAGATTCCCGGCACTTACTACAGGACTAGCTTCTGAAAGCCCATATCCCTCCACAATTCTTCCTTGAGTATTTTCTTGGAAAGATTTTTGCACAGGAGCATGCAAAGGTCCAGCCCCTGAAATACAAAGTCTTAACCTACCCATTAAATTCGGGAACTTTTCTAAATTTGGAAAATCCGCGATCCTCTTGAATAATATTTCAGCACCCGCATAAAAGAGACCTTTTGGAGCATCAATATGCGTTATTTCTTTTAAAAATTCATCCGTAGGTGGAGGTCTTGGAAAGAGCATCATCCATCCTCCTAATCCTATAGCTACATTCATAACAGCTGTCATTGCAAATGAATGATACAATGGAATTGCCCCAATATCACCTACTCCAGGATCTTCACCACCTACCCATAAAACGCATTGAATTGCATTAGAAACTAAGTTGAAATGTGTTAAAACTGTTGCTTTAGGAACCCCCGTAGTTCCACCGGTCATAATAAACGTAGCTGTATGCTCAGTAGGATCAAAATCAACATTTGGCAGATCTACTTCAGTATTAAGAAGATCCATAAAATTTATTGCACTAGGAAAATCAACTTTTCCTGTGGGTATCTTTCCAACCATTTTCCCTAATTTCTTCTTCATTCCTGATAACCCAGAAGCTAAATCTGCTATATTTGTATAAATCACCATCTCAATATTAGTCCTACTAATAATTGGACGTGCTAATTCTCCATATAATGCATCCAAGGTAATTAAAACCTTTGAGTTGGTCATTTTAAGTTGATGTAATACTTCTAGAGGTTTGTAAGTAGGATTTATACCAGATGCAATTACTCCTAATTTTACGGTTGCATAAAAACAAATAACATATTGAAAACAATTTGGCATCAAAAATGCAACAACATCTCCTTTTTTCACACCTAATTTATCTAAAGCTGTTGCTAAAGAATCAATGGCTTGTCCTGCTTCCTCATAAGTCATCCATGATTCTATAAACCACATCATCCTTTCATTGGTATATTTTTTTCTTTGCTTCTCGAAAAACTCTCCTAATGAAATTCTTTCAAACTTATGATTCTTTGGGGATTCTTTTGGCCACCACTTCTTAAACCATGCTTTATCTTCTTTAACTTGCCATTCTGACATCTTTTTTCACTTATAATAGTTCTTAGTGGATAAAAGTTTATATTTTTATGTTTAAACATTAAGTAAAATTAGCTTAAATTTATAAAGTTTATAAAAAATAACATTTGTCACGATAAATAGACACAGTTCATAGAATTAAGAAGTCGTTCGCAAATTTAATATACTATATAACTCTTTTAAACGTGAAATAGTTTTAAAAGGCATCATCCTTGAATATTGGATAACTTTTGCTTTTGCTTTTACTTTTCTTTTTGAAATATAATCATTACCTATCATTCTTTTCTTCAAATTTTGACGTTGAATTAATATAGGATTAATACCAGCATTTAAAGCTCCTTCAATATCTTCTTTACTATCTCCGATAAATATAACTTCTTGGGGTTTTAAATCAAGTTTTTCAAGAGTAATATCAAAAATCTGTGGCCCGGGTTTTTTATAGCCAATTTCTCCTGAAATAGCTAAATATTTAAAATATTCTGTGAGCTGATATCTGGATAAAACTGAATAGATAAAAGGAGGATGATCAAAATTAGTTATCAAGGCAAGATATTTCTGATTTCTTAAAATTCTTAATAAGGGAATCGCTTCTGAATCAAGTTTTACGTACTTATGCCAAGATTTAACGCAATCATTAGCAATTTTTTTAATCTCATGTGTTTGAAGCTCCAATTTTAAATCCATTGCAAAATCCTTAATTCTACTCTCATATATTGTTAAGTTTTTATCCTTCTCTATGGGTTCTTCTCTTGTAAAAAAACCACTACATAGATTTGCAAAATCTCTTTTAGATAGTGTTAAACCATTCTTTTTCAGGAGGATATAAAATGTTGATAACCAACTATTCCATGCTTTATTGTTATTTTTAGGTATTAATATTGTACCATATAGATCAAAAAAAACCCCTTTTATCAACATAATTATTAACTTTAGTAATTCTTTTTAGTTCATTAAAGAAGTCTGTTTTTTAAAAGTATATTAAAATTATAATAATAAAAGATAAATGATACTATTGATTCAAAATATTTAGATTTAGAAAAAATAACAATTATTGAAAAAATGTTATGTATTCACGGTTTAGACGAAAGTAATTGCCCAACTTGTCGAATATTAAAATCCACTGTACCATTAAAGGGTATTAGTTTTAAAAAGACAAATTTTCTTAATATAAATGATTTATTTTCTAAAAAAAATATAAATCTTGAAAAAAAATTAAAAGATGAAATAACATCTAAAAAAGGCAGTTCGGTTAATTCACGCATCAACACCTTATTAATAAATCAAATCCCTAATTTTAGAAATGAATTTTTCTTAAAGAGATTTAAATATCTCGATATATCCAAAGAAGATAAGTATGGAATTACTAAAAAAATGCATCTGGAAAACCCTGAACGAGAGTTTGAGGAAGAAGACTAAACGCTTCTCGAAAAATTATTATAATTCTTTGATTCAATTCTTACTTATTACATTATTATTTTAAGGGATTATATCATAAATATAAATTATATTACTTGGCTTGGTCATGCGGCTTTCAAAATTAAAACTCATAGCGGAAGAATTATTTATCTTGATCCTTACCAGATTAAAAAAGGAGAAGAGAAAGCAGATATAATTGTTTCTACACATTCTCATGGAGATCATTTTGATTCGAGTAGTATACAAAGCCTTATGAAGGATAATACGATTGTCATAGGACCTGAGAGTATTGCTAGCAGCCTACAAAAATTTGAGGGTACACCATTGAAATTAGGACAATTATTCGCCTATAAAGATCTTTCAATCGAGTTAGTTCCAGCATATAATATTAAGAAGCCTAACCATCCTAAACGTAATGAATGGGCAGGAATAATAGTAACATCAGAAGATAAAAGTGTATATCATGCTGGAGATACCGAACGAATCCCTGAAATGAAAGATTTAGCAAGTCGAAATATTACTGTAGCAATGATGCCCTGTGGGGGAACATACACAATGGATTTTGATGAAGCTACTGACTCTGTAATAGACGTAAAACCTGAGATCGCAATTCCAATGCATAATTGGGGCAAAGATTTAACTAAGTTTAAAGAACTCGTAGAAAAGAAAGATCCAAGTATTAAAGTAGAGATTTTAGAAGAAGGCGGTGAACCTTTAAAAATTTAAATTTTATTTATTTTTATAATCTCTTTTATTATTTCTTTCTTTATTAAATTCTTTTAAATTGATCAAAAATACAAAATTATGATATATAATAATTTTACTAGTTCGTCAATAAACACATTTTTAAGGTGGATTTCCGATCTTAAGAAATTTCTTAAAAAAGATTTTATATTATAGGATTTTAAAAGTAATATATTAAATTCTTAATTTTCAATAAAATTTACGAATATACATCAAAATGTGATGAAAAATGGAAATTGATGAAGAGATAAGAGCCAATACTAACGTAGCGTATATCTCTATGGAGATTGCTATTGATAGTAACATTCCTACATATTCTGGCGGATTAGGTGTATTGTCGGGAGACACTGTAAGGTCAGCTGCAGATCTAGAAATTCCCATGGTTGGTATTTGTTTGTGTTACAGTTCTGGATATTTTTATCAATTTTTTAATGAATTTGGTGAACAAAAAGAGAAGGAAATTGCATGGAATTTCTATTATGAATTTGATAAAGTAGAAAAACCAATTACGGTTAAAATTGAAAATAAGGACGTTCTTGTAAGTGCTTGGCTTTATCGCGTGATTGGGCAATCGGGTCATATCCTTCCGATTTATCTTTTAACTACTGATGTTGAAGGTAATGAAGAATGGATGAAAAAAATGACTGGCTCTTTATATGATAGTAAGAGTCGTTGGAATCGAATTGTCCAAGAAATGATCTTAGGGATTGGAGGAGTTAAGCTTTTGAAATCTTTGGGATATAATAACATTGAAACTTATCACCTTAATGAAGGTCATGGTTCGTTTTCAACTCTTGAATTGTATAACGAATTAGGTAGTATTGAAAAAGTAAAAGAAAAATTTGCTTTTACAACCCACACCCCAGTTCCGGCGGGTCATGATCGATTTAATAAGGATTTAGTTAAAAAAGTATTTGACAATAGAATACCTTCTGAAATTCAAAAACTTGCAGATGACAATGGAGAATTCAATATGACTTTTCTTGGTATGGCTCTTTCTAGGTACAGAAATGCTGTTTCGAAAAAACATGGTGATATCTCAAGGAAGATGTTCCCTCAATATGAAATTGATTATATTACTAATGGCGTTCATTTACCTTTTTGGGTTTCTAAACCTCTTCGAAAAATGTTTGGAAGAAAATGGCCCAATTGGCGGGCAAATCCCTCTGTGCTCGAGAATGCAATAGAACTGGATGACTTAGATCTTTTTGATGCTCATATTGAGAACAAATTCAATCTCATTAATTATCAAAAAGGCCATAGTTGGAACTTGCTTGACGAAGAATTAATCACAATTGGTTTTGCGAGACGCTTCGCAACTTACAAGAGAGCAACACTCATATTTCATGATATTGATAGACTAGGCAAAATCTGTAAAAATAGGGTTCAATTTATTTTCGCCGGAAAAGCTCATCCAAAGGACCAAATGGGAAAGGATTATATTAAAAAAATTCACGAATCAGGAGAATACCTATATGATAATCATGGTGTAAAAGTTGTAATGATGGAAAATTATAATATGGATCTCGCTCATATGCTTGTATCTGGAGTAGATATCTGGCTTAATACACCTAATAGATATCGTGAAGCTAGCGGTACTAGTGGGATGAAGGCTGCATTAAACGGTGTTCCTAGTTTTAGTGTTCTAGATGGTTGGTGGTTAGAAGGTTACAAGATGAATGCACTCTCTGGTTGGGCTATTGGTCCTGATGATTCAAATCCTAATGACCCTGGTGTTTCAAACGACTGGGACATTGATTCTAATGCACTTTATGAAACACTAGAGAACGAAATTTTACCTACCTACCTAAACCACGATGAATGGATCTTTAGACAGAAAAACGCAATATCATTAGCTGCATATTTCAATACACATAGAATGATAATGGAATATGCTGATCGTGCTTATCGTTTAAAAAGGCAAAAACCTTGGAAATATATTAAGTAATACTTTTTAATTTTTCTTTTTTTGGTTATTTGGGCAAAAATTTAGAGAGATTTATTGCAATCAGTTAACTTAAAAGGACGGATTTTGATATAATCGTTGAATCTTTTTTGATTTGTGAAGTCTTCCAGAACTTGCTTTAAAATTGTTTCTAGACTATTTATACCTGAAATTAACCCTTCCATATCACGTGAAAGGAGTAACGTAAAATCCGTATTTGATTCAAGATAAAAACAACCAGGATTTAGTTCAATATTTAAATTGGGTTCGATAATTTCATTGGTTTTTTTTATTATATCAGAGATAGTCAATAGAATTATCAAAAATTTTTTTGAATAATCTTCTTTTAAATAGGAGTCTCTGATACCGGCAGCTTGTAATGGTACATTAGTATACGATTTGATTAAATATTGGAGTCGATTGAGTTCTTTTCTAAATTTACTTTTATTATGATAAAAAATAAATTCACTAGTCAATTTTAAAGGTTCTTTATCGAGATATGTAATTTTAAGAGGAGAATTTTCAAACTTAAATTCTTTGAGAAAATTAGACATTTTACTAAACGTACCCAATAGTTTTATTTAATTATAGATAATTTCATTTACTAAAAAAACTTCATGATTTTAGATTTTAAGTAAAAATCGAGATAAACTTTAGATTTATGAAGCTAGGATCACTTAATTTAGAGAATAGATATATTTTAGCCCCGATGCTAAATGTAACTACAAGTCCTTATAGAAGATTTTGTAGGTATTTTTTTGATATTGGCTTAGTTAGTTGCCCTATGGTATATACAAAAAGAATTGAAAAAAATCCAGAATCCATAGAAAAAGATTTATTTAAGATTGAAGAAGAGAATCCTATTAGTGTGCAGTTAATTGGTTCTGATCCAGAAGCTCTGAAAAAAACTATAGACTATCTTGAAAGCTATAAGTTTGATGTATTAGACTTAAACGCTGGATGTCCATCTAAAAGAGCAATTAAAGCCAAAGAAGGTGGATATTTAATGAAGGATTTGAAGAATCTAAAAGTATTAATCCAAATCGCGGTAAAATACTCCGCGAAACCAACTTCCCTTAAAATCAGAACTGGGTATGAAAAACCTTTTAATATTAAAGAGATGGCAAAATTAGTAAATGATTCGGGATTAGATTTTATAATTATTCATGCAAGGTTAGTAAAAAGTAGTTTCTCTAAGGGAACCTTAGATTTAGAGACTGTAAAGGAATTAAAAGAGAGTTTAACAATTCCCTTGGTTGGAAATGGTGACATTATCAACCCTATTAGTGCTAAACATTTTATAGATTATACTAATGTTGATGCGTTTATGATTGGTAGAGAATCCATGGGAAATCCAGAGATTTTTAAGCAAATTCATGAGTATTTAGTAAATAATAAGATAGTATCTTTTAAAAATAATAGAAAAACAATGGAAAAGTATTTTAAAATTTATGAGAATATCATTGACGAGTTCTTTGATGGAATATCACACCCATTATGTAATGAAGAAATAAAATTTATAGATTTAAAAAGAAATGCAATATGGTTATCAAAAAATATTGATAAATCATCTAATATTAGAAGTCAACTAAGCAAAACTAAAAATCTTATTCAACTTAAAGAGATTTTAAGCAACTTTTTTAGTTTTAAATCATAAAAAAATAATTTTTTCAATAATATTTTAGATTTTTTTAATAAAATATAAAGATATTAATAGGCATGCCAACACTCCACTTAAAATAGAAGAAACAATTAAAATCAAACTAATAATTTCAATCGCAGATAAAAACAGAGGACTTCCAGTATAAAATGCATTTGCCACTACTGAAACAATAATAAATATTAATAGACATAATATCGTTAATACGATACAAAGTAATCCTATTTGAAGATATTTCTTTCGTTCCATCAGATAAACCTCAAAAAATGTGTAAAGAAAATAATTTAATATGATTATTTATACTTTTTCAAAAGTTCCTGTGGCGTATAGATACCATCTTCCGTGATTATTGCAGTTACAAGTCTAAATGGTGTCATATCAAACGCGTAATTCAAACACTCTACTCCATTCGGAACGATTTGCAGTTTTCCCAATATATTACTGACTTCTGAACTATCTCTTTGCTCGATGGTTACATCTTTTACGGTTTCATTAAGAGATAAGGTAGATATAGGGGCTGCAACATAGAAAGGAATATTATTATCTTTTGCAGCTAAAGCAACTAAGTATGTTCCAATCTTATTGAAAACAGCATCAGAAGTTACACGATCAGTTCCAACTATTACTTTATTTATTTTTCCAAGTCTCATTATTAATCCAGAGGAAGTATCGGAAATCACTTTTACTGGAATATTATCATATTGTAATTCATATGCGGTTAATCTTGCTCCCTGTAATCTTGGTCTAGTTTCATCAGCAATAACGCTAATATTTTTTCCTTGTTCAATAGCAGTTCTAACAGGTGCTAAAGCGGTTCCATATTGGACAGTTGCAAGAGACCCTGCATTGCAGTGAGTTAAAACAATATCTCCATCATCTAACAAAGTAGCTCCATTTTTGCCAATATTTTTATTTACATTAACATCTTCCTGAGCCATAAGTTTAGCTTCTTCTATAACTAGTTCTGATAAACTCGAAGGATTATCTGGATAAGTACTGACAATTTTCCACATCCTATCTATAGCCCAAAAGAGATTTGAAGCCGTTGGTCTAGTATTTCTAAGCAAATTTGCTGCTTTTTCCATTTCTTCAAGAAAATTTTCTTTTGAAAGATTCTTATACTCAAGTGTCGCTAGAGCCATTCCCATAGCAGCAGCCACACCTATAACAGGAGCACCACGAATATTCATTACTTTTATTGCGGTTGCAACACCCCTGTAATTATCAAATTCAAGGAATTCAAGTTTATGGGGAAGTAGCGTTTGATCAATTATCTTCACTTTATTATTAACCCATTCAATTGAAGGAATCATAAATACTTAGAATCTTTTAATCTTTAAAAATTAAGTTTGAAATTATTTATATAATTTTATTACAAAATAAAAATGAAAATGATATAATTCGAAGAATTTTTTCATTGATCAGATCAAAACGTTTTAGGAGTAAAAAAGATGATTATAGAAAACGATTTAATCAGGATATCTGTTGAAGAAAATCAGAAATATACAAGAGAAAAAATAGAAATAAAAGATAATGATCATTTAATTTCGATCCTTGCAAGTGAAGAAGAATATAGTCCTCTAAATTTTTGGAAAAAAAATAGAAGAGAGACAAAAGTGTTATCATTTCTAAAGCGTAAAAAAAAGAAGTTATATTACCAATTAAGTGATGATGATTTTTTATTAAATTTAGATTATTGTTTAGAAGAAAGGAATATTATTCATATTAGATATAAATTATCCAATAATCACGATATAATTTTATCAAAATTAGGTGTTAAATATTCTATTTTATTAGAAAATAATCCCGACTATACTTGGGTTCCTCATATCAGACCAAAAAAGAATTTAGTTATAGGAGATCACGTATTTCGTTCACCAGTTATTATCTATAAGAAAGGAAAGTACGCTTTTGCGTTTATTCCTGATTTAAAAACACTTGGAAATAATCGACCATATCAAAGTTTTATAAATCTTAACTTAAAGCCTTACGATTTTAAAGGAAAACCAAATATATCTTATTGTTTTGGTAATTATCAACCATCGGGTCATGTTTTTTTTAAGCATGTTCCATCTAAAGAGTGGAAAATTAAATCAAATACAGATTTAACTTTTAGATATTATATAATCATCTTTAAAGAAAAATCAGAATTCCAAATTTTACAATATCTAAATAACTTCTTTTGGGAGAAATATGGTAAAAAATTACTTTACAACAATTTAGAATCTCAAACCCTTCCCTTTGATATTAATGTTAAGGAAGGCTTTAAGGCGATATTAGAACGTCATAAATACTGGTGTGATTTTAAGATAAATAAAGAGGACTGTGGAGGATTTTGGCAGAAAACATGGATTGGTAAAAATAAAGAACCAATTAGATTTGTAAAACCAAATGAATTATATGAATTGACTCATTATTACTCAAATATTCAAAGATTAGCTCAAGTATGGAATAATGCTTGGTTTTTAAATGTTAGAAGTAGCTATGGATTTAGGTATTTTGGTCAATTGTGGGATAATAGAGATCTCATTGATAAAGGAGATAAGATAGTTAATACTGTATTAAATTTATCTCGAATTCATGGTGTTTTCCCAAGTGTTATATTCCCAGAATCACCCAATACAGATGTTATTTCTACAGTTAATGGTCTTAAAGCAGTTATTTATACGGAAGAATTCCATATCGTAGACTCATGTTTAGCAATGTTTTGGGTATTAAAATATTATCAACATTTTGGAGATAAGAGAGAAAAAACAATAAATAAATGTAGCGAACTTGCCGATGTGTTAGAAAAAATCCAATTAAAGAATGGAGCAATCCCTACTTATATATCTTTTAATAATAATGAAGAAGAACCTAACGTCAGTGAAGATTTAATAAATTCTGCGAGTTCAGGCGCACCATTAATGTTCTTATTGGAATATTATAAAGTGTCAAAAGAAGAGAAAATAATCCAAATATGTAAAAGAATAGCCCACTATATTCAGACTGAAATAATAAACACAGACAAATGGCATGATTTTGAACCATTCTATTCATGTAAAGGGCGTAAATCTGATTACTATGATTATTATACTAACAGCAACATTATGAGTACTTTAAGTATGTATTGGTGTGCTGAGGGATTTAAGGAATTATATAAAATCACAGGTAATAAAGAGTATTTAACATCAGGAGAGCGTACAATTGCAGTATTATCCTTATTTCAACAAGTTTGGAATATGCCATACATAAGTATTAACACATTTGGAGGATTCGGCGTTCAGAATGCTGATGCTGAATTAAACGATGCTCGACAAGCATTATTTGTCCGTACTTATATGGATTATTATTTATTAACGGGAAATAAAGAATATATGGAAAGAGCAATCGCTGCTTTAAGAGCATCTTGGACCTTACAATTATTAAAAGATTATGAAAAAAAAAATCCGGGAAATGTAAAAGGAATTGAAACTATAGATGGAATAGATAAAGGATGTGTATGTGAAAATTATGGACATTTAGGAAAAGATGAAAGAATTGCTGGATATATCATGTTTGATTGGGGAATTGGGTCAGCTGCAACTGCAACTGCATATGTAAAGAAGCAATTTGGAGATTTATTTATTGATTTTAAAGAAAAAATCATTTTTGGAATTGATGGTATTATTATAAAATCATTTAATTTTCAAGAAGAAGAAGTTTATATTGAATTAGAGTTAATTCAAGGAAAGAATTATATTTTAGTTAAGTGTCGAGAGACACCCTTACATGGTTCTCAAATCATTATTAATAGCATTAATATTGGTAAAAAACAGAAGATTGAATTAGATAATGGATTTAAATATGAAATACTAATCTGATATTTTAAAATGTTTAATGACTTATATAAGAAGAAACCTATTATAAGAGCTCCAATAATCTCATGTTCACGTAGAACGGACATTCCTGCTTTTTTAATGGATTGGGTAATAAAAGTAGTTAAAATTGGATATGTAGATGTGATCAATCCATTTAATCAAAAACAAATTTCAAGAATTTCATTAAATCCTGAAGATGTGAAATGTTGGGTCTGGTGGAGTAAAAATTTCGGAGAATGGATTAAGGCATATGAAAATAATCCAGATCTTTTTAATTCTTTTAAAGGACATAGTTTTCAATTTACCATTAATTCCCCATCAGAATTAGAAAGAAATATTAATGTATCTTTAGATGAACGATTCAAGCAGTTGAAATGGTTAATCGAAGAGTTTAGTGTATTAGCAGTTAATTTCAGGTTTGATCCAATAATTTTATACAAAAAACATAATTCTAATAAAATATATAGTAATTTAGATAAATTTGAATATATTATCAAAAACATTTCAGCTTTTGGGTTAAAAGAAATGATTTTTTCTTTTGCCACTATTTATTCAAGAGTAAAAACTCGAATGTATGCAAGAGGGTATACACCAATTGATCCTCTTCTTAAAAAGAAAAAAGAAATTCTTAATAATTTGATAGAAATATGTGTTAAGTATGACATTAAAATGAAAGCTTGTTGTCAACCGGATTTACTTAAAATAGAACGTATTGAGCAAGCACATTGTATTGATGCCTATAAAATTGAAAAGATAGTTCAGGAACCGATTCCTAAAATTAAGGATATTGGACAAAGAAGTCATTGTGGCTGTTTTAAATCCAAAGATATTGGTGGATATTCAGGAATCTTTCGTTGTAAACATAATTGTGCTTATTGTTATGCATCTCCAGCAAAGAGGTAATAAATAAGACACTACTTTTTTATATTAGAGAAATATTTGTATAATTCCCAGAAGGGAGGTACAACTTAATGCTCAAAGAATATCTCATAAAAGCAAAATGCATCCCATTGATCAATAAATTCACCTTGGGACTTTATGTATAATAGTGTTGCACCCTCAAATGTTCATTCTTTCTCTGTAGGTTCGAAACCCCATCCCTTTCCAAGATGAATACGATGCCCTTTATAGCGACCCCAGACTTTATCCTCTTCTCCTTTCATATCGACTATTTGATACTTTAAAGCGGGATAAATGTTACGGAAATATGTGATTTCATGCTTAATTTGAGTCGGACCTACCTTATTTATCTGGATCCAACTTAGATTGTATTTATGATCAACAATTTCATCAGTAATAGGGAGATCTGGTTTACTCCATATAATTTCAAAAAATATTTTCCCTATTTTTTCAGTTTCTTCAATCTTCATTTTATATCGTAATAAATTAACTTTTTAAATAAAAAATAGAGTTATAAATTTTAATAAAATCTAATATATTGAATATTAAAGAAATGGTAAAATATTTATATATTAATAATTTTCTTCAAGTCTGATAATACATATAATTATTATGGTAAAATTATTATATTAACAGTTTAATCAATCTAAAAGTGCTATTATGCCGAAGTGTAAATTCTATTTAGTAGATGTGTTTGCGGAAAGGAAATTTGAAGGGAATCAGCTTGCTGTGTTTATCTGTGATGAAGTACTCTTCGAGGCGGAAATGCAAAAGATTGCAAAAGAAATGAATTACTCTGAAACAACATTTATCACTTCAAAAGAAAACTATGATGTTCGGATTTTTACACCAGAAGTTGAATTACCATTTGCAGGACATCCGACAATAGGAACTGCTTTTGTTATTCAACAAGAATTAATTAAAGGACATGTTAAAACTATTCTCCTTAATCTTAAAATTGGTCCTATCCCTGTACTATTTAAATATAAATCAGGAAAACCTGATATCATATGGATGGAGCAAAATCTCCCCACATTCAGTAGATTTTTTGATACAGAGTTAATTTCACAAATATTAAATCTAAATGAAAGTGATATTGATGATAGGTTTCCAATTCAAGAAGTATCTACTGGTGGACCTTTTATTATTGTCCCTTTAAAGACTCTAGATGCTTTAAAAAGAGCTAAAGTAGATGTTGATAAATGTTTAGAACTGATGGAGAATACTGAGGCAAAATCAATATTAATTTTTTGTCCTCAAGTACGCAACAAAGGAAATGATTTAAGTGTACGTGTTTTTGCTCATTATCATGGAATACCAGAAGATCCAGCAACAGGTTCGGGAAATGGATGTCTTGCTGCATATCTGGTAAAACATCAATATTTCATTAAAAATAGTATAAATATTAGAGTCGAGCAAGGATACGAAGTCGGACGCCCTTCACTGCTTTATTTAAAGGCAGAAGAAAGTGATGGAGGTACTATAAGAGTATCAGTAGGAGGTAAAGTTTTTCTTTCTGCTACAGGAGAACTATCAAATGATTAAAAATAATTTATTTTAAAAATTAAAAAATTTTAAACGCTAGTTCTATATGCTTTAACTTTTTTTACTAACGCATTTACCTCTTTAGAATGAGAAAATAAAGCACATGGAGAGCCATTAGTTTCTAATAAATGTTCACTTTCTCGAATTATCTTGAATAATTTGCTATTTAAACCTTCCCTTAATGTATTTTTAGTTAAATTATGAGTTGCAATATTAGAAACTGGACAAGGTGTCAAATCGCCTAATGGTGTTATATGAGCAAATCCTCTGCCTGCTGAGACACATCCACCCATATATTCTTCATCTCCGGGAGAATGTATAAGAAATATTTGTTTAGTTTCTCGGTATAATAAAACTTTATCTCTGAATTCTTTACTTTCTTCATTAGTAAGCATCAATTCTGTATCATTATCTACTGGAATATACTCAAGAAGGAAAGCCAAATGAACACCTTTAGATATCAGATCATCGATATTTTTGGGGTTCATCCAAAATTTTACATTTTTTCGATTTATTGTCACTGAAATCCCACTAATCACTCCCTTACTATCCAACTCGTTTATGGTATTAATGGCTTTTTCATAAACTCCTACACCTCTTCGTTTGTCAGTTAAATCTTGATCTCCTTCAATACTTACCATTATTATTGTATTTCTTAATCGTTTAAGTTTTTCAATATATTGAGCTTGTAAGATTGTTCCATTTGTAAAAATCAAGAATAACCTATCTTTGAATTCCTCATTTATTTTTAATAAATCAGGCATTAAGAAAGGTTCTCCACCCACTATTATAAAAGCAAACACACCTAATTCCTTTGCTTCTTGAATTATTTTTATCCATTGTTCCAAAGTTAGCGAATTACTAGTTTTCTGGTAACATAATGTACTTGTTGCTGCGGCATAGCAACCAGCACATTTAAGATTGCAATTTGACGTTATACTTAATATTAAGAATGGAGGTACTTTTAATCCTTTAAACAGCTCTTCTCCTCTTATCTTGCGAGACTTTCTATACGCTTTTGCTAACCTTATCATTGTATACATACTTTTTGGATGTTTTAAAATCCAAGGCATGAAGATTTTTGCCATTGCAGGGTCAACTTTCTTTAGAGTACGGTTAATATAATTAGTATTTTTTTCGTCTAGCATTTATTCTATTTTCCTTTATCTTGTAGATTAAAATTTATTCAATTATTTTTATGATTATTAAAAAAAAGTTGCTTAACTTATAATTTAAGTAGTCCATTTTTTAATAATGACTAAAAAATCGGAGTTTTACCACATATATGTCTAAATAACAGCTATATTTTATGCCAAAAAGAGTATCCAATGATTATCTTATAATTCTTTTTTTGTCAATATTCATATTTGACGAAGTAAAATATATGCACGTTATAAAAAAGAAGTGAATGCATTCTTTCCAAAATTGAAAAAATATAAACCAGAATAAAATCATTAAATGATTAGTATGGATATCAAATTAAAGTATGGTATTTTCACACTTGGTATAATCTTATTCCAGTCAGCTTTAAAGTTAATTGGTGTGTTACTTACTGGAAGTTTGAGTTTTTTATCTGAAACCGCAGATACTCTAATAGATATTCTTTTTGTGTCTATCACTTTATATTCATTATATTATAGTCAAAAACCTGCAGATTACGAACATATGTATGGACATCATAAAATTGATTCTATTTCAGGGCTAATTCAAGGCGTTATATTGATGAATGTGTATGTTATCTTAATTTATAATGCGATCCAAGTGTTATTATCTCGTAGTTTTGTTGTTACAAACCCTGAAATTGGTTTAATTATATTAATTTGTTCTTTTTTGGTTAACTTAGTTTTCTCAAGAATCCTTATTTCGAAAGCAAGGCAACAAAAAAGTTTAACCATGGAAATTCAGGGTCTTAACTTATTTCAAGATTCTATTAGAGCTATCGTTGTTCTATTAAGTTTTATCTTTACATATTTCAATATTATTTTTCTTGATCCAATACTTAGTATTGTTCTTTCTGTGTGGATAATAATAGGCGCACTTAAATTGGCTAAAGGAGGTGTAAAAGAACTCACAGATACAAATCCTATTAGTAAAATTATCATTGAAGAATTAAAACAGAAAATTTTTGTCTTAGATCATGTTATTGGTGTCCACGATATCAAAATACGAACTAGCGGAAAATCACTATTTTTAGAAGTTCATTTATCAGTTGAAGATCACATCTCCATTATCCATGCAAATGAAATCATAAAATCAATAAGAACCATGAGTGAAAAGTTATTTCAATTATATGAAGTAGATTGTATTGTAGAAATGAATCCTATAGCCAGCGAAAAATCAATAGGAGAAGGGTTAATAAATCTAATTTTTTCAATGAAATCAGAATACCCAGAAATTCTTGATTTTAAAGATCTTAATATATTTAGAATTGAGAATGAATACTTTATTTCTTTAATTGTTATTGTTGATGAAAATCTTTCACTTACCGAAGCACATGATATATGCTCTGGTTTTGAGAAAGAGATAAAAACAGAAGCTCCTTTAATATCAAGAGTGATTACGCATATTGAAAGTCAACCTCACAGTGAGATTCTAATACCGAATCAAATAAAATGTGCTGATGTAGGACCAGAAATGATCCAACAAATAAGGAAAGAAGTAGAAGAGGTGTTAAGAGCGCATCCCCAAGTTAAAGGATATCATGGATTAGAATTCTGGGCAACATTAGATTACTGCGTCTTAGAAATTCATGTATTTTTTGATGGCTCACTAAATATTTCACAAACACATGAATATATAACTGAATTAGAAATTAAAATTAGAGAAAAATTGGGGATAGATAACTTGGATACAATTTTCCTTCATTCTGAACCAATTAAGGGCAGAAGGGAAGGGATCATCTTTTAATAACAATACTTATTTAAAAGGGAAAGTTGTAGTGATCTAATCCAAGTTCTTTTTGCATTACTTTAATATCTTTTTGCAAACTTTTATTTATTGGAATCCCTGTATTTCTTCTTTCCAATTCAGAATAAAATTCTTTTTCCCCCGCTGTGTAGATTTTTTCTTTCCCTGGTGCTTTCTTAGAACTCCTTAATTCTCGCATGATAGTGCCAGTTATTTCTTTAAAACGATCGATTGGAATGAAATTTCGAATGTTTATTACCAAAAAGAAATGCCCTACTTTTAATCTTTCTTGACCCTCTTCTATAACTCCAGCTGTATCTTTAAGATATACTCCATCCTGTAATGCAGAGCATAGTATTTCAGCAAATGTTGCATAGCCATATCCTTTATGACCCGAAGTATCTTCCCCTTTACCTCCTAAAGGTAATAATGCCGCAGAACGGTTAACTAATTTGTCTAATACTATACGCGGATCTGTTTTTGAATTACCATTATTAGAAATAATTAATCCCTCTGGTAAAGGCTTATGTAATCTGTTATATACTTCTACTTTACCTCTTTGAATAATAGAGGTTGCACAATCTAATAAAAATGGAAAGTCTTCATCTGTAGGAGCCCCATATGTTAGTGGATTTGTTCCTAACATTGGTTCGGCTCCAAAGGTAGGTGGGACAGAAGGTCGCGTATTTGTAGTGACAAAACCTATCATTCCCTCTTTGATTGCCATGAGTGAATAATAACCAGCAATCCCAAAATGAGAACTATTACGTACAGCAACTGCTCCGAGACCGTAGTTTTTAGCTTTTTCAATAGCTAATCTCATTGCACGATATGCAATAACATGTCCCATTCCACAACCTCCATCTAAAACTGCTGTAGTAGCATCATCTCTGATAACTTGAATATTTGTTTTTGGATTATAAATACCCTGTTTAATTCTATCATAATACATTTTACATCTTTGAATACCATGTGAATCAATACCCCTCAAATCGGATGTAATAAGAACATCAGCTACAATTTCTGCATGTTCTTCAGGAACTTCCAACTCAATGAAAACGTCTTTTATAAAATCCTTAAGAGTATCGACATCTACATAAACTATGTCTTCTGTTTGATTTAAGGGTGGTTCCTCAAGTAGTTTTTCTATCATTTTCTTAAAGTATAAAAAAAAAAGGTGATAGAAATAGATTAGGAACCTTTCTATTTAATCAAAATCCTATTTAATATAAGGTGAATAATAGTGATTAAGAGGTCGATTTTAATATTTTATCTTGGTTTTTTTAATAATTTAATATGTTTAAAAAGAGTTAAAATTTTTATATCATTTCACAAATTTATAATTTATAGGCAGAAATTTTCTTAAAATGAAATTAAAAAAGTAGTCAATTTGATATAAAAAAGGCTCCTGTCAACCCTGGATTTTTGTCTTTTGGTTGTGTAAGTAATTACACAAAAAAATAACCTACTTTACCTTTTTAAAATTTTTGCCTTGTATTGAGGCTTATTGGCAGGAGCCTCCTCTATTAATTTGTAATTTCAAACAATTTTTATGTTAAAAGAAAAGATCTAAATCTCTATAGAGACTAATATTATTTCTATAATAAAAGAAAAGTTCCTAACAGATACGTATCCAAATTCAAATCTTTTAAGAGTTTCATATTGTTATAAAGATAAGCATAAATGTTTTCCTCGCTAAAATATTTAAAACACGAGTTGTTCCCTTTTACTTCCCTTAAGATATTTACAATTTGAGTAAGTATAGTTTTTAGATTTTTAATAACCAAATCAGTATCACTTTTAATTAAATTAATGTCTTTAATATTAAACCATGATTCTTTGCTAAAAGAAATATTCTTTAACTCAGGTTTATCCTGCATATCTTTATGGTTTTTGAAATTAATGCAAAAGTTTTCAATTTTCTCCAGAATAAAATTTTTTGATTTGGTATACATTTTATTTTCTATTACATTTCTCAGCATTATTAAAATTTTTTGAAAAACACCTAAAATATCAAAAAAGTCAGCTACTTTTCCTAAATTTTCCACTTCTCCCCATTGGTCGTAATAATCTTCAATCTCATTAAGAAACGGCAGAAAAATATTGATATTTCCATCCCAATTATGCCCTTTTTTCTCCCAAACAGGATCAAACTGTTTTATAAAAGCGTTTTTAATAACATTTAATCTACCTAACAAAAGTTCAGTTTTTATATGTTTTGTGTCTGCTGCCACAAAAAGCAGCTTATACTTCTCTTCTAATATATAAACCCATCTTAACCCCCCCATTTCTATAGAATCTAATGATTCTTTAAATTCTACCATTGAAAAGTGGTGGAATGCTGTTAAAAAACCAGAAACTATATCTTCATCGGCATCTGTTTTTAAAAAGGACCTATATAATAATTTAACTCCTGATTCAGCATCCATTATCCAAATAATCATAGTTACTCATAGAAAAAATATACGCTTCTCTATATGAGGAAATAAATATGTTAATCTTATAAATTATTTTAAACTTGAGAATCAATATTAGCTAGAGGAGGAAACTTTTAAACTTTGAATTTCTTCAATCTAAACTTTTTATAACAAAGTTTTTTAAACAACAAATTTTACAAAAACGTCTATATTTTTATTTACTTAGTGTTTTTATAATTATTTTCAAATTTTAAATTCATGAGAGTTATTAATAATCCTCCTAAATATTATTGCCCGCGATGTAATTCAATGGAAATCATTGATCATGGGGAATATATCGAATGTCCAAAATGTTATTTGGATTTTTTTAAGGATCATATAGGGGAAATCGATGATGAGAATATAGTAGCAGAGCAAGAATTAAAGCGTATTATTGATTCATTTGAGGATTTAAAAGATAAAAAAGTCCGCAGAAACCTTTTAAAATCGATAGAAAATGATAATTTTTAGTTGGGAAGTTATTAATAATTTCTTAGATCATTTAAGCTATTATTCCTTCTTTCCATTTTGCCGTATTATGAATTTTTCATTAAAAAATAAACATGTAAGACGATTCTCAAAGATCCAATCCTTTCCAAATTCATTCCAATATTCCTCATACATATCGTTGGAAAGGAATTTACAGTTTTCTGCTTTTGCAACTTCTAAGATATATTCATCAGCTTTTGTGGCTGCTGGAGCTTGAAGAACAATTCCATCATCAATTAGTTCTTCGTATAGATTCTTATCGTCCATGTGATGTCTCATAGAAGCATCCGCGATCATTGTGGGTGTATATCCTAATGAGAATATGGCTCTATCGAGTTTTATTATATTCTTAACCTTTAACATTTGTTGTTCATTCTTATCTAAGTTTAGGATATTTGTTATATCAACCACCATTATCTTATTGGGATGCTGAATAGATATTTTTTCATCTTGATTACATCTTATTTCTTTCTCTTCTTTTTTATTAAATAAATGATTTAATTCTGAAATTTTTTCTAAGAAATAAGAGTAATCTTCAGGAGATAAGATTATTTTTGAAGTAGAATATCGTTCTAAATCATCTAAACATTTAAAAATCCATTGCTTATATTTATTCCACTCAGTATTAAAAGAAGGCATTTCTTCTGATGTGATTTTCTTAGTAGTTTTCTTGATTTCAGATATATTGGGTTTTGATAATAATGGTTTCTGTTGTATATCTAACTTTTTTAAGATCATTTCAAAGTCTAGTTGGTCTGATTCAGTTAATTGATAATTTGATATATTCATTTGGTTCCATTCATTTATGAAATTCTCGGGAATACCATTTTGCCAATGATGATTTCGCAAATAGTTATAGAGTTTTTGAGGATTATATAACTCTTCTAATTCTAAATGGGCAGGATTCACTCTTTTGGAGCGAAAATTATGAAGAAGTTGAACAAATTCTTTTCCAATTTGTCTATTTGTAGTTATTATTATATCATATTCATCTGAAAAATCTTTTAATGCTTTTTGTGATTTAAATTTTATATTGTTAATATCGGGAATATTGATGTCATAATAGCGCCTTGTAAAATTCAAAATTGAATTCCAATATTCTTTATCATACTCAATTAATATATCGGGAAGCCTTTCCAAATTTCCCCTTTGGTTTAACTCCTTAAAAATTCTACTAGCAACAATCTTAATTTTTTGAATGTTTTCTTGTAAGAGAGCTTCATCCTGCGATGTTGAGATAAGATAATTTTCAAATTCTAAATCAGAATCATCAATATCATAATTTAGAAATTGATTATTCTTCTTATTAAAGAAAATAAATCTACTCCCGTTTGCTAAACTGCCAATATTTTCATTTGAATTTATCACACATCGAATCCCTTCTAAATTCATTAGTTCGTTCACTTTATCTCGATTTGCATTATATATAAAATAAAGGGTGGGATTTTGAGAATAAGAATTGGTTGATTCAAACTCCAGTATTTCTTTAATGTTGTGTAGAGCTGTAGATTCAAGATCAACAACGTTATATCCTGCGGTAAAAATTTCAAGACCATGAAGGTGCTTCATATCAATATAGGGAAATATCACTAGATTTCTCTGTTGAAAAAAAAGAATATTTAAAAACTCTGGTCGAATGAAATCTGAGCTTGTATCCATTCCTTCACCATTAATCAGCTAATTATTCTTTAAAATAGTTAAAAATAACTTGAAGTATTAAATCCTTAAAACTCTGTACAACATTTTTTCCTTGCAATGCCTCTGCTGGATAAATTATATATGATCCATCTGGATATCTCTCTTGAAGCGGAAGCCCTAATTGAAGTTTAAAATCTTGAACGGGGATTGCATCTTTTAAGTCTCGTTTATTTAACTGAATTAAATATGGAATTTCTTTTGGTTTGGCAAAACTCACCAGCTCTCGAAAACTTCTTTTGTTTTGCTCTAATTTTTCTGGATCTGAATCTCCGATAAACATAATCCCATCGGCTCCATCCAATACATACTCACGAGTCGAAAGGAAGCGTTCTTGACCAGTACACGTGACTACATGGCATATAATATTAAATCGAACATCATGTAAACTAAATTTAAATAATAAATATAGAGAATCTTCCCATAATGTTCTTCCTTCAGTAGTTTCAATAGAATACCCACGAGTTAATTTGAGCAAATCGAATTTTTCACGTAATCGATAAAAATTTGTCGTTTTTCCCGATTCTCCTGGGCCCCAATATACTATCTTGAATTGAAGCATGTTCTCTGAGTCATTAAAATCAAAATCTTCACTTACCTCAACTTTTACCTTATCTAACTTACCTATATTTCTCTGTTCTAATTCCATTTAATCACCGGAGAGGAGGTATGTTAAGATATAGAGCCAATTTTATCTGAGAATATTTGTTTTTTTAAATCTTTGATATGTTCTTTAATTTCCTTCTCTGGCATTCTTAAGATATTCTTCATATGTTCATTTCTTTCAATTTCTTCTCTAATTTTCTGAGCAAATTTACTCATTTGGAGGATCATCACACCTAAATTTACCTCGTTGTCGGTTAATAGAACTATTAAAATATCTTTTTTTCCCTTCTTTTGAAGTTCAATGTTCCCAATCGATTTTACAAACAATCTCATATCGCTATAAATGATAGTCGCACGTTCTAAGGATTCTGATTCAAAGAAATCTTGCCCTTGCCTTGCTACACCGTATAAAGCTGCCCCAATTGAACTTAAATCCCAATAATTTAGTTTTCGATCAAATCGAGAATCTATAGCAACAATTTTTGCATCTTGATCGATTGCTATTAGACCATAAATATATCCCTTCCTTGTTAACTTCCCATACTGATATCTTATATCATCCAACACTTCTGTTATTTTATTTTCATACAATATTTTGGGTATGTGAGTTATCATCCTAGTTTTTCCTTTACAATATAATTTTATTGTAATGACATATCAAGAGGAATATATAAAGAAAAAATTTGTTAAGACAAGAAACAAAAACTTAAGTTCTAAATAACTGAAGATTTAAAGAATTATCTATATAAGTGAAACTAGAGATAAAAAAAACTAGCAAGTCAAGCTTTGTGAGATTAAACAAAATGAAAAGGAACGTTTCAATTAACGAGTAAAAGTAAAAAGAATTGCGAGGTAGTTAAATAAACTGACCTACCACTTTTCTTACTCTTAAATTTAAATCAATTTAATCATTGTACAACTCAGTTGACAAGTATCTTTCCCCTGTATCACACGTAATAAATACAATATTCTGCCCATCTTCAAATTCTTTTGAAACTATATTTATTGCTGCCCAAGCTATTGCACCCGAGCTAATTCCTGAAAAAATTCCTTCTAATCTAGCTAAATCCCTTGCTGTTTTAATAGCATCTTCATATTCTACTTGAATAACTTGATCATAGATCTTTGTATTAAGAACATCTGGTACAAACCCGGCACCAATACCTTGAATTTTATGTGGTCCTGGAATTCCCCCTGACAAAACAGGAGAGTCTTTTGGTTCTATAGCGTACACTTTCAATGTTGCACCAACTTTTTCTTTTAAAACTTCTCCAACTCCAGTAATAGTTCCTCCTGTACCTACACCCGCTACAAAAGCATCTACATGGCCATCTAGATCATTAAATATCTCATTCGCTGTTGTTTTACGATGTATTTCTGGATTTGCTAAATTTTTAAACTGTTGAGGAATATACACCTTCCCTTTTTCTTTAGCAATTTCTTCAGCCTTGCCTATTGCACCCTTCATTCCCCCTTCTTTTGGAGTTAAAATTATATTTGCTCCATAAGCTTTTAAAATTTTAACTCGTTCAATTGATACACTCTCAGGCATGACAAGAATTAATTTATATCCTTTTGCCGCACAAACTAAAGCCAATCCAATACCAGTATTACCAGAGGTTGGTTCCACAATAATTGTTTCGTTATTTATTATCCCCTTTTCCTCTGCTGCTTGAATCATAGCAATTCCTATCCGATCCTTTACACTTCCTCCTGGATTAAAATATTCTAATTTAGCATAAAGGTTCGGTCTTGGATTTATATTCTCTACGATTCTATTCAACCTAACTAGAGGTGTTTTACCTATTGTCTCAAGGATGCTGTTATATACATTTGTCATTTTAAATCCCTCCCCCGTGTTTTCCATAATAAATTTCTATTTCCTCTTGTTTTTTCTGTGTTTTATCTAAAACTCTCATTTCTAATTCTTTTATTCTTTTATCTAGACTAGAGACTGCAATTGCGATTGGATCTGGTAGATCTCCGTGTCTTAAGTCAATTTTTTCGATTTCTTCTCCTCTTTTAGAAATAATTTTACCGGGTACTCCAACCACTACACAATGTGGGGGAACATCTTCTACAATAACTGAATTAGCTCCGACTCTAACATTATCTCCGATCTTGATAGGTCCTAAGATCTTTGCTCCCGCCCCTATTACCACATTATTACCAATGGTTGGATGTCTTTTCACTTTTTCTAAACTGGTTCCACCCAGCACCACTCCTGAATATAACGTGACATTATTACCAATTTCTGTTGTTTCGCCAATTACAACACCTGATCCATGATCGATAAAAAATTCTGCTCCAATGTCAGCACCAGGATGTATTTCAATTGCAGTTAAGTCTCTTGCTATATCCGAAATATATCTAGGGATAAAAGGCATTCTCAATTTCCAAAAGAAATGAGCTATTCTATATAAAAGGACTGCTTTTACTCCGGGATAACCAGCCAGTACTTCAATTAAAGTATTTGCTGCGGGATCTTTATTGAAAGCAGCATTGACATCTGAAATAAAAAAATCTAAAATTTTTTGTAGATTTCTATCAATTTCTCTATTATCTAAATCTTCAGTTTTAAAATGCAAATTTAATAGACATTCAGTACATTGAGTTTGAATATGTGTAGATTTAGGACCTAAGGTTTTACCACAGTTTAAACAACGAATAAATTCATCCATTTCCATAATTTCTCACATGAATTATTTTTAGAAATCTCAAATCGAATTATTTAATTAATAAATTTTAAAATTTCATATAATTTTTGGTTATAAATAATATATTGTAGATAATAATGGTTTATTTTTAGTTTAGATTTTTGTCTATCTAAATCACCCTTCTCTAAAACAAAAATTTGTTAGCTACAAGTTTTAGATAACTTCTAATATTGTTCTTTTCGTAGAATTAAGCTGTTTTTCATTAGAATAAGTATCTTCTTTTAATATTACATTGGATAATTTGATACTATTTCCATCTTCGATCGTTTTAACGCATTCCACAGCTTTCAAGCCCCAAATATTAACTTTAATTGAGCTTGTATCATCACTTAAAATGAGCCTCAATAGAAAAGATTTCTCACCATTCTTCAATGTTAATTCTTTAAATTCTTGAATTTGAACAATACCCTTGACAAAACGTATAAAACCTTCCTTATTATATAATTCCTCAATGGTGAATTTAGAGGGGATTGGTTTAGAACCCTTTTTCTCAATATATTTGGAGTGATCCATATTATTAACTTCGGTTAAAATCATTCCCTTTGGGGCCAATATTAGCTTTCCATGCCTACTTAAATGCACTTCTAAATTATCCTTAATTCCTTTCTTAGAATAAGCACCAATAACTTGAATAACCTCTCGTGTCTGAAAAAATCGATTAGCCATAATCCTTGTCTGGTCGTTCCACAATACAACCTTCACACAATCAGATTGATCACAAATTTGAAATGAGCCAACTGTTCCTGGAGTACCATCTTTTCTTACAAAATCTTTTTTTCCATGAATTTCAGTTATCCTTCCCATTATGACAATGTTTCTCATATTTTCAGTAATATTAGAGATTGGTATTGCGAAATCATTATAATCTATAACATCCTCTGTTATGTGATCTAAAATCTCATTATTTTCTGAAGAATCGACATTGACTCCATTCTCTTTTGCTATTAAATATAAGATTGCTTGTTTGTTCATGAAACCTTGGAATTCAGTTTCTTTTTCCTTAACTTGTGCCGTAAGTTCATCCTCACTAATTCCAGCATCCAACAACGCCTGGTAAATTTCTTCAGCTCTTTCCACGGTATTCATTCACGCTATTCTTTTTTATTCATATATAAAAGGAAAATTACTCTGTCTATTATTCACATTAAAATTTGATAAACTAATCTGTTCTAGAGATTTTAAATGATAAATATCAGAATTTATGGTACAATTCCACGAATATACATGTCTATCATTATTAAAAACTACACCGAACTCATTAGAGTGATGAATACAGACGGTAAATTTCCTTCTTCCATAAGAATTTATAGTTCCAAATTCATTTTCTAATGAAATTTTCCATCACTTCTTTTTAATTTTAGAATTATTCTGGAAGAATATTACAAGGAGGCTATATAAAGAAAAAATATAAAGCTAAAAATCAATTAATCTGATAAACTTTTAATAAATTTAGAAGTCAGACCAATTTTGTTACGAGTTCTGTGGAAGGCGTAGGCAGAACAATTACATAACGCTCTTAAATTTGACTGAATCATTTTTTGAGGTTCGCTTTTGTCAAGTAAATCAGTTATAAATATCACAATTGTTAATTGAGTCATTAATTGCGGCCAAAAAAATAAGGTATCTAACTTGTCTTTTAATCTTCGAGCATTTTCTTTTGCTCGTTTGTAATCGAAAACTGGAGCTAGCCGATAAAATCTATGTAAAACTATGTTAATAATTTGGTTTTGGTTTTTAACATGAAGTACCTTAGGATTGTTATTGATAAATTTTCTGAAATTTAGCAGTCCAATTAAAAAATCACTGATAACTTTATGAACAAGTTTAACTGGAATTGTTAAGGCTTCACTTATGTGAATATTTTCGGAAGCTGTAATTACTCTTAATTTTTCTCTTAAAGTTAAAAAAGAAATATTTCGGAATAAGTAATTTAATATAATTGGCTTTAATTTATTCTGAGATTTATAGTATTTATTATAATAATCAGTAATGCTGTCTACTTCGAAGGTTTCCTTTTTTAATGTTTGAGTCATGATTTCCTCAATGTTTCAATTAAATCTTAATACATGTTTATAATAAGTGTATTTAAACAAAAAAAAGTGTAAGTGCTAAAGGTTTTTCATATTAAAAGAAAAAATTTAGAGAAGATTATCTAATGTAATTTGGAGTGTTTGCGGTTTATGTCTCTGATGGATAAAAAATTCTCTAGAAGTATTATAATTTTTTTCAAAGATATCCAAGGTTTTCTCAACACGGTCTTTATTGAGATAATGTTCTTCACATAATAAAGATAACACTCTTGTTTTATTAGCTGGATTCCAGAAGATATTGTCAATTTGTTCATTTATATCCGGAAATAAAAATATTTTTCTCACTTTTTTTATTATATCAGGATTTAACTCACTAAAATCGTAATTATTATATTCTTTTAGAATAAGAGTCTCAAGGGATTTGTATTTTCGAATAAATTGTAATGCTTTTTTTGATCCAATACCGTCAATCCCTGAAAAATAATCGATACCAACTAATATCCCAATGTCAATGAGTTGAAAAATTGAAATCCCTAAATTCTTTAAATTCTTCTGTAAATCAATTGAGACTGGGTGTATCTTTTGGTATTTCCATTTTCCCTGAATTTTCCTCTTTAATGATTTCGAGAGATTTTGAATAATATAAGGGCATCCAAATAAGAGTGAATCGAAATCTTGGGAATTTGAGAAATTTGCGATTTTTTGTTTTACTAAGAATGCACATTGAGATTCTGCCGAAGCGGGAGAATCTATATAAGGAATACCCAAAGCCCCCAAAAGTTGTTTGGATTCTTCCATTATATTCTGCCACATATAATCTTTACTTAAGGCAATTTGTCTTGCTAAATCTCTGTTACTCTGTCTTAAAGCTTCCTTATACCATTTTTGAATAAAAAGAAAATCTTTTAACTGATCTTTTGTAATCACTTTTTTCAGTTTAGAAACTTTTCCATCAAAACAAAAAATAGGAAATATACTCTTACTATAATAAAAATTTACTCGATACAGTAAACCATATAAGTGTGATATTGGTCGCTGCGTTCGGTCTAAAATCAATCCCGCATCAGTTCCATCTGAATCTTTGCGAACAAAGTTAAACAACCCCATTATAATATTCGGAGCATCAATCGCTATAATTTTACACTGTAAATCTTGATATTCAAGTTGCTTTCGAATTATAATGTTTTGAAGTTTAACTCCCATGATTAAGAAGTCTACCTCGTGTAAATATAAAAAGAAAAAAAGAATTTTAAAATTAAATTACCATCCCTTTATGAGATGATATAATCGAAAAAAGATTGTAAAGATATTTAGCTTCTTCAGTTTCATAGTTCACCTATTATATATTTTTAAAGGTGAACAACAGATTGCATGAGAATATATAAATAAAAAATTGAGATTATTAAAAGAGGTTATTTATTAATATCGTCTTTGAGTGATTTTAAAAATTTTTTTCGTGTTTCTTCATCTTTAAGCTCATCAAATGCATCCACAACGCCACTTAATTCTTCCTCTGCTAGAATATTTTCATCCTCGATGTCACTCTCAAGATCTTCAATAAAAAAGTTCAAGTGACATTGATTACATTCAATATGATCATCATATACGATGACATCTTCCGATTTACAATTTGGACAGTAATATTCTGAAGGCATTCTAAGTATGAATATTATACAAAACTGGATAGTTACTAATATTATTATAACTAAGAATTTAAAATTATCATCACAAACAATCATAAAGATTAAAAAGGGGAATTTGATGGGAATTTTTTCTCGCCTTCTAAAACAGATTAATTTTTAGAATTATTTCATCTTTTTAAATAAAAATCGAATTTAGAGATGATGGCTTTTTTCTTTAAAAGTGTATGAAAAAAATATCTCATATAAATTTTAGATAAAAATGGTGAAACACCATCTCTAAAAAAAGATATTATAACTCTATTGAAGTATTATATGATAAAAAGGCTACTTCGCGAACATTAATGATGACCATTTTTGGGATCACAATATTTGTTTTAGTATTTTTTCCCTTTTACGGTTTAACCTTGAGATTTCATTTAGGATATGTATTGAAAAAGCTTTTTGAGACGATAGGGAGATATTCTTTGATTGGAGGAACATTTTTAATAATTTTATGTATAGCAAGTCTTATTCTTGGAAAAAAAATTAGAGTTGGATGGTTTTTTGCAGCAATTGTGTTGCTATGGATTGGCTGTTGGTGTACAGGCATTGCATTTGACTTCTGGAAAATTATTACAGGTGATTTTAGTGATACTGGAGGAGGAAGTGGTTTTTACTTATTATAATCTTAAAAAAAGAATTTATGCTCTATCTAATTTTTAGAATTTTAAAGTCAATAAATTCGAAAATATCTTAATCCTGTATTAATCCCGCAGACTGTTAATAGAATAATTGAAACAACAACAACTCCTATCATTTTATGACGCTGAAATTGTCCTAAAAATAGCCATCCAAGAATCCCTATAATCAATCCAAGTAGCCCGATTATTGAACCTAATGCCAATAGAAATTTAATTGCTTCTCCTATCTGATCAAAATAATCAAACATCATTATACTACTTAATAGGACGCTATATTTATAAATAAAAAAACAAATAGCTGATTTTTTTTCTTTAAATAGTTATAAAATACTAAGAATTCAGAAAATTAATCTAATATTCGATTAAAAATGAGAAAACTAGATGAAATTGGTATTTGCCCTAATTGTGATTGCACAATTTCAAGTTTTAAAACCCAAAATTATAAGCGATTTGCGAAATGTGAAATCTGTGGGCTTTCTTATGCTTTACCAAAAAGAGGTTCAATTTCAAATTCAGCGTTAATATGTTCAAAAAATAAATTTCCAATACTCATTATTGAGGCACAAAATCAACCTGCTTATTTTTGGACGGATGGTCCATGTTTCAACTGTGTAAAATATGATAAATGTGCAAATGTGAAAGAATTAATTACTGAATTTAAAGAATTAAAGGTGTATGGCTATTAAGAAGGTCATGTCTATAAAAAATTCTAAGATTGTAATAATACTATTTTTAATTATATCTTTCATATCGCTAACAATTCTCACTAATTATATTGGAGATCTTAGCCTTAAAAATAGAGAATCTGTTGAGAAACTACAACCAAGTATGAACAACGGTGAAAATTTAGTGGATAAAGTTTTTAACTTTACAAATGACAGAGATTATGTGATTTTCTCAAACAATATCTACTTCATTAAACCCTATATTTATTATATCTCATTTCAAATCGTAACACCTCATGAATGTGATATGAATATCTCTTTGTGGGATCCTGAAGGTGATATATATGATATTTATGATAGTCGTCCGAATACAACTCTGCTAACACAGTTCGAATATCAAGAGATCCCTTTCGGAGTCGCACTAACTGGAAATTATACTATAAAATTCCAGGCTTATTTAACAGAAAATCTAAATATTCATATTAAAATTATAAATAGTGATTTACAATGTCTTCAAGATGTTATTGAACCATTAGCTTTTAACAATAAAATTTTTTTTCAAGTAAATAAGTTTAAAAATGAAGGGAATAATCCACTACATAATATAACTCTTAAATCAGATACTCTCTATAGGTTTTATTTTGGAAGATATTCCCCTATAGCAGATCTAACGCAGAGTGAAACAAGAACCTACTTCAATATAACTTCCTCAATTAATATTCAATATAAAATCTATATTAATAAAACATTACCAGGTGTTTGTCAAGTAGAATTCTTCGATTTCGGAACTTCCGTGGAAGGTACGTATATTATTAATATGACAATTTATTGCCGAGTATTGTACGTAAATATTGCATACGCGATAGTCGAGGAAAGTAAAATTGCAGATGGGACTAATCCAAATGATCCAGATCCTCCACCTGATGATGCCGTAAATAATACTAAAAGTGGAATCGAAATTACCATTCCTGTTCAATTCACGATAGGAACACTGGTATTTATAGGATGTGTTGTAAGTGCACCAACAATTATTATTGCGTATCGAAAGCGAAAAAATGCTACAGGAATATAATCTTTTTTATGATTTTTTAAACTGAATCTTTGATATTAAAAAATAAAGACAAGACTTTCTTATATATTGTTTATACAATAGATTAGATTTAAAAATTTTTTTTATTAGATTATAGAGCAGAGCTGAAAATAGTTCAGCAGATGTAATTCACGAATATCTAGAACGTTAATGACAAACTTAGATAATTAAACCTTCCCATTCAATTTCAACGCAGTATTCTGGATATTCATCAATGAATTGTGTGGATTTGCATTAGGCATGATATAACATGCTATTATTCCTCCTTTAAATAGGGCTAAAGCAACATGCCCATTCCCCGCATTGTTTGTTCCTATTATTACTTCAGGAGTATTATAAACAATAGTAAATTCCACTCCCATTAAATTGAGGGATGGAGTGCCCTTGAGAGCATCCAAGATAGTCTTTGATTCGCTGGTTAGATCCCAATTAGCGCCTACTTGATAAAGTATTTTTCCTTTACTCGAAATAACGGTAACAGCAGCTACTTTATACCACTCAAGTTCTACCAATTCGTCAATTATCTTTTCAATTTTAGTAATTACCATTTGTAATTACGTCAAGTTCTTCATTGTTTTTAAACATAATATAAATAAAATGTAAAGAAAATCATTAGAAAAATAGATAATTAATATTAAAAAAATAGAATTTAAGAATTCATTAATGCTTTCGCATTATTTTGCCAATCATTTACTGTCTTTACCGAAGCTCCTGAGATACTAGCCGATATTTCTTCTGGATTTGCTGCTAATAAGTCCGAAATTGTTTTGATTCCTTGAGCATTTAAACTTGCTACAATCCCCTTGCCAATACCTTTTACTTGAATTAGATTAACTTCCTCTTGTTGAACAATCTCTTGATCTTGGTTGGTATCATCATCTTCGTACAATGTTTCAACTCTAAAATCTAACCCAGAAACCTCTGGAAGCTCAGTTTTATCTGTATCTGCAACTCCAGTACCAGTTATGAAAAACTCACATTCTTCAGGGGGTAAGTCGGGAGCATCCACTATAACTGCTCTTCTCTTTAATGAGTTGTTTGATGAAAAGCCTTTCGTCTTAAACATGACTCTAAAATGACAACCATGAGCCACTATATTACCACCAATTGCATCATCTGCGGAGAACATTCCCATCATTCTGGTAGCTACTTGATTCGTAAGCAAAACTGCACAATTATACGTTTCAGCAACTCGTGATAATCCATGAATCATATTGTTTAGAACTGCTTGACGTGGGGCTAGTTTTCCAATACCGATGTATTCTGCTCTCAATAATGCCATTAAGCTATCAATTATTATTATTCGAACTCCACGAGTTTTACAAAGAGATTCTGCTTTTTGGATCATTTGGGCTTGATGATCGGATGAGTAAATCCTTGCATGAAATATTCTTGAAAGTACATCTTTTGGATTTAGTTCAAATCGCTTAGCAATTCGTTTAATCTTTTCTTTTGAAAATGTATTTTCAGAATCAATATAAGCAACCGCACCCTCGATTCCACCCTTCTTCTGAGGTAATTGAACTGTTACCGATAAAGTATGAGCTAATGCTGTTTTCCCAGATTTAAATGGTCCATAGACTTCAGTTAATTTTCCAGTTTGAAATCCTCCTCCTAAGATACGATTTAATTCGGCAGAACCGGTCGTAAAATATTCAATATTATCATCAATCTTGGCTGCTGGAGTAAAATCGGTCATTCCTAACGCATTTCTTGCGTTCCAAATAAGCTTTTTTGCGGTCTTGTCACCTAAACCGTCAATTATGGCGACGGTTGAATGAGGACTCATCGCTAAAGCTTCCGCAGTGCTTATTCCATTCTCTTGCAGTAGTTTTATTTGGCGTGAGTTAATACCTTTAACTTGATCTAAATCTGCCATTCTTTTTTTCTATCAACTCTTTTTTAGGTAATTTTGTTGAATTTGATATACAAATCAGATTATTTAAAGAAAAAAAAGCAGATAATGGGAAAAACATAAAGAATTTATTATTCTTTTATCAAAAAATATGAGACTCCTCCCTGTTCTGAGTCTATACTGAATATTTTAAAATCGGATTTATTTACATACTGTTCAATATAGTGCAACGCTTCTTGAAAAAAATTCTTTTTATCTATTTTTGTTATCTTTGTCTCACTTGAACTATGATGGACTAATTGTTGAGCCATTCGGGCTAAGAAAATTATTTCGATTTTTATATTTATCACATCCTTTTTATATTAGTAATTTAATTTTATTAACATCTATAAGAAAAGGGTAGATAAATCTGTTTACCCTAAATTTCTCTAAAAACAAATTAGATAAATGAGGAGAAACGAAATACTATCTTAAATGTATTATTAAAGCTTATTTAATATATCAAAAAGTTTATCTATTTGTTCTTTATTAGCAGTCAGAGTCGTCTTCCCATCAACTAATTCATAACTTATTTTTCGCCCACTCCTTCTTAAATTAGAGAGTTGTTTTACTGGAAACATATATCCAAAACATTTTTCTGAAGCCCCATATAAAAATTCTTTTTCTTTTTTATTTTCTTGATGTCTATCGCGTCCAGTCAGAAGTAAACCATCATCAGAAACATCTACAAGTGTTTTGGTTTGTATAAGTTCGTGAACAGTAAGTTTACCCTGTACAATGATTCTTTGATTGGTAATAAAAATTACTCCCAAACTTACTGAGATTTTAATGGACGGTGCTTTTAGTGGTCTCTTTTTCTTAATCGACCCCTCACATTCATACAGAATTTGTTCTCCGCCATGTAAGCAAAAATTTTCAACAATATATCGTTCTGCTCGAATTCTCCCCGCTTTTCCTAGCAGTTTTCCCATTTTTTTCCAAATATTTGAATATAATTTATTCATAAAAAATAGAGGATTTAATTTATATGTCTCACCTATGCTATTGAGAAATTCAAAATCATAAAGTTGTAAATCATATAAAAAATTGAGAATCTTTTTCTTTTGGGGATATGTCTTTTTAAGTTCTTCTTCAATTTTATTCATTGCTAGACTTACATCACTCATTTTGATTCCCTACTAATCATTTCGCCAAACTATGTAAATTTCACTATATAAAATTATAAGATTATTTTTATACATTTTGGCTTTATTTGGACAATTTAAATCCGAATCCTGTGCAAGGATTATCATCCAATAACTACCATTCTTTTATTGGAATCATTTTTTCAGGTTTATTCTATTCCTTCTGGGGAGATTTGCCACTCAATAAGACAAACACTACTATAAAAACTGCAACAATTATCCAATTTATTTCTGGACGAAATCTAGGCGGAACTCAAGTAACATATGAAAATGCTAAAATAAAAAATATGACAAATCCGATAAGAAATAATAAAACAACTCTCACTACAGTGTTTTCCATTTGAATCTATACTCATTATTTTTATATTATAAATCCAATTTTAATAAATTAGATTCATTATTCCTATTTAATAATAACCATATTTCATCTTTTACTATTTAATATTTCATAATAATTAGAGAATAAGGAAAAAAGTGGTAGTGGCTAAGTACCCCTTTTTCCTTGCAGAGGTGATTCAATGGGTTGGGAGGAATAATCATTCAAGTAGTATTCTTAGACCTTGTACAAACTGTCTGGGGGTAATACCATTTAATAATGCTTGATGCATACATTTGATGTGTAGCTCTTCAACATTTTCTTTATTTTCAACTTTAGAAACTATTTGTTTTAGTATATTATATAGTGAAAAATCAGAATTTTTTAACATGCCAAAATAACCTCCATATGCTAGGAACATGTTAGCCATAAGCTCAAGATCCTCTTGAGAGTTTTTTTTATAGCATTGCTCACAGACAACTCCGAATGTAAGACCTTCTTGATATATTGATGCTCCTCGCTTAAGATTGTTTTTACAAATCCCACATTTAACTTTTTCTTGAGAAAGATGGGGTGTTGGTTCCGTGCTTAGTGAATTTATTTCCATGAAGTATCTATATATTAAGAGTATTTAAAGAAAAATTGACAGATCATAGGATGAATATTCCATTATTAACTATTAAGAATTGAAAATTCCACTGTGATCGATTGAATGAAATAAACATATTTTTTTTTTCACTATTACAGACATTACTTAAGACAACATCTATTGTTTCTATTCTATCGTATAATTTATAAAAGAAAGGTCTAACTCTTTCTTGGCTAGGACTATAAGTAACTTCATGAATCAAAATCAATACAATATCATTTCGTTTACAAAACAATATTAAAGGTAATAACTGTGTTTCATAAAAGCTATCTAATAATATTAGACAATTCAAATTAGCGTATTGAGTAATCTCAAATCGTAAATGGTGAGAGATATTATCAATAACGATATATTTCAAATATGGAGGAAGAACTGTAGAGGGTGATGTAATTTTTTGGAGTATTGAAGATTGTTCTAAATATGTAGGAATAGGATTATCTTGAGGGATAATAAACATGTTCTCCGTAAGATAATCCAATTTCTCAGGATAATCAGCTAAAATTTGTCTTAATCGTTTTACAGGGAAAGATTCATTTGCTTGAATCCAGATACATGATTGCATATGCGGTTCTTCATAAGTTAAGAGATTTCCCACTAATTGTAGGGCAAGAGCAGTTTTACCAGTACCTGACTTTCCAGAGATAGATAGTATATTATGATGAGAAAGTAACTCTTTAATCCCCGTGAAAAAACTTATTTCTGAGAGCATCTTAATTTTCCTCAAGTAAGTCAAGTATGTCTTGTTTTATTTTATCTATTTGCTTATCTTTTTCTGCTTTTTCATCATTTTTATTTGTGTAATCATTATTTTGAGAAGAAGTATTCATTAATTGTTGGATTACCATCAAAGTAATTAAATCCTCCATTCTATTGCCTTGCTGAGCATTCTTTCCACTAAAAAATCCAAAAACTCCTTTACTTGAACCTGAAGATCTAGATTTAAAAAATAAGTATACTCCAATAAACAACACTATGATGATAATAGAATAAACTGGATTTTGCTGGTAAAAGATAAAAAATCCTAAAATCAATACGATATAACAGAATCCTTTCACTTTTTAATCACCATTCAGTATGTGGTTTTTTTGGTTTATAATGCTTACGAGTAAAAGGTTTGATTCTAACTTTGGGGGGTTTTTTATAATTAAATGATTGAATTTTATGTATGAGGTCACGAGAGCCAATAAATATAAACTTTAAAATAAAATAGATACCGATTATTGTAAAGTAATAAAATACATCTAACAGAAAAATAATTTGTGTAAATTGAATTATAATCCATAAGATTAGGCTTGATAGAATAACTAAGAAAATTTGATAAAGAGAATGAATAGGATCCTTACGAAACGCATTTGGGATATTGTTAAAATCTTGATTCGAAGGAGCAGCACCTAATACTAAGGAGATACAAATCAGCCCTGATACTACTCTTATGACGGGATTGAAATTAGCACTTAGAGCAATATATAAAGTGAGAAAAGCAAGCCATGTAGAAATATACAGTGGAGCAAGACATATAAAAAAAGCCTGTAAAAGACTTCTTGGTTTACTATAAACAACTCCTTGTGGTGATCTTCTCTTCTTATCATCAGACTTCCATTTTATCTCTATTTTCTTTGGGATTATTCCTACTGCTAAGTTCATGACGTAATGACTAAGTTCATGGACGATCATTCCAATAAAGACCAATCGCAGCACAATCGGATAAAATGGACCTAAAATATCTTTTCTAATCATTTTTTGTGCTATCATTGAAATGATAAGGATTATGATAAACACTAATATCTCTTGAATCATAGAACAACTATCTTATAGAATAATTTAAAGGAAAAATCCAATTTTTTTGATGAAACTTATTTTAATTTTAAAATGAACTTGAATTTTATATTTTTAAAGCGGGAGAATATTAATAACAAGGCTTTCATTTTTCAACGGCTTCATTTGTAAGAGATTGACTATACTATTTATTAATATTAAGACTGAATAAAAAAGAGATATGAAGAAATGTTTTCCCTATGAGATTGGGTTTAGAAGATATGATTTAATTAAAAATTAAAGGTGCTTTTTATATTGACAAAAATGTCAGTGATCAATGAAATGCAATTTCTCTAGAAATTTTTGTAAGTAGTTAAAACCCACCCTTCAAAATTTAAGAGAAGAAGCCTTCTTTTCATCGATAAATTTTTGAGGAAAAGGTTTAAAATCAAAACTCCTACCTTATATTCTTTAGTAAAATAAAACGAATAGTGATCAAAGCATTGGCAGCGTATAAAACACTTCAAGAAAGTAGACTTTCTCCAGACATAGCACATTTATCATGCGATATTTGTGGGTCTCCAGAGATTATAGATACTACAGAGGGGTATGTGTGTGGAGAATGTGGAATCGTTTTAGAAATCCAGAAGTTGCAGTATGATAGACCTTATAATGAAGACATCATCCAATATGCAAAGGGTGTAGGTACAACTCAGATAGGAACGAGGCGAGAAAGGGCGATCTCGCCTTTTTCTATCAAATTGCAAAGAATAAACAAATACAATTCTATAGTAAACAATGAAAAATCAGTACTTGAAAAAGCTAGGATTGAAATTTCAAGAATTTTTAATTCTTTAGATTTAGTTAGATATGATGACGTTAAAGAGATGGTTTTAACCAAGTTCAAAAAACTCAGAGGTCATATTAGACCCGGTTCAAAATATAGAAATGTAGAGAAGTTAATTTCAATTACAATTTATTTCTGTCTTAAGCTTAGAAATGTTTCTATTAATCCATATGAGTTAATTGAAATATCGAATATTACAAAAAAAGAGTTCAATGATTTCAATCTACAACTTCAAAGATTTTTACCCCATTATGCTGAACGTAATAGGCAAGAATATATTCTCCAGAGAATTTTCGAAATTTCTGAGCATTTTGATTTAGGAATGCCTTTTTACTATCTTTCTAAAAAGATTTTATATAGGTTATGGCACGGGATCAAAAATACAACAGATAATGTTATAGCAGGATTAATAAGTTCAGTCTCTGTGTTGTGTTCTTGTAAAGACAAGGTAAGTATAAGTTCAATCTGTAATCGTTTAGGTATTAGAATGAGCACGGTTCAATCTCAAGTCAAGAAAAGAATCTTTGAAAAATTTAAAGCTGAAGGATTTATTAGTTTAATAAAATCCTCTGATATTTTAGTGCAATTAATGGAAAAGTTAGGATTTTTGGGAAAACAGGATTTTAAAACCAAAGAAGAGAATTGTAAATCTGATAAGGAAGAGATTATAATGAGTAATGTTGCCAATGTGTTTAACGGTAATGATAATTTTGACTATTATTATTATGTGATGAGAGGAGAAGACAGGACTCCCTTAATAGTCACTTTGAGAATTAATGAGTTTCCTCTGATGTTTATATCTGAAAAACGGTCGAAAATTAAACCCGAATATTTACTTAATTTTGAAATATTTCATTACTACTCTTCTAAAGATCCTCCTGAAATAAGCAATTGACAGACGGTATAGTCCAGAAATAATCTTTTTTTTATTATCCTCTTTTTTATCTTGTATTATGAAAATTGTGTGATATTGATTTTTTATTTAAATATATTCGCTATTATTCTGCCAGTAACCTCTTATAATATATTTAGAATCGAGCAAAATGAATAGTAAAAAAGTCCTTTTTGTGAGTTGTATAATTGTTTTTATGTTAAGCGCTATTATATTTCAATGCAATTTTTCTTGTAATTTCACTATTGCGAGCGAAAATTTTAGACATGATGAAGTAGAGTATCCAGAATTAGCGTCTTTAAGGAATAATGAAATCATCAATTCTATTTTTGATGCGAGAGTATCTGATTATTCTGATTTGGGGTATTTCCCTCAGATATATGAACCTTCACTACAAGCAACCTATTATGGTCTATACATTCTTGACACGATTGGAAAGCTTAACCACATAAATCAATCTGAAATAATCAATTATATTATGTCTCATTATGATATAGGTTCGAACAGATTTATGGATACACTAGCATATCGATATTTAGATACAGATTTCTCCAAAACGTATTTTCCCTTAAATTCTATATTAGAAGTTAATTGTTATGCTATTCTTTCTTTAAAATTATTAAATCGCACAGATTTATTTAATACACAAGGAATGATCGATTTCATTTGGGATTGTTATAATCCAGAAGCAAGTGGATTTATTGGACAACCTTACAGTGCAGAATTAGAGGATGGATTTAGAGTTTCAACAGCAGACAATACATTTTTTGCCATATTTACACTCAATTTATTAATGGATAATTGGGTGGGGTATTCCTCTAAAATACAAGATATAATTCAATTTATAAATAATTTACAATATCCTGGAGGATTAGGCTGGATGGGAGGGGGATTTCGAAATGATGATAATACTTTTGTTGATACTTTGAATCCCTTTTTTGAACCCAATCTAATTTCTTCTTATTACTGCATAAAAGCATTAGAGATATTTGGTATGGAAGAATCTATAAATATTGTTGATTTTCACCAATTTCTTGATTATTTATATGATTCAAATTCTCACTATTTTCGAATATCTGAATGGGATTACAATGTTAATTATACGAACATAGTTGCAACCGCTCTTGGATTAGAACTTTCAGATATCACGAGCTATGGAAATATCGATAGAGATGAGGTAATTGCGTTTATTATAAGGAATCGTAATTCTTTTGGAAATTGGGATCAATCCACGCTAGTTGAACTTCATGAATTCACTGATACATTTCAAATTATCCGATCTCTGAGAAATAGTAATGAAACTTCTCAGTTCTCATTGGAGGAAAAAAATCAAATAGGAAACTCAACCTTAATGTACTCTTCTTATGAGGGGTATTCTCTACTTTCAGATGATTACACTTCTATGAGTTATTTGCACACGATAATTTCTTCATTTTCATTATTTAATCGTGTTTCAGATTTAGAGATTCAAGAGCTTTATACGCGTATTAAAAATTCTTATATAGATTTTGCTGATTTTGGGATAAGTCGATATTTTTATGGCTATCTCTTAGATGAAACTGAGTTATTTTGGTTCCGATCTCATCCAATTGAATATTACACTTCAGGCCATAAAAATTATCTTAAAGATATTTCCCAGCTGAATTCTCATAAATCCACATACTTCGCACTAGAATCTTTGCGAAAGCTATTTAAGTTGGATGATTTTGCTACAGAATTTGATCTAATGAATTTAGTAAATAATATTGTTGAGACTCAATTTTTAAATGATTCATATTACGAGAATTATGGGGGTTTTTCACCTATTTTAAAGTATGATGTTGACCGATCAGAGTATCTCAATACAATAATTTACTGCGAATATACCTATTATGCTTTAAGATGTTTGGAGATCCTTTCGAATTTTCTGGCTCTTAATATTACCGATTTGGGATTCGATATTACAGCTTTATACACATACCTTAATAGAAATACTATTGAGAATACTGAAACTCTTTACTTCAATCCAAGTTATATCTCAGATGTTGCAACTATCTTACAGAATACTTATTACATGATATACATCTTAAAAATATTAAATTTATATGACAAAAATACTGAAAAAATCGAAACTTATGTGAAGAATAACCTCAACTACAACAATATTAAGAATATATATTATAGCTATAAGATCTCAGAAATATTAGACCTGGATATAGGTTTTAATTCTGATTTAACTCAAGATTTAATACAAAACATTTACTCTGATGAAATTGAAGAATTTTACTTAACACCTGATAAAAATAAAATAGAACTAGAAGCATTCTTATGGATATCCGAGTTGGCGAGGAATAGCCCAATTGGGATTAATACTCAATATTCTAGTGAAGTTTCATTAGGGGGAGTTAATCACATGGAAGTATCATTATCCAATCTTATAGTGAGAGATTTTGGTTCATATATTTCCTTTAAATTTGAAAGTAACCAAATAGGAACTACTAATTTTAATAAACTAGAAAATAACACATATGTAGCAGATGTACCAATTCCAATGAATTCTGAAAATTATCCTATAATTGAAGGTGTATTATATGCCTATGAAGGAGCACAGATAAAAGCAGAATATAACATTATTTTTAATACTATATACACATTAACTTATGATCTAAATATAACAACATCTTTATCTATAGTAAAATTTGAAGTAAATGGTTCAATATTAGCAAATGAAAGGGAATATCCATTAACTAACGGAAGTGTTTATACTGAGATCTATAAAGACGACATATTACTTGCTGCACTAAATTTCGGACATATTAATCTCAATAAGTCCAGTATATTTAGTCTTGAATATGTACCAATAGAAAATGGTACTTACTATTTTGAGATTTACCTTGAAGATGGATTTCAAGAATCCGAAGTTGAAATCGGAAACACAATATTTATTAAAAATGTCGATACTTCCGATGATCCTAATGATCCCGATGATCCTATCAATCCCAACCAAAATTATGAAGAAAATGTTAAAACAGCAATTCCTCTCATGATTGCTTTTATAGGAGTACCGGGGTGTGTTATCGCTATATCCTCTAAACAACTTTGTAAGGTCAAAAAACGACTAGAATATAAAAATTCAAAGTAAGATGAAACAATTCTAAATTTTTTCTTTTTATTTTATCATTTTATTCTTCTATTAATGACCTCATACTTGGATTCCTACGACAATAAAATATCCCATCGGATCACAATTCATTTAATCAACCAAATTTTGGATATTTTGGGTAAGTATAGTGATAATTATGAGAAAAAGTTAAATTTTACTAGATTAATGCAACAACTCAAAATCCCAACTTCTGAGATTGACGATTTTGTTTCTTTAATATTACATTTTCAAGAAAAATTCGAACATGTCTTTAAGGAGTATCGAATAAAGAAAAAAAGACAAAATAGCCAAGTTTATCTAATCGTAGAAAAAAAAGTGAAAGAGAAAACACCAATCATAATTAAAATTTTGACTTCACATTTAAATCATTTTAATGATATAATCTATACATTCAAATTTGTAAAGAGAGGTAAGGGATTTGATACTTCTAAGAACGATTCAGAATTATTGACCAATCTAAAAGAGTTAAAAATTGAACATCCTTATCTCTTTGATCTGTACGAAAATGGAGTTATTTACCCATCAGAATTAGGGCTCAAGTTTGGAGAACTCATCATTTCATATAACAAAAGTAATAAAAAAATAAAAAATATTCAAATCGAAAATTATACATTTATTGTGGAGGAAGATGGGTGAAATAAAAGAAGTAACAAATGAGACATCAAATCTTAATTCTAATGAACTCCAAATAAGAGAGTATCAAATTAATATCGCGGATAAATGTGTGAATAAGAATTCATTAGTAGTATTACCAACTGGACTTGGAAAAACTATAATTGCGGTGTTAGTGGCAAGTAAAATATTGAATATTTCTCCTCCTCAAAGTAAAATAATAGTGCTGGCACCTACAAGGCCATTGATTAATCAACATTATGAGACATATTTACGATTCTTAAAAATACCAAAGGAAAAATTGGTTATTTTAACAGGAAAAATACTTCCTGAGAAAAGAATTGATCTTTTTAATAATAATGAGATTTTGTTCTATACTCCCCAAACATTGCGAAATGATTTAGTTCTTAAAAAATATATGTTGGATAATACAGCATTGATAGTATTTGATGAGGCTCATCATGCTTCGGGAGATTATGCATATTCGATGATTGCTGATGAGTTTATAGATCATAATCCAGATGGAGTTATTCTCGGTTTGACAGCTTCACCTGGTTCTTCAAAAAATAAAATAAATACATTATGTACAAATTTACATATTCCAATAGAAAATATTCATATCCGAACGCGTAAAGATGATGATGTAAAAACATACCTTAAACCCATGGATATTTACAAAATTGGTGTTAATTTAACAAGTTTAATGGGAGATATATATCATTTACTAACTGTAGTATTAGATGAGCGACTACATTACCTTTCTCAAATAAACTTTTTAGAAGCAAAAGGAGAAAAATTACATACTAAGGTGATCCGAAAGGATTTACTTAAGTTAAATGCAGAGTTAGTAAGTACTTTAAAAAATAATGGAGATAAAACAGGAGTATATAGTGCTTTATCAATCAATGCTCAAGCTTTAATTCTATTTCATATGCTTGAACTCGTTGAACAACAAGGATTAAATGTGTTGTTGGACTATTTTAATAAGTTGAATAGGGATGCGAAAAAGAAAAGTAGCTCAAAAGCAACAAAGATTTTAGCTTCAGAGGGTCGTTTACAAAGAATTTACCTAGAGTTAAAAAAAAATTTAGAATTCTCTCCTGAGAATTTAGTCCATCCAAAATATCATATTTTAGTCAAAATTATTCAAGACGAGTTATACAATAATCCTACTTCTAAGATCTTAGTCTTCGTAAAATTAAGAAATTCTATAAGAAATATTGTGCATAACTTAAAAGATATAAAATCGATAAAACCAGTAAGATTCGTAGGACAATCAACTAAGTCTCAAGAAGATAAAGGATTATCGCAAAAACGGCAGATAGAAATTCTTAATGACTTCAAACAAGGAATATATAATACATTAGTAAGTACGAATGTCGCAGAAGAAGGATTAGATATCGCTGAATGTGATTTGGTTATTTTCTACGATGTGGTAGCTTCAGAAATTAGACTTATACAACGTAAAGGAAGAACAGCTAGACATCGAGAAGGAAGAGTCGTCATTTTATACACTAAAGGAACTCGTGATGACGTATATCTAAGAATTGCATTGAGTAAATTGAACCGAATGAATGTTAACCTCAAAAACCCTCAACAGCTAAAATATTCTTATAGATTTGAATCACCTCAAAACATTACTATTGAAAAAGAAGTTCTACCGAAAGAAGACTATAGAACTCATAAAGAATCCATATCACAAGAATTTTATCCTAAGAAAATAAGTAAAAGAAACTATCAATCAAAGCTCCAGTCTTTTATTGAGGGTGAACAATTAATTAAGTCTAACAGTCCAGTAAAATTGAGTAAATCCCTCCCCATGAAGTACGGTTTACGAAAAAAACTGCAAAACGAAAAAGTTTTATATGATATTGAGGAATCTGACCTTGATATCGTGCTTTTTAATAAAATTCTTATCCAGATTTATGATCCAAAAGAATATGATTTAAAAACTCTAATTTCTGACATAGAAGATTTCAGGCAGATAACTTCACTTTTAATTATTGTTTTTGATTTTATTGAGTTTAAAGAAGATATGGATGGAGAAAAGAGAATATTAAAAAGAAAAATCCAAGAGGTCTCTAAGCAACATAATTTTCAAGCGATTACCATCGATAATGAAGAAGAACTATATTTTATCATGAAAAATATATTAGAAAATCCGAAATAGTATAAGTTGATTAAAAATGGAAGAATTTGCATGGAAAAAGGATGATACACCATATTTAGTGTTTCCTTGTGCTAAATGCAAACAATATACATATGTAAAAACCACTCAAAAAGCAAAAAAATGTGTACGTTGTGGCCATTCGCATACAGTTACTAAGATTTTGGAGAGTGGTGAAATTGTGAAAGGTATCTCAACTGCTGTACAAACTGTAAAAAGAAGACAGGATGAGTTCGCCTTAAAGGAGTTAGGGACTCACCCTCAATTGCGAGCATTAAATGATTTCAAGAGTGATAAAACGATTAAACTACAACAAAAAATAACTGATGAGAAGAGTGACGATGAAAATTATGCCAAGTTCAAAAAACTGCTTATTGAATTATCCGAATTGTATAGAGAATTCCCTTTTTATGCAATCGAAATTATGGCTGAAAAATATGAGATTCCCGATTCTGAAGTAAAGCTTTTAACAAGAAATTTTCTAAATCAAGGAATTTTAATCCGGTTAGAGGATTCTTTATTTAAATTAAATCAATAATGAATAATGGATAGTCTAAATTAAAATGAGAGTAATTAAGTTCTTTAATTCATTATATTATTATTTAAATTGGTTTATTACATCTGCAAACTCATTTTTTAGGATTGTTTGATAGATAGGATGCCTTTCTCTAAAAGGAATCCTTTCAAAACCTAGATATATATAACGTTCTGATTTTCCAAATTCAGAGAAGGGGATAATTAATTTTTTCAGACTGACAGGTTCACTAATAACCTCTGCTTCAATAGGATCTTCAGATTTTTTTTCTAATGTCTTAGAACTCATTCTATTCTCACATTAACACCTTATAATATAGGATAAAATCATAAGTATTTAAAGAAAAATAAAAAGGCTAAAGAGAATTTATGATTTTTTCTTACTTTTTTTCACAGTTTAGTCACAAGTTTCTTCAGCAAACTCATTCAATAAAAGCTTTTGATATACAGGGTGTCTTTCATTGAAGTTGATATCTTCATCACCATTATAAATATATGAAGGATTTTTGGAACTACCAAAATTCGAAAAGGGTATTATAATATCATTAAAATTAATGGAGTCCTCTTTATATATTTCATAAATAGGAAAAATATATTCCTTTTTTTCAACGGTTTGAGAACTCATGATTAACCCCTTTTCATAAATTATGCTTATATCAATAATTAAATACTAAATATTCAAATATAAAGTCTATTGGAATAAAATTGAAGTTTTTTTCAATAGTAGCAAAAAAAATATATATTTTTTCAACCTAAATCTTCTACATTATAATCTAATTTATATTAATTATGAGAGAAGATAAGAAGAAAAAAGTTCATCCTATCGTTAAGAAAGCTCTGGAGATAGCATATAAGGAGGGTGATACCGTAAATTTCGATGATTATGCAATTGAACAATTGCAAGAAATGCTTAAACAATATTTTGGAAAACCAGAGCTACGTAAAGCAGTTATAGACTTAATTAATTTGGCTGGATTACTTGATGAGCAAGGATTTCATTCTGCATCAATGAGACTTATTACGGTTGTTAGTACTGCAGCGGATGCTTTAAAAGATTTAAATAAAACGACATAGATTTACTTTTTTTGGAGTATTGTACTCAATCGGTATTGTTATTTTTGAGTTTCTTCAAATAAAGTTTCATAAAATACCTTTCACTTTCACAAAACTCGAGTTTTTGCTTCTTAGAAAGATTCACACAATTTAACAATATTGCATGGATTTTTTGTAGAGTGGTTAAATTTTCATCGCATATATTTTCAATGTTTTCCTCAACCACTTTATCAGATTGAATTTCTAGATTTATAGAATCTTTTAGGATTGAATTTGATCCTTGTATTTTAGGATTATTTTTCTTTATAGTTTTAGAATCCATGCTTTATCAATCTGATAGGCTAATACTATAATGAGCTATAAAAAAATATAAAGAAAAAATTCTAGAGATTGATTTAAAATGCTTAAGATTTTATGATTTTCTTGCATAAGTTTATTCCTAAACTCGTTTTCTTATTAAGAATATAAGGACTTTCTTTTTTTACTTGCGAAGCAGTATGATAACCAGCATTATATAAAATCCTCGCTCTAACTCTAGCTACGTCATTTAATCTTAAAACTAAATCAAATAATTCTTCTTGAATCCCGTAGTGTAATCGAATTCTAAGTGTTTCTGACATCTCGGCAATCCGTATGAGTTTATCTTGTAGATCTAATCCATGAGTGCTTAAATTACTGGCGATAATCCCGATAAATGTAATTACCCTTTCTAAATTATCCCTTACTGAAAAGAGATCTCCGGTCATAATTTTATATTTCTCTAAAATTTGCTCGAGAGATTCTTCGTCTGCCCATTCTAAGATAGGTTGGAGCATTTTATTGTCTTTTACACGGAATTCAGCCTTTAGCACATCATATGCTTCTTTAATTAATTCTTGAAAACTATTTATTGCAACATTTTCTAGCTTGTATCTAATCATTACACCAGAAACAGGATTTAAATACAGTCGAATTATTAATTTGCCAAATTGAGAGCATTTTATTGTGCCATCATCATTTTTAATGATTAAACCCTTTTCAAACAAGTAGTTTAAGATATACTGATTTTTTATTGACTTTGGGATAATGGAATCCACATATTTTTGGAAATTAACATCAGGATACTGTATCAAATATGCTAAAAAAGCGGTGATATGATCGCAGAATTCAAACGAAAATTCACTATTGGCAAAATTATCAGAGATTCCATTTTCAAATCCACATGAGCATTGAATTCCAGAAGTGATATCAAATTGACAGAAATGTACTCCAAATTGGGTCTTCACATAACCTGAAATGTTCTCATTATTAAATTTTGAAAGTTTAATTTGAAATGTTGCATTCTTTAGAGTTTTTACTTTATTCGCATCGGAATGAAGTTTTAAAATATTTATAGGAGTAATCTCTTTAATCATTAACAACTGTTCAATTGGTATTTTTTGTTCTTTCATTTTTTGCTTAATTCCATACCAAAAGTAGGTTCTCTCAAAAAAGTTCTTTAATTGCTCTAATGTGATTTTTTTTTCCTCATATATTCGTAGAAGTACTTGTTCTTTGAGAGTATTAATTTTATTCAATCCGGAGGTCAAATCATTATATCGTGGAATCAAAGAATTTTGTATAGGTTGACTTTGAAAGAAATACTCTTCAACCCACATCTTTTCATCGACATTTTTGGTTAAAATAATTCCATATCCGACCGAATCAAGTCCAGGACGACCAGCACGACCCAAAATTTGGTGACACTCATTTGCAGAAAATGGTTTGAAATAGGAAAACCCATCACCATTTTCATGAAATTCGGAAAAATTTTTAATATTATGCCCAGATGTAACATATTTTTTGAAGTCTTTAAGAATAACCAAGCGCGCAGGGACGTTGATTCCCGCGGATAACGTCGTGGTTGAACAGATTACTTTAATTATCCGTTTTCTGAAATTGTCTTCAATAATTTTTCTCTCTTTAGGAAGGAGTCCAGCATGATGAAACGCTACTCCGGATTTAATCACTTGTTGTAAATCTTTATGACCTCCTCTAATTGAACTTAAACGTTTTTCTAAAGCTCTACAAAGATTAAGTTCATTTTCCTCTAGAAATTTTTTCACCAGATTCTTTATGTTTTCTGCTGATTGTTGAGCACTTTTTCGCTTGTTTAAAAAAATAAGGACTTGTCCATTTTTTTCCAACGTGGCTTTTACAATTCTTTTTATAGTGGAATCTTTATTCTGTGTTATTTCAATTTTATAATGTAACTGTACGGGGCGTTCATCGGATTTTATTAAAGTTGTCTTATTTCCCAAAGATGTGAGCCATGAGTTAAACAATTCTGGATTTGCAATTGTTGCCGAAAGGCTTATAAGTTGAGGATTATGTAAGAATTCATTTAACCGAACAATAAGAGATTCCAATCGCGGACCACGATCAGATTCTCCTATAATATGAATCTCATCAATAATTATTGTAGAAATATTGAAAATCCATTCTTTATCATAAAAATTTCTTAAAATGGAATCCATTTTTTCATAGGTAGTTACAATGATATCTGCTTTTTCTAACTTTGAATCGTCTACATCATAGTCTCCTATTGAAAGCTCTACTTTCACTCCAAAACGTTCATAACTTTTCTTGAAATGAATATATTTCTCAGTAGCAAGAGCCTTATAAGGTACTAAATATATTGATTTTCCAAATTTTTGAAATATGTTATTTAGAGCACAAACTTCTCCAATTAAGGTTTTTCCACTCCCTGAGGGTGCACATATTAAAAAGGATTTTCTAAAAAATAATCCCTTCTTAATGGCCTCCTTTTGAATTTCTCGTAATTGAAATATTTTTCCTTCAAAAAGAACTCTTAAAATTCGTTTGTCTGTAATAAAGTTAAAAATCTCACGGTCGGAATTAGTATTTACATCCTCACTTTTAGGACTTTCAGTAAAATCTGTTAATGATATCTTAAATCACCTTAATAGTTAATATGGATTTGTCCATTTCTTCATAATTTGTGTAAAGGTTTCAGAATCTCTTGAAATCTCAATGCTTCTTATAACACCTACATTTCGTATCTCCAACTCTGAATTAATATAACAGAGTAAAGCATGAAGAGGATTCCCATGTAAATGGATATGGGGTAAATGGATATTTATATTTTTGCTTTTTAGAATAAGGTCTTCTACACCAATAGAAATTTTCTCATTACATAGAGGGCAAGTGATTGATTTTTTTGATGTATGCTTCACATCTTTAACATTTTTAATTTTGCCAAATACAATTACGATTATAAATCACAATTATTCTTTAGTATTAAATAAATCACACTGACTAATTTAAAAGAAAAATTCTGAGTTACTGGTACTATAATAAAAATTCACAAAAAGGAAACATTCTAACTAATTAATTTTAGAGTTGGCTTTAGATTTCTTAATTTAAGACTATAAAAGGAGACTTGCACCCATTCTGCTGATGCAAAAAAGCATCAAAATATATTAGAAGGAGGGCGAAATCAGAGTGTAATAAATACACTACCAAAAGACAAAAATCCAGGGCGCAGACGGGTGTAAGTCATAATTTTAATGATTTTTATAATTCTTATCATTTAGTAAGATCTACGACTAAAATATAAAGTTGTTCTTTATAAATAAAAAATAATAAAAACCCTAATTTTCTGATTTTTTTCTTTATAAGCAAATGATTTATTTTTCTATGATACGTATGATGGACACAGAACAGAATTTATTGCAGAAAAAATCAGATTTGAAATTATACTATGATATGGCTCATGAAGCTGCTCAAGAAAACAATGTTGATGAAGCTCGTAAGATTTCTCTAAATGGTTTAAGAATTGCCCAGTCTCAGGAGAGATCGGATTGGGTTGATAAATTCAATTCATTTAATTCTCAATTATCTCAAAGAAAATCGAATACCACTTTAATTCCAAGTATAGTGAAAGAAGATCTTACTGTTCTGAAAGGCATTGGGCCTTTTGTTGCAGAAAGATTAACTAATGCGGGAATAAGATCAATAAATTTGCTAGCAAAAACAACTGCTACAAAATTAGCTTTAATTCCAGGGATAGGGTTATCCACAGCTCAAAAAATGATCGATAAAGCGAAGGATCATTTACATACAAAAACTTTAAATGGATTTTCTCAATCAAAAGAAAGGTCAAACAAGGAGAATCAACTTAAAGTTAAAGATGAAAGAAATATTGAACTTGATGATAGTGAGTATAATAAAAGAATAGAACAAAATGTAACCTTCGAAGAAATCTCTGAAGAGGATGTTACCTTAGAAACCGTTAAATCAAATTTTAAGACACCTGGAGAGCCTTGGTTTGAAGAAAAGTTCAATTATTCACGATTAACAGATGATCTTAATACGGCAAAAATAGAGATTGTTAAAAATGAGGAATTAAATGAATATGAAGAACCGTTAATAGTTGAACAGAATGAGGTAAATTCAGAGGATTTTGATGATTTAGACGAAGAATCTGAAGAAGATAGCAATTATAGTTCACATGTCATACCTCCGAGTGAGTTTATTAGTGAAATTGCTCCTAATGAGTCAGCGAATAATGAAGAACAAAAGGAAACTCTTACATCCTATGAAATGAATATTTTAAGAGAAAAAATAGGAAAGCAATTAAAATTATGCGAATTCCTAATTGTTGATAAAAGTACGGATTTACAGGCAGTTTTTACTGGAATCGATTTATTGGCATTAAAAAGAATTCGGGTTAATGAGTTCCTTGATATATTATACTTTTTACCTATCAAAGTCAGTAATCTTAAAGGTAAATTTGTTGTTTCAGCAGATAAAATAGATTATACCCCAAACAAAGAAATTGAAGGAAATTTTCATCTCAATAAAATACCGCGGTCATATATAAAAGCTTTACAAAAAGCAGAAACAACAATATTTAATGATATGTCAACTAGAGGAGAGTTATTTCGATATTTAGTAAAACACTTTCAATTTGATATTTCTATTGAAAAAACGCTTATGCATAAGTCGTTGTTTTTTCGATCAGGCCCAGTTCAATATAAATTACTAATTGAACCATTAATAATTAGTTCTAATAGCGTTGGATTTACTGAAAAGCTTATTCCGTTTGCGTATCATAAAAACTCTAATATCCATATAATAGAAATGGCTCAATTAAGGAAAATTTTACATTTTCTTGATCAAAAATGTTTTCTTATTGAAACATATCACAGTAGAAAAAGTGCGATTTCAATAAATTGCGAAGTTGAAGAGAGATTCATGAAAAATTTACGGAAATTTTCGAGTCCTTTTATATTATATGGATTTGCACTATTGATAATATTTCTATTTCAAAAATTTTCAATATTAATAATATTAATAAATGTAGGGTATGGAGTTGTAGGACTCTATATAGTAATAATTGGTTATATTTACCTAAGATTTTTTAAAGAAAAAAGACAGATTAAGCAAGAGTTTGCGACTCCTTTTTATCAGAAGAAAATTGAATTAGATGATACAGATTTAACACTCATAAGAGAAGAATTAACTCCAAAGCTTATGGAACAGTTTACGTATGAAGTTATGGGAAATAACAATAACTCCAGTGTAATAGCAGAAATAGAACAAACAAACGCTCGTTATTTTCTTGAATCTAAAAAAATGAAAAATCTAGTTGATAATACAGATTTTTTTGAAGAAGAAGGTGGAAGTCCGAGAAGGAGTGAAAACTCTAAAGTAAAAAGCACACTAATAGAAAAATATAGCTCATTTTTGGAGGATTGATACCTATACAGATTATTGGTGGCTTTAAGCTTAGCTTTCTAATTGGCTTAATACTATTATTTTTATCACCATTCATGGAATGGTATTCTTATCAAATTTTTACATTAGAATATGAACTTGTTGTATCATGGAAGTATAATATATTTCTTGAATGGTCAACCTCGTTATTTCCTAGCACTGGGCTTAATGAAGCATTACGCCCCGAGAATTTAGCTATACCACTAGTTATTAATGTTCTTTTATTTGTTTCCATTATTCTTTCTGGATATGTGGTTTTGTTTAAAAATATTGAGAAGGTAGAATCCTTACATAAGTTCACTCCTTATTCATATATTCTTGGATGTTTACTCTTATTGAATCTATTTTATATTATCATCTTTCCTGTATTGTATTTGCTACCTCAAGGATTATATTTTCCTTTCTTACAAATTGTCGATTATGATTCAAGATTTATTTACTTTCTTATGTGTAGTCAAGGTTACATCTTACAGTCTATTGCTTTTCCGTTAATTTTTCCTTATATTATATTTTATTTTAAAACAATTAGCACATTTCAGCAGAAGGAGAGAACCCCCGAAACAATCATAACGAAAATAATAGAAAAAGCTCAAGAACCGATAGACATTGATAAATTAATAGCTCAAGAAGAGTTAAAGCAAACATTTAACAAAAAAAAGCCTCAAGAAGATGATCTTGAGAATTTTATAACTACTTTTATAGAGGGAAATGTATAAATGAGCGATACTGTTCTCGATTTAAAGATTAAGTCCTTGATCCAAGTGTGTAAAGAAACGAGAAATAATAAGAAACTATCGGTTGTAAGTTTTATTTTGACTAGCAACAAATTAGATGAGATAGGAATCAAGCTTGGAATAAGAAAACGTAATAAAAAATCGGGAGAAAAAATTTTCGAATATATGACTCTGATAAATGACATTTTTGACCAAAACTTAAAGATTCGGATTATTGCTAAAGAATTAATTGATGTTGTAAAGAAGTGTGAATTATTATTTTTACGTAATAAAGGAGTAATTCCTTATGATTATATTAAATCAATGTATCACGTTTATTATGAAATGAGAAAATTAGAAGTTCCAAATCTTCATAATAGTCTAATTAAAGATATATTTCTAGAATCTTCACAATTAGGCTTCTTTTCTTACTTGGCCCCACATATAAAGCGAAAACAAAATGAGCAAAATATATTAAAACCTCTCATAATTCAAAAGATAAAAGAAAAAGAATTATCCATTAAAAGAGAGTTAGAACATAGTTTTAATAGCAAACTGTTTGAAGACGCAATCCAGCTGCATTCAGTAAAAAATTCATTAACTAAGAGGGGGAAAAATAAAATCATAGTTCAGGGATCCCTAAAACAAAATCTCTCATACCAAAAATCTATTGAAGATATTTTTAAATATTTAATATTAGGGTTAATTATTCTGCTCTTTTTATTGGGTTCAATCATATTGATTGAGGTTATGTATCTTCCCACAGAAATAAGTGGTCTTAGTTCATGGTCTTTCTTTTTTTTAGGACCCGCAGCTATTTTAATTCTAATATATATACGGTTTTTTAAAAGGGAGGGTGTATTAAATGGTTAAAAGCTATACTCATGAAGATCACCAAAATTTCTCTCGAAAAAAAAGTATAAAGAAAAATGAGATAGAAGATGATTCTAGAGAAGATAGTAAATCATACCTAGATATCTGGAACGTAAATCCCTCATTTAAAGATATAAATAATAATATTTCTATTGGAAAAGCAGTTTTTTTAATTATTTTACTCTTCTTTATCATTACTTCATCCTATATTCTATTTAAGAATCTCACTGCTTCAATTTGGAGTGGATTGATTTTAAGTATTGTTTTTATTATAGGGTTTCATGATGAGATCTTCATGTTTGAAAACCTTTTTTCTACAATATTTCATAGTAAAATTTCAATTGATCCATTTAAGCATTTAATATTTTGGTATGATTCAGATGATCCTACAACTTTGTTTATCTCGAATCGAAAAGACCTAACCCATATCGCAATTCGAATTTATAGAGTGGATACGATTCCTGAAAATGTTCATTCTTCAATTAATCAATTTGTAAAAGCTCTCAGTTCTAAAAATGTAAGACTTCCGTTTTCATATCAAGTCGTACAGAAACCCATTATAAATTTGTTTAAAAAGGATGCTACACGAAATTTAACTACTCAATCCATGGCCTCTGTTATCGCATCTATTTATTTTTCTGTATTTTATGATATAAAAGGAATTCTTACTGAACGTAAAATCGACAACCTTAGATATCATATTAAAAAATTCTCTAATACTTTAAAAAGTAATTTTATTGGTAATTTTCACCATTTTCAAGCAACATTATTATCAGATATAGCTCTCATTAATGCGATAAGAACTTTTTTTGTTAAGGAAACTTTAAAAACAATCACAGGGATAAATAAAAGAAAAAGTCTAAACGGGGATAGATTCAATATCTTAGTAAAAGCAGGAGTTTGTATCATATTATTAATATATTTTGAATATGTATTCTTTTCTTTTCATTTTCCAATGCTGTATATCATCGGTATTAATCTTATCTTAATAGGAAGTATTATTATAATTTGGTGGAGGGCTGTTTTCTTTGAATTCACGAAAAATAGATTGATTGGCACACCTACTATTGACATTATAAATCCGTTCAATAATATTGAGTTCTTTAAAGTAAGAAAATATCCTTCGAGTTTATTTATTCATATTGAGAACCAATTATTAATCGGTGTTAAAATGGTCAATCTAAAATATCTTTTCAAGAAATCTTTTTGCTTATTTGGAAAGTTTTTGGAGGCTCTCAATAACCATCAAATTCCATTCAGTTATACTCTTAAAAATAAACCAATAAGTTACTATGAGTTCTATAAACATGGATTAAAAAAAATCCATGAAAAAGTACAAACCAATTTGTTATGGGACAAAGTGAATGGTGTTAAAAACGAGGCAGATGCCGAACGATGGTTAGGTTACCGATATGGTATGTGGTATAGCATATTAACTCTTTCGGTCAACTCATATAAATTCATGAGTTCAATTGAAGAAGACGATTTTGATGAGTTAGAAGAGGAACTGACAATAAAATTAGATACGTTAAGAATTGCCTTTAATTCTAATTTTCAAAACTATGAGATTGAAGATTTAAGTCCACAAGTTTTATTATCCGGATATTTATTCTCTACACTTAAAAATAACAATTTTAGATTAAACGGCTCTCATCTAAATTATATTATGCTACAAGGTGCAACACTTTCACCACTTACTACTGTAGTTGATATCCTTAAAAAAGGAACAACAACAAAAATTGCAGCTGAATTTAACACTCCATTATACTTAGAGAACTTTATAACAATTGGTCATACGATTAACACAGAAGTGTTAGAAAATGAGGTACCTTTTGGGTTTACATCTGACCAGCTCAAAAACTTACTTATTGTAAATGGCATTTCTTTGAATAGAGAATTAGCCTCTATAAAAATTGTAATAGAACTAATAAAAGTAGGAGTTCCTTCATTAGTATTTGATTTAAATGGTAGATGGTCGAAACTTATTCATTATTTTAATGACACTCATTTCAAAAAGGAGCTTTTATATTTTAAATTAGGAAGTGCTTTTATAATCGATCCACTCATATCTGATATTCCCTATGACCCTGAAAACACTGAATATTTAGAATATATGTTTGATGCTTTTGGATTAGCATTTAGAAAAGATCAAAGGATAATTGAGATGTTTCGCAACACGATAAGAAAAAAAGCTGATATGGATCTTCCCTCGATTCAATTAGATTTACAGACAGTTAAAGATTGGGAAAAAAATCCAATAAATGATTCACTATTGACACTATTTTCTGACTTTACACAACAAGATCTTACGTATTTTCAAAGTAGTCAAGGAGATAGTAAAAATCAGATACGGGCTTATGATTTTGTAAAAAATAATAAAACCGTTATCGTAGATCTTTCGACTCTAAGAGACCTTGACAAACAGTTGTTTTTTGTTTTTCTTATTATTTCGAAAATAATACACTATATCAAACACTCAAAGGATTATTTTAAAAAAACTATTTTCGTGCCGAATATAGATATATTTTTCAATTCTGGTTTCTTAGATTGGAAAATGCATTACGGCAAGATTAATACCTTCTTAGATCCTCTTATTTACCACGGATTTGGTTTGGTATTTTCAGCAAATCAAATTCGATATCTGCATTCCCATATTTTTAATTATTTCCACAACATTATTTCTTTTAAGGCAACAGATAAACGTGATATCTCCACATTAAAATCCCAGATGAATCTACAAGAATTATATGGTACAGGATATTACACTTCGACAAGAAATAATACTTATCAAATTGACTATCTGATGAACTTGAAGAATAACGAGGTTTTAATTCGAAGAGATGATATTTATCAACCATTTCCGGCATCCATTGAATGGAAAAAGATAAAAGATAAAACAACACTTCCATATGAAGATATCCTACAATTCATGAAAACTCAAGGCTATGATTTACATTATATAGAAAGAAAAATACTAGAAAGAGCAAAGAAGACGTTCTTTGAAAAAGATTTGGGAAATTATGCGATATATATTAATGAGATTATTAACTTTCTAGATGAATTGAGAACTATTGACCAAATCGGCAATCTTTACGCTCAAAAATTAAAAAGTCATCTAAAGGAAATATTATACCCCAAAATATCAAAAAGAACAAAAAACAGACAGCAGGTGAAAATAATTAGAGATAATATTTTTAATATTTTAATAAAACATGGCTACTTAGTTGAAAACCATCCTAGAAGAGCAAGTGGTTCTGAAGCTTTAAGGACATCATATTCAGTAGGAGATCAATATCAAATTGCGATTGATGATTATTTTAAAACGAAAGGAAATGCAAATGCTGATATAAATGTTGAAATTTTAGAAAAAGGAATTGTGAATAACACTGAACTACCAAATATTTTTCCTTCTAAACCTCGAAAATATATAATTCAAAAAGATCAGTTAAAGGATGCTTTAATGCGAGAATTTTCCGATTTTAATTATGATTTATTTAAGATATACAGTTATATCAATGAAAAAGAGTTTAAAACCGCTATAAAAATCCAGTATGGATTAATTAAAAAGTTCTTACTACAAGTGTACCAGCAATATTACAATAGAGAAGGAGATGCCTCAATGGAAGAATTAGAGCAATTTTTCACCATTTTAGGAGAAATTCAAGAGTTTCCATTCTCAAAACAGGAGCTAATAGAAAAATCTGAAAAATATAAGGTTATTGATTTAGAAATAGAAAATATTGAAATTTTAGTACAAGAAATATATCAGTTTATCTATAATTTTTTTATAAAAATTCAACATTTTATTTATGGAGAGTGAATAAAAATTGGAGAGAACTAATAATCTTAATGAAATGCTTGAAAAAATGTTATTCAACGAGAAGGACTTAAATGCTTTAAAGATTGCCATAGACAATATGAATATGGAAAAAATATCGCCTAAAGAATTAAGAAAATATATTATTGAATCTCGTGTAAAGATAATTGAAAAACTACTCAAATTTTTTCCATTTTATCTTAAACAAGTAACTATTGAAAAATCTTTAGAAGACTTCTCTCGACCTCACACTAATATAAAATTGGAACAGGAATTACAAGAGAAAAACGAATTTCTTAAAGAGGTTGGTTCACGAGTTAATAAAATTCATGTAAAATTACGGAAAAAATTGGATTTCTAAAATTTTCGTTTATTTATACTGTCTAAGGAAATATCCTAAATATACAATAATGGCTCCAATAAGCGGCCCAATGAGACCGAAACCAGGATTTCCAAAGTCCCATATCGTATAGATTCGATCTGCAATTGATGCTGATGATATGGTCATTATTAAAAAATAAGAAACGACCGCCCCCATTAAAAGAGTGGCGTATATTAAAAAAAGTGCTGGATTAACATCCTTTCCCATTGCTAATTTTAGTGATAAATAACTAATTTTTACGATTGAAATTATTAGAAGAATTAGTGGAAATAAACTAACAGCCAATAAAATAGGAGAAAATGTGATACTTCCAATTTCACCTCTAAATTCGAAACCAAAGAAATATCCTAGAAAAAAATCCTCTGGACTGTATATAGGTTGAGTAGAATAAATTGTTGGAAAAAAATTCGAAATAATTGAGATAAGTACACCTATTAAATATAAGACCCAATTATATTTGCGGATATTTATCATATCTTTTAATCTTATAATAATAAATTAACTTTCCCAATGAGAATTAAAGTACCATTGCATAATATTTCTGATCTTACTTTTAAATTTATTTATCTCATAAATTTCTTTTTTTAATATCTATAGACAAATCTTAAGGACTCCTTTTTAAAGGAAAAAAACCATACTTTTTTCCCCATTTTTATTTAAATATAAATAACGTATTTATAAGTTAATCTCAAGAAAGCTCTTAGAATTAAATAAAAACTTGGAAAATTTATGACACTTTCAGAAAAAGTGATTACAGATTCAGTAGTATCCCTAAATGAATTATTTCCTAATTCCACAAATCAGTTCATTAAACCATTTGAAAAGGTAGTTAATCCGGATATCCATAGTGGGATGTGCCTTGATTTTCAGCTATGCGACAGAGAACAAAAAAATAAAGTAAGCCCTATATTACGTTTAGCAAGACCAGAAGATGCGGAAGAAATTGTTGAAATATATAAAGAACTATACAATGGCACCTACCCTTATAAAGAAATGGAAGATCTGAATGAAGTTCGAAAGATGATACACAATCCATCAATCCAGTGGATAATCTATCAAGATCCTTCTTTTAACATAGCGGGATGCATCACATTTGTTTTTGATTTTGACAATAAACGAGGATACATTCGCGGATTTATGCTTAAAAAGGAATATCAAGGATATATAGACATTACGAAAGCTATGATAGGCTCTATGCTTGGGATGATCCATAAGTATAAAAATGAGATCTATGTATGGTATGTGGAGAACAGAACTGCTCACTCTAAATCTCAGTACTCAATGTGGGTTTGTGGAATTGCCCCAATTGGATTTTATCCAAATAAAGATATATTTTTAGGGAAAGTAGAATCTGATTTAATGCAGGTTCTATATGATGAGAGAGCCTTAACAATATGTAGAATTAAAACTGTGCCCCAACTTTTACCTCAAGTCGAAAATTGCTATTTATATGCTGATAAACGATATAATTTAGGAAAGTATCGAATCAAGGAACCACAGATCTCTTTAAATCAGAAAAAGATTTATCACTTGAGAAAAAGTCTTAAAAGGAATATTGAAAAAAATGATTTTGGATATGAAAAGATACGATTTTCGTTTTCTGATACAGATTCATATTTTGAATTTCTCTACACCCCCCAAGTAAAAAATTTTGAAAAAACTGTGTATCATGTAAATAACCTTGAGGAGCTATATATCTTTTTAAAAGAATTTATTAAATGTGGAAAAGAGCTTGAAATACGATATTGTGAAGCATTTATTTCAGCTTACAATCTTGCTCATCAAAAATTATTTTCTAATGTAGGACTATCTCCGAGAGGTTATGTCCCAAGTTGGAAATATAATAGTAAAAAAAACGTTTTTGAAGACTATGTCTTATTTAATTGGTTTAAAGGGAATGTTAATGAAAGTATTCAATTAATTGATGAGGGAAAACAGCTATTGGAGATTTTAGAACTGAATAATACAGTATATATGAGAGATTTTCTTGAAGAGAGAAGATTTTTAGAGAAATTGCCAACTTTTTATAGCTTTAGAGAAAAACTTTCAAATGTCTGGAATTATCCGAAAACCATTAAATCCTCTTTAATGTTTGGATTGATAGTATATCTATCAATGGTTATTATGAGTATCATTATCGCAAATTCTTTTGGATATCATATAGTCTCCCATACGATAAGTCAACTGGGATCAATTCATAACACTCCTGCACCCTTTATGTTTGATATTGCGTGCATTATCGGTGGTCTGACGACGATATTATTATACTGTTATCTCTCAAGGAGGATTATAATGGAGGAAGATACCTTATCAATTAAATTTTCTCGATATGGGGTAATTATTGGCACGACTGGGAGTATTGGGATAATGTTTGTGGGTATATTCAGTCTTGATAGATCAGGACCTTTTGGATTATTCCATATATTATCTACGATATTTGCTTTTGGGGGATTTATATTAGCATTATTCACTTATGGGATAATTTTATCAAAATTAAAATTAAAACTACAAAAAATTATCGGAATTAATGGGATTGTGCCTTTAATAGCCCTTATCGGAAATTTTATGTTTCCTACTCCATTAATGGAATGGATATTACTTTTTACAATCCTTACTTCTTTAATCCCGCTGTTTTGTTTAGTTTCGTTTAAATAATTTTTTTACAAATTTATTTAATCTGATTTTTTGTATAAACCTAAGAAAATTATCAGAAAAATAATTATATCTACTAACTCAACCACTATTATATAAGTTGCAGTTTCACCAAGAATATTTTGCATTAATGGTCTAAAAATATTCGACAACACATATAAAAAGAACCCAATTGTCAAAATTCCAGGTTTAACTAATGTTAATCTATTAAGACTATAGGCTATATAAAAAATATAAACTATTCCTAATAATGAAGGGATAAGAATAATTGGTAAAACCAACCCCATTATCGTAAGATTTTGCCCCGCAATGATTGCAATTGATTCAATTATAATAATCACTACAATTAATCGAGATCTTAATCTATTCATATACTTCTTATCTTTTAATTTCTTAAAACGGTCCTCCAATCTAAAGAAAATTATCTCCATACCAAGATATATTAAAGGCGCTACTTCAAATATAATTATAAAAAATCTGAATTTTAAAAATATTAAAACTATGTCATCATTAAAGGTAAAAAAGGTAAGATCCCAAAGTAAATCAATCGACTTTCCAAAAATTAGAATAAGGAAAAACAATCCTAATAAGAACGGGATATCTGATAAATATTGTGCTTCTTGCTTAAACCATTTATGAAATAAATAAAAAGCTGTTATAGATAAGATCACAATTCTAATGGATATTACCAATAGGACTTCAAATGCACCTTCATAAGCTTGAAAAGCTTGGATAAAAAGTGGCCAATTAATACAATATAAAACAGCAACCCCAACAATCGCCAAAATAAAAAATATGACTAATACTAATTTATAGCGTCCTTTTTTCGATAATTGCATATTTATTGATATAATCTACTCCTTTTAAATTAAACCAAAAAAATAATGAAAGAAAAGATATCTAAACTAATTTAAAAAAATAAACTTAAATAATTTTTATTAGTAGTTTTTATATATTTCTTTTTCTAATTAACTTTACAATGGATTCTATTTGAGTCTTTTTTGGATCTAGTTCAATTTGGGTTTGAATTAGTTCAATAAGTTCATGTTGTGAAATGCCAATATTTTCTAAAAAATCATTTACTTTTTCTTCTTTGAATTTATTTTCAAGGATAAGTGGAGTTACAATTCTAAGAGTTCTTAACCACTTTTTCCTTAATTGAGGATTTTGACGTACTAGTTCTGCATATTGAAATGCGTAAAGAATTCCTCCATATCTATTAATATCATAAAATGTAGCAGCATGAACAACATTACAATTAGTTAAAAGTGGATCAGCATGTCCTTTTTTGATATAATTTTTTGATTCCACAAGATCAATAATCTTTTGTTCTTGGTATGGTATCACATGATAGGGTAAAAGAACTCTTGGTAGGTTTTTACTGTTTATTTCTTCATCATTCAAATACCATAATGCATCAGAAATATCAAAGAGAGGATCATTGAGTAATAATTTAGGCTTCCAATAATGAACTACTTCTTCTTGAGGTATTTCATAGAAATATCGAAAAATCTGATCAGGAGAATATCCAAAAAGTACATAAGGAATATCACGCTTTATAGCTTCTTTTACCACAATGCTATGAATCAAATCAGAACAATAATCACAGATGTCTCGAGCTAAAAGCGTCTCATTTGAGCTATGGTTAAAAAAATGGTACTTATATAACTTGGTAAACGTAGGTATACAATCTTCGATTAATACATGATCCACATGTATTTGCTCTAAAGTATGCTTCATGTTATCTTTTGCAATATCTGTCATAAATCCTGTAATTGAAGTTACCGCTAACGGAGTCAATCCTAAATCATTTACTAAGAAGTCTAAAAGAGCTGTCGAATCTTTTCCTCCCGAATATCCTAAAATGCAATCATATGGAGTGTTCCCATGATTTTTTTGCATTTCTTCTACTACTTGATTCCAATTTGCAAGAGCACTTTGCCTTCTTTCACTGCTAATTTCAGTCCGAGACCAATTGATATTCCTATGGGCGGGATCACTACAAAAATCGCATGTACCTTCTAAACCTAACTGAACGCCTAAAAACCCATCAGGTAAAATACATTTTCGACAAATATTTAGTTGTTCTATCATATTATCCCTTTTTTTAAAAATTTGTTAAGTAAGATTTAAACCAGATTATTTAAAGAAAAAATTCAGATTTTCATTTTTTTCTTTAAAAATAAATGTCCATATACTGTTTCAATATATCAATGTTTGAAGTTGGGATAATAATGGTTCAAGTATTAGAAAAATTAGATAGTGGAAAAATAAAGGTAGTAGAATCGATGGATCTCAGCGAAATCAAAGATGTCTTAGAATATAAGTTATTTGTACCTGATCCTCAAGTAAGATCCAAAATTATTGATGAGCTCCTTTCTTATCTTGGTTCGAAATTTGAGAGCTCCGAGTATAAGTTAAAAGTATTCATCGCATATAGGGAGTCAGAAACCTGTGGTTTTGTAATCTGTCAAATCGATCCTTATTACACAAGTTATAGCAGAAAATGCGGTACATTCGGGTGGCTTAATACAGACTCTCTTAAAATTTGTAAACTGCTTATAAGAGAGTGTGAGCTATTTGTTAAAGAAAATAGAATTCGCAAGATCAGAGGAAATATTAATTTTCCTAAAAATTTGGGGGGTATTGGGATTCAATTTATGGGCTTTGAGGAACAAATGTTATATGGTGTAGCCTATAATGATCCAAATTCACGGATTCTTAATTATTTAGAGGTTTTAGGATATCGAAAAGAATCTGAATATACGTGTGTTTACGTCGCTCAAAAATCATGGATTAAAGGAAAAAAGATTAACAGGGATATCGAATTTAGATATTTAACAATAAAAGAGCTTTATAACTATTCTGAGGAGATACGAAATCTTGCTAACAACTCTTTTCATGGAATTTTACCAGATGCATCTGGAAGAAATCGTATTTTTGAGTTTTTTGATGCATTTCAAAAAATTCCCAAATCGTTTTATAAGATAAAAGTCGATTTTAATCCAGAGCGTTATTCAGATGCACCTCAGTTTGTAGAAACTTGGGAGACGTGCGATCTTGAAAACACGGAACCGTTTGCTCCAATGGCATTTGATAGAAATACTAACGAGTTGGTAGGGATCTTATTAGGATTACCAGATTTGTTTGAGGCTTGGTCAGGGAGACCAATTACACGCTGTAATGTAGATACGGCAATGATAAAGAAAGGATATTTTGGAAAAGGTATATTTTCAGCACTTAATAACATCGGACAGCTTACATGTAATTTACATGGTGTTGATTATTTTGAAGGAACAGCAATCTGGTCTAATAACTCACGAGCAATTGATACAATATTTCCTCATTGTAAACCTTTCCGAAAACATTATATAATGCAAAAAAGAGTATAATTTAATAGGGATAATTTTTTTAATTTTTCTTAGATTTTTTAGGGGCTCGTTTTCTTTCCGTCTCAACAATTTCTGAAAGAATTTCCTCATCAGCTTCTAATAACTTCTCTTCTTCTGTTGTGATGTGAACTTCTTTTGATTCATCGAACGGAGTTTCACATACCCAGCACACATTTTCCAGATTGCTCAACACACTGGAGTATTTAACACAATAAAGAGCATCACATCCCAGGCAAATATAACTCAATCTTGTAACAATCTTCCTTATAGTATTAGATGAAATTTTTTTCTATTTAAGTATTTTCCTTGGATATGATATTGAATTATTATTATGAAAAAGGAAATGAGTATTCATCTAATCCTAATTCATCCTGCATTATCTTAATATCATTTTGTAAACTTTTATTGAGGGGAATTCCTTTTTTTTCTCTCTCTATTTTGGCAAAATTTTCTTTTTCACCAGCTGTATAAATTTTATCTTCACCGGGAATCTTCCGTGAGCCTCTTAAGTCCCTCATTATATTGCCGGCAGTCTTTTTAAATGAGTTTAACCCAATGAAACTCTCTGTATTAATTGCTAAGAAAAAATGTCCAACTTTTAGTCTCTTTTGACCGTTTTCAACAATTCCAAGAGTATCTCTTAGGTATATACCTTCTTGTAAGGCAGCGGAAAGAAGTTCTACAACTGTTGCATAGCCATACCCTTTATACCCAGCAGTATCTTCACCTTTTCCCCCTAATGGTAATAAGGATGCTTTTCTTTCTAACATTTTCTCTAGAACTTTATTAGGATCAGTCATAATTTTACCCTCGTCATCAATAACAGTATTCTCTGGTAGTGTTTTATTAATCCTAGCGTTAAGCTCAACCTTTCCTCTTTGGATGATTGAGGTGGCACAATCAATAAGAAAAGGGAATTGTTCATCAGTAGGAGCTCCAATAGTTAAAGGATTTGTGCCTAACATCGGTTCACATCCAAATGTGGGAGGAATAGAAGGTCTAGCATTAGTGACCGCTATCCCAATCATACCTTCTTTTATAGCCATAAGCGAATAATACCCCGCAATACCAAAATGAGTAGAATTTCTCACTGCTACTGCGCCTAGTCCAAATTTTTTTGCTTTCTCAATAGCCATTTTCATTGCCTTGTATGCTATTACATGCCCCATACCGCAATTTCCATCTAATAAGGCAGTAGTGGGACCATCTTTTATTACATCAACTTTCGTTTTTACCTCATAAATTCCTTCCTTGATGCGATCATAGTACATTTTACAACGCTGAATACCATGAGAATCAATTCCTCTTAAATCTGATGTAATTAACACATCAGCAATGATATTAGCATCTTCTTTGGGAACGCCTAGTCCAATGAAAACATCTCTCATAAAATTTTCAAGAATACTGGCATCTATATATACAATATTTTCTGGCATCTTAGAGTTTCTCCATATAATTTTGTTTTTGAGTTAAAAAGCAATTTTCAACTGTTAAATCAAATAAATTCAAACTACTAAAATATAATTTTTATTGTGGGATGAATATTAAATCTTTCTCTATTTTAAAATTTCATATAAAATCAGATTCCATGCAATATGTTCCACATATTATTCTCGTATTTATAGAACCAATTCTACTAACAATTGTGATATTGTATATCACATCTATAGATAATTAAAAACAATTTTTAGAGTGTCATGAAAAAAAAAGAAAAGCTGAACTGCCCACTATGCAATGCTAAATTTATTCCAAGAACATTTTATCCCGAAGAAGCAACTTTTTCTTCATCAGACGGCAAATTATTGTCAGGATTTAATGGGTACATAAGTTCTAATGGAGTTAAACCTTCAGAAGTAATTTTGGGCTCTTGGATTACATATTGTCCAAATTGTAACTATGTCATGAAATTTGTAAAAGAGATTGTTAAAAAAGAAAAAATCCAAGCACAGAATGTTGTCGCTAAAGACATCAAAGAAAAATATAATAACTATTACTTTGGATTTCCATTTGAAGATTACTCTCAATATTTAACTGGAGTTGCTGAAAAAGTCAAATATGATATTGTAAATTCTCTTAAAGGCATAGAACTAAATATCTGGGAAACTATGTATGAAATTGAAGATACATTTAAACTTTTAGTTCGATTTTATGCAAATTTAGAGAAGTATTGTGATGCTCAACTTCCAAATAATAAGGATGATGATTTAGCAGAGAAAATTAAATTATTAAAATTAGTACCAGATCTGGAAAATTTATTATTGGAGTTAAATGATATAAGAAAACAAACTATTCAAGGAAATTACGAGTTATCTTCTAATGATAAAGAAAAAGTCAATACTGCGGTTGTGAATTTTACATTGAATTTAATAGAAAAGCATATTAAACCATTAGTGGAAGGTAAAAAATTAAAAACAAAATATAATTACGTCGATATAAAAGATCTTAATGCTGAAATAAAACTCTTCCTAAATGGATATCTAAACGGTTTATTTAATCATGGAAAATCTGCTCATAAAGAAGTAAGATCATTTTTAGAGAATCTCCTTATCAATTAATACTACCAATTCTTTTAGCTTCTTATTTTATCAACATCTCCATATTATCACCATGCTATACGTTTATTTGAATCCTTATTTCATATTATAAATTCATGATTATAAATGATTTAAATACTAAAGTCAAGGGTAAATTTTTTAAAGAGATTGTAATTGAGGATGACGGCGAAGATTTTGTCTATGTTTTTCCTGATACAAAAGAATTTCTATCCATCATTAGAAGAAAAGAGATTAAAAATAGCCTAATTACGGGAAAGTAATTTAAAACATTGTTATTTTATAGATCACTTAGAAGTCTCCAATAGTCACTTGAAAATGTAAATTTTAAATTTTATTAAGTATTATAGAATATGGGCAATTTGGGCAATGCCTGATTCCCCTTGCTGGGAGGACCATAAAATGCTCATAGTGGAAATTGCCTGAATTAAGAATTCATGAGTGCTATTATCCAATCTTATGTTCCGTCGAAGCATCGGCTACATAGGCGGGTTACAGAGTGATATATTTTGTAGGAAATATATAAACTCGTAATTTCAAAACCGGACAGGCCCTGGCGGGAGCATCCGTACGAATAGTAGTTCGCGCTTTGTAGTGCAGGTGTGGAGGGCCATGAGATACTTGGTCATAGTAGTAGGATTGATATCGAGATTCAGGTTTTTTTAAACTTATTCCTAATTACTCATTACTTTCAATTGATGATTTTGGTTTGATAATCAGTTTATATCTGCAATGTCTATTATTAGAATTCAGTATACACTCTAATATTTCGGATTCATATTTAAACTCAGGATCGAAAGAATTCAATATTGCAATTGTATAAGGTATACATATTGTATTTTGTATAAGTTCAGCTTTGTTAGGATTAACCTTACCACCAATGGGGCAAAATTCACTTGAATATTTAAGGGTTATATCCAATGTTTTGGGATCATCATTTAGAGTTTTTATCTTAGTTTTAGCATTTAAAACATTGTATATTTTTTTCAAACTGCTTTCAACTCCGATAAAGCCTCTCTCTTTTAACATTTTACCTAATCTTGCACCCAAACTAGTAGAAATTGATTTAGGAAGATTTTCCCCGCCAATATCAATCATTTGATAAATAAAATTTTGAAAAAATTTTAAGGCATCTCGATTTTTCGACATCTTCATAACATTGTTAAAATAATTAAAATAAAAAAAGATTAATTAAATCTCGATTTTGAACTATTTAACTATTGTTAAAGGTATTATTTATTTAATAATAATAGTGGGAAAGAACCTTTTATTCAAAATATTTTGATTTATTTAATAAGTTGATAATTGGAAAAAGTTGCTTAATTTAATCTATACTTTTTTTTTATCAACTTTTAGGATGTAGTGGCAAGTTCTTTGGTTATTCAGGGGAATACAATTTAAGAAATCTTCTCCAAAAATGAATTGGGGAAAAAGTTCATTTAAAAAACCCCGTGTATAAGGAATACAAATGTTCTCTTGAAAAATCGGAGCTCGGGATGGATTATAAGCCCCTCCTATTGGACAGAATTTTTTTGGGTATCTAACAATTACTTCATATCTATTCTCATTTAATTGTTTTATCACTGGTTTTCCATTCAATGCAATATAGATTTGTTCTAAAGCTGTTCCAATTTCTAAAGTAAATCCCTGTTCTTTATACATTTTTCCTAGTTTTGACCCTAATTTACTAGAGATGGCTTTTGGTAAATTTATTCCTCCAATATCAATCATTTCTTTAATATATACTTGAAAGAACTTTAAAGCATCTTTATTTTTTGACATAATTTTGAGACATTAATTTAAAAGTAATAAAGAGAATCTATATTCATTTCTATATTAAATTATTTAAGACTTTTTATCAAAATTATTTATTTGATAATAAAAAAGGAAAATAGAGCTTCTAAGATTTTTAAAAAAAAAAATTTCAAAAATTGAATTAGAAAAAACATTTAATTCAAGTTATATGATTTGTATTCTTCTTATTTTTGATTTTTAGAATGTAATGGCAAGTCTTTTGATTATTAAGTGGTATACAATTTAAAATTTCTGATTCAAACAAAAATTGTGGAAAAAGTTCATTTAAAAAACCCTGTGTATAAGGAATACAAATATTATCTTGAAAAATCAGAGCTCGGGAGGGATTATGAGCCCCTCCTATTGGACAGAATTTTTTTGAGTATCTAACAATCACTTCATATATATCATCATTTAATTGTTTTATCACTGGTTTTCCATTCAATGCGAAGTAAATTTGTTTTAATGCAAAACCAAGATCTAAAGCTAGCCCCCTTTCTTTATATAATTTACCTAATTTTGAACCAGATTTTGTGGAAATAGCATTGGGTAAATTATTGCCCCCAATATCAATCATTTCTTTAATATATGCTTGGAAAAATTTCAAAGCGTCCTTTGCGATAAAATCACCTCAAATTACTTTTAACCCTAAATTACAAGAGAAAACGAAGAAATATCAATATTTAAATTTATCCATTATTGTCCAATTTTTAATTGGAAAAAGTGGAAATCAGTCAAGAAAATTAAGATTTTTCATTCTTTAAAGTAAATCTTAAAAGCAGATCTTTATCCTCTTCGGCATAATTTATTCCAATTCTTTTATTGGCTACAATAGAATTATCTTTAATTTCCTCACCTTCAATGAAAAACAATTTTGAGCTAAGAGAACAAGAATCTATCCCATTAAATTGGGCTTTCGTTATATTCAAAGCCATACATAGCTTTCCAGGTCCATCAGTTAAGTTTCTAAAATTTTTTCCAATTTTAACATTCCTGTTTTTACTCATCAGGTCTATTCCATCAATAGGATGTAATTGTCGAATTAATACAGCACATGGCATATCTTCTGGTTCTGTAATTACATTTAAACAATGATATAGTCCATATATCAAATAAATATATAAGGTTCCGGGAACCATATACATTACTTTAGTTCTATTAGTTTTCTTATAATTATATGAATGGGTAGCTTTATCATGTGGTCCAAGATAAGCCTCAACTTCAACAATTTTCCCAACTATTCTCCCCTTTGATGTTTTTCTTACTAAATAACTTCCAAGTAGTTCTCTTGCAACAGTTAATGTATTTCTAACAAAAAATTCTCTTCCAAGCTGTTTAAACTCTTTCATGAATCAAGAAATTTATTTTTCAAGAATTCTTTATTTAAGGAACATAATATTTTCATTAATTATAATTTAAATTAATTTTAAGCATTTCAGGGGATAAGAAATAAAAGCACCCGAAAGAGTATTAAAAGCTGTAAATCATGAGGAACCCGATAGAGTTCCGGCATTTGAAAGCGCTTTTACAAATAATACTATCATGAAACATTATGGTATTGATCCTAAAGGAGCAGGAGGCTACAAATTATCTTATGATTTTTTAAGATTGGTGGGAATTGATCTAGTTTTAAGTTATGTTGGATTATTTCCACGCAAATTTCTTAAAAGAGGTAAGGGATTTATCGATGAATATGGAAGAATTATGAAGTTTGAACCATATAAAGATGATACTCAAATAATGGCTTATCATGGAGGTTACTTTAAAAGCTTTGAAGATTATGAGAGTTGGGAACAGCCAGATCCAAACTTGAATACGCGTTTGGCACAATTTATAGAGGGAAGAAAAATTCAAAAGGAAATGAATGATGAAGTTTTTTCTATTCCCGCAACGGGTTCTTTGATGGAGTGTACTTGGGAAGGGTTTGGATTAGAAACCTTTTCTAGATTATTAAGCAAACAAAAAGAAATAAAAAAAGTATTTGATGACCGTGGCTCTTTTACTCTTGAATTGGTAAAGATTTTAATTGAAAAGGATGCCCAAATGATATTACTATGGGATGATTATGGATTTAAAAATGGTCTATTTATGAAACCTAGTTTATATCAGAAATATATATTTCCTTGGATAAAGCGAATTTGTGATTATGCTCATAAAAATGATAGTAAGATATTTTTACATTCTGATGGTGATTTATTAGAAATTTTTGAAGATATTATCAATTGTGGAGTCGACGTTATTAATCCCGTTGAGTCAACAACTGCAAATCCTGAATATGATATCTTTAAGTTAAATAAAAAATATGGAGATAGAATCACGTTTTCTGGAAATCTAAGTCCTATATTGCTAGCTTTAGGAGAAATCTCTGAAATTGAGAGCTATGCTAAACGTTTACTTCGAGAATTAGCACCAGGAGGAGGGTATATATTTGGTAGTGGGCATTCTATTAATCCCGCTGTGACATTAGATCGCTTTGAAGCAATGCAAAGTATTAAAAGAAAATATGGAAATTATCCTATAAATGTACCTGATTAATTCTACATTTCTATTCATTACTTAATAATCCCTAAATTCATTGGCAGCATCAAACATAGCTACAATATTTTGAGGGAGAACTTCTGCTGTAATATTATGGATATTAGCTGCTACAAAACCTCCACCAGGTTTAAAACATTCAAAATTACTTTTTACTTCTTCTCGAATTTGTTGAGGTGTTCCAAAAGGAAGGGTTGATTGGGTATTACACATTCCACCCCAAAATGTAATTTTATTTCCAAAGCGTTTTTTTAAACTACAGGGTTCCATATCGTATGCACTAATTTGTACAGGATTATAGATATCATATCCAATTTCTGCCCAATGTGGAATGAATAGAGGAGTAGAACCGCAAGAATGATAATTAATCTTAACATCTGCTAATGCATGTATTTTTTCTGAGAGTTTTTTCTCGACTGGTTTTATAATTTGTTCATAGATTTTTAAATTCATAATTGGGCCTGCTTGTTCTGCTAAATCTCCATTAATGCAGACAACATCTAAAAACTCTCCTACTTCGTTTAAGAAGGTTATATTATAATCAATCCAGTATTTTAAAAGCCCTTCCATAGCAGCAGTAATTAATTCTGGTTTTTTCCGTAAGTATTTTAGTGCTTTTGTAAACCCAAAAAGAAAAGTCGTGTATTCGTAGATACAGCCTGTAGGAGGTGTAGATATTGCAAAATCAGTAGTCTCACGCAATTTTTTTGCATAGTTTTTTAATCCTTTAAATGGAGTCATATCTGTACCATTAGGCCAATCATAATTCTCAATTTCTTGAACTGATGTTAATTCAGAAAGAGGATGGATGACGGGATCATAATATAAAATATTATCTATATCTTTATTAGCGTCATTACCCCAAAAACAGCCAAATTGATCGTATATTCCTACATATTTTCCCTCATATTGAGGTTGGAACTTATTTATTTGTACCATACCACCTAAAGGGCGGACATATCTTATATCTATATTAAATCTCTCTAATAATTCTTCGCATGGTAATGCTATTTGTTGGATAAAATCACAGTATTGAATATTATCATTTGGTAGATCAAGAAAATCCAATAGTTTTTTATATGCTTTTACATGAATTCCAGATTGATGCCCACCTAAATCAAGAGGGATTTTATCGGGTTCTTTATGATTTAATGATTTATTTACTCTTTCTCGTGAATTCATAAGTTTATATTAAGTTTTTTAATTTTTAAATAATAATATAAGAATTTATTTAAAAAATGACTTTTTCTAAATATATTCGTTTTCGGAGCATTCGTACGAGTTGTTCATCTATACCAGATAACTCTATACGTTCAGCAATAATAGCTTTTGAATTTTTAAATCTCTCCCACTTTTCAAACTGCTTTTCTAATTCATCTTGTTCTTTTAAAATTCTTAAAATTAGTAAATTTAGACCATATTTTTCAGCTATTTGATGAGCACTAATTAAAGATTGTTGAGCTTCGTTTAAATCTAAGGTTATTAATTCCAATTTAGCCTGTAATAGGTAGGTTTCAGCTAATAACGAATATGAATGAATTTTTTTTGCCATCTCTATTAATTGGTTTACATGTGGTTGTATGATATCTAATAATTTCAGATCATTAGTATCTTGTAGAATGATTAAGAGTATATCACAAAATTCGAGCACTACAGCAATATAAACGCCAAAATATACATTTTCTTCATTTATAATCTGCTCTAATAAGCTTTTAGCTTTAGTAAGATCTAGCACATGGGGATCTCTTTTAAGTATTAGAGCTTTATCAAACCTAAATAATAAATTAACGAATTTTTGATTCTTCTCTTTTTTATTAATTTGTTTTAATCGATTATAATAGCGATTTGCTTGTTTGAAATCACCTTTTTCAAGTGTTAAAAAAATTAAACTATCGAGAACATTGCAAATGCCAAAAATCGCTCCAATTTCTTTAAATATAGTTAAACTTCTTTCAAAATATCTTATAGCACGACTAATCTCTCCCTTTTGCATATATATCCATCCAAGACTATTAAGAGAATCACTAAAATGTAGTTTATTATTAGTTTGTTTATACGACTTATAAGCTTTCTTTATATATTTAATACACTTATCTAACTCGCCCTTTTCACAATATATAAAAGCAAGATTGCTAAAACTCCATGCGGTGATTTTTTGATTTTGCATTAATTTTGCTATTTCAAGACTACGGTCAATATGAGATAATGCACTATTAAATTCACCTTGAGAAGTAAAATGATACCCAATTAACATAAGACATTTGAAAGTTATTTCCTTATTACCTATTTCTTTTCCCAATATTAGACCCTGCTCTAAATACTTAAATTGCAGATCTGGTTCTCCCTTATCCTTGTAATTTACACCTCTACCCCATGCTATCCAAGCCTCCCTTTTCTTAATTTCTAATGAAGATTCATCAATTAGAGTTTTAAGTAATCGCTCACCTTGTTCAAGGATATTAAGCCCATCATCCAATCTTCTGAGCCAATATAAAGCTCTACTTTTAAGAATAAAAGCATCAACTATTTGTAGTTTTTTTCCAAGATTTTGACTATCTTTAGCAATTCGTTCTGCTAGACTAAGAACTTCATTATATCGCCCTAACATTACCATAACTGCCCCTTTAATAAGATCGCTTGAAAGCTGTTCAATTGGAGAAAGATCTCCCTTTTGCTCAATATCAAATATAACCTGAAAAGCATCTTCATATTTCCCTTCTTCATTAAGTTTTTCTGCTAATAGTAAGTCCTTATTTATAGAACTCTGCATATATCAAGAAGTCGTAATTGAATTTGAATTCTAAAAGAATTATGAATTAATAAAAAATAAGATTGAATTAATTTAAAACTATTCTTCTTTTAAGGTTAGCAACACCAGATATGATTTTGACTATTCTCTCTTTAAGGACATTTCCTTTTTCAATTCAAATATAGCTTTTAACGGTATTGAAGCGTCAAAATAAACAAATGCATTCTCTGTATTTAGTTCTTGCTCTCTCGCAAGCTTCTCTAATTTTAACAAATATTCTAAACGAATATCTAAAAATTTATTGAAATATTCAGGATTAAAATAAAGAATATTAAACCAAGGTTCGTTTTTACCTGAAAGATACATTTCATATATCTGATTTGCCCGATCTATATCTTCCAATTGCTCTTCAAAAATATTTAATAAAGGAGTCAAAAGATCAAGTATCTTATGATAATTATATATGGCATTTCTATAATTTTTAATTTTTAACATATAGAATTTTCTAAGCTCTGCTGGATCTTTAGAGTGCTCTAATTCATCTATATTTGGTATAATTTCTTCTCTAGATTCATCATTTATTCGATAGAATTTAGGTGGAATTTTTTCTCCTTCATTTTTCTTCTTTTTTGCTCTTCTTGATCTGATAAGACCATCTTCTTCCATCTGAATCAGTACTCTTGATACTGTAGATTTGCTTTGTTTTACTAAGTGAGACATTTCTGTTACATTCAATTCATTATGTAATTTAAGGATCGTCCAAATTTCATAACGTAAATTATGCTTATCGATTAATTGTATCCAATCTTGTTTTAGTATAACATCCTTATAAAATGCTTGTTTAGTAGATAAATTTTTCAAACTTTTTTCTGCGTCTTTATCCATATCTTCATTCACTATAATCAAATATTAGTTTTTAATTAACCTTTATAAATATAAATAAAATAAATTCATAAATTTATAGGAAAGACGAGATATAATCTATTAAAATTTTTCAATTTTTTTCTTATATATATAAATACAATCATAACATTTAAATATGAACCTTCCCAATTAATAATATAATGAGCCGTCCCATAGAGTTATCTAAATGAAACGGCTTATTTTATAAATCTCAAAATTTTATAATAAAAACCAAAAAAAAGAGGTAATAAAAATGAATTTTAAAATAAAACATCTTTTTATGATTAACACTATCATAGCATTCGTATTTGGATTAGGCTTTCTGTTCATGCCAGATCTTTTAGCTACTATGCTTGGATTTTCAGACCAAGCTGATGGACCAACTGTTTTTAGATTTTTTGGAGGTTCAATCATTGGGGTTGGTATTCTTACTTTTTTGGTAAGAAATGAAGAATTTTCTCATGCAACAAAATCGGTCGCTATTTCCCAGTCAATTAATTTAGTGTTATTAAATGTATTGCTTTTCATTTTCGGTGATTTAACAAACCTAATGATTTGGTTTACAATAGTTTTACATTTCATATTGGTCGTAGCTTATTGTTATTTCTTATTTAAAAAATGAAATAGAGAGAAATTAAAGAATAGAGAAATAAGTTTAGATATTTGGTTTTCAAAACACGACATCTAAACGAGAATTCCTCAATTCTATATATCTTTTTTTTTACTTTTAAATTCTTGATAAAATAAACTCATTAAATCTTTTTATTTACTAATTTTTTTTTAAGAAATGATTCTAACTTAAAATTACAAGCTATAAATGGAAATTTCGCGTTTATTGATAACTTATTATCTATATTTTCTCCACTTAAAGAAAATATTTTTCCTCCAGCTTCTTTAAGAATTAGTATTCCAGCTGCCACATCTACTAAACGGTTACTTTCTCTCAGGTTAATGAAGGCTTCCATATTACCACTTGCAATCTGACATAAGGTTAAAGCACTACTTCCCAATATTCTAATTCGATTAAATCTTTTAATAAGAGGAGTTAATTTCCTTAAATTCTCCGTCAGTTTTTTCTTAGGAAGGTTAAGTTCAAAAAAGCATTTTTGAGAAAGATCTAAATCAGAAACATGAATGGGTATATCATTGATATACGCCCCTTTACCCTTTTCCGCCCAATATATATCTTTTGTAATTAGGTTAAGGACTACTGCTTTTTTAATATCACTTACTTTATTTCCAATAGCATAAGCTATCGAAACGGAGCAATATGGTATTCCTCTCGCAGCATTATTGGATCCATCTATAGGATCAACGATTAAAACATTTTGTGTCTCTTTAGCATTTTCCTCTTCTCCTATATATTCTTCCCCTAATTCTTCGCTTATAAGAAGGATATTAATACCTGCTTTTTTCAAAGTATCAACAATTACTTTTTCAGCAACTAAGTCAATTTTCATTGATAAATCTCCACCAGCTCCTCTCTTAGATTTTACAGCACCTTCCGTTGTACCTATAAGAGGATTCACTGAATCAAAAACATTAATTGCAATCTGTTTTAAGAAGTTAATATCGAGGTCCATTAAAATCAGAATAAATTTATTTATATGAAGAAATCAGTATAGATAATTAATTTTTATGGAGGTTTTTTACCTCTTAATTCAAGATCTATGATTTCTTTTAATTTATCAAATTTTGTTAATTCCATTAGAATAAGAGATTTTTCGAAGATTAATTTAGGACCCATTTTCAACTCTTTCTTTAAATAAATCTTATCGATTTTCTGTAAGCTTAACCAATCTGAAATTAAAATTCCTTTTCTCTTTTCTTCATTTACAAATTTATTAGAGATTATATTATAATTCAATAGCTCATTTTCTTGCTCACCTTCCTCAAATTCAAATAAACCAAAAAAAAGAGCGTCTCCAAAGTGATCAGAAATACCAGAGTCTAACCCATTATTATCTATTAAAGGAACACCTACTTTTAGTATAGGTTTCTTTTGTGTTTGAGTTAATATATTTATCTTAAAAATTTGAGGAAATTTTTCTTTTATCCTAGTAATAATAATATTGTTCAATGTTTGAACTTGCATTACTGAAAGATCTTTATTTAAAGCAACACGTATCTCTAAAAATATATACTTACCATAAGCCCTTATCTCTATACTCTCAATTTTTTTAATTTTTGGGAAAGATTCTATTAAATTATTAAGTTCAATTCTTTTATCAAAATCTATTATAGCATCGAGTAAAATTTTAGTAGAGTTTAAAAAAATTTCATAACCTCCTTTTATTATAAAAAGAGCAATGAATAATCCGATTATTGAGTCCAGAAGATACAAATTAAAAATTACACCAATAAATCCAATTAAAACTGAAAAAGAAATAAAATTGTCATATAATTTTTCTCTCGCCTCTGTTTCAATGATTGGAGATTTTGTTTTCTTTCCTACTATATTTAAATAAAACGATAAAAATAATGAAGTTATAAAAGAAACAACCAAGAATATTAAAATTGAGTTAGAGATAATGATAACTTTAGAAAAACCTGCAATAAAATCTGAAATATCCTTAATAGATTGTGAAATAATAGTATAAGCAGTATAAAAAATAAGTATCGAAATGAGCAAACTGATAATATTTTCAATTTTATAATAACCATATGGAAATTTTGCATTTGGTTTTTTTTTAGAATATATGATACCTATTAAAGCAGCAAGAATCATTACTATATCAGTAAGATTATCAATTGCGTCTGCTTGAAGTGCTAAACTATTTGTTATTATTGAAAAGATTAATTTTAAGATGAATAAAGAAACGGTAACTGTTAACAAAAAAACGTTTAAAAAAATAGGGTGTTGATAATACTTCAGATTTTTACTAGAATCGATCATTTTGGAATTTTATATTTTTCAATTATCCATTTATCTACAATAAATTTTTGAGATTTCTCTTTTTCTTTAACATCATATTCACTATGTATTGTACTTTTTGGTATCCAAACCTCATCTCCAGAATCTAAAGTAATTAATAAAGCCTTTGGACTTTCTACTTTAATTTTTGCTTCAACTTCAGTAATATCTCGTGACATACTAAATTCTGTAGTCTCAACAATATGTAAACCATCTTTAGCAGTAATATGCTCTGAAAAAAGACCAAATTCAGTTTCTTCATCCATTTCGACATTTTCTTTTGTTTTAGCTTCAAAAGTGCCACTTGTAGCAAATTCAATTTTCTCATTTAATATGTGATCAAGCATTAGCGTCATGAAATTTAAATTTGGAAATCGCAGTTTTTTAGCATATTCTCCTATAATGATCCGTAAAACTTGACGAGATTGATCTTCCCATCCTACGTAAATCTCTGTTTTACGTTCTTTAAAAACGTGATAACCTCTCCAGTTGGCACTCCTCCTATTTAAAACTTCTAAGATACATATAATTTCTTCAATCGATAGCCTTACAGTTTTTCCCTCTCCGTCAGAGGGTTTCTCCCAAGAGCCATTAGGTTTTCTACTTATACAACTTAAGAATATATAAGGAACTTCTTTTGATGGACTTGTAATCCTAACACTTGTTTTTTGCCCATAAAATGTTTTGGTATGAAAATCTGCCAACTCGATCCACTATCAAATTATTTTTCTAAATTATAGTCCACTTATTTATTAAAACTATATTAATTTATTGATTTAAATCTGATTAAATAAATAAATGAATTTTTCGAACAACGTTAGGAAAAGAGTAAAAGTTTTAAAAAATTTTATTTTATATAACTGTAAATCAATTCTTTTCGTTGTGATTAAAGATGAAAAATAATGAGAGTGATTCTATTAAGAAAGAGGAGAAGAGGGTTATTATAAGTAGTACCGGTGATTTACAAGAATACGATGAACATATAAGTGCTATGGGGTCTGCTAAAATTTCTGGGGGAAAAACCAACAAATCTATACGGATTTCAGGTAATGGAACAATTAATGGTGATTTGGTATGTGATGGACTTACATCATCAGGAAGTTTAAAAGGATCTGGTAATTTAACTGTTCATGGGGATGTTAGTAGCTCAGGTTCATTTATTATCGCAGGATTTCTTTCAGGAGATCAAAGTGCTGATTTTTCAGGTTCAACACAAATAGGTAATCTTATTAAGATTCAAGGTTCTTTGATTGTTGCTGGTTCTTTTAAAGCAGGGCATTTTGTGAGAGGAGAACAAGAAGTTAAACTTTCTGGTTCTTCAGAGATAAATGGGAACTTGTCTTCTGAGAAGAGTATTAGTATTGATGGATCAACTCATATCGAGGGAAATGTTGTAGCTGATGATATTCTTTTTGGATCACAAAATAAGATAAAGAAACAGCATTACAGAATTCATGGAAGTATCCTTGCTAAAAACAATGTAAATATTATCAGAACGCACGTAGATGGAGATATTAAAGGTAAGGATATTACTCTTGGTCGAGGAACGGAAATTCTTGGAACTGTATATTATGTTGAAAACGTTGACATTGATAAAAAAACGAAATTAGCTAATGAGCCAATTCAGATTACTTTAGATGAATTATGAACAGATAAAGTATAAGTAGAGATACCCATCACTTTTAATTACATTAATTCAATTTCTACGAGCACAGATTCAGGAATTTGAATTTTCATTATAAGGTGCATACTTCTTTCGTTGGCAATAATCTCAAAAAGACGTTTATGAATTCGCATTTCAAATTTTGCCCACGTTGCAGTACCTTGTCCAGAAGGAGCTTTTAAAACAGGAACACGTAATCTTTTTGTGGGGAGCGGGATAGGACCATTCTTTCGAATTCCCTGAGAGCGACATACAGACATAACTTGATCGCATACGGATAGTAGTGCTTCTAATTGAGTACTTGACAATCGTATGCGTGCTTTTTGTATGTTTTCCCACCACGAAAATTTATTTTAAATCATGTATGCTGTAATATCGAAATTATTCCTATTAAATAAATTTTTTCAAAAAGGGCTATTTGAGTAAATTTATGTAAATCCTAATAAGAATTTATTTCCTAAATGAACGTTTTCCAAATATTTTTTCGCAACTCTTAGACATCTCTCAGCTTGATTTCGTGGAGTAATTCCTAAATCTCTCATTTGGTAGTCTCCATGGAATATTAATAAACTATATGGTATTTCTCTGTTTATTGAACTGACGAATTTTGCAATCTGTTCGACTTCTTCATGATTTGTATACCCTGGGACCATTAATGTGCATGCACATTAATTTTGCTTTAAACAGATGTGGATGGCGCAATCCCGTCCTTTTCATTCCTATCAAAATTTACCCTTAAATGGACGAATTAATTTTCTTTAGTTATCTTTTTATCTATTCTTTTTAATATAATTTTATTATCTAAAACATCAATTGATAGCGATGCTGAAGAAGAGAATCATTTTGGATAGATATATAATTTATCTTTAAGTATTTTTTATCATACAATAGACTTATACATTTTTTAAATATAGTTCTATTATTATTATAATCAAAAAATAATTTAATAAAATGAAAAAGAGGAAAGAAAGTGGCGAAATTTATACAGGAGCCTAATATAAGCCTTGATCGCAATTTTAGGAAGGATTTTGTTCTGGTAGAAGGAATTGCTCCTATGAAATTTAAAGAAGATGAAATAGGGTCCAAATGGGAATTCAAAGTTGACATCATGGATGACAATGTAATCGTAGCATCAGTAACGAAAGTTTTTAAACCTAAAAAACTAGAAGTGAACGAAAAGTTTAAAGAGAAAATAGATGGTGCAAAATTTAAGAAAAAATTTGTTGACATGAATCTTGAGTACAAGTTTTTTATTAATCATCTCGATTAGAGGCGCGATTTTATTTATATACAAGATCAAACGATTTGATGCTGAAGAAGAAAAGTAGGTATTTTTATTTATTTTTTTCATTAAAGATTTTTGAGTATGTTGACCATTCAGTTGTGAAAGTTTTCAATTCGTGCTTAAATGGACAGTTAACACCCATCTTCATAACACCGACGTGTAAATCACCCCTATCGGAATATGAAACACACTTGTTACAATAGGAAATCTTACATTTTTCGCAGTGATATAGTGTTTTATATTTATTTCCACACACAGGACACAAGTTATCACCCTTAGAGGGTATTTGATTTATATGAAGAGCACAGTAACCCGTTATATGACTTGTCTTTCTTGTACAACGAGTTCCCTTCTTAGTTAATCCAACACATCTGATTTTCATACTCCGCCTTGACATAAATGACTTAATTTTTTTTTGGAAATTACCTTTTTAATCTCTTTACTTATTTAATTTTGTATAATATTGTTGTCTAAGAATTTCAAATCCAATTATGGTTGCAGCGGAGTTAAGAGAGAGCGCTCCGTTAAATTCTCGCTTATAGGGAATTGTCAACATTAAATCTGCTTTATCTAAGAAAGTTCGATTAGTGCCTCTTTTTTCACCTCCAATTACAATAAATAATGGAGCTTTTAATTTGCTTTGATAAATTGACTGACCTTTATCTTTATCTGTACATGCAATGGTATAATTATTAGATTTGAAGGTATCTATTGTTGACTCCAGATCTTCGACTAACGCTATTGGCATTAATTCTGAGGAACCCGCTGAAGATTTAATAATAATTGCCTCAACCTCACGCCAATTTCTCTGTTTTATCACGATACCATCTATTCCTGCAGCATATAATGACCGTATGGTATACCCAAGATTAAAAGGATCTTCAATTCCGTCTAAAAAAAAGTATATGCCGGGTTTCGATTTCAAGAATTCAAATATTTTCTGGTAGATTCGTTCACTTACTATAGCAGCAATTCCTCCGTGAGTCTTCCCTTTTGCATGTGTTTCAAACCAATTTTGATCCACTGCTTCAATTTTGATTTCCTTGGATTTTACTGACTCAAGTATTTGCTTGACAGATTTTCCCGGTTTACTTTTCCTTTTTCTCTGGAGTTTTGCAACATCATAGAATAAAGTCAAAACCTTACGATATTTTGATTGCAAAACTGCATTTACGGAGATTTTTCCTTCAATTACAATAGATGTGGTCATATTCTCCTTCCTTTATATTCTCAATTCAGTTTTCTTTCTCTTTTGGAGTCAATATTTGAATTTTTTATTATTTTTCTATATCAAAAGCTTCTTCAAGGTTTTTTCCTCTAAAATATGGGTCATCTCGAGAACACAATCCTTGTCTGATGGCAAACATACATTTTTATAAAGCATTTTATTTAAATCTCGCCCAATTTCTGTCAATGAATATTCTATTTTTACTGGACTCTTCTCTACAATCTCTTTTTTAACAATACTCTATTGCTAATTATTCCTATTAAATAAATTTTTTCAAAAAGGGCTATTTGAGTAAATTTATGTAAATCCTAATAAGAATTTATTTCCTAAATGAACGTTTTCCAAATATTTTTTTGCAACTCTTAGACATCTCTCAGCTTGGTTTCGTGGAGTAATCCCTAAATCTTTCATTTGGTAGTCTCCATGGAATACTAACAAACTGTAGGGTATTTCTCTGTTTATAGAACCAACAAATTGGGCAATTTGTTCGACTTCTTCATGATTTGTATACCCAGGAACCAATAAAGTACACGCACTCATTTCAGGCAAATTATTTCTTGTTCCGAAATATTTTTTAGCGAGAAATTTAAAATTTTCTAATGTCCTTTTGTTGCTAACACCACATAATGCAAGATTTAATTTCTCATTATAGCTTTTTAAATCGAATTTGATATTACCTCCTGTTTTAATAGCAATTTGCATACATTTCTCAACCCATTCCTGATTCCCGCTGCCATTCCATTCCCAACAAAATCTCATAATTCTTTTTTCTTCCTCTATTTTTTGAAGGATATTTTCAGCTAGGTTAAGTGAAAATGGTAATTGAGCTTCTGGAGTACCACCAAAATAGCATAAACACGTAATCTTCTGGTTTTTTATTATTTGCTTAGCTAAGGTCTCAACATCGAATAGATGCTTTTTTATAAAAAGTTTATGAGAAGCATTCTGACAAAAAAGACAGTCAAAAGTGCAACCATATAGAAAAGCCGCATAGCTGTATGTGCCAAATTCAGGTCCATCATAGTTTGAATACTCTGGGTAACCAGATGAAGTTCCCGCGGGACAACACCAGCTATTGCAGCAATTTGTTGGATTTGGATCTATATAACCATGAATATATCCTTTCGATTTTGTTGGGTACGGTAATTGCCCCGAGTTTCTTAGTTGAATATTTCTTAAACCACAATAGCTTACATCTAATTCAGATAAAGAGCATTCATTAATACATAAATTACATTTTAACTTTATATTTAGTCTTTCTGCCTTAGGAGGTTTTTCTGGCAGTTCTACAAGCTGACGAACTTGTTTGTGAACATTTAAAATATGAGGTTTAACTTGACTCCAATCTCCTTCTAAAATACAATTTCTACATACTTGTAGAACCTCAGAGATTAACCTATCAATTTTCCCGCAAAATTTACAGGTTCCCATACTTACAATTTTTTCTTTAATAATAAAAAGGTTTGACCAGATTTTTGTTTTGGATTGTTTTTAACCATAAATCCCTCAAAACCATTATTAGTAAATGAATTATTAAACATTTTTAATTCATTATCATCTTTAGGGTAAAATTCAATTATAATCCTTCCGTTAATTTTTAAAATTTTATTCAAATATTTAGCTGTATCATGAAGAAGCTTAATTTTTTCTCCATTATTTTCCTTTCCGTGTAGTATAAAATTGTATGATGATATTGAGATTATATGATCGACTGAAACAAACCTAATTGGTAAAAAATTAATATCAGCTAATAAATATTCTAATTCTTTATACTCTTTAAAATTCCTTTTCTTTTCTCTAGCTTTTGATAACATATCGTTAAGAATGTCAATCCCTATAACTCTAAAACCATTTTCAATCAAGATTTCTGATGAAAAGCCTGTTCCACACCCTAAATCTAAGATTAAATGTGAATCTCCCCTCATGGTCCCGCTGTCTTCACTGTCATTCAATTTTTCGTCGCAAAGATACTGAATACTGAATAAAGTGGATTTCTTTTGATTACGCTCCATCCATTTTGAACTATCATATTCTTCTGCTTTATCATTCATATAATCATCTGGAAATCTAGGGCATCGATTTTTTCTTACCATAAGCGATCACAAATATAAAAATCATTTAAATATTTAAATAACTAAACTGAATATATCATAAAAAAAATAATTTTAAGTTAATAAAGACAATAAAAAAGATTTAGGTTTGCATATGTCTGGAAAAAATACAATTCTTATAGTTGACGATGAGCCTGATATTGTCAACCTTACAGAAAAATTTTTAAAATTGGGGGATTTTGATACAATTACGAGCAGCAATGCCAAAGAGGCTATGAAAATCATAGAAGAAAGTTATGATAAAATAGCCCTAATATTATTAGACATCATGATGCCAGGTCGAAGTGGCTATTCCGTCCTGGAGGAAGTCAAAAACAATGAAAAGTATAAGGATATTCTTGTAGTTTTATTTACTGTAAAAAGTTTTAATGAAGATGTTCAAAAGGGTAAAAAATTAGGTGCTGATGCCTATATTACTAAGCCTTTTTCGGGTAAAGAACTTTTAAACAGAATAAAAGAGATTTTAGAAAAGCATAATTAAACTTTTAGATTAGATATCAAAGTTACATATAGATAAGTAGAGTATTGGTTGTATCTATTTCTTACATTAAAATGAGAATCTCATTAAGCGAGATCAAAATAAAGTTTAAATACTCATTAAAAACAAATAAAATATTATGGAACGTAATGAGTTTTACGGATATATATTTTTACTTATAGGAATCGCATCAGTTGGCTATTTATCATGTGTATTAATTGCTGGTACTTTTTATACTCTAAATCATTTGGAACAAGCTGGAGTATTGTTAATTGATTTTGTTATTAATATAATATTGTTGGCAATCTGTGTTATAGTTTTTTTATAATACCAGGATTATATTTTTTAAAGAAAGTAAAAATGGTTGAAAAAGTCTTATAAGAAGCACATAATTTGAATGGAAAAAATCAATATAATTTTTTGTTTGCTTTTTGTTAATTTATTTAATTTAAAGGACAATTATGTAATTGAAATTTCAGATCTATCATATTTAATCTAAAAATTTTTATATCATTTGAGCGAATTATCTTCATCTATTAGAAAATTAAAATAGAAGATTTGAAGAGCTAATTAAAATGGTATTTGAAGCAGAACGTGATAAAATTCCTTTTTTTAAGCAATATTTTTCTGTTATCATATTAGTTGCTAACATATTAGTATTTATATGGCAACTTTTGGATCCTACAGGGCAAATGCGCATAGAATACGCTTTTGTACCTGCGGATTTCTTTGCAGGTCGAAATTGGTGGACTTTAATTACTTCGATGTTTATGCATGGCAATTATGTACACATTATCATGAATATGTGGTTTTTCCTTGTTATAACTGATAATTGTGAACATGCGATGGGTCATTTCCTATATTTATTTACTTATTTTATCTCAGGAATTTTTGGCAGTTTACTTCATGCTGTGAGCACTTTAATTATTCCAATACCTGGATTTGCCATGATTCCTTCATTAGGAGCCTCTGGAGCGATATTTGGACTTATGGGTGTTTACTTAATTCTCTATCCTCACAATAAATTTTATGGGCCATCAATAACAGGGTTTTCAACGCGAAAAGTAAGTGCTGAGTATTTTATTTTGACATACTTTATAGCTGAATTGATTTATGCCATTTATTCGTTGATGGATCCATTTGGGGCGGGCCAAACAGCTCATTTTGCCCATGTAGGGGGATTTATTGCTGGAGCAATAATAGCTGGAATATATAAAGGAGTGAAAGGTACATCTTATACGAAGAAACCGAAATAATATTATTATTTGTAATTTTTTCCTTTTTTTTCTTTAATGTCAAACAACACTCACCCGACAAAAATAATTAGGCTCTCTGAAGGCAATAGAAAG